>CAJNCT010000001.1:0-600000 GCA_905221335.1 bacterium
TCAGCTTCAATTAGTGCTAGCCAATCAGCAAGCACAAGCTTGAGCAACAGCGTGTCAGCTTCAATTAGTGCGAGCCAATCAGCAAGCACAAGCTTGAGCAACAGTGTGTCAGCTTCAATTAGTGCGAGCCAATCAGCAAGCACAAGCTTGAGTAACAGCGTATCTGCTTCAATTAGTGCATCTGAATCAGCAAGCACAAGCTTGAGCAACAGCGTAAGTGCTTCAATCAGCACAAGTGAATCAGTTTCAACAAGTACAAGCTTGAGCAACAGCGTATCAGCTTCAATCAGTGCATCTGAATCAGCAAGCAACAACTCAAGTAGTACTTCAGTTTCAACAAGTACTTCAGTAAGCATGAGCAATAGCGTTTCAAGCAGTTTGAGTACAAGTGCGTCACAACAATCTAACTCATTCAGCTATAGTAAGGGTGAGCCAACAAGCGAATCTAAGCCAGAGTTTAACCTTCCTAGCTACCTTGAATCTGTAAGTGCAAGTGAGTCAGTTTCACTCAGCAAGTCAGTAAGCGTATCATTGAGCGATAGTACTTCAGCCTCAATCAGCGCAAGTGAGTCAGTCTCAACAAGCACAAGCTTGAGTGACAGCATTTCTGCATCAATCAGTGCAAGCAACAACTCAGGTAGCGGTTCAGGTTCAACAAGCACAAGCAATGGCTCAGCTAGTCAATCAGCTAGCGCATCAGTATCTGCAAGTCAAAGCACTTCAGCATCTGTATCAGCAAGCCAATCAGTTTCAGCTTCAATCAGTGCAAGCAACAACTCAGGTAGCGGTTCAGGTTCAACAAGTACAAGCAATGGTTCAGGTGATGCCTCAACTTCAGCAAGTACTTCAGCAAGCTTGAGCAACAGCGTATCTGCATCAATTAGTGCATCTGAATCAGCAAGCACAAGCTTGAGCGATAGTGCAAGTACCTCAGCTAGCTTGTCTGACAGTGCTTCAATCTCAAGTGCATTGAACCACTCACAAGCTCCTGCACAACAACCTGCTGGACCAGGACGTTCAAACGGTAGAAAACTTCCAAATACAGGAACTGCAAGTAACCAATTTGCTGGTCTTGGATTAGGAGTAGCTGCCTTGGCAACTGCCTCTCTTCTTGGCAAGAAGAAGAAATCAGCAGCTTCTGAAATGGATTTAGAAGACTAAGTCCCAGAAATCGACTAAAATGAAATTGTTGATATCATTTTAGCGATGAAAACAAAAACCCCGGATAGCTCAAGGCTATCTGGGGTTTTTGGGCTTTTTGTCAACTGTAGAGAGTGACATCTAATTAAGCATGAGAGAGAATCAGATTGGTTCTCTCTTTTCTAACATTCAAAGTGACGAGAACTATCACTCTAAATTTTTGAAATTTTGAAAATCAAATACTAGACATCTTATATTCTTGCTGATTGCTTTTAACTAATGGCGAAGTTTACCAGAACAAGTCAACGTCTGGCTGTCAATCTTACAAGGTGTTAAAGTTTCCCTGAAAATTTGAGGATAAAAGGCTTTATTATAGCGCGACTGATATGTTGGAATATGTGAAATTTATTCAGTATAATTTTGGTATTTTGAAGTAGTGTGATGATGGGGATCTGGCTGTTAAATCTGTCTACAGTGAACCGCTTTCACTTGTTCCTGAACTTTCTCTAAGGCGTTTGTAGAAGTAGTATTTGGTGGGTGATTGCTCTTTTTTGCTTCGTTTTTCGTGGAAATTTAAATTTTTAAAGAATCTTAATTTTGCTTGAAAATATAAGGATTTTCTTCTAAAATTCACACAAAACTCTTCAATTTGGGTTTGTGGAAATCGGTTTTTTATGATAGAATATTAAGGAATGTATGTCATTCGATAAACAAATTTAATGAGGTAAAAACATGGAAATCATGACCATTGCGATTGTTGTTTTTGCCGTCATCATTGGTTTAGTCATTGGATATGTCAGCATCTCAGCTAAGATGAAATCATCTCAAGAGGCTGCAGAGTTGATGCTTCTAAATGCTGAACAAGAAGCAACTAATTTACGAGGACAAGCTGAGCGCGAAGCGGATTTATTGCTAAATGAAGCCAAGAGCGAAAGCAAGTCTCTTAAAAAAGAAGCACTATTGGAGGCCAAAGAGGAAGCCAGAAAATACCGTGAAGAAGTGGACGCTGAATTTAAGTCAGAACGTCAGGAGCTCAAGCAAATTGAAAGTCGTTTGACGGAGAGAGCTACGAGCCTTGACCGTAAGGACGACAATTTGACGAACAAAGAAAAAACACTTGAACAAAAAGAACAAAGTATTTCTGATAGAGCAAAAAACCTTGATGCACGTGAAGAGCAATTAGAGGAAGTCGAAAGACAAAAAGAAGCTGAACTTGAACGTATCGGTTCCCTTTCCCAAACTGAGGCTCGAGATATTATCTTGGCTCAGACAGAGGAAAACTTGACCAAGGAAATTGCTAGTCGCATTCGTGAGGCAGAGCAAGAAGTGAAGGAGCGTTCAGATAAGATTGCCAAAGATATCTTGGTTCAGGCTATGCAGCGTATCGCTGGTGACTATGTAGCAGAGTCAACAAACTCGACAGTTCACCTACCAGATGATACCATGAAGGGGCGCATTATCGGTCGTGAAGGTCGAAACATTCGTACCTTTGAAAGTTTGACAGGGGTTGATGTCATCATCGACGATACACCGGAAGTTGTAACCTTGTCAGGATTTGATCCGATTCGTCGTGAAATTGCTCGTATGACCATGGAAATGTTGCTCAAGGATGGCCGTATCCACCCAGCTCGTATCGAGGAGTTGGTTGAGAAGAACCGTCAAGAGATTGACAATAAAATCCGTGAATACGGTGAGGCTGCTGCCTATGAGATTGGTGCGCCAAACCTCCATCCAGACTTGATGAAGATCATGGGACGTTTGCAGTTCCGTACTTCTTATGGACAAAATGTCTTGCGTCATTCGATTGAGGTTGCTAAGTTATCTGGTATCATCGCGAGTGAACTTGGTGAAAATGCAGCTCTTGCCCGTCGTGCTGGATTCCTTCACGACATCGGGAAAGCTATTGATCGCGAGGTTGAAGGTAGCCACGTTGAGATTGGTACGGAGTTGGCTCGTAAGTACAAGGAACACCCAGTTGTGGTGAATACCATTGCTAGCCACCACGGTGATGTCGAAGCCGAAAGTGTCATTGCAGTGATTGTTGCTGCAGCAGATGCCTTGAGTGCAGCGCGTCCAGGTGCTCGTAGCGAGTCTCTTGAAAGCTACATCAAGCGTCTCCATGATTTGGAAGAAATCGCCAATGGCTTTGAAGGAGTGCAAAATAGCTTTGCTCTTCAAGCAGGACGTGAAATCCGCATCATGGTTAATCCAGGACAAATCAAAGACGACAAAGTCACAATCTTGGCTCACAAAGTTCGTGAGAAAATTGAAAACAATCTCGATTACCCAGGAAATATCAAGGTAACCGTGATCCGTGAACTTCGTGCAGTAGATTATGCTAAATAAATAAGAAAGAGCAGTTGAAAAATTACTGCTTTTTTGTTACACTAGATAGAAAGACTGTAGAAGGATAACTGACACTATCATCAGTATCCGAGAGAAATTTTACTTTATTTCACAGACTAACTAAAGGAGACATAATGGCAGACCGAGGCTTGCTAATCGTTTTTTCTGGTCCTTCAGGAGTTGGGAAAGGAACGGTTAGAAGAGAGATTTTTGAGAGTTCTGAGAATCAATTTCAATACTCTGTATCGATGACGACGCGTGCGCAACGTCCTGGTGAAGTGGACGGAGTGGACTATTTCTTCCGTACTCGTGAAGAGTTTGAAGAACTGATCCGTCAAGGTCAGATGTTGGAATATGCAGAATATGTCGGTAACTACTATGGAACTCCTTTGACCTATGTCAATGAAACTCTGGACAAGGGAATCGATGTCTTTCTTGAGATTGAAGTGCAGGGAGCTCTTCAGGTTAAGAAAAAGGTTCCAGATGCTGTCTTTATCTTCCTAACACCACCAGATTTGGATGAATTGCAAGACCGCTTGGTAGGTCGTGGAACAGATAGCGCTGAAGTGATTGCTCAACGAATCGAAAAAGCCAAGGAAGAAATTGCCCTCATGCGTGAGTATGATTATGCCATTGTCAACGATCAGGTGCCCCTCGCTGCTGAGCGTGTCAAGCGTGTGATCGAAGCAGAACACTTCCGTGTGGACCGTGTCATTGGTCACTATCAGGAGATGTTGCCAAAATCTCCAACTACTCGATAAATTATAGGAACAGGTACAAGTAAATGATGTTAAAACCCTCTATCGATACCTTGCTAGACAAGGTGCCATCAAAATATTCACTCGTAATCTTGGAAGCAAAACGTGCCCACGAACTAGAAGCAGGTGCGCCAGCAACTCAAGAGTTTAAGTCTGAAAAATCAACTCTTCGCGCCTTGGAAGAAATCGAGTCAGGAAATGTAACCATTCACCCAGATCCAGAAGGAAAACGTGAAGCGGTTCGTCTCCGTATCGAAGAAGAAAAACGCCGCAGAGAAGAAGAAGAAAAGAAAATCAAAGAGCAAATCGCTAAAGAAAAAGAAGATGGTGAAAAAATTTAAGGTTGGGGGGACTCAATCTTATTTTTTCTATTGCAAGAATTTACTGACAAGAAGGAGGTGAGAAGATGACTATTGCAAAGATTATCGTGGATGTTCCCCTGATGCAGACGGACCAGCCCTATAGTTATAAGGTCCCTGAAGAATTTGTAGAGATGCTGGAAGTCGGTATGCGGGTCCATGTCCCCTTCGGCAAGGGCAATCGTTTGATCCAAGGAATTGTGCTAGGTTTGGAGTCCCAGTCGGATGAAGAGATGGAAGGTCAGGACTTGAAGGAGATTGCGGAGGTGCTGGACTTTTCTCCCGTCTTGACTCAAGAGCAACTCTGGCTGGCAGAGGAGCTACGTAAGTCAGTCTTTTCTTATAAAATCTCCATTCTAAAAGCCATGTTGCCGGGATTTTTAAACTCCAGTTATGATAAGATTCTCTATCCTCTGGAAAGTCTCAGTCAGGAAGACAAAGAGCGTCTGTTTGGTTCAGAAGATTCGCTAACCTTCTCTTCTCTAGATCTTGCCAAGCAGGCAGAAATGATGCGCTTGACGAGGAAAGGTCTACTTCGTTTAGAATACCAGGCAGTTGATCAAAAGAAGGTCAAAACCCAGACTTGGTATGAGGTTCATGCTGACCAGTTAGAAGGTATCGAGATTTCTGCACGTGCCAAGAAAAAGGCAGAGTTGAGAGACTATTTGCTTTCTCATCCTGAGAGTGCTCCTCTGGCTAGCTTGTTAGAATCCTACTCACGCGAGCAAGTCAACTTCTTTGTGGAGCAAGGAGCTCTAACCCTAGTCCAAAAGGAAGTGCAACGCTCAGCCGCTTATTTTGAAGGCATTGAAGCAAGTACACCTTTGGAATTGAATCCAGAACAAAGACAGGCGCGTGATGCCGTTGTCAGTGCTATTGGCAGTCAACAGTCTCCATTCCTCCTTCAAGGGATTACAGGAAGTGGAAAAACTGAGGTTTACTTACAGATCATCCAAGGAGCTTTGGACAAGGGTAAGACAGCCATTTTGCTGGTACCTGAGATCTCCCTGACACCACAAATGACGGAGCGTTTTATTGCTCGATTTGGTGAGAAAGTAGCCATTCTCCACTCAGGCCTATCCAATGGTGAGAAGTACGACGAATGGCGCAAGGTTGAGCGTGGCGATGCCCAAGTTGTCGTTGGCGCTCGATCAGCTATCTTTGCTCCTTTGAAAAATCTAGGTGTCATGATTATCGATGAAGAGCATGAAGCTAGCTACAAACAAGACAGCAATCCCCGTTATCATGCTAGAGAGGTCGCCATTTTACGGGCTCAGTACAATCAAGCAGCCCTGGTTCTTGGTTCAGCGACACCGAGCTTAGAAAGCCGTGCGCGGGCTGGAAAAGGAGTCTATCAACACTTGCGACTAACCCAAAGGGCCAATCCTTTAGCCACTATTCCTGAGGTTCAAGTGATTGACTTTCGGGACTATATCGGGCAGAATGAGACGTCAAACTTTACGTCTCCTTTGCTAGAGGCCATCCAAGACCGCTTGGATAAAAAAGAGCAGGTGGTCCTCATGCTCAACCGACGAGGTTATTCTAGCTTTGTTATGTGTCGGGAGTGTGGTACTGTGGATAGCTGCCCCAACTGTGATATTTCTCTGACTCTCCACATGGATACCAAGACCATGAACTGCCATTACTGTGGCTTTTCTAAGAGGATTCCTCATGTCTGTCCCAACTGTCAGAGCCGCAGTATTCGTTACTACGGTACAGGGACTCAGAAAGCCTACGATGAGCTGTCAGAGCTCTTTCCTCAGGCCCGCATTCTGCGGATGGATGTGGATACGACCCGCAAGAAAGGCAGTCACCAAGCTCTTCTTGACCAGTTTGGCCGAGGGGAAGCAGATATCTTGTTGGGAACTCAGATGATTGCCAAGGGCTTGGATTTTCCCAATGTGACCCTAGTCGGAGTACTCAATGCGGACACGGCCTTGAATCTGCCAGATTTTCGTTCCTCTGAGAGAACCTTTCAGCTCTTAACCCAGGTGGCAGGCCGTGCAGGTCGTGCAGAAAAGGCTGGGCAGGTCTTGATTCAGTCATACAATCCTGAGCACTATGCAATTCGTTTTGCCAAGGAACAGGATTATGAAGGTTTTTATGCCTATGAAATGGGCATCAGGCGCCAACTTGGCTACCCGCCTTACTATTTCACTATTGGGATTACCCTCTCTCACAAGAAAGAAGAAGAGGTTGTCAAACGTGCCTATGAAGTTATGGGAATTTTGCGCTCAGGATTATCAGAAACTAGTAAAATCCTTGGACCAACACCAAAACCAATCGCCCGTACCCACAACCTTTATCATTACCAGATTTTGATTAAATACCGTTTAGAAGATGAGCTGGGACCGACTCTAAATCGAGTTTTGGCCTTGACTCAAGAACGGGACAATAGCGAGCTTCGTCTCAGTATTGACCATGAGCCGCAGCAATTTTTATAAGAAGGAGAAGAAATGACAAAACTAATCTTTATGGGAACTCCCGATTTTTCAGCGACAGTTTTGAAGGGTTTGTTATCAGATGATCGTTACGAGATTCTAGCTGTTGTGACCCAGCCAGACCGCGCTGTCGGCCGTAAAAAAGTAATCCAAGAAACCCCAGTCAAGCAGGCTGCCAAAGAAGCAGGTCTTCCCATTTACCAGCCTGAAAAATTATCTGGAAGTCCAGAGATGGAAGCCATTATGAAGCTAGGAGCAGATGGAATTATCACTGCTGCTTTTGGACAATTTCTCCCAAGTAAACTCCTTGATAGCATGGATTTTGCGGTCAACGTTCACGCTTCCCTTCTTCCCAAACACCGTGGTGGCGCACCCATTCATTATGCCTTGATTCAAGGGGATGAGGAAGCTGGTGTGACCATTATGGAGATGGTCAAGGAAATGGATGCAGGGGATATGATTTCTCGTCGCAGTATTCCCATCACAGATGAGGACAATGTCGGCACCTTGTTTGAAAAATTGGCAATCGTTGGTCGCGATTTGCTTTTGGATACGCTACCTGGCTACTTAGCAGGAGAAATCCAACCTGAACCACAAGATCCTAGTCAAGTCACTTTCTCGCCAAATATTAAGCCAGAAGAAGAGAAACTCGATTGGACTAAAACCAATCGCCAACTCTTCAACCAAATCCGTGGGATGAATCCTTGGCCTGTTGCCCACACTTTTCTCAAGGGTGATCGCTTTAAGATCTATGAAGCCCTGCCAGTAGAAGGTCAGGGAGCTCCAGGTGAGATCCTCTCAATTGGCAAGAAAGAATTGATCGTCGCAACGGCTGAAGGGGCTCTGTCTCTCAAGCAAGTGCAGCCAGCTGGGAAGCCTAAGATGGATATCGCTTCCTTCCTCAACGGAGTTGGACGGACATTGACAGTAGGAGAACGATTTGGTGACTAAAGTAGAAACGGCTAGAAGTCTCGCCCTAGCAGTGCTAGAGGATGTTTTGGTTAACCAAGCATACTCAAATATTGCCTTAAACAAACACCTCAAGGGGAGTCAACTCTCAGCAGCAGATAAGGGCTTGGTGACAGAGATTGTCTACGGAACAGTAGCCCGAAAACTGACTCTAGAATGGTATCTGTCCCACTTTATCGAAGACCGGGATAAGCTAGATAACTGGCTCTATATCCTGCTCCTTCTGAGCGCCTACCAACTTCGGTATCTGGATAAGGTTCCCAATCACGCAGTGGTCAATGAAGCGGTGGAACTAGCCAAAGCCCGTAAAAAAGGCAGTGAAAAACTGGTCAACGCCGTCCTTCGTCGTATTTTGAGAGAAGGCTGGCCAGATGTTGACAGTATCAAACGCAAAAACAAGCGTGATTCCATTGCTTATTCTCTCCCTGTTTGGCTCGTGTCTAAACTTAAGGAAGAGTACGGGGAAGAGCGAGCCCAAGCCATCTTTAAAAGTCTCTTGGTGCGCAACAAAGCCAGCATCCGGGTGACCAACTTGAGCCGAAAAGAGGAAATCAAAGCTTTGTTAGAGGCGACCGATTCCCCTTTGGCGGCCACTGGTCTGGTCAAGGAGCAAGGCCACTTTGCAGGCCATGATTTGTTCGCAGAAGGGGCCATTACCATCCAAGACGAGTCTAGTCAATTGGTTGCTCCGTCTCTTGATCTACAAGGCGATGAGCAGGTGCTTGATGCCTGTGCGGCTCCGGGTGGGAAAACAGCCCATATGGCCTCTTACCTCACATCTGGTAAGGTGACAGCTTTGGACCTTTATGATCACAAGTTGGACTTGATCCAAGAAAACGCCCAGCGTCTGGGTGTGGCAGATCGGGTTCAAACACAAAAATTGGATGCCAGAAAAGTACATGAGTTTTTTGGGAAGGATTCGTTTGATAAGATTTTAGTAGATGCCCCTTGTTCTGGAATTGGCCTCCTGCGTCGCAAACCAGATATCAAATACAATAAAGAAACGGCGGATTTCGCATCATTACAGCAAATTCAGCTGGAAATACTAGGTAGTGTTTGTCAAACCTTACGAAAAGGTGGTATAATAACGTATAGTACCTGCACTATCGTTTCAGAGGAAAACTTTCACGTCGTTGAGGCATTTTTAGAAAGTCACCCCGAGTTTGAGCAGGTTAAACTAGAACACGAATGCAAGGATATTTTGAAGGACGGCTGTATCTTGATCACTCCTGAATTGTACGGAAGTGATGGATTCTTTATCAGCCAATTCCGCAAGATATCTGATTAGGAAGGAACTGACACAATGGAAATAGCATTATTAACAGATGTTGGTCAGAAACGAACAAATAACCAAGACTATGTCAATCACTTTGTCAACCGAGCAGGGCGCACCATGATCCTCTTGGCTGATGGGATGGGAGGACACCGTGCAGGCAATATCGCTAGTGAGATGGCGGTAACAGACTTGGGCGTGGCTTGGGTTGATACCCAAATCGACACCGTCAATGAGGTCCGTGAATGGTTTGCCCACTATCTGGAACTTGAAAATCAAAAAATTCATCAGATGGGGAAAGACGAAGCCTATAAGGGGATGGGAACAACGCTTGAAGCAGTAGCCATTATTGGAAATCAAGCTATTTATGCCCATATCGGTGATTCTCGTATCGGTTTGATCCGTGGTGAAAATTATCGCCAGCTCACAAGTGATCATTCTTTGGTTAATGCTCTGCTAAAGGCTGGTCAGCTAACTCCAGAGGAGGCAGAAATTCATCCGCAGAAAAATATTATTACCCAATCCATTGGGCAAAAAGATGAAATTCAACCAGATTTTGGCATGGTTAGCCTAGAGCCAGGAGACTACCTCTTGCTCAACAGTGACGGCTTGACCAATATGATCTCAGGAAGCGATATCTACGATATTGTAACGAGTGATATTTCCTTGGCAGACAAGGCGGCAACTTTGATTCGTTTTGCAAACAATGCAGGAGGCTTAGACAATATCACGGTTGCCCTTGTTCACATGAATGAGGAGGAAGTAGAATGATCCAGATCGGCAAGATTTTTGCCGGACGATATCGGATTATCAAACAGATTGGTCGAGGAGGCATGGCGGATGTTTACTTGGCCAAGGATTTGATCCTAGACGGGGAAGAAGTGGCGGTTAAGGTCCTGAGGACTAACTATCAGACAGATCCGATTGCTGTGGCACGTTTTCAACGTGAAGCGAGAGCCATGGCGGATCTGGATCATCCCCATATCGTTCGAATAACAGATATCGGTGAGGAAGACGGTCAGCAGTATCTAGCTATGGAGTATGTGGCAGGGCTGGACCTCAAACGTTATATCAAAGAACACTCTCCTCTCTCAAACGAAGAAGCCGTCCGTATTATGGGACAGATTCTCTTGGCGATGCGTCTGGCGCATACGAGAGGGATTATCCACCGAGATTTGAAACCTCAAAATATCCTATTGACACCAGATGGAACTGCTAAAGTTACAGACTTTGGGATTGCCGTGGCTTTTGCAGAGACCAGTCTGACACAGACCAACTCCATGCTGGGTTCAGTCCACTATCTCTCACCTGAGCAGGCCCGTGGTTCCAAGGCAACTGTGCAGAGTGACATCTATGCCATGGGGATTATTTTCTATGAGATGTTGACAGGACATATCCCTTATGATGGGGATAGTGCGGTGACTATTGCCCTCCAGCATTTCCAAAAACCACTCCCATCTGTTATTGCTGAGAATCCAGCAGTACCACAAGCTTTGGAAAATGTCGTTATCAAGGCAACGGCCAAGAAATTGACAGATCGCTATCAGTCTGTATCAGAAATGTATGTGGACTTGTCGAGTTGTTTGTCTCACAATCGTAGGAGAGAACCAAAGCTAGTCTTTGATGAGGCAAGCAAGGTTGATACCAAGACCTTGCCTAAAGTTCCACAAAGCACTCTGACCTCTATTCCGAAGGCTAAGCCACAATTAGAGCGACCTCAATCAAAACAGCAGACTCAGCAGGTGGTAGATGAAGCACCAGTACCAAAACCAGCGAAAAAACGGAAGTTTAAAGCTCGCTATATGATTTTACTGGCCAGTGCCTTGCTAGTTGCAGCCTCTTTGATTTGGATCTTCTCCCGAACTCCAGCGACTATTGCTATTCCAGATGTATCGGGACAGACAGTTGCTGAAGCTAAAGAGACACTGAAGAAAGCTAATTTTGAAGTAGGTGAAGAAAAGACAGAGGCCAGCGACACAGTAGCCGAAGGTCGCGTCATTCGAACAGATCCAGAAGCTAGAAGCGGTCGAAAAGAAGGAAGCAAAGTAAATCTAATCGTTTCATCAGGTAAGCAATCCTTCCAACTAAGTAACTATGTAGGACGTAAGTCCTCGGATGTTGTCGCAGAGCTCAAAGAGAAAAAGGTTCCAGAAAATCTTATCAAGATCGAGGAAGAGGAATCTAGCGAAAGCGATCCAGGAACAGTCATTAGGCAGACCCCAGCTGCAGGAAGTACTTACGACCTAACAAAGGCAACAAGTATTGTATTGACAGTTGCTAAGAAGGTGACCAGCGTTTCGATGCCAAGTTACATTGGTTCAAGTCTCGAATTTACTAAGAACAATTTGACTCAGATTGTTGGTGTAAAAGAGGCCAATATCGAAGTTGTGGAAGTATCAACTGCTCCTGAAGGAACTACTGCAGGAACAGTTGTTAGTCAGGACCCTAAACCTGGAGAAAAGGTAGATCTCAATAAAACACGTGTTAAGATTTCTATTTATAAACCAAAACCACTTCCTTCTTCATCAAGTTCGTCTCAACACGGAAATCCAGGAACAGACACGACGCCTTCACAGAGTAACAATCAAGGTAGCAACCCTACAACGGATTCTTCAGATGGCGGTAGAACGTCAAGCAATGAACGAAATTAACCCAATCTTTGTCATGATTTCATGACAAAGATTTTTTTTCATGAACTTTTGTGATAGAATAAAGGGAGTAGAAAATAGGAGTAGAAAATGGACGAATCAAAAGAGTTAAATGCTGTCATTGATGTGATTATGCTAGCTGGAACCATTCTCTTGAAAAGTGGTTCGGAGATTCATCGGGTTGAGGACACCATGATTCGCATTGCCCATTCACAGGGAATAGTGGATTGCAATGTTCTTGCCATGCCCGCAGCTATTTTCTTTTCGATTGAAAACACCAATATTTCTCGGATGAAACGGGTGACCTCATCCTCCTATAACATCGAAAAAGTCTGTGATGTCAACCAAGTATCACGAGAACTTGTGGGTGGCCAGATTGATCTTTCTACAGCTTTTAAAAAGCTGAAGGAAATCAGAAATCAAGCTCTTCCTTATAGCAAGCTCCAAGTGACTGTAGCAGCAACCCTCAGCGCCCCTTTCTTCTCGATTATGTTTGGCGGCAATGTCTATGATGCTTTTGGAGCAGGCGTTGCGACCTTGTTTGGTTTTGCTTTCTCTCTCTATGTCGAGAAGTTTATCCGAATTCCTTTTGTAACAGCTTTTGCAGGTGCCTTTGTTTTTGGCTTGATTGCCCAGTTCTGGGCTCGCTATACTGGATTTCCTTCGACGGCAGACCTGATCATAGCAGGAGCCGTCATGCCCTTTGTTCCAGGGATTGCTCTGACCAATGCGGTTCGAGATATCATGACCAATCATATCAACTCTGGTATGAGCAAGATGTTTGAATCCCTGCTCATTACCCTCGCTTTAGGGGCCGGCACCTCTGTCGCCCTGGTTTTGATGACATAAGATGACTCTAACAAGTATTTTACTCCAAGCAATGGCGAGTTTGCTCGCCATTATCAACTTTCTAATCGTACTAAATGTCCAGCGTTCCATGCTTCTGCCTGGTGGGGTTTTGGGAATGGTTGTTTGGCTCCTCTATCTCGTGCTCAAAGAACCAACCAATGTTATTATTGCGACCTTTATCGCAGCGGTGGTTGGTTCTTGTATCAGCCAGATTTTAAGTATTGTCTATAAGACACCAGCAGTGGTTTTTGTCTTGGCTATTCTCGCCCCTTTAGTACCCGGTTATCTATCCTATCGGACGACAGCCTTCTTTGTGACAGGGGATTACAGTCATGCCCTTGCCAGCGCGACTTTGGTGGTTATGTTAGCCCTCGTTATTTCTATTGGAATGGCAAGTGGAACGGTAATTCTAAAGCTTTATTACTACATCCGAAAACAACGAGGAATCTCTTCCTAATGCAGTCAAAGCAAAGACTTGATTTGGTGAATCAAGTCTTTTTTCTCTCTTTTGTCCCTATTTGTGATAAAATAGAATGAAACGATTTTTTACAATGAATGAAAAAACAGAGGTAAATATGACAATCGGTATTGATAAGATTGGTTTTGCGACCAGTCAATTCGTCTTGAAATTACAAGACCTAGCAGAAGCAAGGGGAGTTGACCCCGAAAAATTTAGCAAGGGACTCTTGTTAAATGAAATTAGTATTGCGCCACTGACTGAGGACATTGTTACCTTGGCTGCTAGTGCAAGCAATTCTGTTTTAACAGACCAAGAAAAAGAAGAAATCGATATGGTCATCGTGGCGACCGAGTCAGGGATTGACCAGAGTAAGGCGGCAGCGGTCTTTGTTCATGGCCTATTAGGCATTCAGCCTTTCGCTCGTAGTTTTGAAATCAAAGAAGCCTGCTATGGAGCAACAGCTGCCCTCCATTATGCCAAGTTGCATGTGGAAAATTCTCCAGAGTCCAAGGTTTTGGTCATTGCCAGTGATATTGCCAAGTATGGTGTGGGAACTCCAGGTGAGCCAACTCAGGGTGCTGGAAGTGTGGCGATGCTGATCACCCAAAATCCGCGCATTATGGCCTTTAACAATGATAACGTTGCCCAAACGCGCGACATCATGGATTTCTGGCGTCCGAACTATTCAAGCACTCCTTATGTAAATGGTATGTACTCGACCCAACAGTATCTTGATTGCCTGACAACGACTTGGGGTGAATACAAGAAACGCTATGATTGGACTATGGATGACTTTGCGGCTATCTGCTTCCACTTGCCTTATCCTAAGCTGGCTTTAAAAGGCTTGCGCAAGATGATGGACAAAACT
Source organism: bacterium (assembly GCA_905221335.1). Taxonomy (GTDB): domain Bacteria; phylum Bacillota; class Bacilli; order Lactobacillales; family Streptococcaceae; genus Streptococcus. The sequence continues at coordinate 14,112 of CAJNCT010000001.1, forward strand.
TTGTCTAAAGAAAAACAGGATAGTTTGCAAGAAAACTTTGATAAGTCCATTCTCTACAGTCAGATGATTGGAAATATCTACACAGGTTCCCTTTTCCTCGGGCTCCTCTCTCTTTTGGAAAATGCAGAGACTTTGAAGGCTGGAGATAAAATTGCCCTCTACAGTTACGGAAGTGGAGCCGTTTCAGAGTTCTTTAGTGGAGAGCTGGTCGAAGGCTATAAGGCTTACCTTGATAAGGATCGCTTGAGCAAACTCAAACAACGTACAGCATTGTCTGTTGCAGACTATGAAAAAGTCTTCTTCGAAGAATTACAGTTGGATGAGTCTGGCTCAGCCCAATTTGCAGGCTATGAACATCAAGACTATGCCTTGGTTGAAATTGTCGACCACCAACGCCGTTATAGCAAGGTTGAAAAATGATGAAGTTAAGTTGGAATGGATTTTCTAAAAAATCATACCATGAGCGCCTTGAGTTGCTGAAAGCTCAGGCGCTCCTTAGTCCTGAAAAGCAAACGGGTCTGGAGCAGGATGAACAAGTCAGTTTGGCTGTTGCAGACCAGCTGAGTGAGAATGTGGTGGGAACTTTTTCTCTGCCTTATTCTATCATTCCAGAACTTTTGGTGAACGGTCAGGACTACACAGTTCCTTATGTGACAGAAGAACCTTCTGTGGTTGCTGCGGCCAGCTATGCCAGCAAAATCATCAAGCGAGCAGGTGGCTTTACTGCTAAAGTACATGAGCGCCAGATGATCGGTCAGGTAGCCCTTTATCAAGTTGCTGAGCCTGAACAAGCGCAGGAGAAGATTACCAGCAAGAAGGCTGAGCTCTTGGAACTTGCCAATCAAGCCTATCCTTCTATCGTCAAACGTGGTGGTGGGGCGCGTGATTTGCATGTAGAGCAGATCAAAGGAGAAACAGACTTTCTCGTTGTCTATCTCCATGTTGATACTCAGGAAGCCATGGGAGCCAATATGCTCAACACCATGCTAGAAGCCTTGAAACCAGTCTTACAAGAACTCAGTCAGGGACAGAGTCTCATGGGTATTTTGTCCAACTACGCGACCGATTCTCTGGTGACTGCAAGCTGTCGTATCGCCTTTCGCTACTTGAGTCCCCAAAGGGACCAAGGACGAGAAATTGCGGAGAAAATAGCTTTGGCTAGCCAGTTTGCGCAGGTTGATCCCTACCGAGCGGCTACCCATAATAAAGGGATTTTTAATGGTGTTGATGCCATTTTAATCGCCACGGGTAATGACTGGCGTGCCATCGAAGCTGGCGCTCATGCCTTTGCCAGCCGAGACGGACACTATCAAGGCCTTAGCCGATGGAGACTAGATAGGGACGCAGAAGAATTGGTCGGTGAGATGACCTTACCCATGCCTGTAGCTACTAGGGGTGGCTCTATCGGTCTCAACCCACGTGTAGCCCTTAGTCACGAACTACTGGGAAATCCTTCTGCCAAAGAATTAGCTCAGATTATCGTGTCTATCGGTCTCGCCCAGAACTTTGCGGCCCTCAAAGCCTTAGTGAGCACAGGAATCCAGCAAGGCCACATGAAATTGCAGGCCAAATCCCTAGCTCTCCTAGCTGGTGCTACTGAGTCTGAAGTTGCTCTTCTCGTTGAGCGCCTCATCGCAGATAGAACCTTTAACTTAGAGACAGCCCAGCGTTATCTCGAAAACTTAAGATCATAAAAAACTCAGACGAATCAGTCTGAGTTTTTTTGTGTTTAAATACTTTTTCCGGGTAATAGAGTAACTGGTAAGAAGTAACCAGTTGTCGCAACTTCCTTGCCTTCAATCTTCTGTAAGAGGAGATCGACAGTGAGTTGGGCAATCTCTTTCATAGGCTGCTTAATCGTTGTCAGATGAGGATAGTAGTTCTCGATAAAGTAAGTCCCATCATAGCCAATGACCTTGAGCTCTTCAGGAACAGAAATTCCCAGTTCCTGAGCAATTTTGATAACCAGGATAGCTGTCAAATCATCCGAAGCAAAAATCGCATCTGGTTTCTGATGGGTCAAGATATTCTTGATTTCCATTTCCTTTCTGACGGGAGAAAAGTCGCTCGAAACATTGATAATAGGTGCTTTCGGGAGAACAGAGGCAAATCCAGCATGGCGCAGTCCAGTTGGTGAGTTAGAGTTGTCATTTCCTGTAATCATGATGATAGACTGGGCGCCTGTCTTGACCAAAGTTTGGGCTGCGAGGACACCGCCACCGTAGTTATCAGAGGAGACGACAGGGATGTCTGGTGATAGATTTCGGTCAAAGGAAATGATCGGTGCCGTCACACGATTGTAGTCTTCAATTCCGAGATTGTGACTTCCTGAAATGATACCGTCGACCTGATTGGCCTCCAGCATTTCAATGTACTCCCGTTCTTTTTCAGAATCATGTTCGCTGTTACAGATGATGGTCTTGTAACCATTCTTAAAGAGTTGGTGTTCCAACTTGTCAATCAACTCCGCATAAAAGACATGACTGATGTTTGGAAAAATAAGTCCAATCAACTTGGCAGATTTTCCTTGGAGACTACGAGCCAGGTTGTTGGGTTTATAGCCCAATTCTCGCATGGCTTCATTAACCTTTTGAATGGTTTTCTCAGATAGATAACCCTTTTTATTGATAACTCGAGAGACGGTAGTGGGGCTGACGCCTGCAAGTTTTGCGACATCAGTTAGTTTTGCGACCATAATCTAATTCATAGTAAGTTCCAGTTGGGTTTCCAGACTTGATCAAGATACCGTTTTGGTCCGCATGTGGGAAGACACGACCAGAAGATACTTTTTCTCCTTTATTGATGAAAATTTCAAAGACTGACTTATCGATGAAGATAGTAGCAGTTGTAGCTTGGTTATTGATAGGGCAAGAACGAGTCGTACCAAATTCTTGGGCGTACTGTTCACCAGCCTGACTACGATCCACTGTCACCTGTCCATTGACAAGGTCAAAGTTGATGGAAAGCCCCTTGCCTTCTTTGTCAGCGAGCAAGACAATCTCGCTTTGGCTATTGGCCTCCAAGTTGAGCTCCAGTTCATAGGTGTTATTGGTTTGAGTACGATTTGAGAAGACCTCTTCAGAAGAACGAAGTTCTTTGACGGCTGAGACAGGATATTGGTAGAGTTTGCCATCTTTGATAGTGAGTTCTTTGACCAATGAGAAGGTTCCTTGGTGGTCAAAACGGTCAGATGGGTAGGAAACATCTGGTAACCCAAGCCAACTTACTGCTAGTGCACGTCCATCTGGAGCGTTGAAGGCTTGAGTTGCATAGGCTTCAAAACCATAGTCTAGATTTTGTAATGGAGAGACATCTACCATTTTGGCATTTTCAGGATCAAAGAAAGCCCCGATTTTGTACATGTTTGGATAAATATTGTCATAGTCTAGAACACTCTTATCCAATCCTTGTGGACAGTAGAGAAGGACAGGTTGTTCGCCTACAAAGACCAGATTTGGACATTCCATCATGTAGGCAGTGCGATCGTTAGCAAAGTCAAGGTCGCCAACTGTTTGCCAGTTTGTGTAATCATTGTCTACAGCCTTGTAGAGACGGACGAAGCCTTTTTTCTCCAAGTCCTGTCCACCGACGATAGCATAATATTGACCTTTAAAGTTAAAAATTTGCGGGTCGCGGAAGTGGTCAGTAGAGTCTGCTGGCTGGTCAATCAAGATCTTGTCAATCTTTGTAATCTTGCCATCTTTATCCATCAAAGCACCAATCTGGTAAGGGTGACGGATCCAGTTTTCATCACGGACATTTCCAGTATAAAATAGGAACAACTGATCGCCGAACTGCATGGCAGAACCAGAGTAGGCACCGTGACTATCCAATGGAGTATCTGGCAAAACTTTGACTCCAGTTTCTGTAAAGTGCACTAAATCATCACTTTCAAGCTGCACCCAAGACTTCAACCCATGGGCTGCACCAAAGGGGAAGTTCTGGTAAAAGAGAATCCATTTGCCATCAAAATAAGAAAAGCCATTTGGATCATTGAGAAGCCCCATTTTAGGCTCGACATGGTAACGAGTATGCCAAGGAGATTGTGCCATCTTTTCCTTGATTTGCTTGATTTCATCATTAGACCAGTCTTCATAGCGTCTGTAACGGCGCTCAGTTGTCCATTCCATTTTATCTTTCCTCCATAAGTTCTATTCTATTATTAATAGTAAACGTTTTCGGCAAAAAAAGCAAGCCTTTTATGTTAAAAAAGAGGAAAATATGTCAAACGATTGCCAGAAATCAAGCGAAGAAAATCTGGCAAATTTTCACGAAAAAATGAAAGAAAATGTAAATAAAAAGCTTTGAATCCTCTAATATAAAGATATTTTTTTGAGGAAAAAGAGAATATCCCTCAAAAACAAGCAAAAATAATCAGAGAAAAAAGAAAGGAAATAAAAATTTCTGCAAAACGCTTGACATATTTTAGAAACATGATAAAATAATAGTCGTAGGGCGAATAAAATCGCTTTCAAACAAGAACAAAATTTTATAAGGAGATTTTTGCAAATGAACAATCAGGATATTGCAAAAAAGGTCATCGAAGCCCTTGGCGGACGTGAAAATGTCAACAGTGTTGCCCACTGTGCGACTCGTCTACGTGTCATGGTCAAAGATGAAGGGAAAATCAATAAGGAAGTGATTGAGAACTTGGATAAAGTTCAAGGAGCTTTCTTTAACTCAGGTCAATACCAAATTATCTTTGGTACTGGTACAGTAAACAAGATGTACGACGAAGTCGTTGCGCTTGGTTTGCCAACATCTTCTAAAGAAGATATGAAAGCAGAGGCTGCTAAACAAGGAAATTGGTTCCAACGTGCTATCCGTACTTTCGGTGACGTTTTCGTGCCAATCATCCCAGTTATCGTAGCAACTGGTCTCTTCATGGGTGTTCGTGGTCTCTTGAATGCTCTTGGAATGACACTTCCAGAAGATGTTACCATTTACAGCCAAATCCTCACAGATACAGCCTTCATCATCTTGCCAGGTTTGGTTGTATGGTCAACCTTCCGCGTATTTGGTGGAAATCCAGCCGTTGGTATCGTTCTCGGTATGATGCTGGTTTCTGGCTCACTTCCAAACGCTTGGGCAGTAGCATCAGGTGGTGAAGTAACAGCTATGAACTTCTTTGGCTTCATTCCTGTTGTTGGTTTGCAAGGTTCCGTTCTTCCAGCCTTCATTATCGGGGTGGTCGGAGCCAAGTTTGAAAAAGCTCTCCGCAAAGTGGTTCCAGATGTATTGGATCTCTTGGTGACACCATTCGTGACACTTTTGGTTATGTCTATTCTTGGACTCTTTGTCATCGGACCTGTCTTCCACGTTGTTGAAAACTACATCCTTTTCGGAACAAAAGCGATCCTTGGCTTGCCATTTGGTCTTGGTGGTTTGGTCATCGGTGGAGTTCATCAATTGATCGTCGTATCAGGTGTACACCACATCTTCAACTTGCTTGAAGTGCAATTGCTTGCTGCTGATCATGTGAACCCATTCAACGCCATCATCACTGCAGCGATGACAGCTCAAGGGGCTGCAACTGTTGCCGTTGGTGTCAAAACTAAAAATCCTAAACTGAAAACACTTGCTTTCCCAGCTGCTCTTTCTGCCTTCCTCGGTATTACAGAGCCTGCTATCTTCGGGGTAAACTTGCGCTTCCGTAAACCATTCTTCCTTTCATTGATCGCTGGTGCTATCGGTGGTGGATTGGCTTCAATCCTTGGACTTGCTGGTACTGGTAATGGTATCACCATCATCCCTGGTACAATGCTTTACGTTGGTAACGGTCAATTGCTTCAATACCTTCTTATGGTAGCTGTATCATTCGTTCTTGGTTTCGCCCTTACTTACATGTTTGGTTACGAAGACGAAGAAGAAGTTGCTACTGAAGTTGCGACAGAACGTTTGGTACAAGAAGAAACAACTGGTAACATTCCAGTAGCTCCTCAAAATGAAACAATCCAAACTCCAATCGTTGGGGACGTAGTTGCCCTTGAGAATGTCAACGACCCAGTCTTTTCAAGTGGCGCAATGGGACAAGGGATCGCTGTAAAACCAAGCCAAGGTGTGGTTTACGCACCAGCTGATGCGGAAGTATCGATTGCTTTTGCTACAGGACATGCTTACGGTTTGAAGACAGCAAACGGAGCTGAAATCTTGATCCACGTTGGTATCGATACGGTGACTATGAACGGTGAAGGCTTTGAACAAAAAGTTTCTCAAGGCGACAAGGTCAAAGCTGGTGACGTTCTCGGAACATTTGACTCAAGCAAAATCGCTGCTGCAGGTCTTGACGACACAACAATGGTTATCGTAACCAACACAGCAGACTACGCTTCTGTGACACCAGTCGCAAGTGGTTCAGTTGTCAAGGGTGACGCTATCATCGAAGTGAAAGCCTAGTCCTTTTCGAAAATCAAATCTAAAAACAAAACGAACAAATATTATGTTTGTTCGTTTTTACTTGGATGGTAAGATTTACAGAGGAAAATCTAAAATATTGAGAAATCTAGCTCTTTAAAATGTGCTATAATAGAGAAAACAAAGATAAGAGGTTTATCATGACAAAATTATATGGAAGCTTAGAAGCGGGCGGTACAAAGTTTGTCTGTGCTGTCGGAGATGAAAATTTTAATGTTGTAGAAAAAACACAGTTTCCTACAACAACTCCTATCGAGACCATCGATAAAACCATCGAATTCTTTTCAAAATTCGATAATCTTGCAGGTCTTGCCATCGGTTCCTTCGGTCCCATTGATATCGACAAAAACTCAAAAACCTATGGCTTTATCACAACGACTCCAAAACCTCACTGGGCAAATGTAGACCTACTTGGTGCCCTTCGTCGTGCCCTCAACGTACCCATGTATTTCACAACTGACGTAAACAGCTCTGCCTATGGTGAAGTGGTTGCTCGTAACAATGCTGGTGGCCGTATCGAAAACTTGGTTTACTACACGATCGGTACAGGTATCGGTGCAGGTGTTATCCAACGTGGTGAGTTTATCGGTGGTGTCGGTCACCCTGAGATGGGTCACTACTATGTGGCTAAACACCCAATGGATGTAGAAAAAGAATTTAACGGCGTTTGTCCTTTCCACAAGGGCTGTTTGGAAGGCTTTGCGGCTGGTCCAAGTCTCGAAGCTCGTACAGGTATTCGTGGTGAAAACATTGAACTCAACAGTTCTGTCTGGGACGTTCAAGCCTACTATATCGCTCAAGCTGCGGTCAATGCTACAGTGACTTTCCGTCCAGACGTGATCGTCTTTGGTGGTGGAGTTATGGCCCAACAACACATGCTGGACCGTGTGCGTGAGAAATTCACCGCTCTTCTCAACGGCTACCTACCAGTACCAGATGTGCGTGACTACATCGTGACTCCAGCAGTTGCTGGAAATGGTTCTGCCACACTTGGAAACTTTGTCCTCGCTAAGAGTGTCGCAAAATAAAACAAACAAAACATCCGTTTGGGAAACCAAACGGATTTTTCTATTCTCAAAACATCTGCCAGAAGAAATCAATAATATAGGTCAAACCATAAGTATAAACCACTAGGGTAAAGGGCTTGGTCAAAACGATGATAATCATATAGCGTTTGAAGGTCATCTTGGTGAGGGCGGCCAGCATGCAGAGAAAGTCAGCTGGGCTAACTGGCCAGATCATCATAAAGATAAAGAACCGCTCGAAACGATTGCCCTTATCTAGCCAACCGATGTACTTGTCATAGGTGCGCTTGCTGACGACCGACTGGACAAAGGCAGCCCCGTAGAGACGCACGAGGTAAAAGATAATGGCGCAGCCAATCACGATGCCGATATAGTTATAAATAGTTCCAATGATATGCCCGTAAATAAAGACCCCAGCCACTGAGGTCAAAGCTCCCGGAATGATCGGAACGACGGTTTGTAGGATCTGTAAAAAGATAAAGAGTGGTGGCCCCCAAACCCCAGCTTGCTGGATAAAGGCCGATAGGGTTTCCTTGGACTGTAACACTCCAGCCTGATAGGCCCAAATACAGAAAATCAAGGTGCCTACTCCCCCGACGATAGACGAAATATTGATGACTTGCTGCAGAAGGGGAGAAACAGCTTTCATTTGCTTACGCTGTGACATAGAAACTCCTTATAGATAGTATGGTTCTACTATACCATATTTTTCTTATAAAGACTAATTTGATTCCTTATCTTGCTTTTTATATAAGTGTGGTACAATTAAAGGAGTAAGTCAAGAGATATAATGGTGAAAGAAATGTTAGATTTAAAATTTAAAGGAAGATGGAGAAAGTACCAAAAGGAAGTCCTAGATCGTTTTCAGAACTATCAAACAGATGGCCATGTTCACCTAGTGGCGGCACCAGGGTCTGGAAAGACCACCATTGGTATCGAGCTGATCGCTCGTTTTGGCAACCCAGCCCTTGTCTTGGTTCCAACTGTCACCATTCGTGAACAATGGGTAGATAGGATCCAAACAGCCTTTTTAGAGAACGAACAGAAGATTTCAGATCTCGTTTCCCAAAACTTAAAGGAGATGAAGGCACTAACGATTGTGACCTATCAGGCTTTTCATAGCGCTATGAACCAATTGCAATCACAAGAAGATGGAGAAGCAGAGGATTTTGTGGGGTTTGATTTGCTTGCAAGTCTAAGAGCTCAGAAAGTTGCTACTCAAAAACAGAAAATTCCAATCATGCTCCAGTTTGATGCATTAAAATGGGTACGCATGTCTTTGCTGCTGTTAGCAGTGGATTTATTGGTTTTGTTGTTTAGAATGAGACTGACTGGAGTTTGGTGGCTTACAGCAGCTTGTCTCCTCTTTTTGGCCTTTGCATCTTGGCGCTACCTCTGCTATAAGAGTCCCTATAAACGTTTGCAATCTCTGGGTGAGCAGATCCGAAAGGCTCTGCTAGATTCGGGGCATCTAACGGACGATCAATCCCGTGTTCAGGTAGAGGAGAACAAGGAAAATTACATGGTCTTTGCCTATCTCAAGGGAGGAAGCATGAGGGACAAGGAGTTGTTTGCTCAGACTGTGGGAGAGTTCTTTGCTCCAGTGGACAACCAGCGCTATCTCTTGAAGGCAGAGAAAGTCCGACAAGGTCAGTCACCTTACTATGCCGTGCCAAGCCTTTTTGATAAGCGCAAGGAAGAGGCACAAAAATTCCTCGACTTCCTAACGCCAACTATTGAACGTTATCACCTCGTCTACACACGAACAGAGGCCGGACGGAAAATCCTTCTCGAAGCTCGTATCCAAGCTCTCTCTAACAAAAACGACCGTATCTTGACTAAGAAGAAGGTTAAAAGTCGGTTGGAGTAGGGGCGTATGGAAAAATCTATCTGAAACATGATATAATAATAGAGAAAATAAATTTTTAATAGTTGAAACAGTTGAATAGAATGAAGCGTTTAGAATAAACTATTCTTACAAAGCTTAAGAAAGGTTTTTTGATGGCAAAGAAAAAAGATTTTTCTGAATTAACGAGGGTACAAATTCCGGCAGCTCTACACCTTATGAGACTGGGCTATACCTATCTTCCCCGTAATGGGAAGGATATTGCAGAACGAGATCCAGATACCAATATCCTCGTATCTGTTTTTAAGGAGCAATTTTTAAAATTTAACAACTACCTGACAGAGGAAGACTTTGAGAGAGAATTGGCCAATATCAAGTTGGAACTAGATCAAAATGACTTGGGACGTTCTTTCTTTAGACGCCTGCAAGATCAAGAAGATAGCGTTTATATTGACTGGGAAAAACCTGAAGCCAATACTTTTCATCTAGCGCTTGAAGTCACTTGTAAAAATGGTCAGGATGAATTCCGTCCTGACATTGTTGTATTTATCAATGGTCTGCCTCTTTCTTATATCGAAGTGAAACAGCCAAATGCGATTCGAGATGGGAAAACAGGAATTCAGTCGGAGCAAGACAGAACTAGACAACGTTTTGAAAATCGCAAGTTCCGCCGCTTTAACAATATCACCCAGTTGATAGCTCTGTCTGACAACTTGCCCTATATCAGTGGACAAGGTCAACAGAAACAGGGCTCTTACTACGGTTCAAATGCCTATTCAAAAACCAAGTTTAATGCTTTCAAGGAAGAAAGAGAAGAAGATTTCCTTCATTCCTTAGCAACCTTAACAGAGGACCAAATCGATTTCGTTTTAGATGACATGAACCACTTTGCCCTCAAGTCCCAGCCAGAATTTACAACAAATTTAAACCCTGACACACCTTGCAATGCCTTTCTGTCCTCCTTGTATCAGAAAGGACGCCTGCTCTTTATGCTTCGTTTTGGACTAGTCTATGTAGAGGAAGAGAGCAAGAATGGTCAGATGCAACTGCAGAAGCACGTCATGCGCTACCCTCAGTATTTTGCGACACGTGCCATCGAAGATACGATTGCAAAAGGTGTTAAGAAGGGTGTTATCTGGCATACACAAGGTTCAGGGAAGACAGCCTTGGCTTTCTTCAATATCCGCTATCTGACCAATTATTTCTCAAAACAGGGAATTGTCCCTCAGTTTTACTTTGTCGTGGATCGTTTGGATCTGGCAGACCAAGCCTTTAAAGAATTTACCAAACGAGGGCTCAAGGTTAAGCGAATCAACAGCCCTCAAGAGCTCAATCAAAAACAAGATGGCTATGATGTCGCTGTGGTCAATATCCAGAAGTTCAAGGATGATTCAGACCTGACTGACCGCTCTGGTTATGACCTCCATCGTCAAAATATCTATTTTATCGATGAAGCCCATCGCTCTTATAATGAACGCGGTTCCTACCTACCAAATCTCTATCAGGCAGACACCAATGCAATCAAGATTGCTTTGACTGGGACCCCATTGATTACCTATAAGAAAGATGGCAAGACCAAGGAAAATCATGCGACCACACGTGATATTTTTGGGGACTATATCCACAAATACTACTACAACCAGTCTATCGATGATGGCTTTACCCTACGTTTGATGCGAGAAGATATCGAGACTTCTTATAAAGACAATCTCAGATCCATCAATGAAGAGATCCAACGTGGAGGCTTGTCCAAGGAGGATATCTTTGCTCACCCTCGTTATGTAGAACCTATGTTAGACTTTATCATCGAGGACTTTAATCGTGCACGTGATGTAATTTTTGATGACCAGACGATTGGTGGCATGATCGTCTGTGACTCGTCAAAGCAGGCGCGTGAGCTTGAAAAGCAATTAGAAAAACGTCGTAAAGCTGGAACAATCAACTTGACATCCGCATTGATTCTCCATGATGAGGGAGATAAGGAAGAGAAGAAAGACAAGGTAGATGCATACAAAGAAGGCAAAATTGACCTTATCATCGTCTACTCCATGCTCTTGACAGGTTTTGATGCTCCGCGTCTCAAACGTCTCTACCTAGGGCGTAAAATCAAGGCTCATAACCTTTTACAGACTCTAACCCGTGTCAATCGTCCATACAAGGACTATCTATTTGGCTATGTCATCGACTTTGCGGATATTTCGAAAGAGTTTGACAGGACCAATCGTGCCTATCTGGAAGAACTCAATCAAGAGTATGATACGGCCTTGACTGGGGAAAATGGAGAGGATGTTTTTGGCTCTCTCTTTGTCCCTGCAGACGAGATTTCTCATGAATTAAGCAAGACGGAGCTAATCTTGCTTGACTATCCAACGGATAATCTGGAATACTTTTCACAAGCTATCAATGATATCAAGGATAGAAAGCAGTTAATCGATCTACGAAAAGCTTTGGAGTCTATCAAGCAGTATTACAATATTGCTCGTCTCCTTGGTTACCATCACTTGATCGAGCAGATTGACATTGCTCAGGTCGCAATCTTGCTCAATATCCTCTCTAGACGGATGCTGACACTGTCCTTGATTGATAAACCAGCTGACTTTTCTAGTCAAACGCTCTTAAATTTAGCGATGTCTGAGACCAGTTTTAGTTTTGTTAAGATTGCAGAGGAAGAACTTCGCCTAGCAGCCAATGACCTGGAAGATTGGAGACGTCGGGTAGCTGGTAGGATTAAAAAACAGCGTGATGAAAAGGATCCTGAGTGGGTTTCTCTCTACGAAGAATTCCAACGTATCATGCAAAAACATTTTATCTATGGCCAAGAAGGCTATACAATGGAAAATATCAAGGAAACACAAAAAGACTATGAAGAACTCTTTAAGTCAGTGGAGGATTATTATACTCGTATGAGACGTTTGACTATGAACTTTAACGGAGATGAAATGGCAGCTCGTTCATACAAGCATGTAACCAACTCGACTATGGTCAGTGAATTTCCAGCTATTTACCATGTTATCAAAGGTTCTAAGGTTAAATTAGACCATAGAATCGGTCAAAATCAAGGGGTTCTAGATAATGAGGAATATCTAAAGCGAATGATTCGCGAGCAAGCCCGAAAAGAAATGAAGAAAAACCAATCAGCTAGCAATATGGCCAAACAAGATTTTGATAGATTGGTTGAATCACTATTTGAAGGATATGAAGAGGAATACCAACACTAATGAATGAAACATACAAGGTTCAAGTCCAAGACTTGGTAGATGATTTAAAAGCCGTCTTTACCCACGCAGGACTAGGAGGAGAAGCGGGTGAGTACAAACTCCTCACCCAGTCTTTCCTCTACAAATTTTTAAATGATAAGTTTTTATATCAAGCACAGGTACTAAATGCAGGGAATACCTATGAAAACTTGTTGACCATGAGTGAGGAAGACTATGACTGGCTCTTAGAGGATATCGGTACCAGCACAGCTTGGCTCAAGCCAGAGCAGTTGATCGAAACGCTTCACCGTCAGCAAAACGAGGCGAGTTTCTATGAGATTTTTGAAAATACTCTTAACCAAATCGCCATTGACAATAATGATATCTTCTCTGTGCATACGGACGGAGATACGGCTATTCGTCTTTTTGATGAGCGTCTGATTACCGATACCATCTCAGATAGCAGTAAGCGTAACGAAGTGGCAAAAGCCATTATCAATCTTCTTACTCGAGTCAAGTTTGATGAGACTATTTTCTCACAAGGTTTCGACTTTTTCTCTACCCTCTTTGAGTACATGATCAAGGACTACAACAAAGACGGCGGTGGTAAGTACGCTGAGTACTACACGCCTCACTCTGTGGCTAAGATTATCGCTGATATCCTCGTGGGAAATGACCAACCATCAAACGTGCGGATATATGACCCGTCTGCTGGTTCGGGGACCTTGCTCATGAACCTAGCTAGCCGTATCGGTGCGGATAAGACCACTGTCTATAGTCAGGATATCTCGCAAAAATCCTCTAATCTCCTCCGTCTCAACCTGATCTTGAATGGGCTCCAACACTCCATACATAATATCGTACAGGGCAATACCATCACCGCCAATCGTCATCCTGAAAAAATGGACTATATTGTGTCTAACCCGCCTTTCAAGCTAGACTTTTCAGAATGGCGTGACCGAGTGGAAAGCTTGCCAGAAGCCAGTGAGCGTTTCTTTGCTGGAGTGCCAAAAGTTCCAGCCAAGTCTAAGGACAAGATGGCGATTTACGAGCTCTTTGTTCAGCATATCATCTACTCCTTGAAGTCAGACGGTCAAGCAGCCGTTGTCTTGCCAACAGGATTTATCACAGCCCAGTCAGGGATTGATAAGGCCATCCGTCAGCACTTGGTGGATAATCAAATGCTGGCAGGTGTCGTTTCCATGCCGTCTAATATCTTTGCGACGACAGGTACCAACGTCTCCATCCTCTTTATCGATAAGAAAAACAAGGGCGATATCGTCCTAATTGATGCCTCAAACCTCGGAACCAAGGTCAAGGAAGGTAAGAACCAAAAGACTGTGCTATCTCCTGAGGAAGAGCAGAAGATCGTCGAGACTTTTATCAAGAAAGAAGCCGTTGAGGACTTTTCTGTCACCGTCTCTTATGAGGACATCAAGGAGAAAAATTACTCTCTCAGCGCAGGCCAATACTTTGACATCAAGATAGACTATGTGGATATCACAGCAGAAGAGTTTGAAGCAAAGATGACAGCCTTTCAAAACAAACTCACCGACCTCTTCCAGCAATCGCATGCATTGGAACAGGAGATTGCAGAGCAAATGAAGGGGTTGAAATATGAGTGAAGTAGAATTTGAATTACGTAAGTTAGGTGATTTAATTGAAATTTTTAATAACAAAAGAGTTCCGCTTTCAGCTAAACAAAGAGAAGGTCTTGAAAAAATCTATCCATATTATGGGGCACAAGGTATTGTAGACTATGTAGATGATTATATTTTTGATGGCAAGTATATTCTAATTGCTGAGGATGGAGAGAATCTAAAATCTAATAATAAATCAATCTGCACTCTAGCAACAGGTAAGTATTGGGTGAATAACCATGCGCACATTATCAAGGGGAATGAGGGGACAAATACGGACTTTCTTTACTACAAACTGAATTCCATTAACTTTGCTCCCTATATAACTGGAAGTGCACAACCTAAATTAAATAAAGAAAATTTATTAAATATAGAATTATACATTCCTTCAAAAGAACATCAAGATAAAATGGCAAAAGTTCTAACTTTACTTGACCAAAAAATCCAAATCAACAACCAAATCAACCAAGAGTTGGAAGCCATGGCTAAGACCCTCTATGACTACTGGTTTGTACAGTTTGATTTCCCAGACCAGAATGGCAAACCCTACAAATCATCAGGCGGAAAGATGGTCTATAACCCAGAACTCAAACGCGAAATTCCTGAGGGGTGGGGAGTGACCACATTTTCAAGTTGGATTTCAGACAATAAAACGGGAGATTGGGGGAAAGAGACTAGTCAAGGAAATTATACATTAGAGGTTGATTGTATTCGTGGTGCTGATATTAATGGCTTGTCAGGAAATGGGAAAACAGATATGCCAACACGTTTTATACTAGAAAAGAACAAAAATAAACTGTTGACAGATTTTGATATTGTTATTGAAATATCTGGAGGAAGTCCCACTCAATCTACAGGTCGTATAGTTGGTATCAGTGAAAAGGTATTAAATCGATTTGATTTACCTTTAATCTGTTCAAATTTCTGTAAAGCGGTTTCACTAAAAGAACAAGAAACCTTCTATAACTTTGTATATGAATGGAAAAATCTATATAACAATGGTGTTCTATTTAGTTGGGAAGGAAAGACAAGTGGGATAAAAAACCTACTGTTTGATTCCTTTGTTACTAACTATCACATTGCGCAACCACCAATTGGTTTAATGGAACAATTTTTTGATTACGCATCTTCGGTAGATAGAAAAATACAATTATTATTAAAACAAAACCAAGAACTCACCCAACTTCGCGATTGGCTCTTGCCAATGCTGATGAATGGACAGGTGAAGGTGGAGTAGAGGGAATAGGAGGTAGTTAAATGTTTAATGATAATGTCAGTAGGAAATTCAAACGTGCATATTTTGTCTCATCATTTTTATTAAGCTACCTATTTTTAATTATAATTATGTATGCTCAATATGTAGAGACAAATGGAAAATTTTTTCCTGATTTTCAAATATTAGTAACTACAAAAAAGGTAGCTTTCATTATTCTAATTATATTATCTTTGTACTCATTAAGTTCATTATTCTATGTAAAGCGTAAGATTTCAGAGAGCAGGGGCTATTTGAGAATTAACTCAGAAGAAGGCCGGTTAGGCTATTCTTATAATAATGGAAGTAGAGAATTTATTTTAGGAGTTTTATTACCTGTGGTTACGACAATTTCAGTTCCAGAAGCTCCTATAACAGGAATTGTTGGGGTGTTACTGATTCAAATAATTTTAGGTTATTTTTTCTGTAACTCAAATGAACTTTTTGTTAATGTTCCCTTAATGCTTTTTGGATATTCATTGGTTATAGGTAAGAAAGATGATCAAGAATTACTACTATTTGTTCAAAATAAAGAGTTAAAAAGGTTACTAGGTAAAAATATAAATTTTGTTTATTTAGGAACAAGTACAAATAGTAATCTAGGTATTGTTGGTAAGGAAATTGGAGATGAGTAAAGTGTTAAAAAGAGTTGTTTTAGCTGAAGTAACTGAAGATAAAGTTATCGGGAAGTATTTAAATACTGCAGATGAAGAGTTAATAAAAATAGAAGAGAAGATAGAATTTCCAAGTAACAGAAGATTAAAAGAAATAAATGATTTAGGGATTTTTGATAATTCTAAAAGATTCTCGATTGAAGAATTAACGAACCAAAGTCCCTATTATAAGCTGGTTGACCTTTTTGATATTGATTATTCAGCTTCAGATACACGTTTGAAAAGTATAGATGATATTAATCATTTAGACTCTGAAAACCCCTTCAAGCCTACTCTTGCTCTGTATTATTATACTGATAATGGGGAAGAATTTATCTTAATCACAACATTAAATGTAAAAAAATTAATAGTAAAGGATAAATTATTTTGGAAATTTAAACAACGAGTAGGGTTTAATGATGGCATTGATATGATTATACATGAAATTTCTGATAGTTTAGAATTACCTATGTCGAATTTTATATGTATGATTTCTAAGAAAAATAATAACACTTACTCAATTAGAGTTTACGATGCTTTTAAAGTTGATAAGCAATTTCAACTCAGTGCACACATAAATAAGTATGCTGAAAATGTTCTTAATAGATTTAATACCAGTGACTCAAATAAATTATTGTTAACAGCAGATCAAGTTGAAGTCCAAATAGATGATATTACTTCAATCATGGATATTGTTACTGATAATGATGCTTTATCAAAATCATTATCATTTTATAGTGGGCATGGTAACAAAATGATCAATAAAATAACTGGTGAGAAATTATTGGAGGCAATAAATAGTTTGCAAGCTCATGTTGGAGATGAAAATAATAAATATACTTTGGAAGATATTCCAAAATTTGAAAATAATAAACTTACTGTCTCAGGAAATCAGATTAGAATATTTGTAGCTTTACTAAATAACCAGATAGTAGAAAAAATTCTCAATAACCAGATTGAACTTCCGTATTTTGATTGATTTTTAAATCTATATTAGTAAAGATTTTTCTATCAAATTAACCTCAGCCAAATTACTTTTGGCTGGTTTTTATTGTCTAAAGATGCTATAATTAAATTACCTAATAGGTAATTTAATTTAACAGAAAGGAACATATGAAGCTCATCTATACAAATAAAACTGTTAAAAAGCAGTGCACAGAGCTAAGGCAGGCGAAAAAGGATTTTTCGGATAAGATTGCTGTAAAGTTGCATCAGTTGATCAACTTTTTGGAAGCGGCGGATTCTTTGGCTAGTGTGACGGCTTTTCCTAAGTATCACTTTCACCAACTCAAGGGAAAGAGACAGGGACAGTTTGCTTTGGATATAGATGGTCGAAAGAGTTCCTATCGGTTGATTGTAGAATTTCGGGAGGAGGATATGGAGAAGCTATTTCCTAGTCCTGTAGAAATCGAAATTCTAAAAATAGAGGAGGTCAGCAATCACTATGAGTAATAAAATTATTGAATACAAAGACCTGATTGCTTTTCATCCAGGTCAGTATGTTGAAGAATTGATTGAAGATTATAATGTAACGCAGAAAGAATTTGCGGAGCGTTTGGGAGTTTCAGCAAAGACTGTCAGCAAGCTTGTCAATGCTGAGGAGTCCATCAGTAAGGAAACAGCTCATAAGTTAGCCAAGCTAAGCGGAGTTTCTATGCAAACTTGGCTCAATCTTCAGAATGCTTACGATGTAAAAGTGGCAGAGATTGTAGAACAAAAAGAGTTAGAAGAAGGTAGCGAGAAAGAAATCTGTGAGATGATAGATTTCAAGTATTTTAAGGAAGAAGGCTACGTTCCAGACAAACGCTATAGCTTGAAGGAAAAGATTATTGAGCTTCGCAAGATTTTAGGTGTGGCAAGTTTAGAAAACCTTATATCTTTTAACCATTTAGTCAGCTATCGGAATACGCGTGAGTTTACAACTAAAAGTATAGTAAACTCTAATATCATGCTGGAGTTGGCATCTAAAAAAGCACGTGATACAACAACTACCAAGCTCAATCGTAGAAAGCTAGAGAGAAGCTTGCCAGCTTTGAGAAAGTTGACGAGACAAGACCCAGAAGTTTTTCCTCAACGCTTGTATGATATCTTGCTAGACTGTGGTGTTGTCCTAGTAGGTCTACCTGCTTTGCCAAATGCCAATTTGAATGGAGCGACTAAAAAGTTCAGTAATGGTAGTGTCTTGCTTTTACTCACGGATAGAAACAAAGTATCCGATATTTTCTGGTTCTCGCTCTTCCATGAGATTGGGCACATTCTAGAGAATGATTTTTCATCTGATGAAGGAAACAGTGAGTCCTATCTTCGTTCTGAGGAACAGGCAGACCAGTTTGCAAAAGATTTCTTGATTAGACCAGAAGATTATCAAGCTTTTGTAGAAAAAGGAAACTTTGATAAGACGGATATCATACGTTTTGCGGAGGAAATCGATATTCATCCGAGCGTTGTTTTAGGCAGATTACAAAATGAGGGTATTCTAGGGTTTGACCGTTTCCGAGAACTAAAAGAGAATTATTACTTTGTTTCCTAAGTGTCAGGAAATTTTTAGAGGATGAAAAAAGATTCATATAGTCAGTTATGTGAAGTCATTAATTCGCTCATTTTTTAGATACAACTTTGTTTCCATATTCCCTGGAAACTGATAGAAAGCAAGGAGAAACATGGAACAAACGAATCAAAAATCCCAGTGCCAACAACTCTGGGCTAGAAACAAATACCTCGTTTTGAGTCATTCTAGCAATATTTACAATGAGATTCGCCAATACTTGAAGAATGAACAGGTGGAGCTGAGTCAGGTTCAAGAGATGATTGACCGTGCCTGTCAAATCCCAGAACACAGGGGTCAGGTTTGCAATGCCTTTCAGCATATTTGGGGTTATTTCAAAAAGAAAGCGACAGATGCCGAGCGCAAAGACTATATGCTTTTGCTGGATCGCTACCGCTTTGGTCAGGCTTCCAAGGAAGACTTAGTCGCTAAAACTCGAGAGTTGCTTGAACACTATCCAAATACCTACTTGCAACATTCGACTTTACTGAAAGGAGACCCCCATGAGACTTTGGCATGAGGCTTTGATTTCACAACTTCCCCGTCCGCAGCTTTTAGGCCAACATCGAGAGTGCTGTGCCCTGCGTGGCAATGGCTGGGGCAGAAAGCATTCGACGGTGGACTATGTCTTTACCCACTCGCCCTATCATCTCTATGCTTATCATCGCTTGATCATGGAGGAAATGGCTGACCGTGGCTACAATGTCAGTCCAGAGTGGCTGGACAAGAACTACCGTGGCAAAATTTGTCCTCCCTATGAAGACTTGCCTGAGGAGAAACTAGGTCATCCCGTTTATAGTGAGCATGATGCAGAATACTATGAGGAGTGTCTGGCTAATCTCCGAGAGAAAGGCATTGAGTTGGTGTAAGAGTCAGGATTAGCTCCACATTATAACTCTTCTCGTAATTTTATCGAATAATAAAAATGAGACCTTTAGAATTTTTCTAAGGTCTTGTTTTTATGAGTATTAGGATTTACTTTTAATAACTTTTGAGTTATAATTTAATTAGAAAGAGGTTACTTGGTGCATACGATTTACTTCTATAAGGACAAAAATGGAAATGAGCCAGTCTTAGATTATATGAGAGAATTGGCTAGAAAGAAGAGTAAGGACAGTCGCATCAAACTCAATAAACTAAATGACTATATCGAGTTGCTTAGTCAGCATGGGACTAGAGCTGGTGAACCCTATATCAAACATTTGGAAGATGAGATTTGGGAGCTAAGACCTCTGAGGGATAGGGTATTATTTGTGGCTTGGCTTGATGGGAGTTTTGTTTTATTGCATCATTTTGTCAAAAAGACTCAGAAAACTCCTAGAAGAGAAATTGAAAAAGCCAAGCATGAACTGAAGGACATAAAAGAAAGAGGGTTAAGTAATGAAGAATAGTGCCATTGGGAGTAATTGGAATGATGTTCGATCTGAACTCTTTACCAAGGAGGAAATCCTTGAAAGTGATATGCGAGTGGCTATCATGAGTGAGTTGATTGAGGCTAGACATGAGCAAGGAATCAGTCAGAAAAAACTGGAAGAACTCAGTGGAGTAAGCCAGCCTGTCATAGCTAGGATGGAGACAGGAAAGACTAGTCCTCAGTTGGATACGGTCTTAAAAGTCTTAGCCAGTTTAGGAAAGACACTAGCAGTCGTCCCACTTGAACAGGAAAAAAGTTGATAGAGATGAAATTACTTGGTTTGCTAAAATCATCCACTGGATAATTTTACCTCCTGTCCGCACTTTTCTAGGGGAATATCAGAATTACAAAAGAAAACCAACCTATAGTCCTTTCTAATAGCAAGCCATAGTCACTGATGAGAATCGCCAATAGCTCGTTTGAGCATTCCAACTAAAATACAGCCATAAAACAAGCTATACAAAGGATTTGAGACACTGGTCTCAAGTCTTTTTCTGTTGTCTAAAAGAGTGATATAGTTTCAAACTATATCAAAGCCTAATTATTTACAATTATACAGACAGTTTCTTTTCTGTTAAGATAGTTTCAACAACAAATTTTGGAGGACACATCATGTCAACTACGATCATCGGTTTCCCTCGTTTGGGCGAATTCCGCGAATTAAAATTTACAACTGAAAAATATTTTAGAAAAGAAATCTCAGAAGAAGAACTCTTGGCAGCAGCAAAAGAATTGCGTGCTAAACACTGGAACATTGTCAAAGAAAAAGGCATCACTGAAATCCCATCAAATGATTTTTCTCACTATGACAACTTCCTAGATGCAGCTTTCCTTTTCAACGTAGTACCTGCTTCAGTTCAAAACTTGGACTTGTCTGACCTTGAGCGCTATTTTGCTTTGGGTCGTGGTTACCAAGGAGAAAAAGGGGACGTGCGTGCCCTTCCAATGAAGAAATGGTTCAACACCAACTACCACTACATCGTTCCTAAATTTGAAAAAGATACTCAAGTCAAACTTGCAGGTCATAAAATCTTTGACGAGTTTCAAGAAGCAAAAGAACTTGGATTGAACACTCGTCCTGTCCTTGTAGGTCCATTCACTTTCCTTCAATTGTCAGACTTTGAAGAAGGCGTGAAAGCAGAAGACTTCGTAGACAGCTTAGTGGCTGCTTACCAAGAAGTTTTTGCAAAATTGGCTGAACTTGGTGCGACTCGCATCCAACTCGACGAAGCGGCTCTTGTCAAAGATTTGACAGCTGAAGAAAAAGCTCTCTTCTTGAACCTCTACAACAAACTCTTGGCTGACAAAAAAGGTCTTGAAGTCTTGCTTCAAACTTACTTCGGTGACGTTCGTGACGTTTATGCTGACCTTGTGAAATTGCCAGTAGATGCCATCGGTCTTGACTTCGTTGAAGGTAAGAAAACTCTTGAACTCGTTAAAGATGGTTTCCCAGCTGACAAGACTCTCTATGCTGGTATCGTCAATGGTAAAAACATCTGGCGCAACAACTACGAAAAGAGCTTGGCTATTCTTGAGCAAATTCCAGCTGAAAACATTGTCTTGACTAGCTCATGCTCACTTCTTCATGTGCCATTTACAACTGCTAACGAGGAATTTGAACCAGCAATCTTGAACCACTTTGCCTTTGCAGTTGAAAAATTGGAAGAACTTCGTGACTTGGATGCTATCCGCAATGGTCAAGGTGCAGAAGCTCTTGCAGCTAACAAAGAACTCTTTGCGACTGAGCGTGTGGGTGAAAATGCAGAACTTCGTGCTCGTATCGCTGGTTTGACAGATGCAGACTACACTCGTTTGCCAGCCTTTGCGGAACGTGAAGCTATCCAAGAAGAAGCCTTTAAACTTCCAGCTCTTCCAACAACAACCATCGGTTCATTCCCTCAAACTAAGGAAGTTCGTGCCAAACGTTTGGCTTACCGTAAGGGTGAATTGTCACAAGAAGAGTACGACGCTTTCCTTGCTGAAACTATCGACGAATGGATCAAATGGCAAGAAGAAGTTGGATTTGACGTGCTTGTACACGGTGAGTTCGAGCGTAACGACATGGTTGAGTACTTCGGTCAAAACTTGTCAGGTTACCTCTTCTCTAAGAATGGTTGGGTACAATCTTACGGTATGCGTGGGGTGAAACCACCAATCATCTGGGGTGACGTCACTCGTCTTAACCCAATCACTGTCAAATGGTCTAGCTATGCTCAAAGCCGTACAGACAAACCTGTCAAGGGTATGTTGACTGGACCTGTTACCATCCTTAACTGGTCATTCCCACGTGAAGACATCTCTATCAAGGACTCAACTCTTCAAATCGCTCTTGCTATCAAGGATGAAGTGCTTGACCTTGAAGCTGCTGGTGTGAAAATCATCCAAATCGACGAGGCTGCTCTTCGTGAGAAATTGCCACTCCGTCGTAGCGACTGGTATGAAGACTACCTTGACTGGGCTATTCCAGCCTTCCGCTTGGTACACTCTACAGTAGCGCCAGACACACAAATCCACACCCACATGTGTTACTCAGAATTTACAGATATCATCCCAGCTATCGACAACATGGATGCGGACGTTATTTCCTTTGAAGCAAGCCGTTCAAACCTTGAAATCTTGGACGAACTCAAAGCGAAAAACTTCCAAACAGAAGTGGGACCTGGGGTTTACGATATCCACTCACCTCGTGTGCCAAATGAAGGCGAAATCGACCACACAATCGATGCTATTCTTGCCAAAGTTCCAAGCAAGAAAGTTTGGATCAATCCTGACTGTGGTTTGAAAACACGTGGTATTCCAGAAACAAAAGAAAGCTTGATCCGCCTTGTCGAAGCAGCTAAAGCTGCGCGTGAGAAATTGTAAGATAGGATTTCTCTCTTGACGCTGACTGATCAAGGAACTGCTTGGCCCTAGCCGCCTCAGCAATCATGAAATCAAAAAGAAAAGGATAAGGACTATGTCACGCCAAACGCCGTCACTTTCATTTGAAGTGTTCCCTCCAAACCCAGCTGTGGGTAATGATAAAATTATTTCAGCCTTGCAGGATATGCGGGAGCTGACACCGCACTTTATCAGTGTGACTGCCAGCAATAATAAATTCAATATCAAGGAAACAACGGTTCGTTTGGCAGACTTTATCCAGAATGACTTGGCGATTCCAACCATTGCCCACTTGCCAGCTATCTATCTGACTAAGGAGAAGGTTGCAGAGACACTTGCGGACTTGGACAAGGTTGGTGTGCGAAAAATCTTGGCTCTACGTGGGGACATCATTCCTGATGTGGAACCGCAAAAGGATTTCCGCTATGCAACGGACCTGATTGAGTTTATCAAGGAACAAGCACCGCATTTTGATATTGTCGGAGCTTGCTACCCAGAGGGGCACCCAGACTCACCAAACCAGATCTCGGATATTCAAAATCTCAAGAAGAAAGTGGATGCAGGCTGTTCAAGCCTTGTAACGCAGCTTTTCTTTGACAATGAGCGCTTCTATGATTTCCAAGATAAGTGCACCTTGGCAGGTATTGATGTTCCCATTCATGCGGGAATCATGCCTATTCTTAACCGTAACCAAGCGCTTCGTCTCTTGAAAACGTGTGAGAATATCCACCTTCCACGCAAATTTAAGGCCATCTTAGACAAGTATGAGCATGATCCAGAGTCGCTCAGAGCAGCAGGACTTGCCTACGCAGTGGATCAAATCGTGGACTTGGTCACTCAGGATGTCGCAGGTGTGCATTTGTACACCATGAACAATGCTGAAACAGCAAAATACATCCACCAAGCAACCCATGCCTTGTTTAATCATCAGTCTTTAGGGTAATAAAAAGCAAACCATTCTTCTCAAGCGAGGGGGATGGTTCCTTTTTAATAAAAAAGCCCGCACTTTTTAAGAAAAATATGATAAAATAAACTCTGTACGTACTTGATACAAAGATGAGGGTATTTAAGTTATAGAAGTTTTTATTAAAACCTGATAATAGGTGTCTATAAAAAGATATTTCACGCTATAGTGGTATCTTAGATGATAACAATGTTATTATCTAAGACGGGATTTTTGAGAGTAAAATAGTTCGGGGAACTATTTTAGCCTGAGCATAGAAATAAAAAGGCGAAGTGCTCAAAAATTAGGGATGAAATTCCCTGGATTTCTAAAATCATCCACTGGATAATTTTACCTTCCGTCCGCACTATTCCAGTGAAATATCAAAAAAACTACTTAATTGAATTTTGGTCTCATTTCTTAGGAAAAAAGATAAGCTTCCTAGCACTCATCGAGTGCGGCGTCACCTTCCTATTTTTCTACAGAAATGTTCGGCAAGCCGAACCGTCCAAAATATCTTGATCTTTGTAGGCAAGGCGTATAATTTCATCAATCCAAAGGGGATTAAAATGACTAAACAAGTATTTCAAACGACTTTTGCGGGTCGTGAGTTAATCGTAGAGACTGGTCAGGTTGCTAAGCAAGCAAATGGCGCTGTTGTCGTGCGTTACGGTGAGTCAACTGTCTTGACTGCTGCCGTTATGTCTAAGAAAATGGCAACTGGGGATTTCTTCCCTCTCCAAGTCAACTATGAAGAAAAAATGTATGCGGCCGGGAAGTTTCCTGGTGGCTTTATGAAACGTGAAGGACGTCCTTCAACAGATGCGACTTTGACAGCGCGTTTGATTGACCGTCCAATCCGTCCTATGTTTGCGGAAGGTTTCCGTAACGAAGTGCAAGTGATCAACACCGTGCTTTCTTATGATGAAAATGCATCTGCTCCAATGGCGGCTATGTTTGGTTCGTCCTTGGCACTTTCTATCTCAGATATTCCGTTTGACGGTCCAATCGCTGGGGTACAAGTGGGTTATGTCGATGGCCAAATCATCATCAACCCAACGCAAGAACAAGCAGAGCGCTCACTTCTTGAATTGACAGTAGCTGGTACCAAACACGCTATCAACATGGTTGAGTCTGGTGCCAAAGAATTGTCAGAAGAAATCATGTTGGAAGCTCTTCTTAAAGGGCATGAAGCAGTCAAAGAATTGATTGCCTTCCAAGAAGAAATCGTTGCGGCAGTCGGTAAGGAAAAAGCGGAAGTAGAATTGCTTCATGTAGATGCTGAATTGCAAGCTGAAATCATCGCAGCCTACAACAGCGACCTCCAAAAAGCGGTCCAAGTGGAAGAAAAATTGGCTCGTGAAGCTGCAACTCAAGCAGTTAAAGACCAAGTAACAGCAGTTTACGAAGAAAAATATGCAGACCATGAAGAATTTGACCGTATCATGCGTGATGTGGCTGAAATCTTGGAACAAATGGAACACGCTGAAGTGCGCCGTTTGATCACAGAAGACAAGGTGCGTCCTGACGGTCGTAAGGTCGATGAAATCCGTCCTTTGGATGCGGTTGTTGACTTCCTTCCTCGTGTGCACGGTTCTGGTCTTTTCACTCGTGGACAAACGCAAGCCCTCTCAGTCTTGACCTTGGCTCCGATGGGAGAAACTCAAATCATCGATGGTTTGGATCCAGAGTACAAGAAACGCTTTATGCACCACTATAACTTCCCGCAATACTCAGTAGGGGAAACAGGTCGTTACGGTGCGCCTGGTCGTCGTGAAATTGGTCATGGGGCTCTCGGTGAACGTGCTCTTGCTCAAGTCTTGCCAAGTTTGGAAGAATTTCCATACGCTATCCGCTTGGTAGCAGAAGTCTTAGAATCAAACGGTTCTTCTTCTCAAGCCTCTATCTGTGCGGGAACGCTTGCCCTTATGGCTGGTGGTGTGCCAATCAAGGCGCCAGTAGCAGGGATTGCTATGGGTCTCATCTCAGATGGAAATAACTACACTGTTTTGACAGATATCCAAGGTTTGGAAGACCACTTTGGAGACATGGACTTTAAGGTTGCGGGTACTCGTGACGGGATTACAGCCCTTCAAATGGATATCAAGATCCAAGGGATTACTGCAGAAATCTTGACCGAAGCCCTTGCTCAAGCCAAGAAAGCGCGTTTTGAAATTCTTGATGTAATTGAAGCAACCATTCCAGAAGTTCGTCCAGAATTGGCTCCAACTGCACCGAAAATTGATACCATCAAGATTGATGTGGACAAGATTAAGATTGTCATCGGTAAAGGTGGAGAAACCATTGACAAGATTATCGCTGAAACAGGCGTTAAGATTGATATCGACGAAGAAGGAAATGTATCTATCTACTCTAGCGACCAAGATGCCATTAACCGAACCAAAGAAATCATCGCTGGCTTGGTTCGCGAAGCCAAAGTGGATGAAGTTTACCATGCTAAGGTTGTTCGTATCGAGAAATTTGGTGCCTTTGTCAACCTCTTTGATAAGACAGATGCACTTGTGCACATTTCTGAAATGGCTTGGACTCGTACCAACCGTGTCGAAGACTTGGTAGCTATCGGTGATGAAGTCGACGTTAAGGTTATCAAGATTGATGAAAAAGGCCGTATCGATGCCTCTATGAAAGTTCTTCTTCCTCGTCCGCCAAAACCTGAGCATGATGAAAAAGGCGAAAAGTCTGAGCGACCTCACCGTCCACGTCATCACAAGGACCACAAACCTAAGAAAGAAGTTACAGAAACACTAAAAGATTCAGAATAAGAAAAGGAGAAATGTATGGGATGGTGGCGCGAAACCATTGATATTGTAAAAGAAAATGATCCAGCGGCACGCAACAGTTTGGAAGTTTTGCTGACTTATCCAGGTGTCAAGGCCTTGGCGGCCCACCGTCTCTCGCATTTTCTATGGAAGCATGGCTTCAAACTCCTGGCTCGCATGCATAGTCAGTTTTGGCGCTTTTGGACTCAAATCGAGATTCATCCGGGTGCCCAGATTGACTCAGGTGTTTTTATCGACCATGGTTCAGGTCTGGTGATTGGAGAGACGGCGATTGTTGAAAAAGGCGTTCTCCTCTATCACGGAGTGACTCTTGGTGGAACAGGGAAGGATGTTGGCAAACGCCATCCGACTGTGCGTAAAGGGGCTCTCATATCGGCCCATGCCCAAGTCATCGGACCGGTAGAAATCGGTGAAAATGCCAAAGTCGGTGCTGCTGCGGTAGTCGTGGCAGACGTACCTAGTGATGTGACGGTGGTCGGAATTCCGGCTAAGATTGTCCGAGTTCATGGACAGAAGGATGAGCCAACGATCCACGAAGTCGAAGAAAAACGAGAATACTACGTCAATAAACTCGAACATGCTCGAGAAGCCAGCCACAGATCGTCGGGGTTGTAGAGGGTAGTAATGCCTTGGGTAGGAGGTTAGGCAAATGCTATTAGAAGAATTCGAAAATGTAGCTGGGGTTATTGAGCCAACAGATAGGCAGATTATGGACAAGGGTGAAGTGTGTGAAACCATTATCCTGTCCTTTAACGGAGAAATTCTGCAACGTTTGATTGAGTCAGAAAAAGTCTATCAAGGAGGCTATTTAAAAAATCTTAACGGTCAATTCCCTTGGTATGTATATAATTATGATGGAAATCAAGTTGCGGTCATGACTGCGCTTATTGGAGCTCCATCAGTGATTGGCCAGCTGGAGGAGTTGGCGGCCAGAGGCTTCAAGAATTTCATCATTCTAGGTTCTTGTGGCGTTTTGGATCGCTCAATTGAGGCGGACAAGATTATCCTGCCGGCTGCTGCTTTGCGAGATGAAGGCACTAGCTACCACTATGCCCCACCGAGTGATGAAGTCGCTTATGACGAGTCTCTGTTAGTTAAGCTTGAAGCTATCTTTGACAAGTACGATATTGAGCATATCCGCACCAAGTCCTGGACCACAGATGCTTTCTATCGGGAAACGCCTGATAAGGTCAAGCGTCGCTTAGCTGCTGGGGCTCAAGTGGTGGACATGGAAGCTTCAGCTATCATGGCTTGGAGTCAATTCCGCAAGAGCAAGGTCTATCAATTCTTCTACACAGCTGACTATGTGGATCATCATAACCGAACCTGGGATGCCCGCCATGAAGAGCGGACAGCTGATGCCATGACTTTTTTCACTATCGCTTTGACAATAGCAAAGGAACTAGAAAGGTAACTACAAGAATGGCAGTATATTTTTACGGCTGTATCACCATGGATGGCTACTTGGCAGACAGCCAGCACAGGATAGACTGGCTGCATCAGCTTGGTTCTGTAGAGGATACAGGCTATGATGACTTTTACAGGCAAATGGATATCACCATCATGGGCAAGCGGACCTTTGAGGAAATCCAAGATTTACAAGATGTAGAAAGTTTTTATCAAGCTACGGAAAACTATGTCTTTACGCATGATAGGCACCTGCCTGTCAGCAATTACCAGCCAGTAGCTGGGGATGTGGTGGACTTTGTTCACCAGATTGACAAAGGCAAAAATGTCTTTGTGATTGGTGGTAATTCCTTGGTAGGACCGCTCTTGGATGCGGATCTTTTCGACCACCTCATTATTCAGATAGCACCCCTTATCCTGGGAAAGGGGGTTCCCCTCTTTACCCAAGAGGAAGGGCAGCGCTTTTACCAACTGGATAGCCTCAGACAATTTGGCCCTTTTGCAGAGCTGGTTTTCAGCCGAAAAAGTTAGAAATAGAGAAGGGAGTGGACCGCATGATTAAAATTTACGACACCATGTCTCGTGATTTGCGAGAATTTGTCCCAATCGAGGACGGCAAGGTTAAGATGTATGTCTGTGGACCAACGGTATACAACTATATCCACGTGGGGAATGCTCGTTCAACGGTAGCCTTTGATACCATTCGTCGCTACTTTGAATACCGTGGCTACGAAGTTGCCTATATTTCCAATTTTACGGATGTGGATGATAAGATTATCAACCGTGCAAAGGAAGAAGGCATCACGCCTCAAGAGGTTGCGGACAAGTATATCGCTGCCTTTCGTGAGGATGTGACGGCCTTGGGTGTGAAACCTGCGACTCGCCATCCTCGTGTAGTGGAGTTTATGGCTGACATCATTCGTTTTGTCGCTGACTTGATTGAAAAAGGTTATGCTTACGAGAGTCAAGGGGATGTTTACTTCCGTGTGGAAAAATCACATAACTATGCTAAGTTGGCCAATAAAACCTTGGAAGATTTGGAGCTAGGTGCTTCAGGTCGTACCGATGAAGAAACGGCTCGCAAGGAAAACCCTGTAGACTTTGCCCTTTGGAAAGCTGCAAAACCAGGCGAGATTTCCTGGGACAGTCCTTGGGGACCTGGTCGTCCGGGTTGGCATATTGAGTGTTCGGTCATGTCGACAGAGATTTTGGGCGATACTATTGATATCCACGGTGGTGGGGCCGACCTTGAGTTTCCGCACCATACCAATGAAATTGCCCAGTCAGAAGCTAAAACAGGCAAGACCTTTGCTAACTACTGGATGCACAATGGCTTTGTCAATATCGACAATGTCAAGATGTCTAAGTCCTTGGGCAACTTTATCACCGTCCACGATGCCCTTAAGACCATTGATGGGCAAGTGCTTCGATTCTTCTTTGCGACACAACATTATCGCAAGCCTATCAACTTTACAGAAAAGGCTGTTCGCGATGCAGAGACTAATCTCAAATATCTGAAGAACACTTACGAGCAACCATTTTCTGGGACTGTAGATGCTCAAGAGTTACAAGCTTTTAAAGATAGGTTTGTAGTTGCTATGGATGAGGATTTCAACTCTGCCAACGGTATCACAGTTGTCTTTGAAATGGCCAAGTGGATCAACTCCGGCAACTATGATGCAAGTGTTAAGGAAGCTCTTGCGGATATATTAGAAGTCTTTGGAATTGTCTTTGTCGAGGAAGTTCTAGATGCAGACATTGAAGCCTTGATCCAAAAACGCCAAGAAGCGCGTGCCAATCGTGACTTTGCGACAGCAGACCAGATTCGTGACCAATTGGCAGAACAAGGGATTAAACTGCTGGATACAAAGGATGGAGTGAGGTGGACTCGTGATTGATGTCAATCTCATTAACGGGATTGCGCTAGCTTTTGAGGGAGATGCAGTTTATTCCATGTATATCCGTCGCCATCTCATCCTTAAAGGCATGACCAAGCCCAATAAACTCCACCAAGAGGCGACTAAGTATGTATCTGCCAAGGCTCAAGCTCACTTGATTGCCCTCATGTTGGAGGAGCAAGTCCTGACGGAAAAAGAAGAAGAAATCTACAAACGAGGTCGCAATACCAATAGTCATACAAAGGCTAAAAATGCTGATGTGGTGACTTACCGCATGTCTACAGGTTTTGAAGCAGTGATGGGCTATCTCCATCTGACTGAAAATGTGGAGCGTCTAGAGACCATAATTTCTTGGTGCATCCAAAAAGTGGAGGGCTAAGATATGATTGCAAAGGAATTACAAGACTGGTTTCCTGAGGCTCAGATTTCAGATCAGCCGATTGAGAAACCAGGCTACCTCACCCTCCCTTTAGCTTCTCAGCAGTGGATTATGCTGGAGGAAGCTGGGCTCAGCGAGCGTGAAAAGCAGCTGGTTGCCCTTTTGACCCAGCAAGAGCAGGCTCGTTCGCTCAATCCTTGGTATCCCTATCTGATTGAGGGGAAGGGGCAGGCGCCTCAAACTTTTAAAAAGATTCAGCTGGTTTATTGCCATCTATCCTATTACCAACAGGAAAATCTAGCCTCTTGGCTAGACATGATGCGGACTCTTTTTCCCAACTGCCAGACAGTGCTACAGGTCGGGGCTCAGGATTATGTATTTGTGCTTCAACAAGATAAGTACAGCTCTGTTCGCTCAATCTTATCTGATACGATTGAAGCGGTTGAGTATGACTTTGGCCTTCGTCTGTCGATCATGTTGGGGCAGGTGTGGTCTCAGACAGGCTATCAGGCCCTATCAGACTTGATCAAAGCGGAGCGAGATTTGTTTAAGACTTGGTGGCGTCAGGGGCATCAAGGTGTTCACACATTTTCTCAGCTCTATCTGTGGAGTATGGGGGAAAGACTTGTGGACCTGAGAGTCATTAAAGAATGCCTGCATCAGATGATTTTGGATCAGGATCAGATTCAGGAAATCATTCTCTCCCTTTGGGAAAACAGTGCTGTTCTGACTAAAACAGCCCAGCAACTCTATCTGCACCGCAATTCTCTCCAATACAAGATTGATAAATGGGAAGAATTGACAGGGCTACAGTTGAAGGAATTGACCGACCTGACCCTGTGTTATCAATTGATTTTACCAGATATTCTCTAAAGTTTTGTGCAAGTTGCACAGAACTTTTTAATTTTTTTGGTCACCTTGCCATAGAAATGTAAAGCGTTTTCATCTATAATAAAACTATCAAAAGACAAAAGGAGTTCACCTCGATGGTAGAATTAAATCTTAAAAATATTTACAAAAAATATCCAAACAGCGAACACTATTCAGTTGAAGACTTCAACTTGGACATCAAAGATAAAGAATTTATCGTTTTCGTAGGTCCTTCTGGATGTGGTAAATCAACAACTCTTCGTATGATTGCTGGTCTTGAAGACATCACAGAAGGTACTGCATCTATCGATGGCGTGGTTGTCAACGACGTAGCTCCAAAAGACCGTGATATCGCCATGGTTTTCCAAAACTACGCTCTTTACCCACACATGACTGTATATGACAACATGGCTTTCGGTTTGAAATTGCGTAAATACAGCAAGGAAGATATCGACAAACGTGTGCAAGAAGCAGCAGCAATCCTTGGTTTGAAAGAATTCTTGGATCGTAAACCAGCTGACCTTTCAGGTGGTCAACGTCAACGTGTTGCCATGGGTCGTGCGATCGTCCGTGATGCAAAAGTATTCTTGATGGACGAACCTTTGTCAAACTTGGATGCTAAACTTCGTGTATCTATGCGTGCTGAAATCGCGAAGATTCACCGTCGTATCGGAGCTACAACTATCTACGTAACCCACGACCAAACAGAAGCGATGACACTTGCAGACCGTATCGTTATCATGTCAGCAACTAAGAACCCTGCTGGTACAGGTACTATCGGACGTGTTGAACAAATCGGTACTCCTCAAGAAGTTTACAAAAACCCAGTTAACAAGTTTGTAGCAGGATTCATCGGAAGCCCAGCTATGAACTTCATCAATGTGAAATTAGAAGGCAACGAAATTGTTTCTGACGGTTTCCGCTTGAAAGTTCCAGAAGGAGCTTTGAAAGTTCTTCGTGAAAAAGGCTACGAAGGAAAAGAATTGATCTTCGGTATTCGTCCAGAAGATGTGAATGCAGAACCTGCTTTCCTTGAAACATTCCCAGAATCAGTTGTAAAAGCAACTATTTCTGTATCAGAATTACTTGGTTCAGAATCTCACCTTTACTGCCAAGTTGGTAAAGATGAATTTGTTGCCAAAGTGGATGCTCGTGACTACTTGCAAACAGGTGCAACAGTTGAACTTGGATTTGACTTGAACAAAGCACACTTCTTCGACGTAGAAACTGAAAAAACAGTTTACTAAGATAAATAAAATAACAAAGCACTGCAGAGTCTCTCTTGCAGTGTTTTTTCTTTTAATTGCTTAGGCTAGGCATGAAAACAGGCTTTTCTAGTTTTAATATTCTTAAAAAAGTGATAAAATGGTAGGAAGAATTGGAGAGAATAAATGCCGAAAGAAGTGAATTTGTCGGGCGATGAGGTTGTCGCTTTAACGCAAAAATATTTATCGAAAGAAGATGTTGCTTTTGTACATAAAGCCTTGGTTTACGCAGTTGAATGCCACAGTGGTCAGTACCGTAAATCTGGCGAGCCCTATATTATTCATCCCATTCAGGTGGCAGGGATTCTGGCTAAGCTCAAGCTGGATGCCGTAACCGTTGCCTGTGGTTTTTTGCATGACGTGGTTGAGGACACAGAGGCGACACTGGATGACTTGGAGCAGGAGTTTGGTCATGATGTTCGCATTATTGTTGATGGGGTGACCAAGCTTGGTAAGGTCGAGTACAAATCAATCGAGGAGCAATTAGCGGAAAATCACCGTAAGATGCTCATGGCCATGTCTGAGGATATCCGTGTTATCTTGGTCAAACTATCTGACCGCTTGCATAACATGAGAACGCTTAACCATCTACGAAAGGACAAGCAGGAACGTATTTCCAGAGAAACCATGGAAATCTATGCACCACTTGCTCATCGTCTGGGGATTTCCAGCGTCAAGTGGGAGTTGGAAGACTTGTCCTTCCGATATCTCAATCCAACTGAGTTTTACAAAATCACCCACATGATGAAGGAAAAACGCAGAGAACGTGAGGCTTTGGTCGATGAAGTCGTGACAAAGTTAGAGGACTACACTTCCGAACGCAATCTAAAAGGGAAAATCTATGGCCGTCCCAAGCATATCTACTCTATCTATCGCAAGATGCAGGATAAGAAGAAACGCTTTGAGGAGATTTATGACCTGATTGCCATTCGCTGTATCTTAGATACCCAGAGTGATGTTTACGCCATGCTGGGTTATGTGCATGAACTTTGGAAACCTATGCCAGGCCGTTTCAAAGACTATATCGCAAACCGTAAGGCCAATGGTTACCAGTCTATCCATACGACTGTCTATGGACCAAAAGGACCGATTGAATTCCAGATTCGTACCAAAGAAATGCACGAAGTGGCTGAGTACGGGGTTGCGGCTCACTGGGCATATAAGAAAGGCATTAAAGGGCAGGTCAACAGCAAGGAATCTGCTATTGGAATGAACTGGATCAAGGAGATGATGGAGCTCCAAGACCAGGCTGACGATGCCAAGGAATTTGTCGAGTCTGTTAAGGAAGAGTATCTGGCGGAGGAGATTTACGTCTTTACCCCAGATGGTGCAGTTCGCTCCCTTCCAAAAGATTCAGGTCCGATTGATTTTGCCTATGAAATCCATACCAAAGTCGGCGAAAAAGCAACTGGTGCTAAGGTCAATGGCCGTATGGTTCCTCTGACAACCAAGCTCAAAACTGGGGATCAGGTCGAAATTGTAACCAACCCCAACTCTTTTGGCCCGAGTCGTGACTGGCTCAACATGGTTAAGACCAGCAAGGCACGCAACAAGATTCGTCAGTTCTTTAAAAATCAAGACAAGGAATTGTCTGTTAATAAGGGACGCGAGCTGCTGATTAATCAGCTCCAAGAGAATGGCTATGTGGCTAATAAGTATATGGACAAGCGGCACATGGACCAAGTCCTTCAAAAGACTAGCTACAAGACAGAAGACTCCCTCTTTGCTGCTATCGGTTTTGGAGAAATCAGTGCTATTACCGTCTTTAACCGTCTGACTGAAAAGGAACGCCGTGAGGAGGAACGTGCCAAAGCTAGGGCTGAGGCTGATGAGTTAGTTAAGGGTGGCGAGGTTAAGGTTGAGAATAAGGAGAAGCTCAAGGTCAAGCATGAGGGCGGTGTGGTAATCGAAGGCGCCTCAGGTCTCCTAGTTCGGATTGCCAAGTGTTGTAATCCAGTGCCAGGTGATGACATTGTTGGCTATATTACCAAGGGTCGTGGTGTGGCCATTCACCGTGTGGACTGTATGAACCTTCGCGCCCAAGAAAACTACGAGCAACGTCTCCTTGATGTGGAATGGGAAGATCAATTCTCAAGCAAGGAATATATTGCCCACATCGATATCTACGGCCTCAACCGTACAGGGCTCTTAAATGATGTTCTGCAAGTTCTCTCAAACACGACCAAGAATATCTCAACCGTTAACGCCCAACCAACTAAGGATATGAAATTTGCTAATATCCATGTCTCCTTTGGTATTTCCAACCTCTCAACTCTAACGACAGTAGTTGATAAGATTAAAAGTGTGCCAGAGGTCTACTCTGTCAAACGGACCAATGGCTAATTCGCCCCTCAGTTATTAGAAAGGCTATTATGAAAATCATTATCCAACGAGTCAAGAAAGCCCAAGTCAGTATCGAAGGTCAGGTACGGGGAAAAATTAATCAGGGTCTCTTATTACTGGTCGGTGTTGGCCCAGAGGACCAAGAGGAAGATTTGGACTATGCTGTGAGAAAGCTCGTTAACATGCGGATTTTTTCAGACGCAGAAGGGAAGATGAACCTATCTGTTAAGGATATTGAGGGCGCAATTCTTTCTATTTCTCAGTTTACCCTTTTTGCGGACACTAAGAAAGGCAATCGTCCCGCCTTTACAGGTGCAGCCAAGCCTGATATGGCATCAGATTTCTATGATGCTCTCAATCAAAAGATAGCTCAAGAAGTGCCCGTTCAGACAGGTATCTTTGGAGCAGATATGCAGGTTGAGCTGGTCAATGACGGACCAGTCACCATTATCCTTGATACTAAAAATAGATAAGAAAACCAAGCTCAGCTGGCTTGGTTTTTGTTTATAGACACTCCCAGAAAGAGATGTGTTTGTCGTAAAAGTCTGGATAGTTTTCTCTTATGTGGCTAGCCATTATATAATAAAAAGTAGAATGACAAGAAGTAACGATTGGCATAAGAGAGGAAAATCGCTGATAACTGGTGAAGACTAAAAGGATCAATAACAGAAGATCAACTGAGAGAATCCCTAAGTAGTAGAGGCGAATTTTTTTGTTAATCTGAGGATAAATCTCAGCGAATTGATGTTTGAGTCGGTTGACTAAGCGAAATAGCAGTAGTCCCTGAGCAAGGAGGAAAATAAAGCCAGAGAGTAGCATCCACTTTACAGAGGGCTCGGTTTTGGAGATAAAAATTGCTAATAGTAGCAAATCGCTGAGTGCAATGGTTGCAAAATGGATTCTAAAGAGCTTTTTCATAGGAAGACCTCCCTCTTTTACATAGCTTCATTCTACACCAAATGAATGGGAGTTACAAGCAAAATGATAAAAAATCCCTGAAAGGAACTTCTTTCAGGAATAAGGGGTTAGTTGATTTTTTCGACATAGAGTTGTTTGGCGATATCCATACTAACTTGGAGATCTTCACCTTTGTTGACCAGTGTAAAGCTATTGGAAAAGCTATCAAACTGCTTGACTTGGAGTTGGCCACCGATATGAATTGCGTGCTTTTCTAGATATTTGAGTAGATCAAAGCTATCATGAACCCGAGTCAGGAGATAGGTTCCAGCCTCTTTAGTATCTGCTAGAGGTAGGTTGTTGATTTCAACCAAGAGTTCTCCTTTAGCAGGAATAGTTCCACCGTGGGGACAGGTTTGAGGGAAGCCAAGCAGTTTATCCAATCTCTCCACAAAGAGGTCAGAGACAGT
Source organism: bacterium (assembly GCA_905221335.1). Lineage (GTDB taxonomy): Bacteria > Bacillota > Bacilli > Lactobacillales > Streptococcaceae > Streptococcus. Next base: position 50,251 of record CAJNCT010000001.1, read on the forward strand.
GTGCTCTAGGACCTCAGCTTCTTCGTGGATTTGATCGCTGGTATAGTCTAGATGGTGAACTAGAAAGACTTCAATCAAACGGTGTTTACGATAGAGCTCAGAGACCAGTTTGAGGCCAATATCTGTCAATAGATAGCCGTTCTCTTTGTCCTTGAGAATGAGATTTTCACTTTTCATGCGTTTGATCATCTCTGTTACGGCAGGTGGAGAGACCTGCATACGGGCAGCAATTTCCTTATTGGTGATTTTCTGCATCTCCGTACCGATTTCATAAATACATTTTAGGTAGTCTTCTTTATTTGGCGTCATTCGTTTCCTCTTGTCTTTTCTCTCCATCTAGTATATCAAAAAAAGCTAGATTTCTCTAGCCTTCAGCCCTAATGGCTTTGATTTTAGTCCAGTTCTTTGACTGCAGCAATGGCAGCTTCAAAATCTGGTTCCGTGTTAATGTTGTCAACGTATTCCACATAACGGATGACATTGTCAGCATCGAGAACAAAGACGGCACGCGCAAGGAGATGCCATTCGTTGATCAAGAGGGCATAATCGCGTCCGAAAGAATGGTCGAAGTAGTCTGAAAGCATGATGGCATTGTCAAGACCTTCAGCTCCACACCAGCGTCCTTGGGCAAATGGTAGGTCCATAGAAACAGTAAGAACGACGGTATTGTCAAGGCTAGCAAGTTCTTGGTTGAAACGACGTGTTTGCGTTGAGCAGATACCAGTATCGATAGATGGGACAACACTCAAGACTTTTTTCTTTCCGTCAAAGTCAGCTAGAGTTTTTTTAGAGAGATCAGTTGTCATAAGAGAAAAGTCAAGTGCCTTGTCTCCAACTTGCAGTTGTTTACCTGTAAAGGTTACAGGATTTCCGAGAAAAGTGGTCATGAAACTACTCCATTCTTTTTTCTTTTATTCTACCGAGAATTGTCAGATTTTTCCAATGATTTGACTGGAAATTAAAAGAGAAAAAAACGTCCGTTCATGTGAGAACGACGTTTTTTAATGAATTACTTAGACAAACCTTCAGCAATCTTGTCAAGGTTGTATTTCATCATGTTGTAGTAGCTGTCACCTTCTTTACCTTCTTCAGCAATTGAGTCAGTAAAGATTTGTGCGTAGATTGGGATATTTGTGTCTTGTGAAACAGTCTTCATTGGACGGTCATCGACACTTGACTCAACAAAGAGAGATGGAACTTTTGTTTGGCGAAGTTTTTCAACCAAGGTTTTGATTTGTTCAGGCGTACCTTCTTCTTCCGTGTTGATTTCCCAGATGTAGGCACTTGGAACTCCGTAAGCTTTAGAGAAGTATTTGAAGCATCCTTCGCTGGTTACGATGAGTTTCTTCTCAGCAGGGATATTGTTAAATTTCTCTTTGGCTTCCTTGTCCAGTTTGTCTAGTTTTTCAGTATAGTCTTTGAGATTTTTTTCGTAGAATTCCTTGTTGCTAGGATCCTTAGCGATCAGCTGTTTAGCGATATTTTTAGCATAAATCATCCCATTTTCAAGGTTGAGCCAAGCGTGTGGGTCTTCTTTGCCTTTTTCGTTTTGACCTTCAAGGTAGATGATGTCTACGCCGTCACTAACTGCAAAGTAGTCTTTGTTTTCAGTTTTCTTGGCATTTTCAACCAATTTGGTAAACCAAGCATTGCCACCAGTTTCAAGATTGATTCCGTTATAGAAAATCAAATCAGCTTGAGAAGTTTTCTTAACGTCTTCAGGAAGTGGTTCGTACTCATGTGGGTCTTGACCAACAGGAACGATACTGTGAAGATCGATCTTGTCACCAGCGATATTTTTGGTAATATCAGCGATGATTGAGTTAGTCGCTACAACTTTTAGTTTTTGGTTTGTAGATGCTGTATCTTTTTTCCCGCTAGCACAAGCAGCTAATCCAATGATAGAAAGAAAAAGAACAAGCAAAGTACCTAATTTTTTCATTAGATTCCTCCAGAAGGGTTTCCCCGTTATTTAATGATTTTTTTGTTTTTCAGTTTCAAGTACCGTTGCTTAGGAGAGATAAAGAAACTGATTAGAAAGAAGCTGGCGGATGTGAGCACGATGCTGGATCCTGCTGCGAGATTGAAACTATAGCCGATAAAGAGCCCTACAACAGAAGCCAGAGCTCCTAGGCCTGATGAAAGAAAAATCATGCTCTTTAGGCTATTAGCATAAAGGTAAGCCGTCGCAGCTGGGGTGATCAACATGGCCACGATAAGAATGGTTCCAACACTTTGCATGGCAGTGACTGACACAAGGGTCAAGAGCACCATGAGCAGATAGTGGTAGAAATTAACGGGCATTCCCATGGCTTTAGCTAGGAGCTCGTCAAAGGATGTAATCAATAGTTGTTTAAAGAAAATCCCGATAATCAAGAGAATCAATGCCCCCACACCAATGGTAATCCACATGTCCGTATCTTGGACAGCGAGGATATTCCCAAAAAGGATATGGAAGAGGTCTGTCGAACTCTTGGCAACACTAATCAAGATGACACCTAAGGCTAAGAAAGATGAAAAGGTAATACCAATGGCAGTGTCACTCTTGATGATAGAGTTTCCCTTGATGTAGGTAATGATGATGGAAGCCATCAAACCAAAGATGATCGCTCCAATAAAGAAATCAATTCCTAGGATAAAGGAAAGGGCTACGCCAGGCAAAACTGCGTGAGAGATGGCATCTCCCATGAGAGACATTCCACGCAGGATGATAAAACATCCCACAGCTCCAGCAACAACTCCGATGACAATAGCTGTGATCAAGGCGTTTTGTAGGAAATGGAAATTTTGCAATCCATCGATAAATTCTGCTATCATAGGTCACCTCCATTGAAAAAGAGTTTGCTACCGTAGGCCTTTTTGAGATTGGCCTCGGTAAAGGTTTCTTCGGTCGGACCAAGGTCTATTAATTCTCGATTGAGAAGCAAAACTTGGTCGAAATAATGGGGGACTTTGCTGAGGTCATGATGGACAATGAGAACTGTTTTCCCAGCTTTTTTAAGGTCTCTCAGCGTATTCATGATAATCTCTTCGCTAACCGAGTCAATCCCGACAAATGGCTCATCTAGAAAAATGTAGTCAGCTTCCTGCACTAAACAGCGGGCAATCAACACACGTTGAAATTGTCCGCCTGAGAGCTGGCTGATTTGGCGATCAGCATAGTCTGATAGCCCAACGATTTCAAGTGCATCTGCCACTTTTTTCCAGTGGCTGGCCTTTAAGGTGTGAAAGAGTGGGATGGATGGATAGAGTCCCAGAGAGACGCATTCCTTGACCTTGATAGGGAAATTGTAGTCGATATGGATTTTTTGCTCGACATAGGCAACTCGATTTAAAGATTTCTTGACTTCTTTGTCGTCGAGAAAGGCCTGACCTTCATGTGGGATAATTCCCAACATACCTTTTAATAAAGTTGATTTTCCAGCACCATTTGGACCAATAATTCCGGTAATAGTTGGTCCGTGGAGCACTAGTGAGATATCCTTTAGTGCCAGCGTTTCTTTGTAGGAGACGCTGAGGTGTTCAATACGTATCATAACAAATTCCTCCCTCCCGTATTTAATATACATTAAAAAAAAAATTAAGTCAAGTTAATTTTTAAAAAATTTAATAAAATAACAATAAAATGAAAGATACAAGAAATTTATTTTTGATTGCATTCCCTAGATTTTTTTGCTAAGCTAGGAATAAGTGAAAATATGAAAGCGAGAACAAGATGACACGTTATCAAGATGATTTTTATGATGCAATCAATGGCGAATGGGAAAAAACAGCTGTGATTCCAGCTGATAAATCACGAACAGGTGGTTTTATTGACCTTGATGAGGAAATTGAAGAGTTGATGCTGGCGACTACGGACAAGTGGTTAGCAGGTGAAGAGGTCCCAGAAGATGCTATCCTAGCCAACTTTGTTAAGTACCACCGCATGGTACGCGATTTTGATAAGAGAGAAGCAGATGGGATCAAGCCTGTCCTTCCTCTACTCAAGGAATACCAAGATTTGGAGAGCTTTGCAGATTTTACCAGCAAACTGGCAGAATTTGAACTAGCAGGGAAGCCCAATTTCCTTCCTTTTGGTGTTTCACCAGACTTTATGGATGCCAGAACCAATGTTCTCTGGGCCAGTGCACCAGGTACTATCTTGCCAGATACGACTTACTACGCTGAAGACCATCCTCAGCGTGAGGAACTCTTGACCCTTTGGAAGGAAAGTACTACGAATCTTCTCAAAGCCTATGATTTTTCAGATGAGGAAGTCGCAGACTTACTAGAGAAACGATTGGAATTGGACCGTCGCATTGCGGCTGTGGTGCTTTCTAACGAAGAAAGTTCAGAATATGCCAAACTCTACCATCCATATGCTTATGAAGATTTCAAGAAATTTGCTCCTGCCCTCCCTTTGGATGATTTCTTCCAAGCAGTGATTGGACAGACTCCAGATAAGGTTATCGTAGACGAGGAACGTTTCTGGCAAGCAGCAGAGCAATTCTATAGTGAAGAAGCGTGGCCTCTACTTAAAGCAACCTTGATTTTGGGTGTTGTGAATCTCTCAACAAGCTACCTTACAGACGAGATTCGTGTCTTGTCAGGTGCTTATGGTCGTGCTCTTTCAGGTGTTCCGGAAGCTCAAGACAAGGTCAAGGCAGCTTATCACTTGGCCCAAGGTCCTTTCAAGCAGGCTCTTGGTCTCTGGTATGCGCATGAAAAATTCTCTCCAGAAGCTAAGGCAGACGTAGAGAAAAAAGTAGCGACTATGATTGACGTTTATAAGGAACGCTTGGCTAAGAACGACTGGCTCACACCTGAAACACGTGATAAGGCTATTGTCAAACTCAATGTCATCAAGCCTTATATCGGTTATCCAGAGGAATTGCCAGAACGCTACAAGGACAAGGTAGTGGACGAATCTGCCAGTCTTTTTGACAATGCCCTAGCCTTTGCACGTGTGGAAATCAAGCACAGCTGGAGCAAGTGGAATCAACCAGTTGACTATAAGGAATGGGGGATGCCTGCCCACATGGTTAATGCCTACTATAATCCTCAAAAGAACTTAATTGTTTTCCCAGCTGCTATTTTACAGGCTCCATTCTATGATTTGCATCAGTCGTCTTCAGCTAACTACGGAGGTATTGGTGCGGTTATTGCCCATGAAATCTCTCATGCCTTTGACACAAATGGTGCTTCCTTTGATGAAAATGGTAGCCTCAAGGATTGGTGGACAGAAAGCGACTATACTGCCTTTAAAGAAAAAACGCAGAAAGTTATCGACCAGTTTGATGGACAAGAATCTTACGGCGCAACTATCAACGGAAAACTAACTGTATCAGAAAATGTTGCCGACTTGGGAGGAATTGCTGCAGCCCTTGAAGCTGCCAAGAGAGAGCCGGACTTCTCAGCCGAAGAATTCTTCCACAACTTTGCTCGCATCTGGCGCATGAAAGGCCGTCCAGAGTTGATGAAACTCATGGCTAGTGTTGACGTGCACGCGCCAGCTAAACTCCGTGTCAACATCCAAGTACCAAACTTCGATGACTTCTTTACAACTTATGATGTCAAAGAAGGCGACGGTATGTGGCGTTCACCAGAGGATCGTGTGATTATTTGGTAAGACTAAAACCAAGGATAGCATCCTTGGTTTTTTGCTTGCTAGAAAAAGGGATTGAAGGTCTTTTCGTGAGCGATGGTCGTAGCTGGACCGTGTCCAGGATAGACATCGTAGTTAGGGAGAGTAAAGAGTTGCGTCTGAATGCTATGGAGAAGCTGTTCCATACTACCTGTAGGGAGGTCAGTCCGTCCGATGGTCTCGCGGAAAAGAGCATCTCCGGTCAAGACTAGATGAGCATCAGGAAAGACGAGGGAAACTCCACCGATAGAGTGACCTGGGGTTGGTAGAACTGTAAAACGAAATTCCTCAAGCTGGTATTCCTCATGAAAGACAAAGGTGTGTTCTGCAGGTTTTGCGACCACATCTGCCATATCATCGTGACGAGGGAGACCAGAGAGGTTGTCGACAGGAGTGTAAAGCCAGCTAGCTTCACTCTCTGCTACATAAACTGGAGGATTTCCAAAAGTCTCACGCACCAAGTCCAGACTCATAATATGGTCGTAATGGGTGTGGGTCAGCAGAATCGCACAGACGGGTTTGTTGATTTTCTCGATGGTCTTGCGAATGGCTTCCCAATGGCTACCTGGGTCAACCACAATCAGGTGTTGGTCTCCCTCTATGTAGTAGGTGTTTTCATAGGCAACAGGATTCACAGTTTTATGGATTTTCATAGGATTTCCTCTCTCAAAGAATGTACTGATATCAGTATAACACAGAAGAGAAGGCTTAGGGTATTAGAAAGTCTTTTTCTACCTTAACGATTTTTCCAAGCTTGGTAGCGGGTGTCAATCAAGAGTTGGGTTAAGCGTCCCATGGTTTCTCTTTCTTCAGGAGTGAGGGATTGAGCTTGGACAAAGAGATGGTGAATGTGTTCAATGACCTTGAAGGAAGAAAGATCGTTGATAGAGGAGATACCTGCATCAAGAATGATTCCAAAAAAGAGGTCGAAGTAGAGCTGCAATTCTTCATCAGGAACTGTTTCAACCCATTCCTTAAAAGTTGTATCGACTTGTTGGCTGTCACTATTGGTCTCATCCAGTTGGACAAAGTGTTTGTCTTCAACCTGCCAACTAAAGGTGTCGTGCTGGGCAAGACCACCTAGGGCAGTGCTTCGAACGACGATTTTTTTATCAGGAATTTCCAGCATCATCCCGATGATAGAACCTTGTGGGACAAACACTTTCGTTCTTTCCATCATGTTTTGATAGCCTGGCGTTTCGGTCAGTTCCTTGTGAAGTCCAGGGGCATCAAAAGTATAGACAGCGATAATATTTTTCTGCAAGTTTGGATCAAGGTGACTGGTAGCATAGACGGCTAGATTGCCCCCTTTTGAGTGTCCTGCTAGGATAACCTTTTGCTTAGGATGTTGAGCAAAAAAGTCCTGTAAATACTGGAGGGCGTGTTTTTGAGCTGGGATTTCTTTCATATAGGTCATATGGAAATCTTCTTTCCAACCAATGATGCTGTCATCCGTTCCACGAAAAACAAGCAAATAGGTATCGAGACTGATACGATAAGTCATGGCTGCAAACTGTTTTTGCAATTCAGGATCGATATCGTTGATAAAGTCTGAGAGCTTGCAATTTTTAAACCGTTTGTGTTGAGCGAGTTGATCCAATAACTGGAGGCGGTTTTTATTGGTCAACATCGTCGTGTCTCTAGGGACTTGAGATGCTAGATCTATGAGGCGATTTGGTTCTTGGGCAACTACATCATCAAAAGCAAGGTAGGTTAATTCAGTAAGGGCAAGAACATCTAACTCATTCACGGGGAGGTCATAAAAGGAATCGTATGCTACATCATTTAAGTAGTCAAAAATATTAGCCATAAAAGCTCCTTTCTCTATGTTTATCCTATCACATTTACCTAGAATTAGCTAGTAGGCTTGTTCGAATGACCTAGTAGGATTTGATTGAAATACATAGAAGATAGATTGCTCCTATTTCAAACCTCTAAACGAGCTTGCTTGAATGTTTTTGCTATCGACTCCATTTTCCTTTAAAAAATTCTTCATCTCATTTACATCATCAGGCTGACCTGTGATGAGATAGCTGGCTTGATTGCCGTATTCATCAATAGCACGTTTTAAAAATTCTTGACTTTGAGAAAGTTCATCGCTAGTTTTATAAGTAAAATTCGGTGTTTTTTGAGCCAGTTCTTTCATCTCATTATCGAAAATAGTAACTCCTTTGTCAAAATGGTTGAGAATAATCGGACATTTACCAGCCCATTCTTTGATAAGGGGGCGTAGAGCAGAAATGCCGACATCAGATGCAAAGCAAACTAGTGGCTGATTCATATCTTTAACGGTCAAAGAGGAATCCAGCCAACTCATCTCAATCTCACTGCCAGCCGGTAAATGTGTCAAGGTTTCCTTAAAGAGGCTACCACTATTATGAGTTAAAATGAGGATTTCATCTTCATCAGGTGTGGAGGCAATGGTTAGCCATCGACTGGATTGATTCCCTTTATCTTCATTTTTTCTAGTAGTAGACGAGGTATCAGGGAGTGTAAACTTAGCATAAGCCCCAGCTTTCCAGGTTTGATGACTCGGCTTTGTGATATGAATTAAATACAGATCTCCGCCGGGGTTTTCGATGGATTTTATCGATAATATCTGACTTCGTCCAAGGTAGGCGATGGCACCCCAAGTTATAAGGCCTAAGACTCCAAGTGTTGATAGAATGATAACAAACATTTTTTTACCTCTTTTCATTTTTTATGACTCCTGTTCTTAATTTTATGAATGAACTATAAAATAATTCATTCATGTCTTTTCAAAAAATAAAGAAATCCATTCTTTATTTTAGAACTCCTTTAATGAAGTTGGTTGCAAGTATTTCAACAGTTTTGCCAATATCTGGAAAATCCTTTTCCGTGATATGCATATCCATATAGTAAAACAGATTATAAACCTGTAAAATATCTTGAATCTTTTCTGGCGAGTACCCTTCAGCCTGCATACGATTTGTAAAAGTTTTAACTAGAAACTGATGAAAAGGATTTGCGACTTTGCCTTCTTCCGAGGAATAGTAGCTGTGCAACTCATCTGCTATGGCAGGATTATACCATTCTGCAAGGATTTTATTGGAAGAAACGAGAGTTCTGGACTGAGCAAATAGTTGACCAATGAGGTCAATCATGTCAATTTCCCAATCCAGTTCTTCGATCATAGCTTGGCGAACACGGTTGTTTTCATCTATATAGATGTCTAGAAAAATGGCTTCTTTACTTTCGTAATAGTTATAAAAAGAGCCAACTGCCACCCCAGCTTGCCTAGCAATTTCTGAAATTCCTGTCGCCTTGTAACCTTTTTTCGAAAAAACTTCATAGGCCGCTGTCTTTAAAGCTTGTTTTTTGTCCAATATGATTTAGCCTCCTTTGTTTTATGAATGAATAAACCGATTTGTTCATTCATATTCTAACAAATCATGGCTAGCTTGTCAATAAGAAGGCTAGATCTATTAAATAAGTGAAAGAAACGCTAACTAAATGAGCACAAAAAGGAAAATATAGGATAAGGCTGGAACTATAATTAAAAATAAGGTATGATATCAGTGGGAATGTTCTCTATTTAGCATCTGTTTTCTGATCTGGATTTGGGGAATAGGCTGCTAAACAGTATGAGATACTAATCCGTAAATCTGATATGAAGGGTTTTGATACTTTGAGAAATAGCAAAGGAGGAGCGCATGCACAAGATTTTACTAGTAGAAGATGACCAAGTCATTCGACAACAAGTGGGGAAACTGCTCTCTGAGTGGGGGTTTGAGGTCGTTTTGGTAGAGGATTTTATGGAGGTATTGAGCCTTTTTGTTCAGTCAGAACCTCATTTGGTCCTCATGGATATTGGCCTGCCTCTTTTTAATGGTTATCACTGGTGTCAGGAGATTCGTAAGATTTCCAAGGTGCCCATTATGTTTCTGTCTTCGAGAGATCAGGCTATGGATATCGTCATGGCGATCAATATGGGAGCGGATGACTTTGTAACCAAGCCTTTTGACCAGCAGGTCCTCCTTGCCAAGGTTCAGGGTTTATTGCGCCGTTCCTATGAATTTGGCCGAGATGAAAGTCTGCTGGAGTATGCGGGTGTGATCCTCAATACCAAGTCTATGGACCTGCTCTATCAGGGGGAAGTATTGAGTTTGACCAAGAATGAATTTCAAATTTTGCGAGTGCTGTTTGAACATGCTGGCAATATCGTGGCGCGTGATGACCTGATGCGAGAACTCTGGAATAGCGACTTTTTCATCGATGACAATACCTTGTCCGTCAATGTTGCTCGCCTGCGCAAAAAGTTGGAGGAGCAAGGTTTAGCAGGTTTTATCGAAACTAAGAAAGGGATAGGATACGGACTGAAACATGCTTGATTGGAAATCATTTTTTCTAGCCTATCTGAGTTCTCGCAGTCGCATCTTTGTCTATATTTTTTCATTAGGCTTTCTCGTCCTTCTCTTTCAGTTTTTATTTGCTAGTCTAGGAACTTATTTTCTTTATTTCTTTCTGCTCAGTAGTTTTTTGACCTTCTTATTTTTGGCTTGGGATATATTTGCAGAAGCTCAGGTTTACCGTCAGGAAGTACTCTATGCTGAGAGAGACCCCAAGTCTCCTCTGGAATGTGCGCTAGCAGAAAAACTTGAAGAGCGAGAGTCTGAATTGTATCAAAAGAAGTCTGAAGCGCAAAGCAAGCTGACGGATTTGCTTGATTACTACACCTTGTGGGTTCACCAAATCAAGACCCCCATTGCGGCTAGTCGACTTTTAGTGGCAGAAGTCTCTGATCGTGAGGTCAAGCAGCAACTGGAACAGGAAATCTTCAAGATTGACTCCTATACCAATCTGGTGCTGCAGTACCTTCGTTTAGAGAGCTTCCACGATGACTTGGTATTTGAAAAGGTTCAAGTGGATGAACTGGTTAAGGAAGTTGTTCGCAAGTATGCTCTTTTCTTTATTCAGAAGGGGCTGACGGTCAATCTGCATGACCTTGACAAAATCATCGTGACCGATAAGAAGTGGCTGTTGGTCGTCATTGAACAAATCCTCTCAAACAGCCTCAAATATACCAAGAAAGGTGGACTAGAGATCTATATGGAGGGTCAGGAGCTCTGTATCAAGGATACGGGAATCGGGATAAAAAACAGTGATGTGCTCCGAGTCTTTGAACGTGGCTTTTCAGGCTACAATGGCCGTTTGACCCAACAATCATCTGGACTTGGGCTCTATCTATCCAAGAAAATTTCTGAAGAACTTGGCCACCAGATTCGCATCGAGTCTGAGGTTGGGGCAGGAACAACAGTAAGGATTAAATTCGCTGAAATGAAGCTCGTTATTGAGTAAAAATAAATGAGAAAAAGCCTCCGATTGGAGGCTTTTGTGCTAGGCTCTTATACTCAATGAAAATCAAAGAGCAAACTAGGAAACTAGCCGCAGGCTGTACTTGAGTACGGCAAGGCGACATTGACGTGGTTTGAATTTGATTTTCGAAGAGTATTATTTCTCAACGCGTGATTTGTTGGCAATATCAGCAAGGATAGCTTGGACAAAGTCATCAACTGAGACAGTTTGTGTTTCTTTTTGTCCATAGCGACGAACATTGACAGTTCCGTCTTCCATTTCCTTGTCGCCAACGATTAATTGGTAAGGAATCTTGCTGGTTTGTGAAGCACGGATCTTGAACTGCATTTTTTCATTACGCTCATCTACGTCTGCACGGACACCGCGGTCACGGAGTTTCTTAGCCACTTCCCAAGCGTAGTCCACGTGTTTTTCGTTAGAAACTGGGATGAGGGTCACTTGGTGAGGTGCGAGCCATGTTGGGAAGGCACCCTTGTAGTTCTCAATCAAGATAGCTGTAAAGCGTTCCATAGTTGAGATAACCCCACGGTGGATCATAACTGGACGGTGCTCTTCACCATCAGCTCCGATGTATTTGAGGTCGAAGCGTTCTGGCAATAAGAAGTCAAGCTGAATAGTAGAAAGGGTTTCTTCTTTTCCAAGGGCAGTCTTAACTTGGATATCCAATTTTGGTCCGTAGAAGGCTGCTTCACCTTCGGCTTCAAAGTAGTCAACGCCCATTTCATCAAGTGCTGCACGAAGCATAGTTTGGGCATTTTCCCACATCTCATCGTTATCAAAGTACTTGTGAGTATCTTGAGGGTCACGAAGAGAGAGACGGAAGCGGTATTCAGTCAAGTTGAAGTCTTCGTAAACATCGATAATCAACTGAAGGGCACGTTGGAATTCTTCTTGGATTTGTTCTGGAGTAACAAAGAGGTGACCATCGTTGAGAGACATTTCACGCACACGTTGAAGACCAGTAAGGGCACCAGATTTTTCGTAGCGGTGCATCATACCGATTTCAGCGATACGGATTGGCAATTCACGGTAAGAGTGAACATGGTGTTTGTAGACTTGGATGTGGTGTGGGCAGTTCATTGGACGAAGGACAAATTCTTCCCCGTCACCCATGTCCATAGTTGGGAACATGTCTTCTTGGTAATGATCCCAGTGACCAGAAGTCTTGTAAAGCTCTACTGAAGCAAGTGGTGGAGTGTAAACGTGTTGGTAGCCAGAAGCCAACTCCTTGTCCACGATATAGCGTTCCAATTCACGACGGATAGTCGCACCGTTTGGCAACCAGAATGGAAGTCCTTGTCCGACTTCTTGTGAAATCATGAAGAGGTCAAGCTCTTTACCAAGTTTACGGTGGTCACGTTCTTTAGCTTCTTCACGCATTTGAAGGTAGTTCTTCAAGTCTTTCTTATCGAACCAAGCTGTACCGTAGATACGTTGCATCATGGCATTGTCGCTATTTCCACGCCAGTAGGCACCTGCTACATGGAGAAGGTGGAAGATTTGGATGCGACCAGTTGATGGGACGTGTGGGCCACGGCAAAGATCCACGTATTCACCCTGACGGTAGATAGTCAAACCACCTTCGTCTTCAGAGTGTTCTTCAATCAATTCCAATTTGTAAGGGTCGTTCTTAAAGATTTCACGCGCCTCGTCCTTGGTAACTTCCTCGCGAATAGATGGGAAGTTTTCTTTAACGATTTTTTGCATTTCTTCTTCGATACGAGGAAGATCTTCATTGGAGATTTGACCAGCTTGATTGTCCGTATCGTAATAGAAACCATCTTCAATCGCTGGACCAACCCCCAAGTGAATATCTGGGAAGAGGCGACGAGCTGCTTGGGCGAACAAGTGAGCCGCTGAGTGGCGCAAGATTGGAAGGGCATCTTCGTGATCAGGTGTCACGATTTCGATGCTTCCATCTTCAGCGATAGCACGAGTCGTGTCAATGAGTTTGCCGTTGAATTTACCAGCCAAGGCTTTTTTAGCGAGGGAATTGCTGATAGATTGGGCAATTTCAAAAGTTGTCACGCCAGATTCGAATTCACGAACAGCGCCATCTGGGAAAGTAATCTTAATCATGGTTTTCTCCTTTGATATTTATTCTATTTTTATTGGACAATTTTAAGAGCCGAGCAACTTCTTCTGCAGTCTGATTCTCTGATTGACTACCATCTGTTACGAGGCTAGGATAGCCTAATCTCACCGCTTCCTGCCGAACCATTTGGGCAAAAAGAATGTCTCGTTGCATCCAGTTTTCAAAAGCTTGCTCGGGGTTGGTTGTACCCTCTAAGACATAAGGAACCCATTCTCTCTGTTTATAATGCTTTTTCTGAAAATCAGCTGTCGGAGTCAAGCATAGATAGGAAGATGCTGGGCATTCAAGCTCCTTTACCAAGTGAGGCAAAAGTCCTGCCCCCTCCACCAAGAGAGGTCTATCTTGATTTTTTATCAAGTAAGATTTTACATAAGGAAAAATCTCTTCATAAAAACGCCATTCTTCATCTGCCATCTCTTCTGGACTTCTCATCCAGATTTGTTCCGGATTTCTGTTCTGTCTAAGAAGGCAAATCGGCTGTGAGTCTGCACTTGCTTGACTCATCATCTCATCTACCAAATCATCCAGTTTGATATGAAGCAGCTGATACTGTCTAGCAAGAAGTGAAGCAACTGTTGACTTCCCACTACAAGGCGATCCGCCAATCATATAAAGCATCATTCTTCCTCCTTCTGACAAAATAAAAACGACATCCTCAAAAGGACGTCGCAACGTGGTTCCACCTTCATTTATGTTCCTCAAAAAAGAGGGACACCTCTGATTGGCTTTAACGTGGCCACCGTTTTATGTTTTCATAAAAATCAGTAGAGTAGTATCAATTTAGACTCTCTATGCGTTTCCAGCAACCACGCACTCTCTAGTAGAAAGGGACTAAGTGACTTGTCTCTATGCATTATTATAGCATGATTGCGAGAATTTTCAAGGATTTTGTGAAAGTTTTTTATTTTTTCCTTGCTGGAGCATATATTTAATACCTGAACCTGAAGCCATACCAAGTAGGGCAAAGAGTTCATAAGCTAGGAAATAAACGAGAATGAATTCATTGAAAGTGATGATGGTAAAGCAATAGAGAAGAGTAATACCGAGCAGCCACCACAGTGAGAATTGGAAACGGTAGCTATAAAGAAGGGACACGATGAAGGTTGCCAAAGGTGAAAAGAGGATGATGTTGTAAATGTAAAGCCCTTTCAGTGTATAAGGATCAGATATTAGCAGCAAAAGCAACTCATAGAGGGGCCAGTAAAAGAAGAAAATGACAAGGCAGTATGGGATATACTTAAGATATTTCCGCATGGCAATAGTCCTCCAATCTGCAAAAATAGAGAGATGTTGAAGACCACATGATCCTAAATGAAGGGGAACTCTCTACCTATATTATAGCACGATTTGGAAGCTCTTACAAGTTAATACAGTGAGCAGTGATAGTGATTTTTTGCAGTGTTTTCTGCTATAATACTAACAGAAGAAGTAAGAGGAAATGAGGAGAAAGAATGACGAAAATAGCAGTTCTTTCAGACATACATGGGAATACGACAGCTCTGGAAGCTGTACTGGCTGATACAAAAGCGGAAACGGTAGATGAGTACTGGCTTTTGGGGGATATTCTTATGCCGGGAACGGGACGTAGAAGGATATTGGACCTCTTGGCTAGCTTGCCCATCACAGTAAGAGTTCTGGGTAATTGGGAGAATAGTCTCTGGCGTGGTTTGCATCGTAAGCTAGATCCAACAAAAGCTAGTCATCGCTACCTCCTACGTCAATGCCAGTATATATTAGAAGAAATCAACCCTGAAGAAATCGAAGACCTCTACAATCACCCCATGCAAGTTCACCGTCGGTTCGGTGATCTGACGGTAGGAATCACTCACCATCTTCCTGATAAAAACTGGGGTAGAGAGTTGATTCATACGGGAAAACAAGAAGATTTTGATAGATTAGTGACGAATCCACACGCCTCCATCGCAGTATATGGTCATATTCACCAACAGTTGCTTCGTTATGGAAGTGATGGACAGTTGATTCTTAATCCAGGTTCGATTGGGCAACCCTTCTTTTTAGATGCGCGGTTGCGTAAGGACCTGCGTGCCCAGTATATGATCTTAGAGTTTGATGAGACAGGCTTAGCTGATGTTGATTTTCGTCGAGTGGATTATGATGTAGAGGCTGAATTGCAGCTGGCTAAGGATGTAAAGCTCCCCTATTTTCAGGTCTATTATGAAAGTTTGGTAAATGGGATTCACCACACTCATAATCAGGAACTTCTGTATGAAATTGCTCAAGAACAAGGGCATGATGCCGAGTTGGATGCATGGTTGGATAGTGGTAATAATTGACATTACAACGCAAAAGGGTATAATGGGTATCAGATAGTATGTGAAAGGAGAAAAAGATGCAAATTTCAAGCCGATTTACCATTGCGACTCATATGTTGATCATCATTGCCATCAAGAGTCAAGAGAGCAAGGTAACCAGTGATTTTCTCGCGGCCAGTGTTGGGGTCAATCCGGTCATTATTCGCAAAACCTTGTCCCAACTCAAAAAAGCTGAACTGATATCAGTTGCGCGTGGGACGGGCGGTACCGAGATTCTCAAAGACTTACAAGATATTAGTCTTTTTGATGTTTATCAGGCAGTCGAATGTTTAGGAAAATCTGGTAAACTCTTTAGTTTCCATGACAATCCCAACCCCAACTGTCCAGTAGGGGCCAATATTCATGAAGTTTTAGATCAAAAATTGCTAGATATCCAAGAAGCGATGGAAAACCAGCTTCGTCAGACGAGTCTGGCTCAGGTTGTGGCAGATGCTCAGGATAAAATGACAAAGTAAGAGGGCTAGAGTCCTCTTTTTCTATTGCTATAATTATGGTACAATGTAGTCATCAAAGGAGAAAACTATGTACTTTATTACAGGATTTTTCGTCCTACTTTTTCTGATTTCATTTTTTAGGGACAATCGCAGTCTCTGGAATCCAGCTCTCTTGCTTTTATCTCTGCTCTTTTCTTACCTGTCTATTGCCAATCTTTTTTACGAAGCTGGTCAAGAAGAAGTGCACATGATTTTCTTTGCAGGGATTTTTCTCCTGCTGCCTCTTTTAGTTTTTCTAAGTGGCTTTTTCCTTATTTATAATGGATTTGTGTTATTGAAAAAAGAAGGGAAATCCAAGGCAAATTATTTGTCTCTGGGACTAGGGTGTGTGATTCTGTTCTTTTTTGTGATCATGGCAATTCGAGTGAGCGATACCAATGGCTTGTTCTACACCAATCATCTAGTGAATATTTTCTTTTTCTTTCTGATCTACTCGTATTTGATTTTCGGCTTTGCCTTTGCAGGATTTCTACTTTATTCTATCTTGTATCTCTTCATTCCTAAGAAAAAACATTATGATTTTATCATCATTCACGGGGCTGGTTTGTTGAATGGAGAAAAAGTAACTCCCTTGCTCAAGAGCCGTATTGACAAAGCCGTAGAGGCTTACCGTCAATCGTCCAATCCCGACGTTAAAATCATCGCCAGTGGTGGTCAAGGTGGGGATGAGAAGATTTCTGAAGCCCAGGCGATTTGCGACTATTTATTGGAAGAGACAGATATTCCGAGAGAAGCCATTCTCCTAGAGGAAGACTCGACGACGACCTATGAGAATCTCCTCTTTTCAAAAGAAATGGGTGAGAAACTGGTAGCAAATCCACGTTTTCTCTTTGTAACCAATGACTATCATGTTTTTCGGACTAGTACCTATGCTCGACAACTCCGTATGAAAGGAGATGGCTTAGGCTGTCGAACAGCTGGTTATTATATTCCCTCAGCCTTTATCCGTGAGTATGTAGCTCTTTGTGTAAAAATGAAATGGCTCTTTGTTGCCTTTTATATTTTATTAATTTTAGCTCTGATTTTCTCTTATAGAGGTGTTCTATGGTAATATGTAAAATTCATATTGTAATTCTTGTTAGAATCTCTAAAAGATCTTGTAGTAACCCTAAGGGAAAAATTGTCACTAGTAATGAAAGAGCAGGGTAAGTGATTGTGAGTGCGGTTTTTGGAACGGCTTCATGATTGCTCGTCAATCAATTGAACAATTTCTAACCTAGTTGCAGATTTTCAGAGAGAGTCAAAAATAGGCAACTGAATATGAGTAGACTAGAATTTTACAGTCAACGACAAATAAAAATGTGAACAGCAACAGAGGTTCACATTTTCTTTTTGGTCTATGGCAAAATGGCTTTTAGTTCCTTCAGGATAGTTTGCAAGGTTACGATCGCTTGTTCTCCTTGTTGTGGTTGATAGAGTAGCTGGAAATACTTGCGAATAGTTTCTTCAAATTGTTTAGGGAGGAGAGTACAATTGGTCTTTGCGTACTCCAACATTCGTTTTTCACCAGGATGGGTTTGCTCATTGAGCGCAAATAACAAGTCAAAGTAGGAAGCAAAAAATTCACTCGTACGATGATTCATACTAAGAAGATCTTGGCGTTTGATCGCTTTTTCTATTTGGTGAGAGAAGGCAGGCATGGCTTGTTCTAGCAAAAGGAGTTGCCTTTCAATGATTTGCTTTTTGAGTTCCTGTGGATAGGGAATCTGGTAAGTTCTTTGGAGCGAAGCATAGTGTCCATTCGGATCGTATAGAATCTTGCTGTGGAGTAGATTATGCCACATACAGGTTGTATAAGCGTTTTGAGCTTTGTGTTGAAAAACGGTTGAGTTCAATTCTTGTTCAAACGACTCCAGCGAACGATAAATCAACTCGATTTGGATACCGTTGTTTAGTACACAGTCGTCCTCTAATTCCCAAAACTGGTTTCCAATTTCCATATAGGAGCAGTATTTGCTCAAAATTTTTAGGCGAGTCGCCTCATCAATAGGAGAGTTGAGATAGACATAAACGTCATAGTCAGAATTTTGATCGTAGGCTTGTCCTGCACGAGAACCACCAAGAGCGATAGCTTCTACTTGTTCCAGTTGAGAGAATTCTTTGTAAAGTTCTTGAATCATTACTTTTCTCCTTTTTATTTTACGATTTTAAATGTGTTGTTAATTCTAATAAATTACCTTCGGGATCAGATACAACTGCTTCATAGTACCCGTCACCAGTTGTTCTTGGACCGGATTGAATAGAAAAACCATCTTCTTCAAAGCGTTTTGCAAATGTATCAACATCCACTTTGTCTCCTACAGCAATAGCTAAATGGTAAAATCCAAAACTATTTTTATTCTTTTCTACAATATCTGGGCGATGACAAAGTTCTAGACGTGCACCATTTTTAAAATTCAAAAAGTAAGATGAGAATTCAGTTTTAGGATTATAATATTTTTTCGTTGCAACGGCATTAAAGTATTTCTCATAAAAAGATTTCATTTTTTCTAAGTCATTTACCCAAACACCTACGTGTTCAATAGAGATTGTCATTGTGTTATCCTTTCTTGTTAAGTTATAGCTATCTTTGATAAAATATCAAACGATAAGGTAAAATGGAATAAAGAGTGAAGTCAATACATCCGAAGTGCTTTTTTCAATTTTTCCCTTTGTAGAAAATATGTTCTATCGAGTATCTTCTTTGAGCCATAAAAAGCAAAGAAATCACGATAATGTCCACGACAATAAAATCTTAAAGGGAACTAGTGCTTGTTCAAGAGTATAGTGGTATTTCCCGTCAGATTGATAATCCTTTTCCTAGATACTAGCAGATACCACCAATGCTATTTTTTTATCTTCTAATTAATCTCCTCCATTTTTACCAAAGAATCAACTACAAATTAATACAGCGTCTATCCATTTTTTTAATAACAACGGACTAGAAGAATCAAATATAGGAGATTGAAAAACTAAGTTTTGATGTGATTCAACTAATGTTTACTCTCTTTATATAATTCGTGAATTGTATATTCTTCTGGAGATTTTCTTATTCCAAGATCTATTGATAATTGAATGTTCCATTTATATTTTCCATTAATTATTGACATGGTATAGCCAAAACCACTTTTTCTAGGTGAAATACCTATTTTTCCACCGATTCATAAGCTAATTGACTGTTAAAAAGTTCTTATCAATATTTTTCTACACTATTAATTATTTTCAGCCCACTCATGCATGATAAACATCAAGAATAGAAAGAACAAAAGATAGAACGGATAAACTGAAATATTGGTGACATCACTTAGGGTTCCAAAAAGCTTTGGCATAAAGGCGGAGCCGATATAGGCAGAAGCCATCTGAATGCCGATTAAACTCTGACTATTTTCTCTTCCAAAACGCTCTGGAGTAGAATGGATAATGCTCGGATAAATCGGTGCACAACCAAGGCCGATAGTAGCAAGCCCTATTAAAGCAATTGTATAATGAAAACTGAAGGTAAGGAGAATCAGACCTATGAAGATTACAATGAACCCTAAGCGAATCATATTTTTATCTTCAAGTTTTTCTGCAATAAAACCAGAAATTGCTCTGCCACCAGTGATTCCTATGTAAAATATTGAAGCGAAGGATGTTGCCGTTTCTGCCGGAATATCTTTGACCACATTCAACCAACTAGCTGCCCAAAGTCCGGTCGTCTGTTCAAGAGCACAGTATCCAAAAAAACAAAGCAAAATTTGAGGGGCGCCTTGAAGTTTTAAGGCTTGAGAAATTGAAAGAATATCTCTATTATATTCTAACTTCATCCCTTGTTCTTTTGCAGTCCATAGGGGTAAAGAAATAAATATAATAGTTGTTAATATAACCTGTATGATTCCAATGATTCTGTAACCGACAGGCCAGTCGTAACCACTTGACAAAATCATTCCCATGATATAAGGACCGATAGAAGCCCCCATCCCCCACATACAATGTAGCCAAGATAGATGCTTAGAAGAAAAATGCAATGCTACATAGTTATTCAGTGCGCTATCAACTGCTCCTGCACCAAGACCATAGGGGATAGCCCATAGGCACAGTTGTCAATATTCTTGACAAAAAGAAAAACCAAATAAGGATAAAGCAGTTAGCCCTACCGAAACTGCTGTCACTCTAGCTGTAGAAAATTTATGAATTACTCTATCTGCATTTAAAGAAGAAATTATTGTACAAACAGAAATAATCAGAAAGATGGAACCTGCCCCGGTAATAGTTGAATTTAAGCTACGATACATATTTGGCCAAGCGCTTCCTAAAATAGCATCAGGTAAGCCTAAACTAATAAAGGCCAGATAGATAACCGCTAACAACAACGAAATCATTTAGTTCTCCTTGTTAGATTGTTCTTCTTTTGATTTCTAGAATCTTGTTTTTTCCAATTGATTGAACTCCGTTCAGTATGAATGGGTCTATCTCAGTCAATCTTTCAAGGATTGGGTGGAATTCTTTAGGAAGACAGGTGTCAGAAATTTTTATATTTTCTTGTAAAGATGGACAATAATATGCAATAGCATCCGGAGCAATGACTGATGTTAATGCTGTTATCTGATTTAACAAAAGAAATGTGAAGTCATTTGAACGTGATTGGCGATCTGCAGGTTTATATCCATTCATGAGATAGCCAACTTCCCCTGCAAAACCATTTCTTCCACGATGTAATCTTTTGTTGATGATAATACCAGAACCGGCAAAATCTGTATCTGGCTGATAAAGAAGGGCCAATGTTCTAAATTCTGGGTGAACACTACAATAACCAAGAGAAGCAACATTAACATCATTCTCTAAAACAATGGGTATCGTTGTAAGGGATGAAAGTGACGTTAGAAGATTTCTTTGATTGATCTGTTCAAAATCAGAATAGATAATTTCTCCTTGTTCTCCAATAATACCAGGAAAACTAAGTACTAATACCTGAATCAGTGGATCACTGGTAATTAGTTTTTTTACTACATTGCGAATTTCATCTAATGTTCCTGTGGGACTTACTAAAATTTGTTCATAAACTGAATGGCCTCCCAGATTAAATGAGTTTGCACGTATTCTGTATTGAGAAAAGATGTGACTAAGAATAATAGTTCCAATATGGATATGATCTTCTCTTAATTGATACAATTTTGACTTTCTGCCACCAGTTGAACAGGCATTCCCTACAAATTCAATCTCTTCACTATTCTCTAATATTTGTAAGATATTAGTAGTTCCCGCCAGAGAAATTCCTGTTTGACTGGATAACTGATTCTTGGTCCATGTTCCTCCTTGATAAAAACAGGATCGTACTTTGTGAATATTTTCTTGCTTTAAATCAATTATTTTTGCCAATTCTCTACCTTTCGACACGTTTTGTCAAAAGTATTGTAGCATATTATATTTTTGTTTGCAATAAGATATTTTTAAAAATATTAGTTTCGCTTTCCTAATTTTAGGAGTGGTTCTCTCTTGTAGGAAAGGATAATGCTGTTTTTGATTTATGGTATCAATGTGCTTATGAAATTTTTTCATTCTTAGTTTTGGGATGAGTGGTACAGATTTTTACGAGCATTTTATTATGATGGCAACTGGATGTAGTCTGCACTTGTATTATTTAGGACAAGTGGTATAATTAGTTATACAAATCATACTTAAAGGAGGTGGTGGTTGTGAAAGCACCAAAAGGTAAATATGCTTGGACAGCTACAGTTGGAGAAAAAGGTCAGATAGTAATACCAAAACAGGCGCGCGATGTTTTTAATATCAAACCGGGCGATACGATTCTGCTTCTTGGTGATGAAAAGCGTGGAATTGCCATACCGCCGAAGGGAGCCTTTGCTCACTTGATGGAAATTGCTTTTGAAGAGAAGGAGGATGAATAAAATGAAGTATGTTTTAGAGGTAAATGATATTACAAAAAAATATTCGTCTTTTGAACTAAAATCGATTAGCTTTCAGATTAAGGCCGGTGAGGTTATGGGATTTATCGGCAGGAATGGAGCAGGTAAGACTACAGCACTTAAATCCATTCTCAATCTTGTCCACCCTGATGCAGGGAATGTCCGTATTCTTGGAATGGATTATCTGGATAATGAAGATGAAATCAAACAACAAATTGGTTACGCGGTAGGGGGAACCAATTATTATAAAAGAAAAAAATTAAAGGATATTGTCGCCATTACTCGTATTTTTTATGATAACTGGGATGATGAATCGTATCGTCATTATCTTGATGCATTTAAACTTGATGAAAATAAGAAAATTATGGAACTGTCTGAAGGGATGAAAGTAAAATTCTACCTTACTTTAGCTCTTTCTCATCAGGCTAGGCTTTTGATTTTGGATGAGCCAACAAGCGGCCTTGACCCAGTATCCAGAGATGAGATGAATGAGATTTTCCGAAAACTCGCTGAAAAAGGTGTGGCAATCTTGTTTTCTACTCATATTACTAGTGATTTGGAGAAATGTGCAGATACGATTACTTACATCAAAAATGGAGAATTGCTTTTATCGACCAATAAAGAAGACTTTATTCGCCATTTCACAGGGGAAATAGGTGGTGCGCCAACACTGGAAGACATTATGGTGCATATCGAAAGAGAAGAGGTGAATTTGTGATGAGAAAACTTCTCTATAAAGAAATGAGATTGTCAGCAAATCCTTTGAGTTATTGGTTTATAACTTTTTCAGCCATGACGATGATTCCAAGGTATCCTATTCTTGTAGGTTCCTTTTTTATCTGTCTGGGTATATTTTATACCTACCAGCAGGTTCGGGAATGCGATGATATTACCTACACGGTCATGTTGCCGGTCAGGAAACAGGATGTGGTGACAGCTAAGTATCTATTTGTACTGCTCATCGAATTAGTGGCATTTGTCTTATGCGCAGTGCTAACGATTATTAGGATGAAAATATTGGGGGATGCTGCTCCTTATGTTACCAATCAATTGATGAATGCAAATGCGGCTTATCTTGGATATATAATGCTTGTATTTGCAACCTTTAACAGTGTTTTTCTCGCAGGCTTTTTTAAAACAGCTTACAAGATTGGGAAGTCTTTTATCCTATTCTGCGCAGTCGCAACTGTCATAATATTCATGGGAGAGATATTACACCATATTCCTGGATTAGAAAGCCTAAATGATCCTGCAAATTTAAGCATACCACAGGTTGTGATATTGCTGATTGGTATTGTTATGTTCAAGTTATGTACCTGGTTTTCTTATCAAAAAGCAGTTAAGGATTTCGAAAAACTTGATTTATGACCGTTAGGGGAATTATGAATTAGATAATCTGTGAAATGTCTGAGTGTCAATCATTTTCGGTTGGCACATGAATTACTTATTTTTACCTTTTTGACAAAATTATATTCTAGCGGTAGAATATATAAAGAAAAATAAATATCAGAAGAGGAAGTTGCTAATGGTTTTTGACTTTAAGAAAGAATTTAAGGAGTTTTATCCAACTAAGACAAATCCGATGATTGTTAAGATTCCCAAAATGAATTTTTTAGCAGTTCGAGGTAAAGGAAATCCTAATGAAGAAGGTGGCGAGTATAAGCAAGCCATTAACTTACTTTACCCACTTGCCTATACTATCAAAATGAGTAAAAATACAGATTACCGAATGAATGGCTACTTTGATTTTGTTGTGCCACCATTAGAAGGTTTTTGGTGGCAGGAAGGTATTAAAGGTGTTAATTATGAACGTAAAAGCGATTTTCAATTTATCTCTCTCCTTCGTCTGCCAGATTTCGTAAGTAAAGAAAATTTTGACTGGGCTATCCATCAAGCGAAAACTAAGAAAAAAATGGATTTTTCCAACGTGGAATACTTTACTTATGACGAAGGTCTATGTGTTCAATGTTTGCATGTCGGTTCTTATAATGATGAGCCTATAACAGTTGAACGAATGCATGCTTATATGGAAAATGAAGGCTATCAACTGGATATTACAGATGAACGTATGCACCATGAAATCTATATCAGCGATTTTCGTAAAACAGAGCCTGCCAAACTGAAAACTATTCTCAGACATCCGATTAAAAAGAAATAGGGAGAATAAAAAATGGTTATCAAGACATCCTTAACAGAGGAGTTAATCCTCGGTATATTGGCAGAGCAACCGCATCATGGCTATCAGATTGAAAAACTTATTGTTGATAGAGGCATGAGAAAATGGACAGACGTAGGTTTTTCTTCAATTTATTATGTACTTGAAAAATTGGAGAAGAAAGGTCTGGCAAAGAGTGTACCGGCAAAGGGAAAAGATAAAAAAGAGTACAGCATTACAAAGCTGGGGTTAACAATTTTAATTGAAAAAACACGTCAGCGATTAGTAGAACGACATCCGGCGAACTCACATTTTATGACTGCATTGGCAAATAGTCAGAATATGTCCTCTAAAGAATTATTGCAGGCTCTTACGGAACGAAAATATATTTTGGAAAAGGATTTACAAGTCTTGAAGAATCAACAAGCAGGAGGACATTGCCTGCCAAGGTCTGCCAAACAGTTATTCAGTTTGGGTTTAATCATGCTCCAAGCAGAGCTAAATTGGTTGGAGTCTGAAATTCAAACTTTACAATCACAGTGAAATCCAAAAAAATTTCAGAGGAGATGGTATATGAAGTTGGATATAAAACCGTTCATAGGACAGCATTGTGAATCTACCGCAACAGGAACTCTCTTGAATCAGCTTGGTGTTGAATTAAGTGAGCCGATGTTATTTGGTTTGGGAGAAGGTCTGGGATTTACTCTTTGGAATATGAAATCCATGAATATGCCGTTTATAGGTGGGAGAATTAAATCTGATTTAGAGATATTTTAATAATTGATAATTATAGATTAAAATTTGGAGAGGACGTGAGATTACAATGTGTAAAGAATGTTATGTTGATCAAAGTAGAGTGACGCCACTTTTAAACCCCTTGGAATGCTTAAAAAATCATACACAATATATTTGCGGAACTTGTGGTAGATGCATTTGTATTGAATACGATCCAAATCGTGGATTACAAAGGTGGAATTTTCCGTTTAAGTCATTAGAAATTGCAAAGCTATATTTGAGAACAGCCGATTACACAGAAAAAAAGCCATGTGGCATTTATGAATTAAAAAGTGAGAATGGTAGGATTTCTTATAAAATTTTCGCTAGCAATGAAGATCTGAAGCTATATCTAAAAAAGAATAAAGGAAAAACTTGTGAAAAAATGGCGTCTGTTTTTTCAGTTGAAGAATATCAGGAATTTCCCAATACACAGGTGAGAAAATTGACTGCCGAAGAAGTAGAAACCTACATGAAGGAGAGATGCTGATGATACGAGAGGCTGTCAGAGAAGATTTATATGATTTGTTGAACCTATACCTTTTCTTGCATGAAAAAGAGATTCCGAAAGATATTGATGCTTTGGAGAGTACATGGAATGCAATCATTGAAGATAAAAATCACCATATTATTGTAAAAGAGATAAATGGTCAGATCCTTTCATCCTGCATTTGTGTCATCATTCCGAATCTAACCAGAAATATACGCCCATATGCCCTTATTGAGAATGTGGTGACACATGAAGAACATAGAGGAAAAGGATATGCGACAGATTGTCTCCATTATGCTAGGGAAATAGCGATAGAAAACAATTGCTATAAAATCATGCTTTTGACGGGTACAAAGAACAAAAGTACGTTAGCTTTTTATAAAAATGCTGGTTATAATGATGAGGATAAAACAGCATTTATACAATGGGTTGACTGAAATAAATTTCAGTTTGTCAATGTCTGTCTAATAGAAATTTATTAACAAACAGTTAAAAAATCAACTTAATAAATTCGTATTAGTTTTTGATAACAAGAGGTAAAAATTATGAAAACAATATATAAAGAAGATATCGTACAGGGGTTAACAGAACTTGGCCTGAAACAAGGGGATGTTGTCATTGTCCATACATCTTTAAAAAGTATGGGCTATGTATGTGGCGGAGCACAGGCTGTGATAGAAGCTCTAATTGAAGTCGTTACTTCTGAAGGTACCATTGTGATGCCGACACAGTCATGGAAAAATCTAGATCCGAAAACAGGTGTGCACTGGAATGCAGAGGAGTCAGACTGGGATAAAATTAGAGAGAATTGGCCAGCATATGATAAACAGATAACGCCAACAAATACGATGGGAGCTGTTGCAGAAATGTTCCGTCAATGGCCGGGGAGCATCAGAACAGATCATCCAGCAAGATCAATTTGTGCATGGGGAAAACATGCTGAATATATTACAGCGGAACATACTCTTTCAAATATATTTGGTGAGGGTTCACCTATCGCAAAACTCTATGAACTTGACGCAAAAGTACTGTTGTTAGGGGTTGGATATGATAAAAACACTTCCATACACTTAGCGGATGTCCGTGCAGAGTATCCTGGGAAACATGACTGTGTTGAGCATAGTGCCATACTTGAAGATGGTGTTCGGATATGGAAAGCGTATAACACCTTATTCGTTGATGGAGAAGATTTTGAGGACATAGGAAGCACCTTTGAGGAAAAGGGTCTTGCAAAGATAGGAAAAATCGGCAATGCCGATTCTAGATTGATGCAACAACGTGAACTAGTAGATTTTGCTGTCTCTTGGATTGAAAAACATCGTAGATGAACTGAATTTTAACCATTGTAAAGAAATCAATAGACACTAGCTAAACTTTAGTAGAAATAGGTTGATAATTCCCAGTTTATCAGATAAACTTAGGATTTATAAAAGGAAATAACTGATGAAATCGTATCAAGATATAAATAAAGAAACTATTGATAGATGGGTTGAAGAAGGTTGGGAATGGAGTAAGCCGATTTCACATGATGAGTATATTAGCGTAAAAAACGGAGATTGGAATGTTTTCTTACTCCGACGGTTCCTGTTCCACATGAGTGGTTAGGAAGTTTAAATGGAAAGAACATCTTAGGTTTAGCATCGGGTGGTGGGCAGCAAATGCCTATATTTAACGCATTAGGTGCAGACTGCACTGTGCTTGATAATTCTCCAAAGCAAATAGAAAGTGAATTTTTAATTGCTCAAAGAGAAGGCTATACTATTAAAGCGATTGAAGGCGATATGACAAAAGCTTTGCCTTTTGAGGATGAAACCTTTGATATAGTCTTTCATCCGGTTTCAAACTGTTATGTTGAAGATGTGCAGCCCATTTTTAATGAGGCGTATAGGGTTCTGAAAAAGGGTGGAATTTTTCTGGCAGGATTAAACAATGAAATAAATTACATTGTGGATAATGAAGAAAAAGAAATTATTTGGAAAATGCCGTTTAATCCATTAAAAGATAAAGCAGCCAAAGATTTTATGATAAAAGAAAATTCTGGCATGCAATTCTCTCACAATATGACAGAGCAAATAGGCGGGCAGTTAAAGGCAGGGTTCACTCTACTTGACATGTATGAAGATACAAATGGTTTTGGTAGACTGCATGAACTGAATATTAAAACATATATTGCAACAAAATCAGTTAAATGATAGAGTTAGATTATAGTAAAATTGAGCGAAAATGAGTTAAGATTGACCAGTATATGCAAGAATGTATTTCTAATCATAAAAATAAAAAAATGTGAACGTCTATTTTTGTTCACATTTCTTTTTTTATTCTGCTGCTTGTTGCCAACGTTTGGCTAGCATGCGAGACAGGCTAGAGATTGATAGGTTAAAGCTGAAGTAGATGAGGGCAATCAGGATATAAAGACTGAAGACCTGCTCTGGTTCGAAATAACGGCCCATGAGAATTTGGCTGGCGCCAAAGAGTTCTTGTAGGGCGATAACAGAGTAGAGAAGGCTGGTATCCTTAATCACAGTTACAAACTGAGAAATGATAGCTGGCAACATTTTACGGATCGCTTGTGGGAGAATGATGTAGCAGAGGATTTGCGCAGAGGTGAATCCTTGCGACATTCCTGCTTCGTACTGGCCCTTGTCCACGGCATTGAGACCGCCCCGGATAATCTCAGCCAAGGCTGCTGAGGTAAAGAGGGTAAAGGCTGTAATACCAGCTGGTGTGGACTTCATCTTAAACACCAAAAAGATGGTGAAAATCCAGAGGAGGTTGGGAACGTTACGTACAAACTCGATATAAATGCTGGAGATGATCCGTAAGACAGGATTTTTCCCATTTCTCATGACGGCTAGTACTGTTCCGATAAGGGTCGAGAGGACGATAGCAATCAGAGAAATGTAGAGAGTTAAGCCAAATCCTTTAAAGATAAAGATTAGGTTATCTGGGGTCAAAACTTCTAAAATAGATTCCATAGTAACCTCCTAAAGTGAATAGGCTTTTTTGTTGGCTTGCTCCATCTTGCGACCAAACTGGGCAACAGGGAAGCATAGGGCAAAGTAGAGAAGAGCAGCACCTAAAAAGGCTGGAATATAATTTCCGTTGAGAGCCGACCAAGACTTAGTCACAAACATCAAGTCTACTCCAGAGATGATAGCTACGGTAGAGGTGTTCTTGATGAGGTTGACGATTTGGTTGGTCAAAGGTGGGAGAATGATACGGAAGGCTTGAGGCAAGATAATCAAGCGCATGGCACTGATATAGGTAAAGCCTTGCGACAGGGCGGCCTCCATCTGACCGCTAGGAATAGACTGAATCCCTGAACGAATAACCTCCGCAATATAGGCGCCGTGATAGAGTCCCACACAAAGTACAGCTGTCCAATAAATGGGAATCATGATGGTATGGTCACTGATAAGAGGTAAACCATAAAAGACGATGACAAACTGCACCAAGAGGGGAGTATTTTGGTAAAATTCGACAAAAATACGAGCCAAAACGCGTAAGAATGGGCGTTTGCTGGTTGACATGGCTCCAAAGAAGATGCCCAAAAGCATGGCGAGGATAAAGGATCCGATCGCTAGGGCAAGGGTGAAGAGGAAACCATTGAAAAATTGTCCAAAATCCTGAAAATAGGCTGTCCAAGATGATAAATCTGTCATGGGGTGTCCTCCTTAATCTGCAGTATGGCTAGATGGTTTAAGCTTGTAACGGTCATAAAGTTTCTGCAAACTACCATCTTTGCTCCATTTAGTGACCAAGGTATCAAGATAATCGTTGAGCTCGGTGTTTGATTTCTTGGTAACAATACCGTAGTCAGATGGCTTGAAACTATCATCTAGTAGTTCAGTACGTTTGCTGATATAGCCAGATAGGATAGAGCGGTCTACAGAAAAGGCATCAATACGGTGAGCGTGAAGGGAAGTAATCAATTCTGGGTAGGAACCAAGTTCGACGAATTTAAAGGTTAGACCTTTCTTTTTACCCAGTTCAGTAATCAGGCGTTGGGTGATGGATCCTTGGGCAACCCCAATTGTTTTGCCGTTTAGGTCCTCAATGCTTTTGATGTTGGCGGATTTATTGACCAAAAAACCAGAAGCATCCGTGTAGTAGGGACTGGTGAAGTTGTATAATTTTTTACGTTCGTCTGTGATGGTGAAGGTTGCGATATCCATATCGACTTGTTCGTTGTCTAATAGTGGACCACGGGTTTGAGCAGTAACAGGAACGTAGCGAACCTTGACCTTGAGTTCGTCTGCAATCATCTTGGCCAAGTCCGTTTCGATACCAGAATAAGTCCCTGTCTTGGGATCTTTGTAACCAAAATTGGGAACGTCTTGTTTGACACCGACAACTAGTTCGCCTCTTTTTTGAATGTCTGCGACGCTAGTATCAGCTTGGACTGGTTTGGCAGCAGCAAGGCTGAAAAGGCTAATCAATAATGTGGATAAAAAGAATTTCTTTTTCATAGGCGCCTCCTTATTTGACTTTGTCACTTTCGTGGTTGATAAT
Source organism: bacterium (assembly GCA_905221335.1). GTDB lineage: Bacteria > Bacillota > Bacilli > Lactobacillales > Streptococcaceae > Streptococcus. The sequence continues at coordinate 79,949 of CAJNCT010000001.1, forward strand.
TTTGCTGAGGAATTGTTGGGCACGAGGTTCGCTTGGATTGTCAAAAAAGTCATCGACATCTGTCGTATCTACTAAAACTTCTCCGTCAGCCATAAAGATAATGCGATCCGCAACCTCTCGAGCAAATCCCATTTCGTGGGTAACGATGATCATGTTCATCCCGTCATGTGCCAGTTTTTGCATAACTGCTAGAACATCGCCGATGGTCTCAGGATCAAGGGCAGATGTTGGCTCATCGAAGAGGAGGAGCTCCGGATGCATGGCGAGTCCACGCGCGATGGCGATTCGCTGTTTTTGACCACCAGATAGCATAGCTGGATAGGAATCTTTCTTGTCCCACATATTTACAAATTCCAGATATTTTTGGGCTGTTTTTTCAGCTTCTTTTTTATCAATTCCTAGAACTTTAACGGGTGCAAGTGTCACATTTTCTAACACCGTTTTGTGTGGATAAAGGTTAAAATGTTGGAAAACCATGCCGACTTCCTTACGAAGAGGAACTAAATCTTTCTGACTAGCACCTGCTACTTGGTGTCCATTGACTAGGAGACTTCCTTTGTCAACAGCCTCTAAACCATTTATAGTACGGATAAGAGTGGACTTTCCAGAACCAGAAGGTCCAAGCAGGACAACAACTTGTCCTTTTTCAAAACGGAGATTGATGTCGCGGAGTGCGTGATAGTCTCCGTAATATTTTTCGACGTGTTTAAATTCTACTAAAGCCATGAGAGATCTCCTTTGTGTCAGATTTTATAACACGATTCTACAACAAAAGAGTGTTCTTGTCAAATCATATCTGAAAAAATTCACTAAAATGTTATAAAAAAGCAATCTGGATAGAGAAAATGCCTAAATCATGTTATAATGAAACGATAGAATTCTTAGAAAGAGTGGATGTTTTTTTGATAACTCCTACTTATGAATGGCAGTTTGCCCCGCAGGTTGAAGATGCGGATTTTACAAAGATAGCCAAGAAGGCTGGACTGGGTCCTGAGGTGGCTCGGTTATTATTTGAAAGAGGGATTCAGGATGAAGAAAGTCTAAAGAAGTTTTTAGAACCTTCTTTAGAGGACTTACATGACCCCTATCTGCTCCATGATATGGACAAGGCAGTGGAACGGATTCGTCAGGCTATTGAAGAAGGGGAAAACATTCTCATCTATGGAGACTACGATGCGGATGGTATGACTTCAGCTTCGATTGTTAAGGAAAGTTTGGAACAGCTTGGTGCCGAGTGCCGTGTTTATTTGCCCAATCGTTTTACAGATGGCTATGGTCCCAATGCCAGTGTCTATAAATACTTTATCGAGCAAGAAGGGATTTCCTTGATTGTGACAGTGGATAATGGGGTTGCAGGTCATGAAGCTATTGAATTGGCCCAGTCTATGGGAGTGGATGTCATTGTGACTGACCACCATTCCATGCCGGAATCCCTTCCTGATGCCTATGCGATTGTTCACCCCGAGCATCCAGATGCGGACTATCCCTTCAAACAGTTAGCTGGTTGCGGAGTGGCCTTTAAGCTGGCTTGTGCCCTTTTAGAGGAAGTCCAAGTGGAGCTACTCGATTTGGTAGCTATCGGTACCATTGCGGATATGGTAAGTTTGACGGATGAAAACCGTATTTTGGTTCAATATGGTCTGGAAATGTTGGGGCATACTCAGCGCATCGGTCTGCAAGAAATGCTAGACATGGCTGGGATTTCTGCGAATGAAGTGACAGAAGAAACGGTTGGCTTTCAGATTGCCCCTCGTTTAAATGCCTTGGGGCGCTTGGATGATCCCAACCCTGCCATTGATTTGCTGACTGGATTTGATGATGAGGAAGCGCATGAGATTGCCCTCATGATTCACCAGAAAAACGAAGAGCGCAAGGAAATCGTTCAGTCAATCTATGAAGAAGCTAAGACCATGGTGGATCCTGAGAAGAAGGTCCAGGTTTTGGCCAAGGAAGGCTGGAATCCTGGAGTTCTAGGTATCGTGGCTGGTCGTTTGCTGGAAGAATTGGGGCAGACTGTTATCGTTCTTAATATAGAAGATGGTCGTGCCAAGGGCAGTGCTCGCAGTGTGGAAGCGGTCGATATTTTTGAAGCTCTGGATCCCCATCGAGATCTCTTCATAGCCTTTGGCGGCCATGCTGGTGCAGCAGGAATGACGCTGGAAGTTGAGAAACTCTCAGATTTATCTCAGGTCTTGGAAGACTATATCCGTGAAAAAGGCGCAGATGCGGGTGGTAAGAACAAGTTAAACCTAGATGAAGAGCTGGATTTGGAGACTTTGAGTCTTGAAACAGTCAAGAATTTTGAGCGCTTGGCACCTTTTGGGATGGACAATCAGAAACCTGTCTTTTATATCAAGGATTTTCATGTTGAAAGTGCTCGTACCATGGGAGCAGGCAATGCCCACCTCAAACTAAAAATTTCCAAGGGTGAGGCGAGTTTTGAAGTGGTGGCTTTTGGTCAAGTTAGATGGGCAACAGAATTTGCTCAAACAAAAAACTTAGAATTGGCAGTCACATTGTCTGTCAATCAATGGAATGGCCAAACTGCCCTCCAGTTGATGATGGTGGATGCGCGTGTGGAAGGTGTTCAACTCTTTAATATTCGTGGAAAAAATGCAGCTTTGCCAGAAGGGGTTCCGGTCTTGGATTTCTCTGGAGAGGTGCCAAAATTGGTGAATAGTGAGGCGGTTGTCGTAAAAACCATTCCTGAGGATATTACCTTGCTGAAGGCCATTTTTCAGGAACAACATTTCTCTGCGGTCTATTTCAAGAACGACATTGACAAGGCCTACTATCTGACAGGTTATGGGACTAGAGAACAGTTTGCCAAATTGTACAAGACCATCTACCAGTTTCCAGAGTTTGATATTCGCTATAAGCTGAAGGATTTGGCGGCTTATCTCAATATCCAACAAATCTTGCTGGTCAAGATGATTCAAGTATTTGAGGAGCTGGACTTTGTGACGATCAAAGATGGTGTCATGACAGTCAATAAAGAAGCGCCAAATCGAGAGATAGGAGAAAGTCGGATTTACCAAAATCTCAAACAAACCGTTAAAGATCAAGAAATGATGGCACTGGGGACAGTGCAGGAAATGTATGATTTTTTGATGGAAGAAAACTAGAAGATGGGAAAGAGTTGGGCAACCAGCTCTTTTTTGGAAACAAATCTTCATTTTGAAAATCATCAAAAAAATGGTATAATGGTAGGAAAAGATTCGGCTGAAAGTTTTAGAACTTTTAGAATAAGAGGGTAAACCTACCCTATAATCAAGATAGATTAAGTTTCGGAGGGAAAATGAGTAATATCAGTTTAACAACACTAGGTGGTGTACGTGAAAACGGGAAAAATATGTACATTGCTGAGATTGGCGATTCGATTTTTGTTTTGGATGCAGGGCTTAAATACCCTGAAAATGAACAACTTGGGGTTGATGTCGTCATTCCCAACATGGACTACCTTTTTGAAAATAGCGATCGTATCGCTGGGGTCTTCTTGACCCACGGGCATGCGGATGCCATTGGAGCTCTGCCTTACCTTTTGGCAGAAGCGAAGGTGCCTGTGTTTGGCTCTGAGTTGACCATTGAGTTGGCAAAACTCTTTGTCAAAGGAAATGATACGGTTAAGAAATTCAATGACTTCCATGTGATTGATGAGGATACAGAAATTGACTTTGGAGGAACTGTAGTTTCCTTTTTCCGTACAACTCATTCCATCCCAGAAAGTTTGGGAGTCGTCTTGAAAACTCCAAAAGGCAGTATTGTTTATACAGGTGACTTCAAGTTTGACCAGACGGCTAGTAAATCCTATGCGACGGATTTTGCCCGTTTGGCAGAAATCGGTCGTAAGGGTGTCTTGGCGCTCCTCAGTGATTCTGCGAATGCGGATAGCAATATCCAGGTGGCGAGCGAGAGTGAAGTTGGAGAGGAAATTACCCAGACCATTGCGGACTGGGAAGGTCGTATCATCGTTGCGGCAGTTGCCAGCAACCTCTCTCGTATCCAGCAAGTTTTTGATGCTGCTGCGGATACAGGCCGTCGAGTTGTTCTGACTGGTTTTGATGTTGAAAATATTGTCCGAACAGCGATTCGTCTCAAAAAATTGTCTCTAGCTAACGAAAGTCTCTTAATCAAACCCAAAGAAATGTCTCGTTTTGAAGATCATGAGTTGATTATCCTTGAGACTGGTCGTATGGGGGAGCCTATCAATGGACTTCGTAAGATGTCTATCGGACGCCACCGTTATGTGGAAATCAAAGATGGGGACTTGGTTTATATCGTAACCACTCCATCTATCGCCAAAGAAGCCGTCATGGCGCGTGTTGAAAACATGATCTACCAAGCTGGTGGTGTGGTGAAACTCATTACCCAAAGCTTGCGAGTATCCGGACACGGGAATGCGCGTGATTTGCAGTTGATGATTAATCTCTTGCAACCCAAGTATCTCTTCCCTATCCAAGGGGAATACCGTGAGTTGGATGCGCATGCCAAGGCTGCCATGGCAGTGGGGATGTTGCCAGAGCGCATTTTCATCCCTAAAAAGGGAACGACCATGTCTTACGAACACGGAGACTTTGTCCCAGCTGGAGCAGTTTCTGCAGGTGATGTCTTGATTGATGGAAATGCCATCGGGGATGTTGGAAATGTGGTCCTTCGTGACCGTAAGGTCTTGTCAGAGGATGGAATCTTTATCGTGGCGATCACTGTCAACCGTCGTGAGAAGAAAATTGTGGCCAAGGCCCGTGTTCATACGCGTGGATTTGTTTATCTCAAGAAGAGCCGCGACATTCTCCGTGAAAGCTCAGAATTGATTAACCAAACGGTAGAAGAGTATCTTCAAGGTGATGATTTTGACTGGGCAGAGCTCAAAGGCAAGGTTCGTGATAATTTGACCAAATATCTCTTTGATCAAACTAAGCGTCGTCCAGCAATCTTGCCAGTCGTAATGGAAGCAAAATAATAAGCAGAATACCTACAGAAAAAGTCGAATTTCGGCTTTTTCTTATAGATCTTATAGAATAGTATAAAGGAGAAAACCATGGCAGTTATGAATATTGAGTATTACTCTGAAGTTTTGGATATGGAGTGGGGCGTTACTGTGCTCTATCCAGATGCCAGTCGGGTGACTGAACCAGATTGCACAGATATTCCTGTTCTTTATCTTTTGCACGGAATGTCAGGAAATCAAAATAGCTGGCTCAAACGTACCAATGTCGAACGCTTGTTGCGCGGGACTAATCTCATTGTCATCATGCCCAATACTAGCAATGGCTGGTACACAGATACCCAGTACGGTTTTAACTACTTTACTGCTCTAGCAGAAGAGTTGCCTCAGGTTATGAAACGTTTCTTCCCCAATATGACCAGCAAGCGAGAAAAGACCTTCATAGCAGGTCTCTCCATGGGTGGCTATGGCTCCTTCAAACTCGCTCTAGCAACAAATCATTTTTCTCATGCAGCTAGTTTTTCTGGTGCGCTCAGTTTTCAGGAATTTTCTCCTGAAAGTCAGGATTTGGGCTCACTTTCCTACTGGCGAGGAGTTTTTGGAGAGATTAAAGACTGGACATCTAGTCCTCATTCGCTTGAAAGCATGGCTGCGAAATCGGATAAAAAGACCAAACTATGGGCTTGGTGTGGGGAGCAAGACTATCTATACTCTGCCAATAATCTCGCAGTGAAAAACCTCAAAAAACTTGGTTATGAGGTGACCTATAGTCATAGTCCAGGTAAGCACGAGTGGTACTACTGGGAAAAACAATTGGAACGTTTTTTAGCTACACTACCAATTGACTTTGTTTTGGAAGAACGTTTATCTTAGTTTTAGGTTTCTTTCAGCTTTTCTCAGTAAAATAGAGAATCTATCTTGATCAAGGAAAATGCGATTTCAAGATAGGTTCTTATTTTTATGAAAGGTGGAATGTCATGTTCTGGATTATTCGATTATTCTTCCGATTTCTGTTGGGAATTTGGCGTTTCTTCTGGCGTCTGGTTTGGACTGTGGTCATTCTACTGCTCATTGCCTTTGGAGTGCTTTGGTATCTGTCTGGTGATTTTCATTCTGCGGTCAATCAGGTTGAAAAAATGAGTAAGATTGGTCAAGGTGGTTGGAATCAATGGAAGGAGACGGGAACGCTGGAAGTCTTGTCTCAGACAGACAGTCACCAACATGCAGAAGGCAAGTGGGCTCAGGCCTCAGCTCGCATTTATATTGAGCCTCAAATGGATGAGACCTTCCAAGGTGCCTATGCAGAAGCCATAAAAAACTGGAATCAAACGGGAGCCTTTACCTTTGAGGTGGTTGCGGATCCTAGTCAGGCAGATATTGTGGCAAGTGAGATGAATGATGGATCGACTGCTGTAGCTGGTCAAGCCGAGAGTCAAACCAATTTGTTGACCAATCAATTTATATCTGTAACAGTTCGCCTGAATCACTATTATCTATCCAATCCAAGTTATGGTTATTCTTATGAACGGATCGTGCACACGGCGGAGCACGAGCTGGGGCATGCCATCGGTTTGGATCATACCAACGAGACTTCTGTCATGCAGCCAGCAGGTTCCTATTATGGAATTCAGTCTCAGGATGTGACAGCTGTTCAAGAACTCTATACCAGTAGAGACTAGATGAAGTCAGTGCAATCCGAAATGAAATCAAAGCTCCTCCATCAAGCGGTGGGTGGGGCTTTTTGTTCGTCCTGTTAAGGCCTTTTTGCTATAATGGAACTATGAATAACTTAATCAAATCAAAACTAGAGCTCCTGCCGACCAGCCCTGGTTGTTACATTCACAAGGATAAAAATGGCACTATTATCTATGTAGGAAAGGCTAAAAATCTGCGCAATCGTGTGCGGTCTTATTTTCGCGGGAGTCATGATACCAAGACGGAGGCTCTGGTGTCTGAGATTGTAGATTTTGAATTTATCGTCACTGAGTCTAATATTGAGGCTCTTCTCCTAGAAATCAACCTGATCAAGGAAAATAAGCCCAAGTACAATATCATGCTCAAGGATGATAAGTCTTATCCTTTCATCAAAATCACCAATGAACGCTATCCTCGCTTGATTATCACCCGTCAGGTCAAAAAGGACGGTGGTCTCTACTTTGGTCCCTATCCAGATGTGGGGGCAGCCAATGAAATCAAGCGGCTTTTAGATCGGATTTTTCCTTTTCGTAAGTGTACCAATCCGCCCTCTAAAGTCTGTTTTTACTACCATATCGGCCAGTGTATGGCCCATACTATCTGTAAGAAGGATGAGGCTTATTTCAAGTCTATGGCTCAGGAGGTTTCTGATTTCCTAAAAGGACAGGATGACAAAATCATCGATGACCTCAAGGGCAAGATGGCAAAGACAGCTCAAAGTATGGAGTTTGAACGTGCGGCGGAATACCGTGACCTGATTCAGGCCATTGGAACTCTTCGGACCAAGCAAAGGGTTATGGCAAAGGATCTCCAAAATCGGGATGTATTTGGCTACTATGTGGATAAGGGCTGGATGTGTGTTCAGGTTTTCTTTGTCCGTCAGGGAAAACTCATCGAGCGGGATGTCAATCTTTTCCCCTATTACAATGATCCGGACGAGGACTTCTTGACCTATGTGGGACAATTCTATCAAGAAAAATCTCACCTGGTTCCCAATGAAGTATTGATTCCGCAGGATATCGATGAAGAAGCTGTTAAGGCCTTGGTGGATACCAAGATTCTCAAACCCCAACGTGGAGAGAAAAAGCAACTGGTCAATCTAGCCATAAAAAATGCCCGTGTTAGTCTGGAGCAAAAGTTCAATCTGCTAGAAAAATCTGTCGAAAAGACCCAAGGAGCTATTGAAAATCTGGGACGCTTGCTTCAAATTCCGACCCCAGTCCGCATCGAGTCCTTTGATAACTCTAATATCATGGGAACCAGTCCGGTGTCTGCCATGGTGGTCTTTGTCAATGGTAAACCCAGTAAGAAGGATTACCGTAAGTACAAGATAAAAACGGTTGTAGGTCCAGATGACTATGCCAGTATGCGTGAAGTCATTCGCAGACGTTATGGTCGAGTACAACGTGAGGGTTTAACCCCGCCAGATTTGATTGTGATCGATGGGGGACAAGGTCAGGTCAATATCGCTAAGCAGGTCATCCAAGAGGAGCTGGGCTTGGACATTCCCATTGCTGGGCTGCAAAAGAATGACAAGCACCAAACCCATGAATTGCTCTTTGGAGATCCGCTGGAAGTGGTGGAGTTGTCTCGCAATTCTCAAGAATTCTTTCTCCTCCAACGCATCCAGGATGAGGTACACCGCTTTGCTATCACTTTCCACCGCCAACTGCGCTCAAAAAATTCCTTTTCATCCCAATTGGATGGGATTGACGGTCTAGGGCCTAAACGCAAGCAGAATCTTATGAAGCATTTCAAGTCTCTCACTAAAATCAAGGAAGCTAGTGTGGATAAGATTGTCGAAGTTGGGGTACCAAGGGCAGTCGCAGAAGCTGTGCAAACCAAGTTGAACCCGCAGGAAGAAGTGGAATTAGCTCAAGTAGCGGAAGAAAGAGTGGACTACCAAATAAAAGGAGATTATGATGAACCATAAAATCGCAATTTTATCAGATATTCATGGCAATGCGACAGCCTTAGAAGCAGTAATTGCAGATGCTAAAACTCAAGGAGCCAGTGAATATTGGCTCATGGGAGACATTTTCCTCCCGGGTCCAGGTGCAAATGACTTGGTCGCTCTGTTAAAGGAACTTCCTATCACAGCAAGTGTTCGAGGCAATTGGGATGATTGTGTCCTTGAGGCTTTAGATGGGCAATATGGCTTAGAAGACCCACAGGAAGTCCAGCTCTTGCGTATGACGCAGTATTTGATGGAGCGAATGGATCCTGAAACGATTGTCTGGCTACGAAGCTTACCTATGCTAGAAAAGAAAGAAGTTGATGGACTGCGCTTTTCTCTTTCTCATAATTTGCCTGATAAGAACTATGGAGGAGACTTGCTGGTTGACAATGATACGGAGAAGTTTGACCAACTCCTAGATGAGGAAACGGACGTGGCAGTCTATGGTCATGTCCACAAACAGTTGCTTCGCTATGGCAGCCAAGGGCAACAAATTATCAATCCAGGTACAATTGGTATGCCCTATTTTAACTGGGAGGCGTTAAAAAATCACCGTGCCCAGTATGCCGTGATAGAGGTTGAAGATGGGGAATTGGTAAATATCCTGTTTCGTAAAGTCGCTTATGACTATGAAGCGGAGTTAGAATTGGCCAAGTCCAAGGGGCTTCCCTTTATCGAAATGTATGAAGAACTACGCCGAGATGACAACTATCGGGGGCACAATCTGGAACTTTTAGCTAGTTTAATTGAAAAGCATGGATATGTAGAGGATGTAAAGAATTATTTTGATTTCTTGCAAAGTGAGAAATAAAGCGGGCAGCCCTTATTTTGAAGTGAGGTTTATAGTCGAATTGCTTAGAAGAGAGTCAGACGATAAGGAAGGAAAGATGGCTTAGCTAAAGTTTGACATTGAAATTATTTTGTTATACAATGAACTTAATTCTTAATAAAAAGGAGAACATTATGAAGAAAATTATTACAGCCAGTATGGCTCTTTTATCTGTTGTTGTTTTAGCAGCATGTTCAGGGAAAACAACGTCTGACTCTTCGACTAAGACTTCAAGCTCTGTAGAGAAAACTTCTTCAGAGGCTTCATCAACAACGTCTAGTTCAAAGACAGAAAATAATGAGGTTGTTTTGATCACCGATGAAGAAATTGACAATGCTAAAACTGTTGGAGATGTGAAGAAAGTCTTTGGTAAATTAGTCGACAATTATAAAAAGCATGCAGTTGAAATTGGGGAGAAAATTCCAGAGAGTGGAAAAGAAGCATATAACGCCCAAGTTGAACCAGCGCTTAAGTCTATGGAGACTGTAAGAGAGTCATTTAACGAAAGCCTTTCAAGCATTGGTTCTGATGATACAGTAGTGCCAGAACAAACTCGTACTCTATTTGTTCAACAGTTGAAAACTGGACGTGACACAATGAAGAAAGCGCTGGAAGCGGCTTATAAAGCAATTGCTCCATACACATCTGGTCAATAATATAAGAAAGTAGGTGTTCGATCACCTGCTTTTTGATTGCTTCAAATCTAAAGCGATACCTACTTAAATAGCTCCAAATTAATAGCAGAGAGTTTGAAAGAAGTACTAACTCTATGAAAAATCCCTGCAAGCTCTTTCAAAATATGGTAGAATGGAAGCAGTAGAATTAGAAAAGGAAATCGATTATGAAATTTCTTGAATTAAATAAAAAACGTCATGCGACCAAGCATTTCACTGATAAGCCGGTGGATCCCAAAGATGTGCGTACGGCTATCGAAATCGCAACCTTGGCCCCAAGTGCCCACAACAGCCAACCTTGGAAATTTGTAGTTGTTCGTGAGAAAAATGCTGAATTGGCAAAATTGGCTTATGGTGCGAACTTTGAGCAGGTATCATCAGCACCAGTGACCATTGCCTTGTTTACAGATACAGATCTTGCCAAACGTGCCCGCAAGATTGCCCGTGTTGGCGGTGCAAAGAATTTCTCAGAAGAGCAACTTCAATATTTTATGAAGAATCTGCCTGCTGAATTTGCACGTTACAGTGAGCAACAGGTCAGCGAATACCTAGCCCTCAATGCAGGTTTGGTTGCTATGAACTTGGTTCTCGCTCTGACAGACCAAGGAATCGGCTCTAACATTATCCTTGGATTTGATAAATCAAAAGCCAACGAAGTTTTGGACATCGAAGACCGTTTCCGCCCAGAACTCTTGATTACGGTAGGTTATACAGACGAAAAATTGGAACCAAGCTACCGCTTGCCAGTGGATGAAATCATCGAGAAAAGATAGAAGGAAGAAAAAATGACAGCAATTGATTTTACAGCAGAAGTAGAAAAACGCAAAGAAGACCTCTTGGCTGACTTGTTTAGCCTTTTGGAAATCAACTCAGAACGGGATGACAGCAAGGCCAATGCTGAGCATCCATTTGGACCTGGGCCAGTAAAAGCCTTGGAAAAATTCCTTGAAATCGCAGACCGTGATGGCTATCCAACTAAAAATGTCGATAACTACGCGGGACATTTTGAGTTTGGTGAAGGAGAAGAAGTTCTCGGAATCTTTGCCCACATGGACGTGGTGCCAGCAGGTAGCGGTTGGGACACGGACCCTTATACACCAACTATCAAAGACGATCGCCTTTATGCGCGTGGAGCTTCAGATGACAAGGGGCCTACAACAGCTTGTTATTATGGTTTGAAAATCATCAAAGAATTGGGACTTCCAACTTCTAAGAAAGTTCGTTTCATCGTCGGAACAGACGAAGAATCAGGTTGGGCAGACATGGACTACTACTTTGAACATGTAGGACTAGCAAAACCAGACTTTGGCTTCTCTCCAGATGCTGAATTCCCTATCATCAATGGTGAAAAAGGGAACATCACAGAATACCTCCACTTTGCAGGTGAAAATACAGGTGCAGCCCGTCTTCACAGCTTCACAGGTGGTTTGCGTGAAAATATGGTACCTGAATCAGCGACAGCAGTAGTTTCAGGTGATTTGACTGACTTGCAAGCTAAACTAGATGCCTTTGTTGCAGAACACAAACTCAGAGGAGAAATCAAAGAAGAAGCTGGCCAATACAAGGTTACCATCATTGGTAAATCAGCCCATGGTGCTATGCCTGCTTCAGGTGTCAATGGAGCTACTTACCTAGCATTCTTCCTCAGCCAATTTGACTTTGCTGGACCAGCCAAAGACTACCTCGACATCGCTGGTAAGATTCTCTTGAACGACCATGAGGGTACAAATCTCAAGGTTGCTCATGTAGATGAAAAGATGGGTGCCCTTTCTATGAATGCCGGTGTCTTCCGCTTTGATGAAACAAGCGCTGACAATACCATTGCCCTCAACTTCCGTTATCCAAAAGGAACAAGTCCAGAGCAAATCAAGTCAATCCTTGAAAACTTGCCAGTGGCTTCTGTTAGCCTTTCTGAACACGGACACACCCCTCACTATGTACCAATGGAAGATCCACTTGTGCAAACTTTGTTGAATGTCTATGAAAAACAAACTGGGCTTAAAGGTCACGAACAAGTCATTGGTGGCGGTACCTTCGGTCGCTTGCTGGAACGTGGGGTTGCCTACGGTGCTATGTTCCCAGACTCAATTGACACCATGCACCAAGCCAACGAATTTATCGCCTTGGACGATCTCTTCCGAGCAGCAGCAATCTATGCCGAAGCTATTTATGAATTGATCAAATAAAGCTATAGAAGTCTGAGATTTTATGCTTGGACTTCTTTTTGGAGGGAAAATAGATGTCTCAAATCGAAAGAATCAAGCAAGCCATTATGGCGGATCCAGAGAATGCCAGCTATACAGAACGCGGAATCGAACCTCTCTTTGCGGCGCCAAAGACTGCTCGCATCAATATTGTCGGACAAGCTCCGGGCTTTAAAACGCAAGAAGCTGGGATTTATTGGAAGGATAAGAGTGGTGATCGTCTGCGTGAGTGGTTAGGTGTTGATGAAGACACCTTTTACAATTCAGGGTTGTTTGCAGTTATTCCTATGGACTTTTATTTCCCAGGACATGGAAAATCAGGCGACCTTCCACCTCGTAAAGGTTTTGCCGAAAAATGGCATCCACAACTCCTCAAAGGATGTCCCAATATTGAATTGACCCTTTTGATTGGCCAGTATGCCCAAGCCTACTATTTACATGAGAAAGTTAGTGGCAAGGTAACGGAGCGGGTAAAACACTACAAAGACTATCTGCCAGAATTTTTCCCTCTGGTGCACCCCTCACCGCGAAATCAAATCTGGATGGCTAAGAATCCTTGGTTTGAGGCAGAAGTGGTGCCAGAATTGCAAGCATTGGTACAAAAGATTATTCATCAATAAAGGAGAAGAACTATGGATGCTTATCAACAAGTAGCTAATAAGTTGCAAGAGTTGGGGATCACCTATGATGTGGTGGAGCATCCACCTGCATTTACGACAGAGCAGGCAGATAGCTATATTGAAGGCCTAGAAGGAGTTCGAACCAAGTCCATGTTTTTGACCAACAAAAAGAAAACCCAGTACTATCTGCTCGTCATGGATGACCATAAATCATTGGATATGGATGACTTTAAAGAACAAGTGGGAGCTAATCGGATTCGCATGGCTTCATTGGATTCCTTGGCTGAGAAAATGAACCTACCAGCAGGAACAGTATCACCTTTTGGTTTGTTAAATAATGAAGAAAAAGATATTCAGGTATACTTTGACAAGGATATTTTGTCAGAAGAGATCATGACTTTCCATCCCAATACTAATGAAAAAACTATCTTTATTAAAACCCAAGACTTGTTCCGATTTTTAGAGGTTATTGACTTTAGCTACGAAATTCTAACACTTCCATAACAAATTCTATAGGAGAAATCATGAAAGAAATTCCATTTTCGAGTTTTTACCAAGCTTATCAGAAAGAAAACTTATACGTTCTAGATGTTCGTGAGCAGGAGGAGTATGATGCCCTTCACTTAGAAGGAGTCCAGCTTCTTCCTCTTTCTGAGTTAGCGGATCGCTACCAAGAGTTGGAACTTGACCAACTCTATTATGTCATCTGTAAGTCGGGCATTCGTTCAGCTCGTGCTTGCCAGTTCTTAGAGGAACATGGATACAAGGTCATCAATGTCCAAGGTGGAATGACGGCCTTTGAAAATTTTTAAACCTCTATGGCGATAGTTCCTAATCTTCCCTTGCTCGGTTCCAACTGAGTGAGGGTTTTTGTTTTTAGACAATTCTTATTTTTAAAAATATTGAAAACATTCAATGATTAATTTTGGAAACTTTTTTCAGAGTCTTAATCATGGTATACTAGGTCAGTATTTTAGAAATATGAAGGAGATTTTTATGGCTAAAAAAGGTGCCCTAACAGGCTTGCTCCTGTTTGGAATATTTTTTGGTGCGGGAAACTTGATTTTTCCACCTTCTCTAGGTGCCCTATCTGGAGAACAGTTTCTTCCTGCCATTGCAGGTTTTGTATTTTCGGGTGTCGGGATTGCTGTCCTAACGCTCATCATCGGAACGCTCAATCCTAAAGGATACATTCACGAGATTTCTAAGAAAATCTCACCTTGGTTTGCGACGCTTTATCTTGCAGTCCTCTATCTATCGATTGGCCCCTTCTTTGCCATTCCACGTACAGCTACAACAGCTTACGAAGTTGGGATTAGCCCCCTCTTGTCTGAAGCAAATAAAGGTCTAGGATTGATTATCTTTACTGTGCTGTATTTTGCAGCAGCCTATCTGATTTCACTCAATCCATCAAAGATTTTGGATCGAATCGGACGCATCTTAACGCCAGTTTTTGCTTTGTTGATCGTTATCTTGGTTGTACTAGGTGCCTTCAAATATGGTGGAACAAGTCCTCAAGCGGCTTCAGCTGCTTATCAAGCTTCTGCATTCGGAACAGGTTTCCTAGAAGGGTATAACACCTTGGATGCCCTAGCCTCAGTGGCCTTCAGTGTCATCGCTGTTCAAACCTTGAAACAACTTGGATTTTCAAGTAAGAAAGAATACATTTCAACTATTTGGGTGGTTGGTATCGTTGTTGCCCTTGCTTTCAGCGCTCTTTACATCGGTTTAGGATTCCTTGGAAATCATTTCCCAGTACCAGCAGAAGCGATGAAGGGTGGAACACCAGGTGTTTATATCTTATCGCAAGCAACTCAGGAAATCTTTGGTTCAACAGCTCAACTCTTCCTTGCTGTTATGGTAACTGTAACCTGTTTCACAACGACGGTTGGCTTGATTGTGTCGACAGCAGAGTTCTTTAACGGTCGTTTCCCTCAAATCAGCTACAAGGTTTATGCAACTGCCTTTACCTTGATTGGATTTGCCATTGCAAACCTCGGTTTGGATGCAATCATTAAGTACTCAGTGCCAGTACTGGTAATCTTGTACCCAATCACCATCGCCATTGTGATGATCGTGATTGTTAATAAGTTTGTCGCCCTATCAAAACTAGGTATGCAGTTAACAATAGGAGTAGTCACAGCAATCGCTCTTGCAAGCGTCCTTGGCAGTTCCTTTAAGATTGAGTTTCTAGCAAATCTCGTCAATGCTCTTCCGTTTGCAGCTGCCTCTCTACCATGGTTGGTGCCAGCTATTATTGGAATTTTGCTTTCCTTGGTTTTACCAAACAAGCAAGAGAGTGATGTTTTTGAGATGGAATAAAAAAATCCTTGGCTTGAGCCAAGGATTTTTGCCTATATTAACTTTGGAGGATTAGTTAGTTTCTTCAGTAAATCCCATTGTCTCTAGTCCATTTTTAGAGATTGAGAAACTGACACGATTTCCAATACCAGGATATTCTTCAGGGAGTGCTTTTCTAAGTTCGTCAAGGCTTGCAGTTGAGAAATCAACTTCGAGATCTTGAACAACTTTTCCATCTTTGATTTCAATGGTTTGTTTAACACCTTTTAGCCCGTAATAACCTTTATAGGTATCCTCGAGTGTACTCTTGACCTCTTCTGGAGTTGCACCAAGGATTTCAGGATCTGCAACATTCTGAGCGGTTTGCTTGATAACATTGTCACCTTCTACAGTATAAACCAAGGTAGAAGTGATTCCAGGATTGCTTTTGTTGACAAAAGTATGTGTCTTGGCTGTTTCTTTCTTCTCAGAAGATTGCTCAGTGCTTTGTTTGCTCTCACTTGACTGAGTTGTTGTGTCTTCTTTAGAACTGCTGTTTGCAGGTGTTGATGCTTGTTTGGAACATCCGAGCAGGAGGACAAGTGAAGCCACAAGGGCTAGTGATACTTTAAAGTATGATTTCATATCTATTACTTTCCTTTCATAATCAAAGTATTTGTATTATAACATGGATCTATAGTGAAAGCAACTAAACACAGTTTTTCTCCTTTTGAGAAGGAGTCTGACTAGAAAAATGTTATAATGGTAGGAAAGAGGTGAAGAAATGAATCAAACTGTAAACTATATCAAAGAACTTACTGCTATTGCATCTCCGACAGGATTTACTCGTGAGATTTCAGACTATCTAGTCCATACTTTAGAGAAGCTTGGCTACCAGCCAGTTCGTACAGCTAAGGGGGGTGTCAATGTAACAATCAAAGGTCAAAACGATGAACAACATCGCTATGTAACTGCCCATGTGGACACACTCGGAGCTATTGTACGTGCTATCAAACCTGATGGTCGTCTCAAATTGGATCGTATCGGTGGTTTCCCTTGGAACATGATTGAGGGAGAAAACTGTACCGTTCATGTGGCTAGTACAGGTAAAAAGATATCTGGAACTATCCTCATCCACCAGACATCTTGCCATGTCTACAAAGATGCTGGAACTGCTGAGCGCACACAGGACAATATGGAAGTGCGTTTAGATGCAAAAGTAACCAATGAAAAAGAAACCCGCGCCTTGGGTATTGAGGTTGGAGACTTTATTAGTTTCGATCCGCGAACTGTCGTGACAGAGACTGGTTTTATCAAGTCACGTCACTTGGATGACAAAGTCAGCGCAGCGATTTTGCTCAATCTTCTTCGTGTTTATAAGGAAGAGGGAATTGAGTTGCCAGTAACAACTCATTTTGCTTTTTCAGTCTTCGAAGAGGTTGGTCACGGTGCAAACTCCAATATTCCAGATCAGGTAGTGGAATATCTAGCTGTGGATATGGGAGCTATGGGAGATGACCAGCAAACGGATGAGTACACAGTGTCTATCTGTGTCAAGGATGCTTCAGGTCCCTATCACTATGACTTCCGTCAACACTTGGTAGCTTTGGCGAAGGAGCAAGATATTCCATTTAAACTCGATATTTATCCATTTTACGGTTCGGATGCTTCCGCAGCTATGTTCGCAGGAGCAGAGGTCAAACATGCCCTCCTTGGTGCGGGAATCGAGTCAAGTCACTCTTACGAACGAACACATATTGATTCAGTAGTGGCGACTGAGCGTATGGTTGATGCCTATCTTAGAAGTGAGTTGGTAGACTAATATGTGCTTGATTTGTAAAAGAATTGAATGGATCAAGGCAGGGGAAAATCCCTACTTTGTAAAAGAACTAGAAACAGGCTATGTTGTTATTGGAGACCACCAATACTTTAAGGGCTATACCTTATTTCTGGCAAAAGAGCATGTCACAGAACTCCACCATATGGAGACTTCTGTAAAACTTCGTTTTTTAGAGGAAATGAGTTTGGTCCAAGAAGCTGTCGCCAAAACGTTTAAAGCTGAAAAGATGAACATTGAACTTCTAGGAAATGGAGATGCCCATGCTCACTGGCACCTCTTTCCAAGACGGTCAGGTGATATGAAGGGTCATGGACTTAATGGCCGTGGTCCAGTCTGGTGGGTCCCGTGGGAAGAAATGGCGGCAGAAGATTACCAAGTGCAATCCCCTGAACTGGAACAAATGATAAGAGCCTTATCCAATGAACTAGAGAAGCACGTGGTTTAAGAGAGGAAGAAAAAATGAAGAAAAGATACATCGTTTTATCTGGTTTGCTAGCAGTAACCCTAGCAGCATGTTCTCAAGAAAAACCTAAAAATGAAGAAAACACTCAAAAGACGGAGCAAAGCAGTCAACCTGAGGGAACTGTAGGAAGTAAATCCCAAGCTTCTAGTCAGAAAAAGGCAGAAGTTGTGAATAAGGGAGACCACTATAGTATACAAGGAAAATACGATGAAATCGTCGTAGCTAATAAGCACTATCCTTTGTCAAAAGACTACAATCCAGGAGAAAATCCAACAGCTAAAGCAGAGTTGCTGAAACTCATTGCAGCCATGCAAGCGGCTGGCTACCCGATCAGTGACCACTACAGTGGTTTTAGAAGTTATGAAACTCAAACCAAACTTTATCAAGACTATGTGAATCAAGACGGGAAGGAAGCGGCAGATCGCTACTCAGCTCGTCCTGGATACAGTGAACACCAGACGGGTCTTGCTTTTGATTTGATCGGGACTAATGGAGAATTGGTGACAGAGGAGAAGGCAGCCCAGTGGCTCTTAGATCATGCAGCTGACTATGGCTTTGTTGTGCGCTATCTCAAAGGTAAGGAAAAAGAGACCGGCTACATGGCGGAAGAATGGCATCTTCGCTATGTTGGAAAAGAAGCCAAAGAAATTGCTGCAACTGGCCTTAGTTTGGAAGAATACTATGGCTTTGAAGGCGGAGATTACGTCGATTAAAAAAGAAATTTTTCTCTTGCATTTTTAGATAAATAGTGTATAATAGATGGGTATGTGTAAAGCATACTTGTGGGAGGTAAAAATCTTTAATTACCGCCAAAACCACAAAGGAGGATTTAAAAATGGCTAAAAAAGTCGAAAAACTTGTAAAATTGCAAATCCCTGCTGGTAAAGCTACACCAGCTCCACCAGTTGGACCTGCTCTTGGTCAAGCTGGTATCAACATCATGGGATTCACAAAAGAGTTCAACGCTCGTACAGCTGACCAAGCTGGTATGATCATTCCAGTTGTTATCTCAGTATACGAAGACAAATCATTTACTTTCGTTACAAAAACACCACCAGCTGCTGTTCTTTTGAAAAAAGCTGCAGGTGTTGAAAAAGGATCAGGTACACCTAACAAAACTAAAGTTGCTACAGTTACTCGTGCACAAGTACAAGAAATTGCAGAAACTAAGATGCCAGATTTGAACGCAGCAAACATTGAGTCTGCAATGCGTATGATCGAAGGTACTGCTCGTTCTATGGGATTCACTGTTGTTGACTAATCAATAACACCCCCAATATAACCCGCAAGACTTCATCATTTCGAGAAGTGACGTGGGAGATGAAAATCGATTGAACCACTTACAAGGAGAATAGAAAATGGCTAAAAAAAGCAAACAACTTCGTGCTGCACTTGAGAAAATCGACAGCACAAAAGCGTACAGCGTAGAAGAAGCTGTAGCACTTGCAAAAGAAACTAACTTTGCAAAATTTGACGCAACTGTAGAAGTTGCTTACAACTTGAACATCGACGTTAAAAAAGCTGACCAACAAATCCGTGGCGCAATGGTATTGCCAAACGGTACTGGTAAAACTTCACGCGTTCTTGTTTTCGCACGTGGTGCAAAAGCTGAAGAAGCAAAAGCTGCTGGTGCAGACTTCGTTGGTGAAGATGACCTTGTTGCGAAAATCAACGACGGTTGGTTGGACTTTGACGTAGTTATCGCTACACCTGACATGATGGCTCTTGTTGGACGTCTTGGACGTGTCCTTGGACCACGTAACTTGATGCCAAACCCTAAAACTGGTACTGTAACAATGGATGTTGCTAAAGCAGTTGAAGAGTCTAAAGGTGGTAAAATTACTTACCGTGCTGACCGTGCAGGTAACGTTCAAGCAATCATCGGTAAAGTATCATTTGAAGCTGAAAAATTGGTTGAAAACTTTAAAGCATTCAACGAAACAATCCAAAAAGCAAAACCAGCTACAGCTAAAGGAACTTACGTAACAAACTTGACAATCACAACTACTCAAGGTGTTGGTATCAAGGTTGACGTGAACTCACTTTAATTAACTAGAATCTCTGACTTCGGTCAGAGTTTTTTTATTCAAATCTATTAACAAAGGATTGGAGGAAATATAAGTGTTGAGAGAAGCTATACAGGAGGATTTATTTGAGTTATTAAATCTCTACCTGTCCCTACATGAGAAAGAAATCCCAGGAGATAGTTTTCATTTGCAGCAAGTATGGAGTGAGATGATTTCTGACCAGCGCCATCATGTTATCGTGAAGGAGGTGGAAGGAAGAATAGTCTCCTCCTGTATTTGTGTCATTATTCCCAACTTGACAAGAGGTGTGAGATCCTATGCTTTGATAGAAAATGTGGTGACCCGAGAAGAAGATAGAGGGAAAGGGTATGCAAGCGCTTGTCTTGAATACGCTAAACAGATAGCTAAAGAGGAAAATTGTTATAAGATGATGCTTCTGACAGGTTCTAAAAATGCAAGTACTCAGAATTTTTATAAAGGAGCTGGTTATAATAGTGAAGATAAAACAGCCTATATTCAATGGTTGGATTAAAGCTTGAATCTCAAATAGTCAGAACGAAATCATGGATTAGCAAATAAAAATCTTCTATTTCTTCTTTCACAAAAAATATGGTATAATAGAGAGTAAAAAACTTTGAAAGAAAGAAAAAGATGAATTTAAAAGATTATATCGCAACGATTGAAAATTATCCCAAGGAAGGCATCACCTTCCGTGATATCAGCCCATTGATGGCAGATGGTAATGCTTATAGTTATGCTGTTCGTGAAATCGTTCAGTATGCAACAGACAAGAAGATCGACATGATTGTGGGACCAGAAGCTCGTGGATTTATTGTCGGCTGTCCCGTTGCCTTTGAGTTGGGGATTGGATTTGCTCCCGTTCGTAAACCAGGGAAATTGCCACGTGAAGTGATTTCTGCTGACTATGAAAAAGAGTACGGTATTGATACCTTGACCATGCATGCTGATGCGATCAAACCAGGTCAACGTGTTCTCATCGTAGATGACCTCTTGGCGACAGGTGGAACAGTTAAAGCGACCATCGAAATGATCGAAAGACTCGGTGGAGTTGTAGCCGGTTGTGCTTTCTTGATTGAACTTGATGAGCTTAAAGGCCGTGAAAAAATCGGAGATTACGATTACAAGGTACTCATGCATTATTAATGAAAAAACAGTCCTTGGGGCTGTTTTCTCTTCATCTGCTATATAAACAAACTATAGCTAGTTAGAGAAAAACTATAATTGAAAACTATATCTTCATACAGTATAATAAAGGGAAGAAGTATTTGGAGGTTTTTACTTTCAAACAGACAACATCATTCCCGAAATAGAGAACTGTTAGGAGGGTATTATGCCGATTCGAATTGATAAAAAATTACCAGCTGTGGAGATTCTAAGGACAGAAAATATCTTTGTTATGGACGACCAACGGGCCGCTCATCAGGATATTCGCCCCTTGAAGATTTTGATTTTAAATCTCATGCCTCAAAAAATGGTAACAGAAACGCAACTTTTACGGCATTTGGCTAATACCCCTTTGCAATTAGATATTGAATTCTTATATATGGAAACACACCGTTCCAAGACAACTCGTGCCGAACATATGGAAACCTTCTATAAGACCTTCCCAGAGGTTAAGGATGACTTTTTTGATGGGATGATCATCACAGGAGCTCCGGTGGAGCACTTGCCTTTTGAGGAGGTGGACTACTGGGAGGAGTTTAAGCAGGTCATCGAATGGTCCAAGACACATGTTTTTTCTACCCTGCATATCTGTTGGGGTGCCCAAGCAGGTCTTTATGCTCGCTATGGAGTTGAAAAGCACCAGATGGCTCAGAAATTGTCAGGCATTTACCCGCAGGATACCTTGAAAGAGGGCCATCTTCTCTTTAGAGGTTTTGATGATAGCTATGTGGCTCCCCATTCTCGTCATACAGAAATCTATAAGGAAGAGATTTTAGGAAAAACCAATCTGGAAATCCTCTCTGAGGGAGAACAAGTCGGAGTTTCTATTTTAGCCAGTCGGGATCTTCGTGAAATTTATAGTTTTGGTCATTTAGAATATGACCGTGATACTCTAGCAAAAGAGTATTTTCGTGATTGTGAGGCAGGACTTAATCCTCACATTCCAGAAAATTACTTTAAAAATGATGATGTGAATGAGACACCGTGTCTCTGTTGGTCTTCTTCAGCTGCTCTATTTTTCAGTAACTGGGTTAACTATGCAGTTTATCAAGAAACCCCTTTTGACTGGAGAAAGGTAGAGGATGATGCGGCTGCATTTGGATATTTATAAGAGGAATTATGACATATTTTGACGCTTTCAAATCAGGGAACTTGGTTTTGCCAAGTGCCCTGCTCTTGCATTTTAAGGAACTCTTTCCTTCTAGTGATGATTTTCTTGTCTGGCAATTTTTTTATCTACAAAATACATCTGCTTTGGATGAGCTATCGCCAAGCCAAATTGCAGAAACTATTGGAAAAGAACTTGCAGATGTCAACCAATCCATTTCAAACTTGACTGAAAATGGGCTACTACAATATCGAACGATTGAACTAAATGGGGAAATTGAGCTTATTTTTGATGCTAGTTTGGCCTTTGAACGCTTGGATAATTTGTTGGACAGTCAGACTCCAGCTGCAACAGCATCAAACCCGCAGAATCAATTGAAGGATCTGGTTGAGATATTTCAGCAGGAATTGGGACGCTTGCTAACGCCGTTTGAAATCGAAGATCTTTCCAAGACTGTCAAAGAAGACGGGATCAAGGCGGATTTGATTAAGGAGGCTCTCCGAGAGGCTGTTCTAAATGGCAAACCAAACTGGAAATATATTCAGGCCATCCTTCGGAATTGGCGCCATGAAGGCATCCAGTCTGTGGCTCAGGTGGAGGCCAAACGAGCAGAGAGAGAAGCAAACAATCCTAAACAAGTTCAGGCTTCGGCTGATTTCCTTGATGCCATGAATTTGTGGCAAGACTAGCCGATTGAAAAATCTTGTAAATTAGAGTAAGATTTGCAAGCTCCTTATAAATATGATAAAATAATAGAAAATAAAATGAAAAAAGAGGTATGTGAAATGTCACGTAAACCATTTATCGCTGGTAACTGGAAAATGAACAAAAATCCAGAAGAAGCAAAAGCATTCGTTGAAGCCGTTGCCTCAAAACTTCCTTCATCAGACCTTGTTGAAGCAGGTATCGCAGCTCCAGCTCTTGATTTGACAACTGTTCTTGCTGCTGCTAAAGGTTCAAACCTTAAAGTTGCTGCTCAAAACTGCTACTTTGAAAATGCAGGTGCTTTCACTGGTGAAACTAGCCCACAAGTTTTGAAAGAAATCGGTACTGACTACGTTGTTATCGGTCACTCAGAACGCCGTGACTACTTCCATGAAACTGACGAAGATATCAACAAAAAAGCAAAAGCAATCTTTGCAAACGGTATGCTTCCAATCATCTGTTGTGGTGAGTCACTTGAAACTTACGAAGCTGGTAAAGCTGCTGAATTCGTAGGTGCTCAAGTATCTGCTGCATTGGCTGGATTGACAGCTGAACAAGTTGCTGCATCAGTTATCGCTTATGAGCCAATCTGGGCAATCGGTACTGGTAAATCAGCTTCACAAGACGACGCACAAAAAATGTGTAAAGTCGTTCGTGACGTTGTAGCTGCTGACTTCGGTCAAGAAGTTGCGGACAAAGTTCGTGTTCAATATGGTGGTTCAGTTAAACCTGAAAACGTTGCTTCATACATGGCTTGCCCAGACGTTGACGGTGCCCTTGTTGGTGGTGCGTCACTTGAAGCTGAAAGCTTCTTGGCATTGCTTGACTTTGTAAAATAATCTAGTTTTTTCCAGACAGACAGTTAAAAGTACTAAGTGACTTTGACTGCCTGTCTTATTTTTACTTGGAGCATTCTTGTGAAAGAGGGATTTTTCTTGACTAGGAAAGTTCCTTAGGGAAGGAAAGGCGTGCAGATGTGCGCTCTTTTCTGTATCAAAAAGTTATGAAAGGGGGAGTTATGCTCTATATTTGGTCTTATTTGAAAAAATATCCCAAGTGGTTATTCTTGGATTTCTTTGGCGCTATTTTCTTTGTTATCGTCAATCTTGGACTGCCGACTGCTCTAGCTCGGATGATTGATGAAGGCGTTAATAAAGGGAATGAACAGCAATTGTATGTTTGGGCTGCAATTATGCTGGTGATTATCCTATGTGGAACCTTGGGGCGTATAGTCTTAGCCTACGCTGCTAGTAAGCTGACGACCAATATGGTCAAGGATATGAGGGATGATCTCTATGCCAAATTACAAGAGTATTCTCATCATGAATATGAAAAGATTGGAGTGTCTTCACTGGTTACTCGTATTACCAGTGATGCCTTTGTTCTCATGCAATTTGCAGAACAGACCTTAAAACTGGGTGTCATCACTCCCATGATGATGCTGTCTAGTATTTTAATGATCTTTCTAACCAGCCCGTCATTAGCCTGGATAGTGGCTTTTGCAGTACCTTTCTTGGCTGTGGTGGTCATTTATGTAGCGGTCAAGACTCGACCATTATCAGAGAAACAGCAGGCTACCTTAGATAAGATAAACCAATATGCCAGGGAAAATCTAATGGGACTCCGTGTCATTCGTGCCTTTGCCCGTGAGGAGTTTCAAGAGGAACGTTTTGCAGGACAAAATGCAGTCTATGCAGCCAATTCCAATCGTCTGTTTAAACTAACCGGTTTGACGGAACCCTTGTTTGTTCAGATTATCATTGCCATGATTGTAGCTATTGTCTGGTTTGCTCTGGACCCTATCAAACAAGGAAGCTTGCAAATTGGGGATCTGGTAGCCTTTATTGAGTATAGTTTCCATGCTCTCTTGTCCTTCCTTTTCCTATCCAATCTCTTCACCATGTATCCTCGTACAGCCGTTTCGAGTGAACGGTTGAAAGAAGTCATGGATATGCCGATTTCTATTGATCCCAATGAAGGAGGCGTTAGAGAGACAGCAACCCACGGCTATTTGGAATTTGAAAATGTTACTTTTGCCTATCCTGGTGAGACGGAAAATCCTGTTTTGCATAACATTTCTTTCAGTGCTAAACCGGGTGAAACCATTGCCTTTATCGGATCGACTGGATCGGGAAAATCCTCTCTTGTGCAATTGATTCCTCGTTTTTACGATGTTACGCTTGGGAAAATCAAGGTTGATGGTGTTGATGTGAGGGATTACCGCCTCAAGTCTCTCCGTCAAAAGATTGGTTTTATCCCCCAGAAAGCCTTGCTCTTTACAGGAACTATCGCTGAAAATATTCGCTATGGGAAGGAAGATGCTAGTCACAAAGACCTACACCAGGCAGCGGACGTGGCGCAAGCCAAAGATTTTATCGAAAGCCGAGAAGAAGGCTTTGCGACCCATCTAGCTGAAGGCGGAAGCAACCTTTCTGGAGGACAGAAACAACGCCTCTCAATTGCCCGAGCGGTTATAAAGAATCCTGATATCTATATTTTTGATGATTCCTTCTCAGCCTTGGACTATCGCACGGATGCCATTTTACGCCGTCGTCTCAAGGAAGTCACTCAAAATGCAACGGTTTTAATTGTTGCTCAACGTGTCGGAACCATCATGGATGCGGACCAGATCATCGTTCTTGATAAGGGGGAAATCGTGGGTCGCGGTTGCCATGAGGAATTAATGGAAACCAATGATATCTATCGTGAAATTGCTGAGTCGCAGTTGAAAAATGCATCGCTAACAGAAGAATAGGAGGAAATATGAAAACACAATCTAGTTTGGCTCGTTTGTGGAGCTATTTGAAAGCCTGCCGTTTTTCTGTCTTTTTTGCAGTCTTTCTAAAAGTTTTGAGTGTGGTCATGAGTGTCTTGGAGCCTTTTGTCTTGGGGCTGGCCATTACGGAGTTGACAAAAAACCTCTTAGATATGGCTAAGGGCCTTTCAGGTGCTAGTATCAATACTGGCTACATCGGAACGGTTTTAATCATTTACCTCTTTAGAGGTCTCTTGTATGAACTTGGTTCTTATTATTCCAACTATTTCATGACTAATGCGGTCCAGTCCATGACCCAAGATCTGCGAAATGAAATGACTGAAAAAATCAATCGTATCCCTGTATCTTTCTTTGACAAACACCAATTTGGTGATTTATTGGGACGCTTTACCAGTGATGTTGAGACGGTATCCAATGCCCTTCAGCAGTCTTTCCTCCAAATTGTCAATGCCGTTCTGACGATTGTTCTCGTCATGGGAATGGTTTTATACCTGAACTTTCAACTGGCCCTTGTAGTGATTCTATCCATCCCAGTGACTTATTTCGGTGCCAGAAGTATCCTGAAACGTTCTCAGCCTTATTTTAAAGAGCAGGCGGCTATTTTAGGACGGATGAATGGCTATGTGCAGGAAAATCTTACAGGTTTTAATGTCTTGAAACTCTACGGTCGTGAGGAAACTTCTCATAAAGAATTTTCTAAGATTACAGACGATCTCCAACGTGTTGGTTTTAAAGCCAGCTTTATCTCTGGGCTCATGATGCCAGCCCTTCATGCTGTATCGGACTTGACCTATCTGATCGTTGCAGTTCTTGGCGGTTTGCAAGTGATTGCGGGTCGTTTGACAGTGGGGAATATGCAGGCCTTTGTTCAGTACGTTTGGCAGGTCAGCCAGCCTATCCAAAACATCACCCAACTTGTGGGTCAAATGCAAAGTGCCAAGTCTTCGTTAGACCGTATCTTCGACATCTTAGATGAGACTGAGGAAGTCAAGGGAGAAGAACTCGAAATCCTTGAACCCTTAACAGGCCAGGTGATCTTCAAGCAGGTTGACTTCCAGTATGTTGACAACAAGCCATTGATTCGAGACTTTAATCTAGAAGTTCAACCGGGAGAGATGGTGGCGATTGTTGGTCCTACTGGAGCTGGTAAGACGACCTTGATCAATCTACTCATGCGTTTTTACGATGTTACAGCAGGCGCAATCTTGGTTGATGGCCAGGATATTCGCCAGTTGTCACGTCAAGACTACCGCCGTCAGTTTGGGATGGTCTTACAGGATGCTTGGCTCTATGAAGGTACGATCAAAGAAAACCTACGTTTTGGAAATCTTGACGCCAGTGACGAGGAAATAATAGAAGCTGCCAAAGCGGCAAATGTAGACCACTTTATCCGAACGCTTCCTGGTGGATATAACATGGAGATGAACCAAGAGTCTAGTAATATTTCCCTAGGACAAAAACAACTTTTGACCATCGCGCGTGCTCTCCTAGCCAATCCTAAAATTCTCATTTTGGATGAAGCGACTTCCTCTGTTGACACCCGTTTGGAACTCTTGATTCAAAAAGCTATGAAACGCTTGATGAAGGGAAGAACCAGCTTTGTCATCGCCCACCGTCTCTCTACCATTCAAGAAGCAGACAAGATTCTCGTTCTTAAGGAAGGACAGATTATTGAGCAGGGAAATCATGAAAGTTTGCTCCAAGCAAAAGGCTTTTATTATGATTTGTACCAAAGCCAATTTTCAAGTAAGTCTGGGCAATCCAGCTAATCAAAACGGTCTAGACTATTCTTAAATTATCAGTCTATTACAACTTTTCTCAGATAGTACACTTTCCTTGCTATCGTTTTCTGGTAGTAGTATACTTGTATTGTAACCACTAATAAGATGGTTATAAAAAAATGAAAGAGGTAAGAAATATGGTTGAATTGAAAAAAGAAGCAGTAAAAGACGTTACAACATTATCTAAAACAGCGCCAGTAGCATTGGCAAAAACAAAGGAAGTTTTGAACCAAGCAGTAGCGGACTTGTATGTGGCTCACATTGCCCTTCACCAAGTACACTGGTATATGCGTGGTCGTGGTTTCCTCGTATGGCATCCAAAAATGGATGAATACATGGACAGCCTCGATGGCTATCTTGACGAAATCAGCGAACGTTTGATTACCCTTGGTGGCAAACCTTACTCAACTTTGACAGAGTTCCTTCAACATAGTGAAATCGAAGAAGAAGAAGGAGAATTCCGTAACGTTGAAGAAAGCTTGGAACGTGTTCTAGCGATTTATCGCTACCTCATCACTCTTTTCCAAAAAGCTTTGGATGTGACTGATGAAGAAGGCGATGATGTTACAAACGATATCTTTGTTGGTGCTAAGGCTGAACTTGAGAAAACCGTTTGGATGCTTGCAGCAGAACTTGGACAAGCTCCTGGTTTGTAAGATATAGTTGCTACCCCTTTTATCATGAGGCGCTTGATAAGTGCCTATGATCAATCATCTTTTAAAAGTCATGTAACTGTAAAAAGTTGCATGATTTTTTTTGTCTGCTGGACTTAGGACACATTGTCAAAAGTAAGATTTTACGGTATAATAGTTGCTGTTCAATAACATATGAATTTTAAAGAATAATTGTTAGTTTAAGGAGGACTTATGAACAACTTACCAAATTGCCCAAAATGTAATTCAGAATATGTCTACGAAGACGGAAGTCTCTTGGTTTGTCCAGAGTGTGCCTATGAATGGAACCCTGCGGAAGTTGCAGAAGTAGAAGAAGGTGTTGTTGCTATTGATGCCAATGGAAATAAATTGGCTGACGGAGATACTGTAACCCTTATTAAGGACTTGAAAGTAAAAGGTGCGCCGAAGGATTTGAAACAAGGAACTCGTGTCAAAAATATCCGTATCGTAGAAGGTGACCACAACATCGACTGTAAGATTGATGGTTTTGGAGCTATGAAACTCAAATCAGAATTTGTTAAGAAAATCTAGCCATGAAACTGAATTATAAATTTATCTTTTATAGTCGTGTGCTCTTGTTCTTAGCAGCATTTACAGGAGTTTATTTGGAGATTACTAAGCACGGTGGTTTTGGTATGCTCCTTTACTACACAGTGTTGTCTAATCTTTTGGTAACGATTTTCACGGGTTATCTGCTCCGTGTGATGAGCCGTTCAGGTGAAAATTGGCAAAGTCCGACCTTGCTTCGTCTCAAGGGTGGCGTCACCATGAGTATCATGATTACCTGTGTAATTTACCATTTTATGCTTGCTCCGATTGCGACAGATTTTTATCGTGTGGAAAATTTCCTTTGCCACTATATCGTTCCACTCTGGTTTTTAGCCGACACCCTCTTCTTTGATAAACAGGGTCAATACAAGATCTGGGATCCAGTCTTGTGGACCATCTTGCCCTTGGTTTATATGATTTTTGCCTTGTTTAACGGCTTGGTCTTAAAACTCAATATTCCGAATTCCAAGGACAATCCCTTCCCTTATTTCTTTTTAAATGTGAACAAGGGTTGGGATATAGTAATCAAATGGTGTTTGATCATTTTTGTGGCTTATATGTTTGCAGGCTTCATTTTCTATCTGATCAAGCAAATCAAGCGAAAATAGTCTTCCTATTAGGAAAGTTAGGACGGAGTCTCTAGTTCAATCGGGCTCCTTCTTTTCTTGCCATCTTCCTTTTAAAAGGATCAACAGTGAGAAATATACAGAAAGAAAATTCATGAAACAATTTTTAGAACGGGCCAGTATTTTGGCTCTCTCCCTCGTTTTGATTACTTCCTTTTCCATCTCGAGTGCTCTACCAGCTATGTTTGACTATTATCAGGGCTATCCCAAAGAACAAATCGAGCTCTTGGTCAGCCTTCCTTCTTTTGGAATTATGATCATGCTGATTTTAAATGGGTTTTTGGAACGTTTGTTTCCTGAGCGTCTTCAAATTAGTTTAGGGCTTCTCATCCTCTCTATCGGGGGAACAGCCCCCTTCTGGTATCAGGATTACAACTTTGTCTTTGCGATGCGGATTTTATTTGGTTTGGGTGTGGGGATGATCAATGCCAAGGCCATTTCCATCATCAGCGAACGCTATCATGGAAAGACACGGATCCAGATGCTGGGTCTTCGCGGATCAGCAGAAGTTGTCGGGGCATCGATTTTGACTCTAGTGGTTGGTCAGCTCTTACCCTTGGGATGGACAGTGACCTTCTTGGCCTACAGTGCGGGATTTTTAGTATTGATCCTTTATCTGCTCTTTGTCCCTTATGGGAAAGAAAAGAAAGAAACAAAGAAAAAAGAGGCCGAAACGACTCGTTTGACAGGACAGATGAAAGGCTTGATTTTTCTATTGGCTGTCGAAGCAGCAGTTGTTGTCTGCACCAACACAGCTATCACCATTCGTATCCCTAGTTTGATGGTGGAAAGAGGTCTCGGGGATGCTCAATTATCTAGTTTTGTTCTTAGTGTCATGCAGCTGATTGGGATTGTAGCTGGTGTGAGTTTTTCTTTCTTGATTTCTCTCTTTAAAGAAAGATTGCTCCTTTGGTCAGGCATTACCTTTGGATTGGGGCAGATTGTGATAGCTTTGTCTCCGTCATTGGGTGTGATGGTAGTTGGAAGTATTTTGGCAGGTTTTGCCTACAGCGTAGCCTTGACTACTGTCTTTCAGCTTCTTTCTGAAAGAATTCCAGCTAGACTTCTTAATCAGGCAACGTCTTTCGCAGTGCTAGGATGTAGCTTTGGAGCTTTTACGACACCTTTCGTCCTGGGAGCTGTCGGTATGGTCACTCAAAATGGGATGCTGGTCTTCACCATTCTAGGATGCTGGTTGATTGTCACTTCTATTTTTGTTATGTACGCACTTCAAAAGAAAGCTTAGGATTGATTTCCTAAGTTTTTCTTTTTCGTTTTTGTCCCCAGACAATTATTGTTTTTTAAACTTGTTTGTACTATTATTTCCTGATAAAATAGACACATGACAAGATATAAAGCAATCATTTCCTATGACGGCTACTCTTTTGCGGGCTTTCAGCGCCAGCCTCATGCGCGGAGCGTTCAAGAGGAAATCGAAAAAACCTTAACGAGACTCAATAAGGGGCAAGCCATCACTGTACACGGTGCTGGTAGGACTGATAGTGGGGTCCATGCTCTGGGACAGGTTATTCATTTTGACCTGCCCTATCAGATGGATGAGGAAAAACTCCGTTTTGCTCTAGATACCCAGTCTCCTGAAGATATCGATGTGATTTTGATTGAGATCGTGGCGGATGATTTTCATTGCCGTTATGCAAAACATAGCAAGACCTATGAGTTTATCGTGGATAGGGGCCGTCCTAAAAATCCCATGCGCCGTCACTATGCTACTCACTTTCCCTATCCGCTTGATGTTGAGCGGATGCAGATGGCAATCAAAAAGCTAGAGGGGACCCACGATTTCACCGGTTTTACAGCATCTGGGACTAGTGTAGAGGACAAGGTTCGAACCATTACAGAAGCCAGTCTTAGGATTGATGAGACAGGCCAATTTTTGACCTTTAGCTTTTCAGGAAATGGTTTCTTGTATAAGCAAATTCGCAATATGGTGGGGACGCTGCTCAAAATCGGGAATAATCGAATGCCTGTAGAGCAGATCGACTTGATTTTGGAGAAGAAGGACAGGCAACTTGCAGGCCCAACAGCAGCACCAAATGGCTTGTATTTGAAGGAGATTCATTATGAAGAATAATCGTATTTTAGCCCTTTCTGGGAATGATATTTTTAGTGGTGGTGGTTTATCAGCTGATTTGGCTACCTATACCTTAAATGGTTTGCATGGCTTTGTTGCAGTGACTTGTTTGACGGCTTTGACCGAAAAAGGCTTTGAGGTTTTTCCAACTGATGATAACATTTTTCAACATGAATTGGATAGCTTGCGTGATGTCGAGTTTGCAGGGATTAAGATTGGCCTTCTTCCTACTGTCAGTGTGGCTGAGAAGGCCTTGGACTTTATCAAGCAACGTCCTGGAGTGCCTGTGGTATTGGACCCCGTTTTGGTCTGCAAGGAAACGCACGACGTGGCTGTTAGTGAGCTCTGCCAAGAGTTGATTCGTTTTTCCCCTCATGTCAGTGTGATTACGCCAAATCTTCCTGAAGCAGAATTGTTGGCGGGTCAGGAAATCAAAACTTTGGAAGATATGAAAGCTGCAGCGCAGAAATTTCATGATTTAGGAGCGCCAGCAGTCATTATCAAGGGAGGCAATCGCCTTAGTCAGGACAAGGCTGTGGATGTCTTTTATGATGGGCAAACCTTCACTGTCCTAGAAAATCCCGTTATCCAAGGCCAAAATGCTGGTGCAGGTTGTACCTTTGCATCAAGCATTGCCAGTCACCTAGTCAAAGGTGATGACCTTTTAACAGCGGTAGAGAGTTCTAAAGCTTTCGTTTACCGTGCTATTGCACAAGCAGATCAATATGGAGTAAGACAATATGAAGCAAACCAAAACAACTAAAATCGCCCTTGTATCTCTTTTGACAGCCCTTTCTGTGGTTCTAGGTTATTTCTTAAAAATCCCAACACCAACAGGCATTCTAACTCTCTTAGATGCGGGTGTCTTCTTTGCAGCCTTCTACTTTGGTAGTCGTGAAGGGGCTGTCGTTGGAGGACTAGCAGGTTTCTTGATTGACCTCTTATCAGGATATCCACAGTGGATGTTCTTTAGCTTGGTAAACCATGGCTTGCAGGGATTTTTCGCAGGATTTAAAGGGAAATCTCAGTGGCTAGGCCTTATCTTAGCTACTATTGCGATGGTAGGAGGCTACGCCTTGGGTTCAACTTTGATGAATGGCTGGGCAGCAGCCCTACCAGAAATCCTACCAAACTTCCTGCAAAATATCGTGGGAATGGTTGTAGGGTTTGTGCTTAGTCAAAGTATTAAGAAAATTAAGTAAAGCGGCTGGAGAAAAGTTCTAAAAATCAGAAAAACGCATAATATCAGTTGTTGAAAAACCTTGATATTATGCGTTTTATTGTGGGAAGATTTTCGAAGAATATTAATCAAAATAAAGCAAATCTTTGCTGGTGCTTGTAAAGAGGTCAAAGCCATCCTTGGTAACAACACCGCAGTCTTCGATACGGACACCGACTTTGCCAGGGATATAGATACCTGGTTCAACAGAGAAGCACATGCCTTCTTCGATGACCATGTCGTTTCCTTCCATGATAGATGGAAATTCGTGGACATCCATACCGATACCGTGACCGAGACGGTGGTTGAAGTACTCACCATAACCAGCTTTTTCAATGACTTCACGGGCAGCGCGGTCAACTTCATGTGCAGTCACACCTGGCTTGATGAAGTCAAGAGCAGCTTGTTGGGCTTCAAGGGTCAAGTTGTAAATATCTTTTTTGAATTGGTCTGGTTTGCCGACAGCGACCGTACGAGTCATATCTGAGGCGTAGCCATTAACCATAACACCGAGGTCAAAGAGGAGAAGAGCATCCTTTTCAACTTTGTTTGCAGCAGGAATTCCGTGCGGATTTGCAGCGTTATCGCCAGTCAAAACCATAGTATCAAAGCTCATTTCATAGCCTTCACCTTTCATGGCAAAGTCAATTTGGGCAATGATGTCTGTTTCTGTTTTATCAAGAGAAATGTTGTCAAAACCAACTTTGACAGCTTTATCAGCATAGAGACCTGCAACCATCATTTTTTGGACTTCATCGGCTGATTTGATGAGGCGCATGCGTTGGATGCGAGGAGTGAGGTTTTCAAACTCAGCCGTTTCAAAGACAGTTTTCAATCCATGGTATTTGGTCAAGATGAGATTGTCAAACTCAACAGCGACACGTTTGAAGTCGTGCTGTGGTAAGGCATTTTTGATTTTGTGCCATGGATTTTCAGAATCTACATAACCCACAACTGGGAAGGAAACAGTGTTGGTTGCACGTTCCACTTCAAGGGCTGGGACAAAGAGGAGAGGTTCCTGATCCGCTAGGACAAAGAGGAACATTTGGCGTTCATGGGGATCACTGTAAAAGCCAGTGAGGTAATTGATAGTGACGGGATCAGATACGACAGCGACGTCTAGTTTTTCTGATTCAAGATATGTTAGGATTTGTTGTAATTTAGACATATGCTACCTTCTTTCTACCCCTCTATTTTGGCAAAAAATGAGAGAAAATGCAAGGGAGAAGGGTAAAAGAGCAGGCAAAAAGAACTCCGACAAGATAGTGGAGTTCTTTGATCCAGTTTTCCTTAGTTTAAGAAAAGTCTGCTTTGCTTTTTACGTCGCTGTATTCTTCAGCGATTTCTTGGCTGAGGATGTCCTCATAGGCAGGGAGTTGGATATCCTGACCGTATTTCTTCTTGAGGGCAGTAGTGACTAGGCGGTAAGCTAGATTGGCATTACGAGAGAGGATAGGTCCGTGGAAGTAGGAACCAAAGACATTCTTATAATGAACCCCTTCGCCGACCTTTTCTTCGTTGTTTCCATTTCCATAGACCACCTGTCCCAGCGGTTTTTGGTCATCTGAGAGGAAGGTACGACCTTGGTGATTTTCAAAGCCATAGTAGGTTTCATTGAATTCGTCATTATGGATCTTGATATCACCGATAAAACGGTTATTGGTCTGGTTGAGGGTGTAGTGGCCCATGACACCGAGCCCTTCGATGCGTTTGCCTGAAGCTTCAACATAATATTGCCCCAATAGTTGGAAACCACCGCAGATAGCGAGAACTACTCCGTCGTTTTGGATGTAGTTGTCAATGCTCTCTTTTTTAGCAGGCAGGTCGCTAGCGATGATACTTTGTTCAAAGTCTTGACCTCCACCGAAAAAGGCGATGTCGTAGTGATTTTCATCAAAGTCATCATGGAGAGAAACAATATCAACTGTTACATGAGCTCCCAGTTTTTCAGCCACATACTTGAGCATGAGGATGTTTCCATTGTCCCCGTAGGTATTCATGAGGTTTCCATAGAGGTGGGCAATGTTGAGCTGATAAGGGTAGTTGCCAGCTTTTGAGGAAAGTGAAGTATAAACCATTAGTTCATCTCCTTTCTAACAATCTGACGACTAGCCAGTAGTTCGCGGAATTCAAGCATGGCAGTATAGGTTGCTAGGATATAAGCATGCTTGCAGTCTTGGTTCTCAATGGTCTTGAGAACTTGTTCCAGATTACTTGTCTCAGTGATTTTCTCAACTGGATAGCCTGTCACTCGAAGACGGCGTGCGATTTCAGAATGACGGACACCACCAGCGTTGATTTCAGGAATGTCCATGTCAGTGATTTGTTCAAAGTCCGCATCCCAGATCCAGCTAGTGTCAATCCCATCAGCATAGTTGGCGTTGAGAAGGACAGAAAGGCTAAATGGATAAGGCGCTAGTTTGATCATCTCGATAGCTTGAGTTGCACCGACAGGATTCTTAATCAAGACAAGAGTACATTCCTTGTCGCCGATATGGAATGTTTCCTGGCGTCCAAAGACAGCACGGCTCTTGTCAAATCCTTGCTTGATCAGTTGTGAATCAGCCCCGAGAAAACGAGCAATGGCAACCGCAGCAAGAGCGTTATAGATATTATAGAGTCCACCGATTTGGATGCCGTATTCTTGTCCGTCGATGACAAAGCGAGAGCGATTGTTGGTCAACTCAACCAGTTCTGTCAAGCGATAGTCGAGATTAGGACGTTTGCATCCGCAGCCTTCACAGATATAGGCACCCAAGTTGGCATAAGTATTGAGTTCATATTTCAGAATACTTTGACAGTCGGGGCAGAGAATACCTTCGGTATTGTAGTGAGCTAGTTTGGCTGGTCCTTTTTCCAAGTCAAAACCAAAATACTCTACAGGATTTGGAATTGCTGGTTTGTAGAAAAGTGGACTGTCACCATTGAGGAGAACAGTAGCCGTAGGCACCTTACGAATGGCATCCAAGATCATGTTGTAAGTTGTGTAAATCTCACCGTAGCGGTCCATCTGGTCACGGAAAATGTTAGTGATGACAAAAAGACTAGGCTGTATATAGTCACAAATACGAGATAGGCTGGCTTCGTCAATTTCGAGGACGGCAATGTTTTTCCCAGTTTTAGACGATTTGGCAGTCAAGAAGGTCGTTGCAATCCCTGTGATCATGTTGGCACCGCTTGGATTGGTCAGAACCTGACCATAAACCTCTTTTAAAATGCCGACAGTGAGGGCAGTTGTCAGGGTTTTTCCATTAGTTCCAGTGACCACGACAATCTCGTAGTTCTTAGCTAAATTTTGTAAAATATCTTTATCAAATTGAAGGGCAAGTTTTCCTGGGAGCGTACTTCCACGGCCAAGACGGCTCAAGATGAAGTGAGATGAACGCCCAGCAAGAAGGCCCAAAGTAGTTTTTAATTTCATGTTTCTATTATATCATACTGCGCCCAGCAGTCCAATAACTAAAGTAACCTCTAAGATCAACTAAAGAAGTAACCTTAGAAGTGCTTTTTAGGTTCTGATTAAACCAAACCAATCAAATACAATATCTTTGGATTTGATAACTTTGGCAACTTTAAGAAATAAATCTTTCTTACTCTGAACATAAGAAAGGAGAGGACATCGATTATCCTCTACAGGTTTTAAAATTTCATTAATCCATTATAACTGACAAAGATACCTAACTTTTGGGATTTAGATCATTTTTTGGAAAGTCTCTTTTATAATAAATTACGAATTTTTTCTTTTATAAATGCGTTAAGAGGATAGTGTTTATCAAGATATTCTAGGAGTGCCTGAGCAGATTCAGAAATTCGTTCGTAACCTTGCAAGAAGTGAGGCAATTGTTTGGCCTCATTTGGATAACCTTTTTCAAATCTTCTGTTGCTGTTAAAAATATCTATAAAATCAGATTTAGAAGTTTTTTCCAAATTGATTAGTTCGGTCCAAAGCTTGACGGATCTGTTTTGAATGAAATCATAAGCAGCCAATTTTTCGCCTCGTTGATAGCGACCTAGTCCTATATATAGATTGCATAAAATTTCTCCCAACAGCCATTCACGGTCTCTATTTTCTTTTGATGGCAATCTTTGTGGCTGGCAGATTGTTTCATCAAAACCGACTTCCTTCCAGACAATCTTGCCTTCAGCGAAGGGAATGTTTACTAGTTCATGAGCTTCAAAGATAGCAAATTCACAAAAAATATCATCTTCAAATAGAACTTTATGTCCGTCCACTGTATTTTGGTAGTGAAATGCAATTGGCTCTAGATTACTTAACCAAGTTAGATCCTGTATATAGGCCTGCTTGTAGCCATCTTTTACAATAACAAAAAAATCCAAATCTGAGTATTGATCCAATCGTTCTCTTTCTGCTCCGCAAGAACCAAGTGCCAGCAAAGCTAGTGCTTGTCTAGAATCTTTTAGAGACTGACCAATATCATCTAGTCTTTGTAACAGTAATTCTGTTTTATTCATAATCGTTACCTCATTATTTCTTGTTTACAGACATTATATAGTTAATGTTTTTGAAAGTCAATTTTATCTCATACCAAATATATACTAATGTAATATGGGATTTCTTTCGATATTTTTTATAATGATAAAGTTTAAACATTTTGCAGGGTATTGCTCATATTATCAAGAATGAAGAAATTTGAAGTATCCTTTGATTGATTAGAAAGTGATTCTTATCTTTAAAAAGATTAAATGATTTGGAAAATATTTAAGAAGAAAAAATATATCGACTTAACCATCAATTTGCAAACGGTAAAACCTTTCCACAAACGATGAAAATACACATACGACCCGCGCAAAGAGTGGATAATTTACTAATTAGGCATGAAACAATCATTGCAAAATATAATTTTTAAATTACCCATAAAACGATGAGCTGAAGCGAGTTATTCAAAGTCATATGTATTGCTCATATTTGAAAGAGTGAGCTGAGACTCAATATATAATTAGGACTGCTAAGTAAAGTTTGGACATTATATCATAAAAGAGGGAAAAGACAGATTTGAGATTTCGCAGAAACAAAAACAGCCCAAAGAGGGCTGTGAGATAAGACTTCAACTTAAATCGCAAACAAGTCATTCAAGTTCTCAGCCAAGGTTGGATGAGTGAAGATTTGTTTTGTGAAGTAAGTGTAAGGGATTTTGTTGTCCATAGCAACAGTGATGATGTTGATGATTTCTTGAGAACCTTCTGAGAAGATAGTTGCACCGAGAATTTCTTTTGTTTCAGTGTTGACAACAGCTTTGAAAGCTCCGCGAAGGTCGCCATTTACGTGACCACGAGGCATGGCAGCAACAGGGATTTCCTTGACAGCATATGGAAGTTTCAAATCAGCTGCTTGGTTTTCCGTCAAACCAACTTGTGAAAGTGCAGGTGTGATGAACATAGTATTTGGTACATTGAGGCGGTCTTCAAGTGTGTAGCTGCCATCTCCAGCAAGGTAGCTGTAGACAACGCGAAAGTCATCAAGTGAAATGTAGGTAAATTGAGGTCCACCGTTGACATCTCCAACTGCAAAGACACCAGGAACGTTTGTTTGACAGTGTTTGTCGACCTTGATAGCACCACGCTCCGTTAGTTCAATATCCGTATTTTCAAGTTGAAGTGGTTCTACGTTTGGTTTACGTCCAGTTGCGTAGAGAAGGGCATCGAAGCGGTAAGTTTCATTTTCAGTTACGACGAGAACTTGGTCACCGTCGTTTTTGATTTCAGTAGTACGGATGTTTTGAAGTAATTCAATGCCGTCTTCTTCCATGTATTGTTTAGCAAGAGCTGCGATGGAAGGTTCTGCACGAGGTAGGAAAGTATCCAAGGCATCTAGGACTGTAACTTTGCTTCCAAGTTTGTTGAAAAGGCCAGCAAATTCAAGACCGATATTTCCGCCACCAAGGACACCAAGTTTTTCTGGCAATTTGTCCAAGTTTTGAATACCAGTCGAGTCAAAGACATTCTTACTTGTAGCAAGTCCAGGGATTGGCAAGACGTTTGAAACAGCACCAGTGTTGATGACGATTGTTTCAGCAGTTAGTTCTTGTTTTTCGTCACCAGCTTGGATTTCGATGACTTTGTTTGAAAGGAAGTGAGCTTCCGCATCAAAGATATCGACACCTGTTCCCGCAACAGTAGCATAGTTTTTACCGTTGAGGCGACTAGTGATAGTATTTTTGATAGCAATGACTTCTTCAAAAGACAAATCTTTCTCAGCAGCAACTAGCAAGGTTTTAGTTGGGATACATCCGATGTTGATACAAGTTCCACCGTACATAGCTTTGCTACGTTCAACGAGAGCAACTTTTTTGCCAGCTGAAGCTAATTTACCAGCTAGTGTTTTCCCAGCTTTACCAAATCCAATAACGATTAAATCATATGTTAACATTTATAGTCCTCCTATTCGATTTTCATTCTAGCATAAGAAAACACTTTTTGCACAAATCTGCTACGGGAAGTGAAGTGAGTTTGAAATGGTCCCTTCAAATCCTTTGAAAAACCAGTTTCAGGCCACTTTACTATTAGAAAATCGTTTACATGATTTTCCTTAAGGATTCTACTATCTTTTGCTTCCCTCTTGTGTTATACTAGATAGGCTGCAAAGAAACTAGTACTTTTCTTTCGTGGAAAAGAAGCAACACGGTATCTCTTTTTTGTAGAAGATACGTCATGAAAAGAAAAGTATAAACTACGCGCTATAGGATGGCTTCGCACCATCTTTAGAAAGAAGAAAAACGTGAAATTTAATGAATTTAACTTGTCTGCTGATTTGCTAGCAGAGATTGAAAAAGCTGGATTTGTAGAAGCCAGTCCCATCCAAGAACAAACCATTCCCTTGGCTCTCGAAGGAAAAGACGTTATCGGTCAAGCTCAGACTGGTACAGGAAAAACTGCAGCCTTTGGTTTGCCAACCCTTGAAAAAATCCGTACAGAAGAAGCGACCATCCAAGCCCTGGTCATCGCTCCAACTCGTGAACTCGCTGTCCAAAGTCAAGAAGAACTCTTCCGCTTTGGTCGTAGTAAGGGAGTGAAAGTTCGCTCAGTTTACGGTGGTTCCAGCATTGAAAAACAAATTAAGGCTCTTAAATCTGGTGCCCACATCGTGGTAGGAACACCAGGCCGTCTCTTGGACTTGATTAAACGCAAGGCCTTGAAACTACAAGATATTGAAACTCTTATCCTTGACGAAGCGGACGAAATGCTCAACATGGGCTTCCTAGAAGACATTGAAGCCATCATTTCCCGTGTCCCTGAAAATCGTCAAACCTTGCTCTTTTCAGCAACCATGCCAGATGCTATCAAACGTATCGGTGTTCAGTTTATGAAAGAACCTGAGCATGTCAAGATTGCTGCTAAAGAATTGACAACAGAATTGGTTGACCAATACTATATCCGAGTTAAAGAGCAAGAAAAATTTGACACCATGACCCGTCTCATGGATGTGGAACAACCAGAGCTTGCTATCGTATTTGGTCGTACCAAACGTCGTGTAGATGAATTGACTCGTGGACTTAAAATTCGTGGCTTCCGTGCAGAAGGAATTCATGGTGACCTAGACCAAAACAAACGTCTTCGTGTCCTTCGTGACTTCAAAAATGGGAACCTTGATGTTTTGGTTGCGACAGACGTGGCAGCACGTGGTTTGGATATCTCAGGTGTGACCCATGTCTACAACTACGATATTCCACAAGATCCTGAAAGTTATGTTCACCGTATCGGTCGTACAGGTCGTGCTGGTAAGTCAGGTCAGTCTATTACTTTCGTAGCACCAAATGAAATGGGTTATCTCCAAATCATCGAAAACTTGACTAAGAAACGTATGAAAGGTCTCAAACCTGCTAGTGCAGACGAAGCCTTCCAAGCTAAAAAGCAAGTCGCCCTCAAGAAAATCGAACGCGATTTTGCGGATGAAACTATTCATGGGAACTTTGAGAAATTTGCTAAAGATGCTCGTAAGTTAGCTGCCGAATTTAGTCCAGAAGAATTGGCTATGTATATCTTGAGCCTGACAGTCCAAGATCCAGACAGCCTGCCTGAAGTGGAGATTGCGCGTGAAAAACCACTGCCATTTAAACCATCAGGTAATGGCTTTGCTGGCAAAGCTAAGGGAGGTCGAGGAGGCCGTCGTGGAGACGACCGTCGAGACCGTGATCGCCGTGGCAATGGTCGTCGTGATGAGTTCAAGAAAGGTAGTCGTGGAAACGACCGTTTTGATAAAGACAGACGTTACCGTAATAAAGACAATAAAAAACCTCGCAACACTTCAAGCGAAAAGAAAACCGGCTTTGTTATTCGTAACAAAGGAGACAAATAGAAAAAAGCGATTCACAGTGTGAATCGCTTTTATATATAAGGAGACCGATAGTAAAAGAAGATGTATAAAAGTAAAGGAAAGGTGAGATGGGAAGGGGAACTTTAATCCATCTTCTTATAATATTATTATATAAAAATCCAAACAGAATGTCAATAAAAAATTGCTATTTTTATAAAATATTTTTGCTTTTAAAAATTGCAATTCAATAAGCAATTTTCAGATAATTATTGAAATAAAGACTTTTCTATGTTATAATGGAAGCGATTATATGCGAGGTAAAAAATGGCACATTTATTAGAAAAAACAAGAAAAATTACATCAATTTTAAAACGCTCAGAAGAGCAAATGCAGGATGAACTTCCATACAATGCCATTACACGTCAACTAGCAGACATTATTGATTGCAATGCCTGTATTGTCAATAGCAAGGGGCGCCTTTTAGGCTACTTCATGCGTTATAAAACGAATACAGATCGTGTAGAGCAGTTTTTCCAAACCAAGACTTTTCCAGATGACTATGTTCAAGGGGCAAACATGATCTATGATACAGAAGCCAATCTTCCTGTTGAACATGATTTGACCATTTTCCCAGTAGAGAGCCGTGCAGATTTTCCAGATGGTTTGACAACCATTGCTCCCATTCATGTATCAGGGATTCGCCTAGGTTCCTTGATTATTTGGCGTAATGACAAGAAATTTGAAGATGAAGATTTGATCCTTGTTGAGATTGCGAGTACGGTTGTGGGGATTCAACTCTTGAACTTCCAACGTGAAGAAGATGAGAAAAATATTCGTCGCCGTACTGCTGTAACTATGGCAGTCAATACCCTCTCCTACTCAGAACTTCGTGCTGTTTCAGCTATTTTAGCTGAATTGGATGGAAATGAAGGGCAGCTGACTGCATCAGTTATTGCAGATCGTATTGGCATCACGCGCTCAGTGATCGTCAATGCTCTCCGTAAGCTAGAGTCGGCAGGAATTATTGAAAGCCGTTCACTAGGAATGAAGGGAACCTATCTCAAAGTATTGATTTCAGATATCTTTGAGGAAGTGAAAAAGAGGGACTACTAATGGCAAAGGCTTTAATCTCGATTGACTATACAGAGGATTTTGTAGCAGATCATGGAAAATTGACAGCAGGTGCTCCTGCTCAAGCCATATCAGAGGCGATTGCTCAGGTGACCAGACTGGCTTTTAATCGTGGAGACTATGTTTTCTTCACCATTGATGCTCATGAAGAGAAGGATACATTCCACCCAGAAAGCAAGCTCTTTCCGCCACACAACATCATCGGGACTAGTGGCCGCAACCTTTATGGCCCCCTAGCTGACTTTTATACTGAGCATGAGGCGGATAGTCGTGTTTTTTGGATGGACAAGCGTCACTATTCAGCATTTTCAGGAACGGATTTAGATATCCGCTTGCGAGAACGTCGAGTTGATACAGTCATCTTAACTGGTGTTTTGACAGATATTTGTGTTCTCCATACGGCTATTGATGCTTATAATTTAGGTTATCAAATCGAGGTTGTCAAGCCTGCGGTTGCCTCCATCTGGCCAGAAAATCATCAGTTTGCTCTTGGACATTTTAAGAATACTCTGGGAGCCAAATTGTTGGATGAAAATCTGTCTGAAATTAAAGAATGATTCCCTTGGAAAAATGAAAAAAATCTGAAAAAAGTGTTGACAAAGATTTTGAAAGTTGATATACTAGTAAAGTAATCGACGCGGGGATGGCGGAATTGGCAGACGCGCAGGACTAAGGATCCTGTGACCGCTTTAGGTCGTGAGGGTTCAAGTCCCTCTCTCCGCATGGGATAAGAGTTAGCTTTGGCTAGCTCTTTTTGTTTTTAAAAAGAAGGCTAGAGCTACAGTTCGACTATCGGAAGAGCTTGGCATCAAGAACTATCATTTATGGCATGGAATCGATTTTTGATTGCTAAAACGTGTTCTATATGAAGAAAGTTAGCAGTTGCTAGCTTTCTTTATTTCAAAAAATAAATCGAAAAATTTTTTCGATTTCATAAACATTTCATATTTGGATTTTATAATAGTCTTACAAATATGGAGGTGACAAATGAATCCAATCCAAAGAGCTTGGGCTTATGTCAGCAGAAAACGACTGAGAAGTTTTATTTTATTTCTGATTTTATTGGTCCTTTTAGCAGGAATTTCAGCCTGTTTGACTCTGATGAAGTCCAACAAAACAGTAGAAAGCAATCTTTACAAATCACTCAATACTTCTTTTTCTATCAAAAAGATAGAAAATGGACAGACCTTCAAGTTGTCTGACCTAGCATCCGTGAGCAAGATTAAGGGACTGGAAAATGTCTCTCCTGAACTTGAGACGGTCGCAAAACTGAAAGACAAGGAAGCGGTGAGTGGTGAGCAGAGCGTTGAACGTGATGACTTGTCAGCTGCGGACAAGAATTTAGTTAGCTTAACGGCTCTCGAGGATTCATCCAAGGATGTCACCTTTACCAGTTCGGCTTTCAATCTAAAAGAAGGGCGACACCTTCAAAAAGGGGACTCCAAGAAAATCCTCATCCACGAAGAGTTGGCTAAGAAGAACGGTCTTTCACTTCATGACAAGATTCGCTTGGATGCTGGTCAGTCAGAATCTGGAAAAGGGCAAACAGTAGAGTTTGAGATTGTCGGCATCTTTTCTGGTAAAAAACAAGAAAAATTCACAGGCTTGTCTTCTGACTTCAGTGAAAACCAGGTCTTTACAGACTATGAAAGTAGCCAAACCCTTTTGGGAAATAGTGAACCGCAAGTCAGTGCAGCGCGCTTCTATGTAGAAAATCCTAAGGAAATGGACGGACTCATGAAGCAGGTGGAAAACTTGGCTTTGGAAAGTCAAGGTTACCAAGTTGAGAAGGAAAATAAGGCCTTTGAACAAATCAAAGACTCAGTTGCAACCTTCCAAACCTTCCTCATCCTCTTCCTTTATGGGATGTTGATAGCAGGAGCAGGAGCCTTAATTTTGGTCTTGTCACTCTGGTTGAGAGAAAGGGTCTACGAAGTGGGGATTCTTCTGGCGCTTGGAAAAGGTAAGAGCTCGATCTTCCTACAGTTCTGTTTAGAGGTAGTTTTGGTATCTCTCGGAGCTTTGCTTCCAGCATTTGTTGCAGGAAACGCCATCACATCCTATCTGCTCCAAACTGTACTAGCCAGTGGAGATCAGGCAACCTTACAGGACACGCTGGCCAAAGCAAGTGGTCTATCAACCAGTCTCCTATCCTTTGCAGAATCCTATGTTTTTCTGCTCCTGATTGGTTGCTTGTCTGTAGCCCTTTGTTTCCTATTCTTATTTAGAAAATCGCCTAAAGAAATTTTATCATCTATTAGTTAATACTCTTCGAAAATCTCTTCAAACCGCGTCAGCTTTATCTGCAACCTCAAAGCTGTGCTTTGAGCAACCTGCGGCTAGCTTCCTAGTGTTCTCTTTGATTTTCATTGAGTATAAGAAGGAGAAATCATGACTTTATTACAATTGCAAGATGTTACCTACCGTTATAAGAACACTGCTGAGGCAGTTTTATATCAGATCAAGTATAATTTTGAACCCGGAAAATTTTATAGTATCATTGGTGAGTCAGGAGCAGGAAAATCCACTCTCTTGTCCCTACTGGCTGGTTTAGATAGTCCTGTTGAAGGTTCTATCCTTTTCCAAGGAGAGGACATTCGTGACAAGGGATATTCTTACCATCGCATGCACCATATTTCCCTGGTCTTTCAAAATTATAACTTGATAGATTATCTTTCTCCGCTGGAAAATATCCGCTTGGTCAACAAAAAAGCAAGCAAGGATACCCTTCTTGAGCTTGGTTTGGATGACAGTCAGATCAAGCGGAACGTTCTCCAGTTATCAGGTGGTCAGCAGCAACGTGTTGCCATCGCTCGCAGTTTGGTATCAGAAGCTCCAGTTATTCTAGCTGATGAGCCAACAGGAAATCTGGACCCTAAAACTGCTGGAGATATTATCGAACTGCTCAAGTCACTTGCCGAGAAAACAGGTAAATGTGTGATCGTC
Source organism: bacterium (assembly GCA_905221335.1). Lineage (GTDB taxonomy): Bacteria > Bacillota > Bacilli > Lactobacillales > Streptococcaceae > Streptococcus. The sequence goes on from CAJNCT010000001.1 coordinate 124,547, forward strand.
GTCACTCACAGTAAAGAAGTGGCACAAGCGTCAGATATTACACTTGAATTGAAGGATAAGAAACTGACTGAAACTCGTAATACTACTAAATAATATGAGCTTGTTTTGATAGAATTATAAAATCAAATCTAGAAAGGGAACCTATGTTACACAACGCATTTGCCTATGTTACAAGGAAGTTTTTCAAATCGATTGTTATCTTCCTGATTATTCTCCTCATGGCGAGCTTGAGTTTGGTCGGTTTGTCGATCAAGGGAGCTACTGCCAAGGCTTCTCAGGAGACCTTTAAGAATATCACCAATAGCTTCTCCATGCAAATCAATCGTCGCGTCAATCAAGGAACGCCACGTGGTTCTGGGAATATCAAGGGTGAGGATATCAAAAAAATCACCGAAAATAAGGCCATCGAGTCTTATGTTAAACGCATCAACGCTATCGGAGATTTGACTGGATATGACCTCATCGAAACGCCAGAAACCAAGAAAAATCTCACTGCAGACCGTGCTAAACGGTTTGGAAGCAGCTTGATGATTACAGGTGTCAATGACTCCTCTAAAGAAGATAAGTTTGTCTCTGGCTCTTATAAACTAGTCGAAGGTGAGCACCTAACCAACGACGACAAGGACAAGATCCTCATGCACAAGGACTTGGCAGCTAAACACGGCTGGAAAGTTGGAGATAAGGTCAAACTGAACTCTAATGTCTATGATGCAGACAATGAAAAAGGAGCCAAGGAAACAGTCGAAGTGACTATCAAGGGACTCTTTGATGGTCACAATAAGTCAGCAGTAACCTACTCACAAGAACTCTATGAAAACACAGCTATCACAGACATTCACACTGCTGCAAAACTTTATGGATACACAGAAGACACAGCTATTTATGGGGATGCCACCTTCTTTGTAACAGCGGATAAGAACTTGGATGATGTCATGAAAGAGTTGAATGGTATCAGTGGTATCAACTGGAAGAGCTACACACTTGTGAAGAGCTCCTCTAACTACCCAGCTCTTGAGCAATCCATTTCTGGTATGTACAAGATGGCCAACCTCCTCTTCTGGGGTAGCTTGAGCTTCTCAGTTCTTCTCCTTGCACTCTTGCTTAGTCTTTGGATCAATGCTCGTCGCAAGGAAGTGGGAATTCTACTCTCTATCGGTCTCAAGCAGGCAAGTATCTTGGGCCAATTCATCACTGAATCGATCTTGATTGCAATTCCTGCTCTAGTTTCTGCTTACTTCCTAGCCAACTATACAGCTCGTGCAATCGGAAACACCGTCCTTGCCAATGTTACTTCAGGTGTTGCCAAGCAAGCCAGCAAGGCAGCTCAAGCTTCTAACCTTGGTGGTGGTGCAGAAGTAGATGGCTTTAGCAAGACCTTGTCGAGCCTAGACATTTCCATTCAGACATCAGACTTTATCATTGTCTTTGTCCTTGCCTTGGTTCTAGTGGTTCTCGTTATGGCGCTTGCTTCAAGCAATCTCCTCAGAAAACAACCAAAAGAGCTCTTGCTCGATAGCGAATAAAAAACTTGCTACCTATTCTCCCCTAAATGGGGTATAATATAGGTAGCATTTTTATCTATTTCATCTTGATAATACTCTTCGAAAATCAAATTCAAACCACGTCAGCTTCACCTTGCCGTACTCAAGTACAGCCTGCGGCTAGCTTCCTAGTTTGCTCTTTGATTTTCATTGAGTATAAGGCCTCTTCCTTTTAGGGTGAAACCGAGATGATTTACAAGAAATTTAAAGGAATGTGAAACGTTTTTCTATGAAAATTTTAATTGTAGAAGATGAGGAGATGATCCGTGAGGGGATCAGTGATTATCTGACAGATTGTGGTTATGAAACCATTGAAGCAGCGGACGGTCAAGAAGCTCTGGAAAAATTTTCCAGCTATGAAGTAGCTCTAGTACTACTGGATATCCAGATGCCCAAGCTTAATGGCTTAGAAGTCCTAGCCGAGATTCGTAAAAGCAGTCAGGTTCCTGTCTTGATGCTGACCGCCTTTCAGGATGAAGAATACAAGATGAGTGCCTTTGCTTCGCTAGCAGATGGCTATCTGGAAAAACCCTTTTCCCTCTCCCTCTTAAAAGTGAGAGTAGACGCGATTTTCAAGCGTTACTACGATACGGGACGAACCTTTTCCTATAAGAATACTAAGGTGGACTTTGAAAGCTACAGTGCAAGCCTAGCAGGAGAAGAAGTGGCTATCAATGCCAAGGAGTTGGAAATTCTGGACTATCTGGTGAAAAATGAAGGACGGGCTTTGACCCGGTCTCAGATTATCGATGCTGTCTGGAAGGCGACAGATGAGGTCCCCTTTGACCGTGTCATTGATGTCTATATCAAGGAACTGCGGAAAAAGCTAGACTTGGATTGTATCCTCACTGTGCGCAATGTTGGTTATAAATTGGAGCGAAAATGAAACGAACAGGTTTATTTACAAAGATATTTATCTATACCTTCTCGATTTTTAGTGTTCTGGTTATTTGTCTTCATTTAGCCATTTATTTTCTCTTTCCCTCGACTTATCTGAGCCACCGTCAGGAAACCATTGGCCAGAAAGCGACAACCATTGCCCAGTCCCTAGATGGAAAGGATAGGCAAAGTATCGAGCAAGTGTTGGATTTGTATTCCCAGACCAGTGATATCAAAGGAGCTGTCAAGGGAGAGATGACCGAGGACAAGTTAGAGGTCAAGGACGGCTTTCCTCTAGATACGGACCGTCAAACTACTTCCCTCTTTATCGAGGAGCGTGAGGTGAAAACGCAAGATGGTAGCACGATGACTCTCCAGTTTCTAGCGTCTATGGACTTGCAAAAGGAAGCAGAGCAGATTAGTCTTCAATTTCTTCCCTATACCTTGTTGGCATCCTTTCTGATTTCCCTCTTGGTGGCTTATATCTACGCTCGGACCATTGTTGCACCGATTTTGGAAATCAAGCGTGTGACCCGTCGGATGATGGATCTGGATGCCCAAGTGCGATTACGTGTGGATTCCAAGGATGAGATAGGTGATCTCAAGGAACAAATCAATAGCCTCTACCAGCATCTTTTGACAGTTATTGAGGACTTGCATGAGAAGAATGAAGCTATTCTCCAGCTGGAGAAGATGAAGGTTGAGTTCCTACGAGGAGCTTCTCATGAATTGAAAACACCTCTGGCTAGTTTGAAAATCTTAATCGAAAATATGAAAGAAAATATCGGCCGTTATAAGGATAGAGACCACTATCTTGGAGTTGCCTTGGGGATTGTGGACGACCTCAGTCACCACGTTCTCCAGATATTGTCTCTTTCTTCTGTACAGGAATTGCGAGAGGAGAAAGAAGAGGTTGACCTCCTTCAGATGACACAAAGTCTAGTCAAGGATTATGCTTTGCTCGCCAAGGAGAAAGAACTTCAGATAGACAATCGCTTGACCCATCAGCAGGCTTACATAAACCCATCTGTCATGAAACTAATCCTATCGAATCTCATCAGTAATGCTATCAAGCACTCCACTCTAGGCGGCTTGATCCGTATCGGAGAAAGAGAAGGGGAACTCTTTATCGAGAATAGCTGTAGTCCTGAAGAACAAGAAAAATTGGCCCAGTCTTTTTCTGAAAATGCCAGTCGCAAGGCCAAGGGTTCGGGGATGGGACTCTTTGTGGTTAAAAGTTTATTAGAACATGAGAAATTACCTTATCATTTTGAGATGCAAGATGATCGATTGAGCTTCTTCATACGTTATCCCAAAGTCACTCAGGACTAAGGAGAAGAAAGGGTTTACATTGATTGGATTGGAAGAAATTCAATCTAAAGTATGGGAAAAACTAGCTTTTTTTATCAAAAAGTGATAAAATGAACAATGTAAATGGGATGTCCCAAAAAATATATAGGAGGCCTGACAAATGGCAATCGTTTCAGCAGAAAAATTTGTCCAAGCAGCTCGTGACAACGGTTATGCAGTTGGTGGATTTAACACAAACAACCTTGAGTGGACTCAAGCTATCTTGCGTGCAGCAGAAGCTAAAAAAGCTCCAGTTTTGATCCAAACTTCAATGGGTGCTGCTAAATACATGGGTGGTTACAAAGTTGCTCGCAACTTGATCGCTAACCTTGTTGAATCAATGGGTATCACTGTACCAGTAGCTATCCACCTTGACCACGGTCACTACGAAGATGCACTTGAGTGTATTCAAGTTGGTTATACTTCAGTTATGTTTGACGGTTCACACCTTCCAGTTGAAGAAAACCTTGAAAAAGCTCGTAAAGTTGTAGAATTTGCTCACGCAAATGGTGTATCAGTAGAAGCTGAAGTTGGAACTATCGGTGGTGAAGAAGACGGAATCATCGGTGATGGTGAATTGGCTCCAATCGAAGATGCTAAAGCAATGGTTGCAACTGGTATCGACTTCTTGGCAGCTGGTATCGGTAACATCCACGGTCCATACCCTGCAAACTGGAAAGGTCTTCACCTTGACCACTTGCAAAAATTGACTGAAGCTGTACCAGGATTCCCAATCGTATTGCACGGTGGTTCAGGTATTCCTGATGACCAAATCCAAGCAGCTATCAAACTTGGTGTTGCGAAAGTTAACGTTAACACTGAATGCCAAATCGCATTCGCTAACGCAACTCGTAAATTTGCTCGTGACTACGAAGCAAACGAAGCAGAATACGACAAGAAAAAACTCTTCGACCCACGTAAATTCTTGGCTGACGGTGTAAAAGCTATCCAAGCATCAGTTGAAGAACGTATCGACGTATTCGGTTCAGAAGGTAAAGCTTAATCTAGCTGAACAATACAGATAAAACCTGCCCATTGGGTGGGTTTTTTGTGTGGTAAAAATAAATGATATAGACTTTGTATTATTCCTTTGATATAATTAATTTAGATTAAAGGTAAATATCAAGTTATTTTAAAAATTTCGACTTTTAATGTGGGGTACTATATAGTTTTAAAACTTGATAAAGTTACTATCTAGTTTTAGTATATTAGAATTATTGGAGTTTAGCTTAGAGATGAAAGATAATATCGTAAGTTTTTTTCAGTATTTTTTATGGAAAAGAAAAATTAAAGAGGTTCATACTCACAGTGAGGCTAGTGTTAGACGAGTTTTTAGGTCTATTGCACAGAATGGATTTGATTATTATGGTGAGTCAGTACCTTATGGACGGGCTAAGTGGTTTATTGAGTCAGAAAAAGAATATTATAATGAATTCTCTAATACTGAATTTGAATATTTTGGCTATTCTCCGATTAGAAGTTTAAAAGAAGAAGATTTCAAAGAATATGGTTTACTCTTAACCCAGTATGGAATTTTCGAAAAAATGCAAATCAAAGATCAAGAAAGGTGTAACGTACAATTTTTCCCATTTTCCAATTTATGGAAAGTAGAGGTAGATGATAATGATCAGTTAGCATTTTACTATCCATATGGGATTATTAAACGTTTGAATGTCTCGAATAGTTTGAATTATGTTGTTAGAGAATTGAATGAATTGATTGCTTCTGGTTATACAAATGATGTACAAGTTGAAAATTTAAATACACAGTTATTAAAAATTGGTAAAAAGAATGTTAATTCAACTACCTTTAGAAGAGGAAGTGAAATAGGAATTATTTCCTGGATTTTATTAAGTGTTGGTGATAGATTGCATAAAGCTCAAATAAATGCAATGGTTAGTGCTCCATCTGGGCATGGTCATGCTGCCGAATATGCTAATAATGTAATTGATAGGATTAAATATCCTTTTCAAGATGTCAAACAAATTGGTCAAAACAATGCAAAAAACGGCGCAGATCGGCAAGTCGGAAATCAAAAGATTCAGACCAAATATTATGCAAGAGCAACTGGAACAGTTAACTCAGCTTTCGATTCTGAAAGTGGAATGTACAAATACAAAGGAATGCAATTAGAAGTTCCAAAAGACCAATATGATAAAGCAGTAGAGTTATTTGGAGAAAAAATTAGACAAGGAAAAGTTGAGGGAGTTAATAACCCAGAAGAAGCGAAAAATTATATCAGAAAGGGACATATTACCTATAGAGAGTCAAGATTGATAGCTCAAGGAGGAAATTTAACATCAATTAAATTTGATGCAATTGATGGAGCTATTAATTCATTACCAGGTGTAGGTATAAGCTTTGTTATTGTCTTTTCTCAGGCTAAATGGTCGGGTGCAGAAACCAAAGATGCGGCTCTAATGGCTGGTAAAGCAGGACTACGAACCCTAGCTATGGGAACTAGTATCTATGTTGCGTCACAGCAATTCGCAAAAATATTTACAAAACAAATTAATGATTTTTTTGGAAAAAAAATTACAGCTGAAGTGGTTGCAAGACGAGCTGCACCGGTGATATCGTTTGCAGTTATTATCACACCAGATATCTTTGATGCCCTATTAGGAAGAATTTCTTCACAACAGCTATTAAAAAATGTAGCAGTTGCTGGAGGTGGAATGCTTGCAGGTGCAGGTGTAGGTGCAGTTGGTGGTGCAATTGCTGGACCTTTTGGAGTAGCTGCAGGAGCAATTATTGGTGGTATTGCAGGAGGTTTTGGTGTAAAATTAATTGCTGATCAATTTATAGAAGATGATCGCGTGGAAATGTTTGCTCAATTAAAAGAAGAATTTATCGATATTGTGATGGTTATTTCGTTATCTCAGAAAGAGTTTAATAAAATCCAAGAAGATGTCTTTAATGAACAATTAGAAAGTTTACTGAAGGACATGTTCCAGAGGAAAGAAAATAGTCGAACTTATGCGAAAGAGTTTGTTGAGGAAAAAGTTAAATCTGTCATAAAAGATAGAAAACGAGTTGAATTGAAGGAAATTATTGAGGCTGTTCAAGTAATAAATGATGTTCAAGACTCATCGGAATCAGGATGGAAACAAAATGATGGTGGTTGGTACTATCTAAATAATAGCGGTTCTTTAGCAAAGGGTTGGATTCAAGATAATGAACATTGGTACTATCTAAATGATGAAGGTGCCCTGGTAACAGGTTGGTTTCAATATAATGATGTCTGGTATTACTTGAAAGATAATGGAGCTATGACGACAGGTTGGATTCAAGATTCAGGAAAATGGTATTATTTAAAAGAAGACGGAACAATGGTAACTGGTTGGTATCAAATTGGCGAAAAATGGTATTATTCATATTCATCAGGAGAACTCGCAGTTAGCACTATCATAAACGGGTATAGAGTTAATGAAAATGGGGAATGTATTGATTAAATTGAATATTTGAGATAAAATCACTTTTAATACAACCTGCCCCTAAGGGCAGGTTTTTTTGTGTTTTAAGTAAACTAATAAACCAGAATTTTTGATTTAAAAGTATTATTTTCGGAGAGAAAACTCTAATTTTACAATCTATAGGCAAACGCTTGCATTCTATTTTTTATTGGACTATAATAGGTTGGTATAAAGCCTTCTGTAATAATATTGAGAAGGTGTAGAAAGTAAGGATTTAGATATTTGTAGTCAAAAATACAATGTTGCAATTCCTTGCGATAGGGAGAGATTTATGGCAATGATAGAAGTGGAACATCTTCAGAAAAATTTTGTGAAGACTGTTAAGGAACCGGGGTTAAAGGGAGCTTTGCGCTCCTTTATTCATCCTGAAAAGCAGACCTTTGAAGCGGTCAAGGATTTGACCTTTGAGGTGCCCAAGGGGCAGATTCTAGGGTTTATCGGCGCAAATGGAGCTGGGAAGTCGACAACCATCAAAATGCTGACAGGGATTTTGAAACCGACATCTGGTTTTTGTCGGATTAACGGCAAGATTCCGCAAGATAATCGTCAAGATTATGTCAAGGATATTGGGGTTGTTTTTGGACAACGTACTCAGCTATGGTGGGACTTGGCTCTGCAAGAGACCTATACGGTCTTGAAAGAGATTTACGATGTGCCAGATTCGCTCTTTCATAAGCGAATGGATTTTTTAAATGAAGTCTTGGATTTGAAGGACTTTATCAAGGATCCCGTGCGAACTCTTTCACTTGGTCAACGGATGCGGGCGGATATTGCAGCTTCCTTGCTCCACAATCCCAAGGTTCTCTTTTTAGATGAGCCGACCATTGGTCTGGATGTTTCGGTTAAGGATAACATTCGTCGGGCCATCACCCAGATCAATCAAGAGGAAGAAACAACCATTCTCTTGACCACTCACGACCTTAGTGATATTGAGCAACTCTGTGATCGGATTTTTATGATTGACAAGGGGCAGGAGATTTTTGATGGAACGGTTAGCCAGCTCAAGGAAACCTTTGGTAAGATGAAGACACTCTCCTTTGAACTGGTGCCAGGTCAAAGTCATCTCCTTTCTCACTATGAAGGCCTGCCTGATATGACCATTGATAGACAAGGAAATAGCCTTAATATTGAATTCGATAGTTCCCGCTACCAGTCAGCTGATATTATCAAGCAAACCCTGTCTGATTTTGAAATCCGCGATTTGAAGATGGTGGATACGGATATTGAGGATATTATCCGTCGCTTCTACCGAAAGGAGCTCTAAGATGGTCAAATTGTGGAGACGTTATAAACCCTTTATCAATGCAGGGATTCAGGAGTTGATTACCTATCGAGTCAACTTTATTCTCTATCGGATTGGCGATGTTATGGGAGCTTTTGTGGCTTTTTATCTTTGGAAGGCTGTCTTTGATTCCTCGCAGGAGTCTTTGATTCAGGGCTTTAGCATGGCAGATATCACTCTCTACATCATCATGAGTTTTGTGACCAATCTCTTGACTAGGTCGGATAGCTCCTTTATGATTGGGGAGGAGGTCAAGGATGGTTCCATTATCATGCGCTTGCTGCGACCAGTGCATTTTGCGGCCTCTTATCTCTTCACCGAGCTTGGCTCCAAGTGGTTGATTTTTATCTCTGTTGGACTGCCATTTTTAAGTGTCATTGTTTTGATGAAAATCCTTTCTGGGCAAGGCATTGTAGAAGTGCTGGGCTTAACTGTCCTTTATCTCTTTAGCTTAGCCCTAGCCTACCTGATTAATTTTTTCTTTAATATCTGCTTTGGATTTTCAGCCTTTGTGTTTAAAAATTTATGGGGTTCCAATCTACTCAAGACTTCAATAGTGGCCTTTATGTCTGGAAGTTTGATTCCCTTGGCTTTCTTTCCAAAGGTTGTTTCAGATATTCTCTCCTTCTTGCCTTTCTCATCTTTGATCTACACTCCGGTCATGATCATTGTTGGGAAATACGATGCTAGTCAGATTCTTCAAGCGCTTTTGCTACAATTTTTCTGGCTCTTAGTGATGGTGGGCTTGTCTCAGTTGATTTGGAAACGAGTCCAGTCATTCATCACCATTCAAGGAGGTTAGTATGAAAAAATATCAACGCATGCACCTGATTTTTATCAGACAATACATCAAGCAAATCATGGAATACAAGGTTGATTTTGTGGTTGGTGTTTTAGGTGTCTTTCTGACCCAAGGCTTGAACCTCTTGTTTCTCAACGTCATCTTTCAACACATCCCCTCGCTAGAAGGCTGGACCTTTCAAGAGATTGCCTTTATCTATGGATTTTCCTTGATTCCCAAGGGACTGGACCATCTCTTTTTTGACAATCTCTGGGCACTGGGGCAACGATTGGTACGAAAGGGAGAGTTTGACAAATACCTGACTCGTCCTATCAATCCTCTTTTTCACATTCTGGTTGAGACCTTTCAGATTGATGCCTTGGGCGAGCTCTTGGTCGGTGGTATTTTACTTGCGACAACAGTATCAAGCATTACTTGGACTCTTCCTAAATTCCTGCTTTTCCTAGTTTGTATTCCTTTTGCGACCTTGATTTATACTTCCTTGAAAATCGCGACTGCCAGTATCGCTTTTTGGACCAAGCAGTCAGGCGCCATGATTTACATTTTTTATATGTTTAATGACTTTGCTAAGTACCCGATTTCCATCTACAATTCGCTTCTTCGTTGGCTGATTAGCTTTATCATCCCTTTCGCCTTTACGGCCTACTATCCTGCCAGCTATTTCTTGCAGGATAAGGATGTCTTCTTTAATATCGGTGGTTTGATTCTGATTTCCCTTGTCTTCTTTGTCATTTCTTTGAAACTATGGGACAGGGGCTTAGATGCCTACGAAAGTGCGGGTTCGTAAGAGGAAGAAACTCAAAGCCTTGTCTCAGGACAGGCTTTTTTAATCGTGATGAAAATTCCTTGACATCTATTCTCAGAGTGCTATACTAAAAGGGTAATCGCCGATTTAGCTCAGTTGGTAGAGCAACGCACTCGTAACGCGTAGGTCACAGGTTCAAGCCCTGCAATCGGCAAAATCAAGAAGCCCATTAGGGCTTCTTTTTTTGTAAATATAGGAAAGGTGGAACGTTTGAGATAGGTTCTATTTAACGTCTGTGCCTCCTGCTTATAAATAAAAACTAAAATTTATATTTTTTGGTATAATATATTTTAATAAGAGCTTGTTTTCGTTCCGTTTTAGTGGACTATAGGCTGTTAATCATTCTAGAATTTTTTACATAGGTTTTCTAAAAATTATAAAAATCCATGGATATTAACGAATGAAGTCTCGCAAGCTTGGCTGAATATAAATCAAAAAGGAGAAAATTATGAATAAGAAAGAATGGATAAAACAATTTGAGGAGGCGAATGGTCGCAAGCCAACTGCATCAGAATTAGCAGAGGCGCATTCAACGAAAAAGTTTGCGAGAGGAGCTAGAAATATCAAAATCTATATTGGGATAGTCCTCGCTATTTTAGTTACTCTAATCCTAGTAAGTGTTTTCCCGCATTCTCTGATTGGAAAGAAAGAGTCAAATCAAGCAACGTCTGCTATTTCAACTACAGAGTCAACAAGTCAAGCGTCTACAAGCCAAGGAAAAACAGATGAGACTGATAAGGATAAACAAGAGGAAATTCAGAAACTCAAGGATCAACTGACTGCTTTAGATACCAAAATCACTGAAGCAGAAGCACTTGTTAGCAAGCTAAAGAAAGAAACTGCTGTTCCAAAACTCGATATTGAAGCAATCAAGAACAATGATCTGTCTAGTTTAGAGGGTACTTGGCGTAGTCAATCTGGTAATGAATACATTATTAAGGATTCAGGGGAAGTAGATGCGACTTGGTTTACAAATGATCAAAAGTACGAATCTGTAGTTGGATTAAAGGTATCAAAAGGTCAGGATAGTCGTAACCCTGAGACAGCGTCTATCAGTGCGTGGGTAAAAGATTCTGTTGCTGGAGGATTTGTAGTAGTTGCTGTGCCAAGTGGGGTTGTTATGCAACCTGGTGATGATGGAAAATTGACAGATAAAAGCAATCATGCTGAGGAAAGACTTTTTTCTGGACAACAATATGAAGCGATGTTAATGAAACCAGAAGATGTTTATTATCGTGTGAAACCAGATACCACTAAACTTGAGGAAGAAGAAAAGAACTTAGCTCAACTACAAGCTGAGCGTGAAGCAATCAAATCCTCTCTAGAATCTAAGGAAAAGAAAAACTAGTTTAGAATCTAGCCTCAGATGATCTTAGTTCAGAAATGCTCTTTTACTCGGCAGAATCAAGAAGCCCATTAGGGCTTCTTTTTCTTTTGTTACAAATACTCAACCACTTAGACAGAGATATTGACCAGATAGGCAAAAGGGCTTGTTCTTGAAAAATTCCTCTGCTATAATGATTCATGTAAGGGACGTGAGGGGTCAGTATCAGACAACTCAAGAACCAAAAAAAGAAAATGGAGACAAAAAAATGAAAAAATTATTGGGACTTGTATTCTTAGCAGCTGCTGCGCTAGTATTGTATTTCGGGTTTGTTGGATGGCCAAGTTTGGATGTCAACCTCTGGTCGCTCATTCCGGTAGGATTGTTCCTCTATTTCACACTAGAAAACTTTTTGAAAAAAGATTATAAGGCTAGTCTCATGTGCTTGATTATTGCCTTTATCATTGCAAATGCTATTTTGGACCTTTTGCCAATTTCAAGTGGTTTGGTGATTGGTGCAGGAGTGCTAGCTTGTGTAGGACTTGGCTACCTCTTTCCTGATAAGGATAAAAAAGAAGATAAATAGAAAAGTCTCGAGGTTTCTCGAGACTTTGTTTTTATTTACCAGCGTAGTATTTTTGGATGCCTTTCACAATACCTGCGACTAGTCTATCTTGGTATCGATCGTCACGAATCTGTTGATTCTCAGTGAAATTATCCATATAACCGAGTTCTAGGAGGACGGCTGGTTTGGCAGTTTCGCGTAGAACGGCAAAACTGCTTTCCAATAAGCCAGCATCTTTGGCACCTGTTTCTGCAAGGAGAGAGGAGTGGATAGCAGCAGCGAGGCGCTTGCTTTCACTCATACGATCAGGGTGATTGTGCCAGTATTTATTAATCTTACTTGGATAATCAGGTTCATCGCTATAGGAGTAGGTTTGAATACCGCTTGCTTTTGAGTGAATGTTTCCAGTAGCATTGAAATGGATACTGATAAAGATATCAGAGTTGGTTTTATTAACCATTCTTGAACGTTCAGTCTTAAAATCAACATCGATATCACTGTCACGAGAGGAGAGGACCTTGTAGCCTAGTTCTTCTAGCTTAGCGCGAAGTTTGTGATAGATTTGCATGTTGAGATCTTTTTCAGCTACATTGTAGTAAAAGGCACCTGAATCTCGACCACCATGCCCAGGATCTAGGAAAATGGTATTGCTGTATTGACCTTTTACAAATCCACCTTCTGTTGAAACTTCAGAAATCCATTGGCCGTATTTTTGGAACAAATGTTCCTTTCCGTCTATCTTGTAGGTCCCTGATACATAATGTCCGCTATCGTCCAAATAGTAACGAGCCTTGTAATAGTCGTCGTAAATCCACTCATTCTTGGCCATATAGCCACCAGACTTGAGATAGTAGGCTCCAATCCATTCACGAGCCGCATAGGTTCCATTCGCTTTTAGATAGAACCAACTGTTGTAGGCCTTATCAAAGATCCACTCTTTTTCCGCCATGGCTCCACTAGATTTGAGGTAGTAGCTTCCTTTCCATTTATTGGAAAGCATGGCACCATTTTGTTCAAAAGCATACCAAGTTCCCTTGATTTTCTCCCATTTGTCTTGGCTATATTTCCCATATTCATTAGCGTAATACCAATTTTCATTGATTCTCACCCAGGAGTTTTCCGCCATAGCCCCGCTACTGCCGAGCAGGTAAGCACCAACGGTCGTTTTGCTGAGCATCACGCCGTTTTTGTCAAAATAATACCAAGAATCGTTTACTTTTTCCCATTTGTCTTGCGAGATTCTGCCAGATGGTGTGACATAATACCAATTTTGGTCAAACTTCACCCAGCCATTCTCAGCCATGGCTCCGCTTTTGGTAAGGAGATAACCATCAACGATTGTCTGACTGAGCATGACACCATCTTTGTCAAAGTAGTACCAAATTCCTCCGATTTTTTTCCATGTTTGTTGGATGATTTTTCCAGATTCACTGGCGTAGTACCATTTACCCTCAAGAGCTATCCAGCCATTTTCTACCATGACCCCGTCTTTATTGAGAACATAGCCATCAAAAATGGTATCACTGAGTCGGTTCCCATCGTTGTCAAAATAGTACCACTTATCTTGAATTTTTTTCCATTTGAGGACAGGTTGATTGTTTTCATAGAAACGCCAGTATTTGTTTTCTTCCTGCCATCCTTCTTTTTTAGGAGGTTCTTCTTTTACCTTGTCCTTTGGAAGTGTTGCAGTCTCCTCTTCATTTTTAATTGAAAGATCTTTCTTATCTTCCTTAGAGTTGCTTTGTTCGGTGCTGGCAGGAGGATTAGCATTGTTTTCTTCCGCATAGATAGGTGCCTGTGTCAATCCTGCTATTGAAAGGACAACAGCACTTGCCAATATAAACTTTTTCAACGATATTCTCCAATCATTATTTTCTAAGAAATATTATAAAATATGTCTGATGGTTTATCAATTATCAAACTGAACTTCTTCTAGTAGATACTCGATAAAGCGTTCGCCCATCTTAGATAGGCTGGTTTTTTCATGCTGGATATAGACTAGTTCAATCGGATCGTCAATGTCCAGCGGGATGGAAACGATATTGTCGCCGTTGAGATTACTGTTCAAAATCCCTGTTGCAATGGTGTAGCCATCCAAACCAATCAAGAGGTTAAAGAGGGTGGCGCGGTCACTTACTACAATGGATTTCTTGTGGTGCTCTTGTGAAAGAATCTCCTCTGAAAAGTAGAAGGAGTTGTGCGTCCCCTGGTCATAACTCAGATAAGGGAAGTCTTCCAAATCAGCCAGTTTGACCTTGTCTTTTTTAGCTAGAGGGTTGGTCTTGCTGACAAAGATATGGGGTTGAGCGGTAAAGAGGTGGTGCGCTAGCAGGTGATTGTCATCTAGCATTTTCGTTAAAACATCGCGGTTGTAGCTGTTTAAAAAGAGGACACCGACCTCGCTACGGAAGTTCTTGACGTCATCGATAATCTCCCAAGTCCGAGTTTCACGAAGGAAAAGTTCGTATTTTTCCATATCACTTTTCTTTAGCAGGGAGACAAAGGCATTGACCACAAAGGCGTAGTGTTGAGACGAAACGCTAAAGAGTTCGCGGTGGGCGACAGGATTTTTATAGCGTTCCTCCAGAAGTTGGGTTTGCTCGACAACTTGACGAGCGTAGGAGAGAAACTCCATCCCATCACGGGTCAAGGTAATGCCCTTGGGATTGCGAATAAAGATTTCAATACCCATTTCATTTTCCAAGTCTCGAACAGCATTAGAAAGACTGGGTTGGGTGATAAAGAGTTGCTTGGCTGCCTCATTCATAGAGCCAGTTTCGACGATTTTGATAATATAGTGTAGTTGTTGAATTCTCATGTTTTTATTGTACCATACTTGCGGAAGAATGGGCAATGAAGACGAAGAAAATAGGGGGAAAGAGCCGGTCCAGTATTGAAAAAAAGTCTAAAATTTGTTAGAATGAAAGCTATGAAAACATTCTATGATGTGCAGCAATTTCTCAAACAATTTGGCATTATTGTTTACATGGGGAAGCGTTTGTATGATATTGAACTGATGAAGCTCGAACTCTCTCGGATCTATGATGCAGGTCTGATGGACAAGCTAGACTATCTAGAGGCGGAAGCTGTTCTTCGTAGAGAGCACAAGATAGAATTAGACTACATAGAGAAAAATGGAGATAAGAACTTATGACTATCTGGATTTTGTGGGGAATCGTACTAGCGATGGCGGCATGGATGGGTTATAACTACCTTCGTATTCGTCGTGCGGCTAAGATTGTGGACAATGCAGAATTTGAAGCCTTGATTCGGAAAGGGCAATTGATTGATGTCCGTGAACCAGCAGATTTCCACAGAAAACATATCCTCGGAGCTCGCAATATTCCTTCAAATCAGTTGAAGTCAAGCCTTGCAGCCCTTCGCAAGGATAAACCTGTCCTTCTCTACGAAAATCAACGCGGACAACGAGTGACCAATGCCGCACTTTATTTGAAAAAACAAGGTTTTTCTGAGATTTATATCCTTTCTTATGGATTGGATTCTTGGAAAGGGAAAGTGAAGAATAGTTAACATTCTGTAAAAAACTATCGAATGATAGATAAAGCTAGCATTTTATGGTGTCATCATTTATATTAATTTTAAGGAGATTTTGGAATATGAATTCACAACAAAAGAAAAGTTCCTCACTTATTTTAGGTATCTTATCTATCGTCCTTGGTTTGCTATCTCCAATAGTAGGTCTGATTTTGGGTATCATAGGATTGAACTTGGCTAATGTGTATCAAAAAGAATCTGGACTAGACTATAAAACAGAAAGAATTCTCAATATCGTAGGACTTGTAGTTTTTGTAATAAACTCGATTGTAATCATCGCAAGAGTTTATGGATAAGCAAAAAATAAAAAAGCTTTAAACATAAAGCTTTTTTATTTTATCGACTCATTTCTAAGTAGTTTTTAATGATTTCCAATTCCTCTGGATTCAAGGGACGGTATTGCCCTTCTGCAAGTTCTGAATCTAACGTAAAATCACCGAACTGAACTCGTTTGAGAGAGACCACCTTGACACCGACTGAGAGGAACATCTTTTTGACCTGATGAAATTTTCCTTCTGAGATGGTGATGGAGGCATGGCTCTCTGTTGGGCCTGCGGATAGAATATCTAGTTTTGCAGGTTTACAAGTGGTTCCGTCTAAAAAGACAATCCCCTCTTTGAATGACTGGATATGGTCTGGTGTGAGCAGTCCATTTACCACCACTTGATAGGATTTATCAACATGGTGCTGGGGATGGAGGAGTTGGAATCCTAAAGGTCCATTGTCTGTCAAAAGGAGCAGCCCCGTCGTATCGCGGTCTAATCTGCCGACAGCATAGAGCTGGTCAGACTGGATGTCAGGTAGAAGGAGGTCCATGACGGTTGGAAGTTTCTTATCCTTGCTAGCTGTAACGACTCCGTTTGGCTTATGAAGCATGAGGTAGGTATGCTCGTATCCTTGAATCTGCCGTCCTTGAGAGACTAATTTCTGTAATCCAGTGTCGACATTTTGAGCGAGGGAGCTGGCTGGACAATCGTCCACTAGGATTTCTTTTTTCAAAAGTGCCTGTTTCATAGCCTTGCGACTGATTTTTTCTTGGGCTAATAATCTATCTAAACGCATACCAGCTTATCTTATCATAAGTCTCTGACTTTGAAAAGAGTTGCCTTGACTAGAAAAGAGGAGTGAAAACATTTACACTTACTTGAATTATGTTATTTACTTGAAAATATGGTATAATTGCTCAGTTAGAAAATAAATTTTAAATATTATAGAGGAAATCATGACAAAATTAAGAGAAGATATCCGTAACGTAGCCATTATTGCCCACGTTGACCACGGGAAAACAACCCTCGTTGATGAATTATTGAAACAATCAGAAACGCTTGATGCACGTACTGAATTGGCAGAGCGCGCTATGGACTCAAACGATATCGAAAAAGAGCGTGGAATTACCATCCTTGCTAAAAATACAGCCGTTGCCTACAACGGAACTCGTATCAATATCATGGACACACCAGGACACGCGGACTTCGGTGGAGAAGTTGAGCGTATCATGAAAATGGTTGACGGTGTTGTCTTGGTCGTAGATGCCTACGAAGGAACCATGCCACAGACTCGTTTCGTATTGAAAAAAGCCTTGGAACAAGACCTTGTTCCAATCGTGGTTGTCAACAAAATAGATAAACCATCAGCTCGCCCAGCAGAAGTAGTAGATGAAGTATTGGAACTTTTCATCGAACTTGGTGCGGATGATGACCAGCTTGATTTCCCAGTTGTTTATGCTTCAGCTATCAATGGAACATCTTCATTGTCAGATGATCCAGCTGATCAAGAAAAAACAATGGCACCAATCTTTGATACCATTATCGACCATATCCCTGCTCCAGTGGACAACTCAGATGAACCTTTGCAGTTCCAAGTGTCACTTTTGGACTACAATGACTTCGTAGGTCGTATCGGTATCGGTCGTGTCTTCCGTGGTAGTGTGAAAGTTGGGGACCAAGTTACCCTTTCTAAACTAGATGGTACAACGAAGAACTTCCGTGTTACAAAACTCTTCGGTTTCTTTGGCTTGGAACGTCGTGAAATCCAAGAAGCTAAAGCAGGTGACTTGATTGCCGTATCAGGTATGGAAGATATCTTTGTTGGTGAGACGATTACACCGACAGATGCAGTTGAGCCTCTTCCAATCCTTCACATCGATGAGCCAACGCTTCAAATGACCTTCTTGGTCAACAACTCACCATTTGCTGGTAAAGAAGGTAAATGGGTGACTTCTCGTAAGGTGGAAGAACGCTTGCAGGCCGAATTGCAAACAGACGTTTCCCTTCGTGTTGACCCAACGGATTCACCAGATAAATGGACTGTTTCAGGTCGTGGAGAATTGCACTTGTCTATCCTTATCGAAACTATGCGTCGTGAAGGATATGAACTTCAAGTATCTCGTCCAGAAGTTATTGTAAAAGAGATTGATGGTGTTAAATGTGAACCATTTGAACGTGTTCAAATCGATACTCCAGAAGAATACCAAGGATCTGTTATCCAAAGCCTTTCTGAACGTAAAGGTGAAATGTTGGATATGATTTCAACTGGTAATGGTCAAACTCGTTTGGTCTTCCTAGTTCCAGCGCGTGGTTTGATCGGATACTCAACTGAGTTCTTGTCAATGACTCGTGGTTACGGTATCATGAACCATACCTTCGACCAATACTTGCCATTGATTCCAGGAGAAATTGGTGGACGTCACCGTGGTGCCCTTGTTTCTATTGATGCTGGTAAGGCTACAACATACTCAATCATGTCTATCGAAGAACGTGGAACCATCTTTGTCAACCCAGGTACTGAGGTTTACGAAGGAATGATTATTGGTGAAAACTCTCGTGAAAATGACTTGACAGTTAACATCACTAAGGCGAAACAAATGACCAACGTCCGTTCAGCTACTAAGGACCAAACAGCGGTTATCAAGACACCTCGTATCTTGACACTTGAAGAGTCGCTCGAGTTCTTGAACGACGATGAGTACATGGAAGTTACGCCTGAGTCTATCCGTTTGCGCAAGCAAATCCTCAACAAGGCAGAGCGCGAGAAAGCCAACAAAAAGAAAAAATCAGCTGAATAAGAGCTAGAAAGAGATAAAGATGGTTTATTTAATCATAGGGATACTCTTATTACTACTCTATGTATTTGCGACACCACAAAGCATTAAAGGAACAGTCAACATCGTTATCTTGGTCTTTGTAGTTGTTGCACTCTTGATCTTGCTGATGTTGTCCATCTTGCAAATCTTCCAACTACCGACAGAATTCTTTGTCACAATCGCCATGCTGGCCCTAGCCTACTTTAGCCTGAGAGACATTACGCTCATGTCTGAAAAAAAGGGTAAAAGAAGATAATAGAAGAGGCTGGGTAATGACTCAATTTGAGGAGAAAATCTAGCAAATTTTTCCCTGATAAAACGCATAATATCAAGGTTTTTGAATGCCTGATATTATGCGTTTTTATGATTTTTAAAACTTTTTGAGCGACCTATTAGAAAGTGGATACTCTTACAATTATTTTGGAAATAATTTAATTTCTGATTTAACGTATATTTTCTCAGAAGGGCTATTATTCCAACTTTTTCAAGGGTAGTCTTATTTTGGACCGAAAGAAAAAGATTGAAGAGATCGTCCAAAATGAACTTTTCTTCAATCTGGAGGTTCGTACCTCTTTTTTTATTTCTTTTTCCGATTTAATACGGCATTGAGTACAATGGCGAGGAGGCTTGCCACGACGATTCCGTTTGAGAAGAACATTTGGAAGGCTGTTGGCATGCTGACAAAGAGATTACTATTGTTGAGTCCGACACCTGCAGCGATGGATACAGCTGCGATAAGGAAGTTGTGTTCATTGTTAGCAAAGTCAACGCGCGCTAGGATTTGCATTCCTTGAAGGGAAACAAAACCAAACATCACCAGCATGGCACCTCCAAGGACAGGACTTGGAATGATTTGGGCGAGGGCACCAAACTTAGGAAGGAGTCCAAGGAGGATTAGGAAACCAGCTGCGTAGTAGATTGGCAGGCGAGTCTTGATACCTGACAATTTAACCAAACCAACGTTTTGTGAAAATCCTGTGTAAGGGAAGGTGTTAAAGATTCCTCCGAGAAGTACGGCCAGACCTTCTGCGCGGTAACCGTTGCGCAGGCGCGTGCTGTCGATTGGGTCATTGGTAATATCTGACAAGGCCAGATAAACACCAGTTGACTCCACCATGGAAACTGTTGCGATGATGCACATCATGACAATAGAGGAGATTTCAAAAGTCGGTACACCAAAATAGAGGGGAGTTGGGACATGGACAAGCGGTGCTGCTGCAACAGGTGAGAAATCTACCAAGCCCATGGTAGCAGCAATGGCAGTTCCAACAACCAGACCAATCAAAATGGAGATAGACTTGATAAATCCTTTGGTAAAGATGTTGATCAAGAGGATGATTAGAACAGTGATGGCTGCAAGCAAGAGACTTTGACCAGTTGGCTCTGGAACGTTATTTCCCATATTTCCAATAGCGACAGGAATCAAGGTCAATCCAATCGTGGTAATAACAGATCCTGTAACGATGGATGGGAAAAGATTGGCAACTTTTGAGAAAATGCCTGAAATCAGAACCACATAAATCCCTGAAACGATAAGGGCACCAAACATAGCTCCGCTACCATGGCTTTGCCCAATCATAATCAAGGGTGCGACGGATTGGAAGGCAACTCCGAGAACGACTGGTAGTCCGACACCAAAGTATTTGTTGAGTTGGAGTTGGAGGAAGGTGGCCACCCCACACATGAAGATATCTGTGGAGATTAGGTAAGTCAACTGCTCAGCTGAATAGCCAAGAGCTGTCGCAATCATGATGGGAACTAGGATAGAACCTGAGTACATGGCTAGTAAGTGCTGCAAGCCAAGAACGGCTGCTTGCGAGTGTTTTTCTTGTTTTTGCATTAGAGATCTGCCTCCTTAAATACGACCTGACCATTTTCGAAACGATCCAAGCGAGCCAGTGATAGGACTGGATACCCTGCTTTTTCAAGCAAATTACGACCATCCTGGAAAGATTTTTCAATCACGATACCAATCGCTTCAACTTTTGCTCCGGCTTGTTCGATGATTTGGATCAAGCCTTTGGCCGCTTGGCCATTGGCAAGGAAATCATCGATAATCAAGACCTTGTCCTCAGGTGAGAGGAATTTTCCTGCGATGGAAACGGTGCTGGTCACCTGCTTGGTAAAGGAGTAGACTTGGGCGGTTAAGATACCTTCGTTCATGGTGATGTTTTTAGCTTTCTTGGCGAAAATCATGGGAACATTCAAGGCTTCAGCTGTAAAAACAGCTGGGGCAATGCCTGACGCTTCAATAGTCACGACCTTAGTAATGCCAACAGGAGCGAATTTTTCCGCAAAAACCTTACCAATCTCTCGCATCAAGCTAAAGTCAACTTGGTGGGTTAAAAAGGAATCCACCTTGAGGATGTTGTCACCCAAGATATGTCCATCCTCAAGGATGCGCTCTTCTAATAATTTCATAAGACCTCCTAAAGTCTAAAAGCCAGTTTACTTGTTGGTTAAATGTTTCTATAGTGAACCAGTTTGCTAGTACTATAGATTTGATAAAACTAGTACGAGCGAAGCGAGTTTTATCAAATATTTCCCGCCGTAGTGGTATCATAGACAATAATCTTGTTATTGTCTATGACGGGATTTTTGAGACTTTTGGCTCAAAAATTAGGGATGAAATTCCAAAGGAAGTTGCTCCCGTCCGCACTAATTAAGGGAAATATTAAAAATATTTAGTTTACACTTAAAGGCGTGCTTTAATAAAAATATTTAAAAGGACCTACTTAATCCCCTAAGTAAGTCCCCAAAATAGGCATGGCCAAAACCATACCTTCAGCTGACATACTCATTGTTAGGTGTTACGGCACCTTGTAGAAACGTCGTGCCAATTCACGACATAAACAAGTAAAATGATATTCAATTTTAAATAGGCTACTGCCAATGTTTTTATTTTACACTAAATAGCTTTAGAAATCAAATGTTTTGTTAGTGTTTTAATGAAAAAAACGAACAAAAAAGAAACCTACAACGAGATACAGTATTGTAGGGTTCTATTATTCTATTCACTAAATCTTAAAAAATAACCATCAGGATCCAAAATCGCAAATTCATGAGGGTAAATAAAGCTATCTCCCACTCGAAATTCTCTTTTGGTCAGCGGACGATGGATAGGATAGTCAGCTTCCAGCAGTTTTTGGTGGAGCTGAGGGACATCTTCAATGCCAAAGGAAATATTGACACCGCGCCCGAAAGGATAGGTTAGTTGGGCTAATTCTTCTGTGCTGCCTTCTTCTAGCATAAGTTGGCAGTCTTCAAGCGAGAGGAAGAGAAATTTCTCCTCTGGACGCTCGTATTCGACAGAAAATCCCAGCAAGTCGCAGTAGAAGTGGCGTGACTTTTCGAGGTCAGATACTACAAATTCAGGAATGACAGCTTGATAGTCCATTAGCTTTCTCCTTAGAGCTCAATCTCCATGACAATGGGCGTATGGTCTTGACGCGCACCCGAGTCAATCATGTCAGACTTGGTCACCTTGTCAGCCACGCGGTTGCTAGTGAGCCAGTAGTCGATTCTCCAGCCTGTATTGTTGATTTTAGAAGTCTTGCTGCGTTGCGCCCACCAAGTGTAACGTTCTGAGACATCGCCGTGAAGATGACGGAAGGTGTCGGTAAATCCAGTTGCCAAGAGGTTGGTAAAGCCAGCACGTTCTTCGTCTGTAAATCCAGGTGAACGACGGTTGCTGGCAGGGTTTGCAAGGTCGATTTCCTTGTGAGCTACGTTGTAGTCACCGGTTGCAAGGACTGGTTTTTCTTTGTCTAGTTGCGCCAAATACTCAGCATATTTGACGTCCCAGACTTGACGCTCTTCCAAGCGTTTCAAACCATCACCAGCGTTTGGTGTGTATACTAGGGTCACGAAAAATGTATCAAATTCCAAGGTGATGATGCGGCCTTCCAAGTCCATGGTAGAAGGAGCCCCGATTTCTGGGAAGCTGATCGTTGGTGTGAGCTCTTTCTTATAAAGGAACATGGTTCCAGCGTAGCCTTTGCGGGCAGGTTCTTGAGAGGAACGCCAAGTGTTTTCATAACCTGGGAAGAGTTCTTCTAAAATTTCCAAGTGTTTCTTTGTAGGCCCTTTTGCAGAAAGCTTGGTTTCCTGGATAGCGATAATATCAGCATTTTCGGCTACCAAGGTTTGTAGGACTTCTTGGGACAATTTTGCACGAGCCGAGTCGCTCGTTAGGGCTGCATTGAGGGAATCGATATTCCATGATATGAGTTTCATAAACTTACCTTTTTCATTCAGATTACAGACTATATTATACCAAAAAAAGGCGCATTTCCCCAACGTATGGTTTGAAAAATCACCCCCTTTCGTTTATAATGAAGAATGATTTTATGAAAGGGAGTGAAAATACATGAAATTCTATTCTTATGACTATGTACTCAGCCAAATCGGTCAGCAAAATGGTATCATGCTTGGTTTAGGGATTGTCCTATTAGCTGTGACAGGATTTTTAGCTTTCAAGGCTTACCATGATAAAAAGGGGACCAAATTTCGTGAGTTGGTCATGATTTCAGCTTTGACCTTATTAGCTCTCCTTTTGGTCAGCATCACGACTTATCAAAACAATCAAGTATCTAATAATAAATTTCAAGCTTCACTTCATTTCATCGAGCTTGTTTCCAAAGAATTGGGAGTAGACAAGTCAGAGGTCTATGTCAATACTTCTGCTGACACTGATGGCGCACTTATCAAGGTCGGAGATCGCTATTACCGTGCCTTGAACGGAAGTGAGCCAGACAAGTACCTGCTAGAGAAAGTGGAATTGTATAAAACAGATGCAATTGAACTGGTGGAGGTGAACAAATGACACTCAATTATATCGAAATTTTAATCAAACTAGCCTTGGGTCTCTTTTCTCTGGTTTTTGTAATCAATGTGACAGGAAAGGGTAACCTAGCGCCTAACTCAGCAATAGATCAAATTCAGAACTATGTACTCGGGGGTATCATCGGTGGGGTGATTTACAATAGCGCCATCAGTATCCTTCAGTATGCAGTCATCTTGATCATGTGGACCATTCTGGTCTTGACTCTCAAATGGCTGAATAATAATGTTCACTTTGTGAAACGTTTGATTGATGGGAAGCCAACCCTGCTCATCAAAAATGGGAAGATTGATCCAGAAGCCTGCCGTTCGGTTGGTTTATCAGCTGCGGATGTAGCACTTAAGCTCCGTAGTCAGGGAATTTTCCAAATGAAACAGGTCAAACGCGCTATGCAGGAGCAGAACGGTCAACTCATCGTAGTCCAAATGGGAGATGAGAATCCCAAGTATCCTGTTGTCACAGACGGTGTGATCCAAGTTGAAATTTTAGAGACCATTGGTCGGAGCGAAGAATGGCTGCTTGATAACCTCAGTAAACAAGGGTATGACAATGTTGCCAATATCTTTATCGCTGAGTATGACAAGGGTGTCGTCTCAGTCGTAACCTATGAATAAGAAAAACCTGGGGTCTTGTACTCTTCAAAAATCAAATTCAAACTGCGTCAACGTCGCCTTGCCGTATGTAGGTTACTGACTTCGTCAGTTCTATCTACAACCTTAAAGCAGTGCTTTGAGCAGCCTGCGGCTAGTTTCCTAGTTTGCTCTTTGATTTTCATTGAGTCTTGGCCTCAGGTTTCCATTTGCAATTAGAAAGGGATTTTATGTCCATTATTCAGAAACTCTGGTGGTTTTTCAAGTTAGAAAAGCACCGTTATCTAGTCGGGATTGTGGCCTTGGTCTTGGTTTCCGTCCTCAATCTCATTCCCCCCATGGTCATGGGACGGGTGATTGATGCCATTACGTCGGGGCAATTAACTCAGCAGGACCTCTTTCTTAATCTATTTTATCTACTGCTGGCAGCCTTTGGGATGTACTATCTGCGCTATGTTTGGCGCATGTATATCCTTGGAACTTCCTATCGTTTGGGGCAGATTATGCGGTCTCGCTTGTTTGAGCATTTCACAAAAATGTCGCCAGCCTTTTATCAGACCTATCGGACGGGGGACTTGATGGCACACGCCACCAATGATATCAATGCCTTGACCCGTTTAGCGGGTGGTGGAGTCATGTCAGCAGTGGATGCCTCTATCACGGCTTTGGTGACTTTGCTGACCATGCTCTTTAGCATTTCTTGGCAGATGACCTTGGTTGCCATTCTTCCCTTGCCTTTCATGGCTTATGCGACCAGTCGTCTAGGGAGAAAGACCCACAAGGCCTTTGGCGAGTCACAAGCTGCCTTTTCTGAACTCAATAATAAGGTGCAGGAGTCTGTATCGGGTATCAAAGTGACCAAATCTTTCGGTTATCAGGCGGACGAGTTGAAGTCCTTTCAGGCAGTAAATGAATTGACCTTCCAAAAGAACCTCCAAACCATGAAATACGATAGTCTCTTTGACCCTATGGTTCTCTTGTTTGTTGGCTCGTCCTATGTCTTAACTCTTTTGGTCGGCTCTTTGATGGTTCAGAAGGGGCAAATCACGGTTGGGGATCTGGTCACCTTTATCAGCTACTTGGATATGCTGGTTTGGCCTCTTATGGCTATTGGCTTCCTCTTTAATATCACTCAGCGAGGCAAGGTTTCTTACCAGCGGATTGAGGAACTTTTGTCTCAGGAATCACCTGTACAAGATGCTGAGTTTCCTCTGGACGGTATTGAAAATGGACGTTTGGAGTACGCCATTGATAGTTTTGCCTTTGAAAATGAGGAAACACTGACGGATATTCACTTTAGTTTAGAAAAAGGGCAAACTCTTGGCTTGGTCGGACAGACAGGCTCTGGGAAAACATCCTTGATCAAACTCCTCTTGCGAGAATACGATGTGGATAAGGGAGCCATTTACCTAAACGGTCACGATATTCGGGATTATCGTCTGACAGACCTTCGTGGTCTCATGGGCTATGTCCCTCAGGATCAGTTTCTCTTTGCGACCTCTATCTTAGACAATATCCGCTTCGGCAATCCGAACTTGCCCCTTTCAGCAGTTGAGGAAGCGACTAAGCTAGCTCAAGTTTACCAAGATATTGTAGACATGCCTCAGGGCTTTGATACAGTTATCGGTGAAAAGGGAGTCAGTCTTTCTGGTGGTCAAAAGCAGCGTCTAGCCATGAGTCGGGCTATGATTTTAGACCCGGATATCTTGATTTTAGATGATTCCTTGTCCGCCGTGGATGCTAAGACGGAGTATGCGATTATTGACAATCTCAAGGAGACGCGGAGGGATAAGACAACCATTATCACAGCCCATCGCCTCAGTGCAGTTGTCCATGCAGATTTGATTTTAGTCCTGCAAAATGGACAGATTATCGAACGGGGCACGCACGATGACTTGCTAGCTTTAGATGGCTGGTATGCCCAAACCTACCAGTCTCAGCAGCTGGAAATGAAAGGAGAAGAAGATGCAGAATAAACAAGAACAATGGACTGTATTGAAGCGCTTGATGTCCTATCTCAAGCCCTATGGTCTCCTCACCTTTTTGGCACTCAGTTTTCTCCTTGCGACGACGGTCATTAAAAGTGTCATTCCCCTTGTAGCTTCCCACTTTATCGACCAGTACCTCAGCAATCTTAATCAACTGGCCGTGACCGTTTTGCTGGCCTACTATGGCCTTTATCTCCTACAAACTCTAGTTCAGTATGTCGGCAATCTTCTCTTTGCGCGGGTGTCCTACAGTATTGTCAGAGATATTCGTCGCGATGCCTTTGCCAATATGGAAAAACTCGGCATGTCTTATTTTGACAAGACGCCAGCAGGTTCCATCGTCTCTCGTTTGACCAATGATACCGAGACCATCAGTGATATGTTTTCAGGGATTTTATCCAGCTTTATTTCAGCAGTTTTCATCTTTCTGACAACTCTGTATACCATGTTGGTGCTGGATTTTCGTTTGACAGCTTTAGTCCTGCTCTTTCTACCCTTGATTTTTCTGTTGGTCAATCTCTATCGGAAAAAATCAGTGAAAATCATCGAAAAAACCAGAAGTCTCTTGTCAGATATCAATAGTAAGCTGGCAGAGAATATCGAGGGGATCAGGATTATCCAGGCATTTAATCAAGAGAAGCGCCTGCAGGCAGAATTTGATGAAATCAACCAAGAACACTTGGTCTATGCCAACCGTTCTGTAGCCTTGGATGCCCTCTTTTTGAGACCTGCCATGAGTTTGCTGAAACTCCTAGGCTACGCCGTTTTGATGGCCTACTTTGGTTACCGTGGTCTTTCTATCGGGATCACAGCCGGAACCATGTATGCCTTTATCCAGTACATCAATCGCCTTTTTGATCCCTTGATTGAGGTGACGCAAAACTTTTCAACCCTTCAAACGTCCATGGTATCTGCAGGTCGTGTCTTTGCCTTGATTGACGAAACGACCTATGAGCCTCTTCAAAAAGATGGGCAAGCTAAAGTCAAAGAAGGCAATATCCGTTTTGAACATGTGTGTTTCTCTTATGATGGCAAACATCCGATTCTGGATGACATTTCCTTTTCAGTTAAGAAGGGTGAAACCATTGCCTTTGTGGGGCATACAGGTTCTGGGAAATCTTCGATTATCAATGTTCTCATGCGTTTTTATGAATTTCAGTCAGGACGAGTTCTCTTGGATGGTGTGGATATTAGAGACTACAGTCAGGAAGAGCTGAGAAAGAACATCGGTCTTGTCTTACAGGATCCCTTCCTCTATCACGGGACTATCAAGTCCAATATCGCCATGTACCAAGATCTTAGTGATGAAGAGGTTCAGGCTGCGGCTGCCTTTGTCGATGCAGATTCCTTTATTCAGGACCTTCCTCTGGGTTATGATGCACCTGTGTCTGAGCGTGGTTCGAGCTTTTCTACTGGCCAGCGCCAGCTTCTTGCCTTTGCTAGAACAGTCGCCAGTCAGCCTAAAATCCTGATTTTGGATGAAGCGACAGCCAATATTGACTCTGAAACAGAAAGTTTGGTTCAAGATTCCCTAGCCAAGATGAGACAGGGGAGGGCGACCATTGCTATCGCCCACCGCCTTTCTACCATCCAAGACGCCAACTGCATTTATGTCTTGGACAAGGGGCGCATTATCGAGAGTGGAACCCATGAGGAACTCTTGGCCTTGGGAGGAACCTATCACAAGATGTATAGCTTGCAGGCTGGGGCCATGTCCTAATAAGAATTCCTCCAAATTACAGCTTTCTTGCACCGCCTTTTCCATTTTGTGGTATAAT
Organism: bacterium; assembly: GCA_905221335.1. Classification (GTDB taxonomy): domain Bacteria; phylum Bacillota; class Bacilli; order Lactobacillales; family Streptococcaceae; genus Streptococcus. The sequence continues at coordinate 152,404 of CAJNCT010000001.1, forward strand.
GAAAAATGTTGACAAATAGTATAATAAAAACAAAGGAGAAACAGCATGCTGAAATGGGAAGACTTGCCCGTGGAAATGCAATCAAGCGAGGTTGAGTCTTACTACCAGCTTGTCTCTAAAAGGAAGGGTTCGCTGATTTTCAAGCGTTGCCTGGATTGGGTTCTAGCCCTGTTTTTGCTACTTTTGACTTCTCCCGTCTTTCTTATCTTGAGCATTTGGATCAAGTTGGATAGCAAGGGACCCGTCATTTACAAGCAAGAGCGCGTGACCCAGTACAACCGTTCGTTCAAGATTTGGAAGTTCCGTACCATGGTAACGGATGCGGATAAAAAAGGAAGTCTGGTGACTTCTGCTAACGATAGCCGTATTACCAAAGTGGGGAATTTCATTCGCCGTGTGCGCTTGGACGAACTACCTCAGCTGGTCAATGTCCTTAAAGGAGAAATGTCCTTTGTAGGCACACGACCTGAAGTGCCACGTTACACCGAGCAGTATAGCCCTGAAATGATGGCGACCTTGCTCTTGCCAGCTGGGATTACCTCTCCAGCCAGCATCAACTACAAGGATGAGGATACTATCATCAGTCAAATGACGGAGAAAGGCCTATCAGTTGACCAGGCCTATGTAGAGCATGTCCTTCCTGAAAAGATGCGCTATAATCTCGCCTATCTCCGAGAGTTTAGTTTCCTTGGAGACATCAAAATCATGTTTCAAACCGTGTTTGAAGTGCTAAAATAAAGTAGTCATAAGAAAATGAGTACAGATAAAAGGAGCAAATCAATGCCAAATTACAATATTCCATTTTCACCACCCGATATTACCGAAGCTGAAATTGTTGAAGTAGCGGACACCCTTCGTTCTGGTTGGATCACAACAGGTCCGAAGACAAAAGAACTGGAGCGTCGCTTGTCTCAATACACACAGACACCTAAGACTGTCTGCCTCAACTCTGCGACAGCCGCTCTTGAGTTGATTTTACGTGTTTTGGAAGTGGGACCTGGTGATGAAGTCATCGTTCCAGCTATGACTTATACAGCTTCATGTAGTGTCATCACTCACGTAGGAGCGACACCTGTCATGGTGGATATTCAAGCAGATACTTTTGAAATGGACTATGACTTGCTTGAGCAAGCTATTACTGAGAAAACTAAGGTGATTATTCCGGTTGAGCTTGCAGGGATTGTTTGCGACTATGACCGTTTGTTCCAAGTCGTGGAGAAAAAACGTGATCTCTTTACAGCTGCTAGCAAGTGGCAAAAGGCCTTTAACCGTATCGTGATTGTCTCTGATAGTGCCCATGCTTTGGGATCTACTTACAAAGGGCAACCAGCTGGTTCGATCGCTGACTTTACTTCCTTCTCATTCCATGCCGTTAAGAACTTTACAACTGCTGAGGGAGGAAGTGCGACTTGGAAAGCCAATCCAGCGATTGACGACGAAGAGATGTACAAGGAATTCCAAATTCTTTCCCTCCATGGTCAAACAAAGGATGCTCTTGCCAAGATGCAATTGGGTTCATGGGAATACGATATCGTTACACCAGCCTACAAGTGCAACATGACGGATATCATGGCTTCGATTGGTTTGGTACAATTGGATCGTTACCCAGCTTTGCTACAACGTCGTAAGGACATCGTGGACCGCTATGATCGTGGTTTTGCGGGTACTCGTATTCACCCACTGGCACACAAGACTGATAGTGTCGAATCTTCACGCCACCTCTATATCACCCATGTAGAAGGAGCAAGTTTAGAAGAACGCAACCTCATCATCCAAGAATTGGCCAAAGCAGGAATTGCAAGTAATGTACACTATAAACCGCTTCCTCTCTTGACAGCCTATAAGAATCTTGGTTTCGATATGGCAGATTATCCAAGAGCCTATGCCTTCTTTGAAAACGAAATTACCCTCCCTCTTCATACAAAATTAAGCGATGAAGAAGTAGACTATATAGTTAAGACTTTGGTGAGAATTTCCGAAGAAATCCTCGATTCTGGAAAAAAATAATAAAAAATCTTGACAAAAAGCGGACAATAGCATATAATATTCTCAACAAATCAGAAAAGTAACTATTTTTGATCTTCAGGGAGCCTGTGGTGATTGTGAACAGGTGGTTGGAAGTAGTGAAAGTGGGCTGATTTTAAAAATGAATTTGAAACAATGAAAATTCGGTGCGCACACCTTACAGTGCAACTTGTTGTTAGACAAGGCAGAGATGTAAAGGGGAATAGTCCCTTTATAATTGAGGTGGCACCGCGTTACCAACGCCCTCACACAGAAGTAGATTCTGTGTGTGGGCTTTTTTCTTTCGGTCATTTTGTTTATCTTTTATTAGGGCGTTAAGTCGCTTTGATGAACTTGAGTTCTATCTGCAGCTCCTTGCCTACTACTAAAAGCAAACAAAACGGCCGGATTAATATGGAAAGAGGAAAAATTTTATGACAACTAAAGGATATTTTGGACAATTTGGTGGTAGTTTTGTACCGGAGCCGATTCAGGCTTTGTTGGATGAGTTAGAAGTGACATTTGATAAATACAAGGATGATCCAGAATTTTTGGCAGAATTTCGCCATTACTTGAAGGATTATTCAGGTCGTGAAACACCGCTTTATTTTGCGGAAAGTTTGACAGATCACTTAGGTGGCGCTAAGATTTATCTCAAGCGCGAAGACCTTAACCACCTGGGTTCTCACAAGCTCAACAACGTTTTAGGGCAAATCCTTCTTGCCAAACGTATGGGCAAAAAACGAGTGATTGCGGAAACAGGAGCTGGTCAACACGGTGTTGCGACAGCAGCGGCCGCAGCCAAGTTTGGTATGGCCTGTGATGTCTATATGGGGGCAGAAGATGTGGAGCGTCAACGTCTCAATGTTTTCCGTATGGAGATGATGGGAGCAACTGTTCACGCAGTTGAAACAGGGACACGAACTCTCAAGGATGCGGTTGATGCAGCCTTTGGAGCATGGATGAATGACCTTGCAGCCTTCTACGTTTTGGGATCTGCTGTAGGCCCTCATCCTTATCCTACCATTGTTCATGAGTTTCAAAAGGTTATCAGTGAAGAATCTCGCCGTCAAATCTTAGAAAAAGAAGGACGCTTGCCAGATTACGTTATTGCCTGTGTAGGTGGTGGTTCCAATGCCATCGGTGCTTTTTCACAGTATGTAGCTGATGAAGAAGTCAAACTGGTTGGGGTCGAAGCTGCCGGTCATGGACTTGACACAGACAAGCACGCAGCCACTATGACAAAAGGTAGTGTCGGAATTGTCGATGGTATGAAGACCTATGCAGTCTTTAAGGAAGACGGAGAGCTGGCGCCAGTTTACTCTATCTCAGCTGGTTTGGACTATCCAGGGGTTGGCCCAGAACACGCCTACTTTAAAGATTCTGGCCGCGTGGAATATGTGGCAGCGACAGACGAAGAAGCTGTTCAAGCCTTGCTCCTTCTAAGCAAGACAGAAGGGATTATCCCAGCGATTGAAAGTTCGCACGCCATCGCAGAAGCGGTTAAACGTGCACCGAAACTAAGTAAAGATGAGATTATCATCATCAATGTCTCTGGTCGTGGAGACAAGGACGTAGCTGCGATTGCAGACTACCTAGAAGCTAAAAACAACTAATCATTCCAAGACTAAAGGGAGAAAACTGTGATTTTATTGATTGATAATTACGATTCTTTTACCTATAATCTAGCTCAGTATATCGGAAATTTTTCTCCTGTTGAGGTCTTAAGAAACGATGACCCTCGTCTCTATCAAGTCGCGGAAAAGGCTCAAGCGCTTGTCTTTTCACCTGGACCTGGTTGGCCGGCTGATGCTGGAAAGATGGAGGAAATGATTCGAGATTTTGCAGGCCGAAAACCAATTTTAGGGATTTGTCTTGGACATCAGGCTATTGCTGAGGCATTCGGTGGAAAACTCGGTCTAGCTCCTAAGGTCATGCATGGTAAACAAAGTCAGCTACAATTTGAAGCTCCATCCATTCTCTACGATGGAATAGAGAACAAATGTTCAGTCATGCGTTACCATAGTCTTATGGTGGAGGAATTACCCGAAGATTTTGAAGTTACAGCTCGTTCAACGGATGACCAAGCTATTATGGGAATTCAGCACAGGAACCTGCCTATCTACGGTTTCCAGTACCATCCAGAAAGTATCGGCACGCCAGATGGCTTAACCACCATACGAAACTTTATTGAGAAAGTAATTTAACTGGAAAAGTTCACTCAATTGAAAAGCTCTCCACCAAGGAGAGCCGATTGAGGACTTTATCAAACAAGCAGTAGCTTACCAAAAATAATCAAACAAGCAGCAAGTAAGAGGAAAGGCACAAAAGGAAGTCTTTCCTTTTTCTTTTGCAGTAGAAAGGCTAGGATGCCCGTCGCAGAAGCAATCTGGATCAGGATGAGTAATTCTGTCACACTAAAGACGAGAGCACAGGAAGCCAGAAAGAGAAAATCCCCTGCTCCTATGCGGATATCGATAAAGTGGGCCAAAATTCCGAGGACAAGAAAGAAGATCATAATCAGATTCCAACCAGAGCAGGCCATGAGGAATAGATGAAAGAAAAGCCAGACTAGTAAGGGATATTCCTGATGGCGAAAGTCATAGATTCCCAAGGTCAAGCCAGCAGTGATGAGGATGACTTGTCCTATGGAAATCCAGCCCCAAGACCAAGCTAGAAAGAGGAGTCCTAACCCAAATTCAAAGAGAGCATACCAGACAGGATAGCGAGTCTTGCAGTAGCGACAGCGAAAGCGATTAAAGACCTGCGAGAGAATAGGAATCAAATCCAAGGGACGCAAGCGAGTCTGACAGGAATCGCAGTGACTAGCTGGTCGGATAATGGATTGCTCAGGAAAACGGTCAATAACTAAACCAAGAAAGGAAGCGAGAATGCTCCCGACAAGAAAAAAATAAAGATCAATCATACTTATCTATTCGTAAAAAATAGAAGAAGTGGTATAATAAAGAAACATTTATAAGATGGTGAGGTCAAGATGATGATTCGTTTTGAAGAAAATGTGAGCACAGAAAATGCTCAGCTCGTATGCCAATGGTCTAACTCCCTTGGCAAATCCTTTCAAGAACAATGGATGGGAACAATGATTCCTTTTCCCTTGACGATTCAAGTTTTGCAAGATTTGGAAGGAATCTTTTCAATCTTTGATGAACAAGAGTTTGTGGGACTTATCCAGAAAATCAGGCTAGAAGACAGGAATCTTCATATCGGGAGATTTTTTATCAACCCTCAGAAGCAGGGGCAAGGCTTAGGTAGCCAGGCTTTAAGGAAATTTATTAGTTTGGCCTTTGAAAATGAAAACATAGATACTATTTCTCTAAATGTCTACGAGGCAAATCAAACAGCTTACAATCTTTACCAAAAAGAAGGATTTGAAATCGTTCAAATGGTTGAAACACCTATACGAAAATACATCATGAAAAAGGGGAGATAGAAAGTAAAAAAGCCTTGAAACCAAGGCTTTTTCCTGTTATGTGACTATTAGTCCGTCTCGCTCCGTTAGATGCGAGACAAATAAACCACCCGCTATGCGGGTGCGCATCGAAGGTTATACCAAAAAACTCCAAACGCGATACAATAAAGGTGTTCAAGCCAATTGTAAAGCGAAAGGAGAAAAATATGGCACAAAAGGCACATAGTTTATCACACACAAAGTGGATGTGTAAATATCACATTGTGTTTACCCCTAAGTATAGACGAAAAGTGATCTATAATCAATATCGAAGTAGTTTAGGCGAAATATTTCATCGTTTGTGCAGTTATAAAGGCGTTGAATTATCGAAGGTCACTTGATGCCTGATCATGTACATATGTTAGTAAGTATTCCACCGAGGATAAGTGTTTCAAGTTTCATGGGATATTTAAAAGGTAAAAGTGCACTCATGGTGTTTGATAAACACGCTAATCTCAAGTACAAGTTTGGAAATCGGCATTTCTGGGCAGAAGGTTATTATGTGAGTACAGTGGGACTTAATGAAGCCACAATTAAGAAATATATTCAAGAGCAGGAAAAGCATGATATAGCATTGGATAAATTAAGTGTAAAAGAATATGAGGATCCCTTTAGGGATAGTGGTAAGTAATGCGAACACCTTTTTGAGAGGTTTGTGAAGAGTCAAGAGCAATGAGGCTTGAACAAAGTGAAAGCCAGCGTCTTTAGGCGCTGGCTGGGAATTTGGGCTTATAGCCCTGGTGCAAACCACCCGTTAGACGGGTGGTTATGATTGTTTAGATGCCCCCTGCAGGGCTCGAACCTGCGACCCATAGATTAAGAGTCTACTGCTCTACCAACTGAGCTAAGAAGGCAAATAAAAAGCTGTATTGGTGCCGAAACTTCACGGTTTGTATTGAACCCGCGCAATTAAGCAGGTGGGCAACTCGCTCTAACTGAAGCTGTTTCCGTGTGAGACGGCCTACATGCTGTTAGAAGACTTTTGTTTCCCTAATAATACAAAAAATAGTCGGTCAACACTTAAGTGTGAAGTCGTACACCACAGCGTTTCTATGTTTATATGATACCACTTTTTCAAAAAAAATCAAGAGGAAAATGCAATTATTTGAAAAGGATTTCACAAGTCCCGTAATTTATCAATGGTTTCCTTGCGTTGAGCTAAAGCCCGTTCGTATTTGCCAGTATCTTCCGGAGTGAAGTAGTGCTGGTCTTTAATTTTTTCTGGCAGATAGTCTTGCTTGACCCAGTTTCCAGGATAGTTATGGGGATAAAGATAGTTTTGCGCGTTCCCAAGTTCCTTGCTTCCGCTGTAGTGGCCATCGCGCAGGTGTCGAGGGATAGGCAAATGCCCTGATGTTTTGAGATCAGCAAGAGCCTTGTCCATAGCCACATAGGCTGAGTTGGATTTTGGAGAAAGGGCCAAATCAATCACGACATTGGCAATGAGGATGCGAGCTTCTGGGAATCCAATCTTTTGAGCAGCATCTAGAGCAGTCACGGTATGAATCTGGGCTTCGGGATTGGCCAAGCCGATATCTTCATAAGCAATAACGGTCAAGCGACGAGCGAGACTAGGCAGATCACCAGCCTCAATCAAGCGGGCGGCGTAGTGGAGACTGGCATCAACATCCGAGCCACGGATGGACTTTTGCAGGGCTGAAAGGACATCATAGTGTCCGTCCCCATCCTTATCCATAGTAATATAGCTCCGCTGCAGGCTATTTTCCATGATGTCAAGCGTTATATGGTGAATGCCTTTATCATTTGCCGGAGTAGAGAGAACAGCCAAGTCCAGTGAATTAAAAGCAGAACGCAGATCCCCGTTTGTAGAGGTCGCGATGAAATCCAGTGCATCCTCATCTAGCTCAACTGGGAAATCAAAGCCACGTTCAGGGTCAGTTAGAGCTATCAGAATCGCCTCTTTAACATCTTGATTGGACAAGGGTTCTAACTCAAAAATCTGAACACGGCTACGAATGGCTGGAGTGACTGAAAAGAAAGGATTTTCAGTCGTAGCCCCAATCATGATGACCAGACCACTTTCTAAGAGTGGCAGAAGAAAGTCTTGTTTGGTTTTATCTAGTCGGTGAATCTCGTCTAGCAGGAGAACCAGTCCACCTGAAAATTTAGCTTCTTCGGCAATTTCTTGTAGTCGCTTCTTACTATCCACTGTCGCATTAAAGGTCCGAAAGGCATACTTGGTCGTTCCAGCGATGGCAGAGGCAATACTGGTCTTGCCGATTCCCGGAGGTCCGTAGAGAATCATGGAGGACAGACGATTGGCTTCCACCATGCGACGGATGATTTTTCCAGGTCCGACCAGATGCTCCTGACCGATGATCTGGTCGATGGTTTTTGGGCGCATGCGAAGCGCGAGATTGTCTGGCATAGCAGTCCTTTCTAACATGGATTTTCTGATGTATATGTGGTAAGATGGTAGTATCTATTTTAGCATATTTCCGAGCAATCGGGGAGATTTAAGAGTCGCATAGAAAGAGGACAAAATGGCAACATACGGATTTTTAGATGTTTTAGAGGAAGAATTGGACAAGAACTTTCCTTTTGACTTTGAGATTAGCTGGGACAAACGCAATCATGCGGTTGAAGTGAGTTTTCTATTGGAAGCGCAAAATGCTGCTGGGGTAGAGATGCTGGATGAGGAAGGAGAAGTTTCGTCAGACGATATTCTCTTTGAAGAAGCGGTACTCTTTTACAACCCTGCTAAGTCAACCGTCAATGAGGAAGATTATTTAACGGTCATTCCTTATCTGCCTAAAAAAGGTTTTTCTCGCGAATTTTTAGCTTATTTTGCGCTTTTCCTTAAAGATACTGCTGAGGTTGGACTAGATGCCCTCATGGACTTTTTGGAAGACCCAGAAGCAGAAGAATTCGTCATGGAATGGAACCAAGAAGTCTTTGAAGAAGGAAAAGTTGGCTTGGAAGAAGGAGAGTTTTATCCTTATCCGAGATATTAGGAGTCTAATATGGAAATAGAAATTTCTGATTTTACAGGTTGCAAAATTGCCCTCTTTTGTGGTGATAAGCTCGTAACTATCTTACGCGATAATAAATCAGGTATTCCATTCCCTAATACTTGGGAACTGCCAGGTGGTGGCCGTGAAGGGGATGAAAGTCCTTTTGAGTGCGTGGCGCGTGAAGTTTGTGAAGAACTGGGGATTCGTCTGACTAAAGATTGTCTACTTTGGAGTAAGATTTATACCAGTATGCTTTTTGAGGGAAAGGAATCGGTCTTTCTAGTTGGTAAGTTAACGCAGGAACAGTTTGACAGTATCGTCTTTGGTGACGAAGGGCAGGGCTACAAACTGATGAGTATTGAGGAATTTCTTGGCTCAGATAAGGTCGTACCTCAGTTGCAAGGAAGATTGAGGGAATATTTGGAGGAAGTAAAATGATTTTTGTAATTGCAACAACGACGTTAAACAAGGAAGTTAAACGCAAACTAAAAACTGGACAATATTCTAGAGAAGAAGCTACATTCATCTATATGGAATATTTAAAGTTAAAGAAGCAGAGAGAAAGTGGTATGAAAGTAGCTGGGATTTCTACGGCTGTTATTTGGGTATTAATGCTTGTTATACCCTTACTGAGTGATAGAGATCTCGTACTGCCTCTTTCAGTATATTTTTTATTATTGATACTGTTAGCAGGAATTCTTCTATTTGTTTATTATCTTATGTTTGGAATTTTTAAACGGCAGATTCATAGCGCAATGAAAGAACACTATACAGATGTGATTGAGGAATTTGAGGGTCAGTAAAACAGCGTGTGGAAGAGCATAGGAAGCGAGTTGAGAGAGTGAATTTGGAGGTATTAGTATGATTCAGATTATCCGAGCAGTAGCAGAGGATTTAGAAACCATTATTGCCATTCAAAGAGCTAGCTTTAAGGCTGTCTATGAAAAATACCAAGATGAGTATGATCCTTATCTCGAGGATCGTGAACGAATCAAGTGGAAATTGGTTGAGCGTCCTAATAGCTATTACTACTTTGTGAAAGAAAAGGACGAAAATATCGGATTTTTACGAGTTCAGACCAATGAAGAATTGACGGAGGCTTGGTTAGGAACGGCAGCGATTTTGCCCCAGTATCAAGGAAAGGGTTATGGTTCTGAAGGGTTGGAATTGCTGGAAAGGGAATTTCCGACGATTAAACAGTGGGATTTGTGTACGGTATTACAGGATGCGGGGATGGTCGCCTTTTATGAGAAAAATGGCTACCATCAAACCCATATCGAGCCTGAAAAAGAAGGAATGGATATGGTTTACATGAAAAAATTGATTGATAAATAGAAAGGATGGTTCGGTTAAATTGCTAAACTGAACCCGCCCTAAACACTGTGCCAAAAAGATAAAGTTCTCTTAGACACAAGCGTCTTCAGAGAATTTCCTATTTTGGCTTTGTGTTTTATGGGCTTGGTATCTTAATTATGGAAACATGGCAAGAGTTAAAAGTTACAGTTAAGCGTGAGGGAGAGGAGCTGGTCTCCAATCTCTTGATTGAGCTAGGTGCTCAAGGTGTTGCGATCGAAGATAGCATGGACTATGTGGGAAATGTGGATCGCTTCGGTGAGATTTTCCCTGAGGTTGAGCAGCAAGAAGAAATCGTAGTGACAGCCTACTACCCTGAAACGGTTGATGTGGCAGTGGTTGAGGCAGATTTGCAGGCTCGCCTGGCAGAATTAACTGATTTTATGGATCTAGGAGAGGTCAAGATGGGCACGACTGACTTGGCTGAGGAAGACTGGGCAGACAACTGGAAGAAATATTATGAACCAGCTCGCATCACTCATGACTTGACCATCGTGCCGTCGTGGACAGACTACGAGGCGACTGCGGGAGAAAAGATTATCAAGTTGGATCCTGGAATGGCCTTTGGTACAGGAACGCATCCGACGACCAAGATGAGCCTTTTTGCCTTGGAGCAGGTCCTTCGTGGGGGGGAAACGGTTTTAGATGTGGGGACTGGATCAGGTGTCCTTTCTATTGCCAGCTCGCTTCTGGGCGCCAAGGAAATTTTCGCCTATGACCTGGATGATGTGGCTGTTCGTGTGGCTCAGGAAAACATTGAACTCAATCCTGGCATGGAAAATATCCATGTAGCGGCAGGAGATTTGCTTAAGGGTGTGGAGATTGAGGCAGACGTGATTGTGGCTAATATCTTAGCGGATATCCTCATTCATCTGACGGATGATGCTTATCGCTTGGTCAAGGATGAAGGCTACCTCATCATGAGTGGGATTATCAAGGACAAGTGGGACATGGTGCGCGAGTCGGCTGAGTCAGCTGGTTTTTTCCTTGAAACCCATATGATTCAAGGAGAATGGAATGCCTGTGTCTTTAAGAAAACCAAGGATATTTCAGGTGTGATTGGAGGCTAGCATGCAGCAGTATTTTGTCAAAGGAAGTGCAATCTCTCCTGTCACTATTGAGGACAAGGAAACCAGCAAGCATATGTTTCAGGTCATGCGATTGAAAGAAGATGCTGAGGTGACCTTAGTCTTTGATGATGGCATCAAGCGTTTGGCGCGCGTGCTAGATGTGGAAAATCGTCAGTTTGAGTTGGTCCAAGAATTAGCTGACAATGTGGAACTGCCAATCCAAGTGACCATAGCGTCTGGCTTTCCCAAGGGAGATAAGCTGGAGTTCATCACTCAAAAAGTGACGGAACTAGGAGCCAGTCAAATATGGGCCTTTCCTGCCGATTGGTCAGTTGCCAAGTGGGATGGCAAGAAATTGGGTAAAAAGGTTGAAAAACTAGAAAAAATCGCCCTTGGAGCAGCAGAACAAAGCAAGCGTAATATCGTTCCAAGTATCCAGCTTTTCGAGAAAAAAGCAGATTTTCTAGCCCTGTTGGATCAGTTTGACTCTATCGTAGTGGCCTATGAAGAATCAGCAAAAGAAGGAGAAGCTGCTGCGCTTCTGCAAGCAGTCTCTGGTCTTGAAAAAGGAGCTAAATTGCTCTTTATCTTTGGACCAGAAGGCGGGCTCTCACCTGCAGAAGTTGAGTCTTTTGAAGCTAAAGGAGCCGTCTTTGCAGGCCTAGGTCCTCGTATTTTGCGAGCAGAAACAGCACCACTTTACGCCTTATCAGCCCTTAGTGTTTTAGTAGAATTAGAGAAATAAGAGGAAGAAAATGGAACAAAAACACCGTTCAGAATTTCCAGAAAAGGAACTTTGGGACTTAACAGCCCTATACCAAGACCGTGAGGATTTCTTGCGTGCAATCGAGAAAACGCGCGAAGACATCAATCAATTTAGCCGTGATTACAAAGGCAATCTTCATACTTTTGAGGATTTTGAGAAGGCCTTTGCAGAATTGGAACAAATTTATATCCAGATGAGTCATATCGGCAATTACGCCTTTATGCCTCAGACGACAGACTATAGCAATGAAGAATTTGCCAATATTGCCCAGGCTGGGATGGACTTTGAGACAGATGCCAGCGTAGCCTTGACCTTCTTTGACGACGCCTTGGTGGCTGCAGATGAGGAAGTCTTGGACCGTTTGGGTGAATTACCTCATTTGACGGCGGCCATTCGTCAGGCCAAAATCAAAAAAGCCCACTATCTAGGGGCTGATGTGGAGAAGGCCTTGACCAATCTCGGTGAAGTTTTCTACAGTCCGCAGGATATTTACACTAAGATGCGTGCTGGAGATTTTGAAATGGCTGACTTTGAAGCCCATGGCAAGACCTACAAAAACAGCTTTGTGACTTATGAGAATTTCTACCAAAACCATGAGGACGCTGAGGTCCGTGAAAAATCTTTCCGTTCCTTCTCAGAGGGACTTCGTAAGCACCAAAATACGGCTGCTGCAGCCTATTTAGCTCAGGTTAAGTCTGAAAAACTACTGGCAGATATGAAGGGATACGACTCTGTTTTTGACTATCTTCTAGCTGAACAGGAAGTAGACCGTGCTATGTTTGACCGCCAGATTGACCTTATCATGAAGGACTTTGCGCCAGTTGCTCAGAGATACCTCAAGCATGTTGCCAAGGTCAATGGTCTTGAAAAGATGACCTTTGCAGACTGGAAATTGGACTTGGACAGCGCCCTCAATCCTCAAGTGACTATTGACGACGCCTATGATTTGATCATGAAATCAGTAGAACCTTTGGGGCAAGAATATTGTCAGGAAGTTGCGCGCTATCAAGAAGAGCGCTGGGTGGACTTTGCTGCTAACAGTGGCAAGGATTCTGGTGGCTATGCGGCGGATCCATATCGCGTGCACCCTTATGTCCTCATGAGCTGGACAGGTCGTTTGAGCGATGTCTATACCTTGATTCATGAAATCGGGCATTCTGGTCAATTTATCTTTTCAGATAATCACCAAAGTTACTTTAACGCTCATATGTCGACCTACTATGTCGAAGCACCGTCAACCTTTAATGAGTTGCTTCTTAGTGATTACTTGGAGCACCAGTCTGATGACCCACGTCAAAAACGCTTTGCCCTTGCCCATCGCTTGACAGACACCTACTTCCATAATTTTATCACCCACCTCTTGGAAGCAGCCTTCCAGCGTAAGGTTTATACATTGATTGAAGAAGGGGAGACCTTTGGAGCAAGCAAACTTAACAGTATTATGAAGGAAGTCTTGACTGAGTTCTGGGGAGATGCCATTGAGATTGATGACGATGCGGCCTTGACTTGGATGCGCCAAGCTCACTATTACATGGGTTTGTATAGTTACACTTACTCTGCTGGTCTTGTCATCTCGACTGCGGGTTACCTTCATCTGAAAAACTCTGAGAATGGAGCTGAAGATTGGCTCAACCTTCTCAAATCAGGTGGCAGCAAGACACCGCTTGAGTCAGCTATGATTATCGGAGCGGATATCTCAACAGACAAACCACTCCGTGATACCATCCAATTCTTGTCTGACACAGTTGATCAGATTATTGCTTATAGCGCTGAGTTGGGGGAGTAGAGTTTAGACAAACTCCTAGGAGAACGATATGAATAGAATCAAAAAATGGCTGGAACAAAATCCCCAAAGAATGCTCTTTATCAAAATAGGCCTAGTCTTTTTGGGCATCATTTTATTGATTGCTTTGCCTACTCTCTATCTTGTTTTGAGTGGGTTTGGTATTTGGTATTTTGTAAAGAAAGCACCAGATATTCGAAAAAGAAATCTAATGATCGGGCTTTTCATTGTCAGTTTTGTTGCAGTTGCTCTTCAAACTCCGACAGTCACAAAGAAAACTTCATCTTCTTAATCAGAAACTAAGCAGATTGCGACATCTACTACTTCGACAGCTTCAACCACGGATACTTCATCAAGTATAGAGGAAGCAAAACGGATCGAAGAAGAGAAAAAAGCTAAAGCAAAAGCAGAAGAAGAGCGAATTGCTAAAGAAAAAGCTGCAAAGGAGTTGCAAGAAAAAGGTGAAACCCTAGTCAAACAATTGGAAGAAAGTCAAGATGCGAGTCAAGTGAAGTCTGCTAAAGAAACAGTTAATCAGATTGAAAATAACGACAAAAAGACAGAGTTGCTTGATAGGATAGGTGCGGTTGAATCATCAATTTCTCAAAAAGAGGAAGAAAAAAGAATTGCACAGGAAGCTGAAACCAAAACTCAACAGCAAGATAGAATTGTCTATGTTGCAAACAATGGGAAATCAAAAGTTTATTGGTATAGTAAGGATAGAATGCCTTCAAAAACTAATAAAGCTAACGTTGTTGAGATGACAGAAGCAGATGCAATTGCAGCAGGAAAACGTCCATCGAAAACAGAATAAGAAAGAAAGTCATCTACGGATGACTTTTTGATAAGCTACTAGAAATGCAGAGGTACTAGGGATGTATCAAGTATTACAAAGAAAAGTGACAGAAGAAAAACCAAGCTATAGCCGAGAAGAAATTCAGTGGTTGCTTGAGCACTTGGGAGATCCCTCTCCAGAAATTCGAGACGAACTTGTTTTTACGAGTTTGGCTAGAGGGATTCAAGAAGAGTTGTTTTCCCTTGAGCAGTTTCAGTTTATCGCAGAAGAAGTCTCCTCTGATGAAGGTCTATACAAAGAGATTGATAGTAGAGGAGTTTCAGCTCTTAAACGTTCTTTTAGGGCACTTATTTATGCCAATCTACTGTCCTGCGATGGTGCTAAGGAATCACTTTATTACCAGCAGTTGCCTTCTCCTATCAGGGCTACCATGCTAAATCAAGGTTTACACTACCTTACAAAGGAAAAAGAGACGACGGGCTACTCTCCTCAGTTTGGTTGGATCCACGCATTTGCGCATGGTGGTGATCTCTTGACGGAAGTTATATGTCATCCTAGCTTTCCAAAGTCAAATATAGCCGAAGCATTTGAAATCATTGGGAAAATCTTTAAACGTGTTGAGATTCGTTTTACAAATGATGAAGATTGGCGGTTAGCCAGAGCATTTTATGAACCAATCTTACGAGGGAAAATCGAACCGTCTCTCCTCACTGCTTGGTTGCAAACAGTCGAATTTCCCTTGAAAGAAGTAAATGATTTCCATAAATTTTCCAACTTCAGATCTTGTCTGTTGGAAGTCTATGTCAAACTTGATCAGAAAAACTTTTTACAAGATGAGTTAAAAGAAGCTATTAAATCTTTTCAATACTAGAGATTAGCTGGTCATTTTATGATTTTCAAAAAACTTTCCAGTCAATTTTCTTGAAACCCTTTCCTTCTTTTGATAGACTGGTACATAGTTTTGAAAAAAAGGAGACTTATCATGAAAAAATTTGTGGCTGAACTAATCGGTACGTTTATGCTTGTGTTTATCGGAACAGGAGCTGTTGTTTTTGGGAATGGTGTTGAAGGTCTTGGACACCTTGGAATTGCTTTTGCCTTTGGTTTGGCAATTGTAGTTGCAGCTTACTCAATCGGAACTGTTTCAGGGGCTCACTTGAATCCAGCTGTTTCGATCGCTATGTTTGTTAACAAACGTTTGTCATCTTCTGAGCTTGTAAACTATATCCTGGGACAAGTAGTTGGAGCTTTCCTTGCGTCAGCTGCAGTATTCTTCCTCTTGTCTAACTCAGGTATGTCGACTGCTAGTCTTGGTGAAAATGCCTTGGCAAACGGTGTCACTGTCTTTGGTGGTTTCTTGTTTGAAGTCATCGCAACCTTCTTGTTTGTCTTGGTTATCATGACCGTGACTTCAGCAAGCAAGGGCAATGGTGCAATCGCTGGTTTGGTCATTGGTTTGTCATTGATGGCGATGATCCTTGTTGGATTGAACATTACTGGACTTTCAGTGAACCCAGCTCGTAGCTTGGCTCCAGCTGTCTTGGTAGGTGGCGCAGCCTTTCAACAAGTATGGATTTTCATCCTTGCTCCAATCGTTGGTGGAGTTCTTGCAGCTCTTGTTGCGAAAAACTTTCTTGGAACAGAAGAATAATTGAAACTCAAAAAGCCTTGCTCCTCAGTTTGAGGAACAGGGCTTTTTCGTATCTGTTTATACTCAATGAAAATCAAAGAGCAAACTAGGAAACTAGCCGCAGGTTGCTCAAAGTACTGTTTTGAGGTTGTAGATGAAACTGACGAAGTCAGTAACATATATACGGCAAGGCGACGTTGACGCGGTTTGAAGAGATTTTCGAAGAGTATTAGCGGTTGTCAATTTTCTCTGGGTAGAGGTCATGTTGGAAGAGGCGTTGTTCTGCCAAACCTTCATACTTGGTTCCAGGCCTACCGTAGTTGTAATAGGGGTCGATTGAAATACCACCGCGCGGAGTGAATTTTCCCCAGACTTCTAAATAGCGAGGGTCTAGCAAGTTGACCAAGTCTTTCCCGATGGTGTTGATGCAGTTTTCGTGGAAATCTCCATGATTTCGGTAGCTAAAGAGGTAGAGTTTGAGAGATTTTGACTCGACACAGAGCTTGTCAGGAATGTAGGAAATATAAATAGTCGCAAAATCTGGCTGAGCAGTGATTGGGCACAGCGAGGTAAATTCAGGACAGTTGAATTTGATGAAATAGTCATTTTCCACATGACGATTGTCAAAGGATTCGAGGACTTCGGGTTGATAGTCAAAAATGTAGTTGGTTTCTTTGTTGCCGAGGAGGCTTAGGTTTTTCATTTCTTCTTGTTGTGACATGATTTTTCTTTCTAATTTAAACACCACGTTGGTTGTCGTAGAGGAGGGTATGGAGTTGGGGAAGGACGCGGACATTTCCCCAGCTATCGTCAGCAGCGACGCGTTCCCAGAGTTCTTTGAGGCGGTCTAGTTGGTCTTGGACAATATTACCTGTAGCCTTGGGCTCGGGATTTCCTGCTGATAAGAAGAGAACATCTGGTTGGTAGCGTTCTTGAATCCCTTTAGCAAAGGCCAAATCGGCATCATCAAAGACAGGGATTTTAAAGGTGACCTTGTCTGGGTCCAGTTGGGAAACGATAAAGTCCAAGGTCTCAAGGTTGACCTCCATCTTGGATGAAGGAGGTTTGGGACTCAGGGTGACTTGGTCGATGTCTTTCAACCAATTTTGCCAGCGGGAGCCCTGGGTCTCAACAGCTAGAGTGACACCGCGTTCCTTGAGCTTGGTGACCAGTTGAGCCATGTTGGCTGCTAGGATAGCAGGATTTCCCCCAGACAGGGTAACGTAGTCGTAGCTTCCCAATTTATCTAAGGCAGCAATGACTTCATCAGCGGTCATGCGAGTTGGCTTTTCAGAACCATCCCAAGTAAAGGCAGAGTCGCACCAGTCGCAGTGGTAGTCGCAACCAGCAGTGCGGACAAACATGGTTTTCTGCCCGATAGCACGGCCTTCACCTTGAAATGTTGGGCCAAAGATTTCCAGAACTGGTAGTTTGAGGACACGTTCCTTAGTCATCTAACCACTCCCGTCTAAACTCCGCAAAGGCAGTCGGAGTCTCATAGAGGCGAACGTACTCCATACGGAGACCACGCTCATCTGGCAACTCTTGACTCATGGTTTGAAAAATCCAGTAAACCATATTTTCAGCAGTCGTGTTCATATAGGGTAGAGTTTCATTGAGATAGCGATGATCCAAGTGGGGCTCTAAGTAGTCCTTGTAGATAGCTTTGATGTCTCCAAAGTCGTAGGTCATACCCCGTTCATCTAAAAATCCACTGACAGCAATCTGCAGATGATAAGTGTGTCCGTGCAGAGATTTGCATTTTCCCTCATAGTGAAAGAGGTGGTGGGCAGCGTCGAAAGTAAACTCTTTTGATACCAAGGTTCTGCGAGGATTGTAGACAAGAGACTCCCCAGTTTCTTGTTTGATTTCTTTAGGTGCAAAAAACATTAGCTCTCTCCTTTCTGTGAGAGATAAACATCAAGGCCATGCTGACGTAGGTGGCAGGCTGGACAATCTCCACAGCCACTTCCGATAATTCCATTGTAGCAGGTCAAGGTCTTTTCACGAACATAGTCAAAGGCACCGAGTTGGTCGGCTAATTCCCAAGTTTCAGCCTTGTCCAGCCACATGAGAGGTGTTTGGATAACAAAGTCGTAATCCATGGCAAGGTTGAGAGTAACATTAAGGGATTTGACAAAGACATCTCGGCAGTCAGGGTAGCCTGAGAAATCTGTTTCGCAGACACCTGTCACGATATCTTTAATGCCTCGTTGCTTGGCAAGAACTGCTGCAAAGGACAGAAAGAGATGGTTGCGGCCGTCAACGAAAGTATTGGGAACCTCTCCCTCTTTTTGCTCGATTTCCAGATCAGAGGTCAGGGCATTTTCGGTGATTTGCCCTAGCAGAGACATATCTAAGAAGTGATGACGAATGCCTTGTTCCTTAGCGATTTCTCTAGCAACTTGAATTTCGAGATGATGGCGTTGGCCGTAGGCAAAGGTGACGGCTTCGACCGTTTCATAGTGTTCTTTAGCCCAAAAGAGGCAGGTTGTGGAATCTTGACCGCCACTAAAGACGACCAAGGCTGATTGACGTTTCATAGTACTCCTTCCAAAGTGGGAAATGTTCAGAGCACGCAAAAAGCTCCCTTGAGGGGAGCTAAAAAATACCAAGTAGAGGTTTTTTTTAGCGATGGCATGTCCCAAACATCGTAATATTCTACCTACAGTCTAGCATATTTTTTAAAAAATGGCAAAGGGCAAGAAAAAAGAGACCAAATAAAGCACTTGGTCTCTAGTGTGATTAGCTCAATTCAGCAACGATGGCCTTGATTTGTTCTGCAGTGTGTACTCCAGCAACTTGTTTCATCACTTGGCCGTCTTTTTTGAAGAGAAGGGTTGGGATAGACATGATGCCAAATGCACGAGCTGTATTTGGGTTTTCATCTACGTCCATTTTAACGATTTTCAACTCATCTTCTGATAGTTCTTCAGACAATTTATCCAAGATTGGACCTTGCATACGACATGGACCACACCAAGTTGCCCAGAAGTCTACCAAGACCAAACCGTCTTTTGTTTCTTGTTCAAATGTTGCATCTGTAATTGCTTTTGCCATTGTATTTCTCCTTTTTTAGTTATATTGGCTTAAATCTTGTTTCATGAGATAGAAGAAGACATCTCCATAAGTCCCATGGTAGTCCAAATCATGACCATTATAGGTTAATTTTTGAACTGGGTAATAGTCTGCGACACCGATAAGGCAGGCATGTTGAGAGCGTTCAAAGTCTTCATAAGACTCGAAAGTCATGGTTCTCTCTTGCTTGCTGGCATCTAGATAGGTAATTTCGATCATATAAAACTCCTTTATTCGATCTTGACTTTATTGTACTCCTTGAAAAGAGGAATGTCAAGAAAAATGATTGCGCACGCAACTTTTTTGAAAAATCTGATTAAGAAATGAAGTCAAGACTGGTTTCCAGTCTTTCTTCGACGGCCTTTTGTAGATAAGCCAGAGTTGTTTGTCCCTCGTTAGTCAAGCAGATAAAACTAGCCCGTCTATCCTGATCGCAACATCTGCGACTAAGCAAACCACAGTTTTTCTCTTCCAGGCGAGCCACCATTCGAGAAACAGCGCTCGGGCTGAGATGGAGTTTATCTGGTAAATCAATCTGCCGTAAGGATTTTTCATCAGCTAGGTTCAGATAGTAGAGCAGGTAAAACTCTTTCAAGGTCAACCTTTGTTCACTCTGCTGGGCAATGGTTTCTTCTAACAAAGCTTCCATTTCCTTTTGACGGCGGTTGTAGTCAAACCACTTTTCCAAATAGGTCATTGCTTTCTCCTTTCTTTTCAAAGTTAAATCACAAAGTCATTACTGAGTGTCTTTCTAACACAAGATGATTGCGCATGCAATGATTATACTATTTTTAGCTAATCCTTGCAAGAAAGAAAAATTTCGATATTTCCTTGAAATTTTCTGAAAAAAGAGTAAACTGGTATGCAAGAATTCTATTTCAAGGAGTTTGAGATGAAGTTATATGTTCAATTAATGATTCTCTTTGTGATTTCTCTAATCGGTGAGGGAATCTCCAGTTTCTTTCATCTGCCTATCCCAGGCAGTATTATCGGTTTGATTATTCTATTTCTAGCTTTACAGTTCAAGTGGCTAAGGACCAGGCATGTCAATATGGTAGGGAATTTTCTGCTGGCTAATATGACCATTCTCTTTTTGCCACCAGCAGTGGGAATCATGGAAAAGTTTGATGTGATTGCCCCCTATCTCTTGCCCATTGTCTTGATTGTCTTTTTTGCGGCTGTCATCAACATTATCCTCATCGCCCTAGTGGTTCAGTTCATCAAGAGACGGTTTGAGGGAGATTATGAGAAAGGAGATGCCAAATGAGCGAATTTGTATCGAATCCTTTGTTTGGGATTGCATTGTCTATACTAGCTTATCTAGTGGGAATGTTGATTTACAGACGTTTTCCCCATCCTTTGACGACGCCTTTGCTTTTGTCGGCAATTTTCATTATCATCTTTCTAAAGGTGACGGGTATTTCTTACCAAGATTACTACCAAGGTGGGGTTTATCTGAATAACTTGATAGTCCCATCAACAGTGGCTCTAGGGATTCCGCTTTATAAAAGTTTTCACCTGATGAAGCACCATGCTCGGAGTATTCTCTTTGGTAGTCTGTTAGCAGTAGTTGTCAATACTAGCTTCACTGCCATAGTGGCGAAAATCTTTGGCATGGACTTTTTCCTAGCCATTTCTCTCTTTCCCAAGTCAGTGACAACCGCTATGGCAGTGGGGATTACAGAAAAATTGCAGGGTTTGACGACTGTGACCTTGGTCGTCGTAGTGGCAACTGGGATTTTAACTAGTGTTATTGGACCAACCCTTTTGAAGTGGTTGAAAATTGATGATCCAGTGGCTGTAGGTCTTTCCCTTGGAGGGACAGGTCATGCTGTCGGAACGGGAACGGCCTTTCGATACGGCTCTGTAGCAGGCGCCATGGGTGGCTTGGCTATCGGTGTCACCGGTATTCTCTACGTCTTTGTCAGTCCCATTGTAGCCAGTTTGATATTGAGTTAAAGAAAAACCCAGCTTTCTAGCTGGGCATTTTTTATTGCAAGTTAACCTTATTTTTCAAGATATAGTAGGTACCGAGATAGTAGATAATTGCTAGAATGAAATCTTTGAGGATATCAACGCTGATTAGGAGGTTAAAGTCATAATCCATTCGGAAGAAGATAGAAATATAGCCAATCACGATGTTAAGCACGATATAGGCTAAAATTCCCATAGCGGTACGATACTCGTTAAATAGTTGACCAATTGAGATACAAAGGTAAATAGATAAAATCCAAGTAATTGAACCGACCAGAAGAGAGAGGGCATAGAGCCAACCGTAACCGAGATAAGGAGAGATAAATCGATAGAGGAGTGGCAAATCTTTCACTACAGGGGTGAGTGAGAAGATAATAATGATACTCAAGATAAATACAATATAGCTTATGATTGACCAAATGAGAGCACCTAGTAATTTGGCGGTGATGATCTGGTGTTCAGAGACGGGCAGAGTCAATGTAAGATAGCCCTGACGATCGTAGACACTTCCCTTGAAGCGTCGAACGATTAGAAAGATCGTCGCAATCCAGAGAGTAACGCTGAGCCCACCAAAAACTAAGATCAGAAAGCCTAACAGATAGTAGGGATCATTACCATAGCTAGTGTAGGTCTGACTAATGCCAGAAATGGATGCACCAATCAAAACCGAAATTGCAAGCACAGCACCGTAGAGAGCTAGATACCATTTGTTAACATTTTTAAATTCATAACGAACTAAATTCCAAAACATAATAATCTCCTTTAACTAAGCTTTGAACTCCTGGCGGAAGAGCTGGTCAATCGACTCACCTGACTCATAACGAATATCATCAACATTTCCTTGACGGACGACTTTTCCGTTATTTAGGAAGATGATTTCGTCCAAGATCGGCTCAATATCTGAAATCAAGTGGGTAGAAATCAAGACAGTTGAAGTTGGTGAGTAGTTGTTGATGATGGTGTTCAAGATATAGTCACGGGCCGCCGGATCCACGCCTCCGATCGGTTCGTCGAGCACGTAGAGACGAGCTTCACGGCTCATAACCAGGATGAGCTGAACCTTTTCCTTGTTTCCTTTTGACAATTTCTTGAGACGACTGTTTTCATCAATGCCAAGATCTGCTAAAAGATGCTGAGCCCGCTCAAGATTGAAATCTTGGTAGAAAGTTTTAAAGTAGGTCAGTGCTTCTTTGATTTTCATCTGTTCATTCAGATAAGTCGTGTCTGGTAGATAAGAGACAATGGCTTTGGTAGCAGGACTTGGGTCCATGTTGTTAATGAGGACACGACCTTGGTCTGGTTGGAGAAGTCCGTTGATCAGCTTGATCAAGGTTGTTTTTCCAGATCCGTTTGGACCGAGAAGTCCGACGATTTTTCCAGCGGGAATCTCAAGGGAAACATTGTTAAGGGCTGCTGTAGCCCCATAGGATTTGGATACATTTTCAAATGCTAGTAATGTCATAATTTTACACTCCTTTGATGTATTCGCTAAGCACACTTGGCAGTTCTTCTTTTTGATAGCCGAATTGAAGCATGCCCGTTACAAAGTTTTTCAGTTGCTCCTCAGAAAGCTGTTTGCGGGACTGAACGATGAGATCTAAGTCCTCAGTGACAAAACGACCAGTAGTCCTCTTGCTATAAACGAAGCCCTCGCGCTCAAGATCAGACAAGGCACGCTGAATTGTGTTGGGATTGACCCCAGCCTCGCTCGCTAGTTCCCTTACGGTTGGGAGCTGTTGGTTGGGTTCCAGTTCATGGGAAACAATCTGTAATTTGATTTTTTCCATAATCTGCAAATAAATGGGTTTTGTATTATCAAATGACCAGGACATCATAGTCTCCTTTCTTTTTCTTTATTGTTCTAATTAAATAATACAATAAAACAAAAAACTTGTCAAGTAAAAATAAGAATTGTTTTGGGAATTGCTCAAAAAATGGTATAATGAAAAGAAAAACGACAAGGAGGGGAAGCATGCGTTGTCCAAAATGTGGGGCTACCAAGTCTAGTGTTGTTGATAGCCGTCAAGCCGAAGAAGGAAATACTATCCGTAGAAGACGTGAGTGCGACGAGTGTCAGCATCGTTTTACAACCTATGAACGAGTAGAAGAACGAACGCTGGTTGTCGTCAAAAAAGACGGTACGCGAGAGCAGTTTTCGAGAGATAAAATCTTTAATGGGATTATCCGCTCAGCCCAGAAGCGTCCTGTGTCAAGTGATGAAATCAACATGGTGGTCAATCGTATCGAGCAAAAACTCCGTAGTCGCAGTGAGAACGAGATTCAAAGTGAATACATTGGATCCTTAGTCATGGAAGAATTGGCAGAGCTTGATGAGATTACCTATGTTCGTTTTGCCAGTGTTTACCGTAGCTTTAAGGATGTGAGTGAGTTGGAGAGTCTGCTCCAGCAGATCACCCAGTCCTCAAAAAAGAAAAAGGAAAAATAGATGAAGCCAAATGACCGTTTTTCTTTTCTAAAGAATAATCGGGTGTCGCAAGATACCTCTTCCCTGGTGCAGTGCTACCTCCCGATTATCGGTCAGGAGGCGCTGAGCCTCTATCTATATGCCATTACCTTTTGGGATGGTGGGCAAAAGGAGCACCTCTTTGCTAATATTCTTAATCATTTGAACT
Source organism: bacterium (assembly GCA_905221335.1). Lineage (GTDB taxonomy): Bacteria > Bacillota > Bacilli > Lactobacillales > Streptococcaceae > Streptococcus. Next base: position 175,935 of record CAJNCT010000001.1, read on the forward strand.
TCGGGATGAATACGCTCCTCCAGTCTTTTAAAATCTTATCTGCTGTGGATTTGTTGACTCTTTACCAGAAGGGGGAAGTCTATGAATTGCAGCTTCATTCTCCCCTTTCCAGTCAGGAATTTCTAAGTCATTCTGTCTATAGCAGATTATTAGAGAAAAAGATTGGGGATACAGCTGTTTCTGCTATGAAGCAGGCACCGAGTGAGGGAGAAGCATTCTCTGTTTCTTTGAGTCAAGTCTTTCCAACCCTGACTGAAGAAGTGACACCAAGCGAGTCTAAAAGCAAGTTAAAAAACGATTTTGACTTGGAACATTTCCAGCGCCTGATGGCTCGAGATGGCTTGCGTTTTGAAGACGAGCAAACGGATGTTTTGGAATTGTTTGCCATCGCAGATGAAAAAAAATGGACCTGGTTTGAAATCTATCAACTAGCCAAGGCGACAGCTGTAGCTCAGGTTATTTCAGTCAAACGCATGCGTGAAAAGATTGCGCAAAAGCAGGTTTCTTCTGACTTTAGCCCCAAAGAAATGACCATTATCAAGGAAGCCAAAACCAAAACTCCCCTACAATTTTTAGCGGAAATCAAGCAAACTCGTAAGGGGAACATCACCCAGAGCGAACGGGAACTTCTTCACCAGATGGCATCTTTAGGCTTGTTGGACGAAGTCATCAATATCGTCTTGCTTCTAACCTTTAACAAGGTTGATTCGGCCAATGTCAATGAAAAATATGCTATGAAAGTCGCAAACGACTATGCCTATCGCAAGATTCGGACAGCAGAGGAAGCCGTGCTTCGGATTCGAGAACGTCAGCAAAAAGGCCAGGAAGACCAGAAATCGAAAACTAGCTCGACTAAGACAAATGTTCCTAAGTGGAGTAATCCAGAATATAAAAATCAAACCAGTGAGGAAACTCGTCTGGAACTAGAACGTAAAAAACAAGAAATGTTAGCCCGATTAGAAGAAGGAGGAGACTAGATGGAAAGTGTGGGTGACGTAATCAAACGTCAGACAAGTCGTTTTCAGTATCAGGACCTAGTCCAGCAGATCATGAAAGACCCAGATGTAGCGGCTTTTATCCAGAAAGAATCCCTCAGTCCAGAGGAGTTAAATCGTAGCATCTCCAAGTTCAATCAATATATCACAGAACGGGATAAGTTTCTTCGTGGGGATGCGGACTATATAGCGCGTGGCTACAAGCCTATCTTGGTCATGAATCACGGATATGCGGATGTGTCTTATGAAGAAACACCAGAACTAATCGCGGCAGAAAAAGAGGCTGCAATTAAGAATCGTCTCAAGTTGATCAATCTACCAGCAAGTCTCAAGAAAGCGAAGTTGGCCCAGATTGACCTGGATGATCTAGGACGTTTGCCGATTTTTGAGAGACTCTATGCCTTTGTCGATCTTTACCCAAGCATCCGGAAAGGTCTCTATCTTTATGGAGATTTTGGTGTCGGTAAGAGTTTCATGATGGCAGCCCTAGCTCACGACCTATCTGAAAAGCGTGGGGCCTCAACGACTATTCTCCACTATCCAAGTTTTGTCATTGATGTCAAAAATGCCATCGGTGAAGGATCTGTGAAGACCTTGGTGGATGACATCAAGTTAGCAGAGGTCTTGATCTTGGATGATATTGGTGCAGAGCAGTCGACTCCTTGGGTGCGTGATGAGATTCTCCAAGTTATTCTCCAGTATCGCATGCAGGAAGATTTGCCGACCTTCTTTACTTCCAACTTTAATTTCCAAGATTTGGAAAAACATTTTGCCAAAGGAAAGAATGGAAATGACGAGACTTGGGAAGCTAGACGGGTCATGGAACGAATCCGTTATTTAGCAGAGGAAACGAGACTAGAAGGAGAAAATCGCCGATGACAGAAACCATTAGACTGATGAAAGCTCATACTTCAGTTCGTCGCTTTAAGGAGCAAGAAATTCCTCAAGCAGACTTGGAAGAGATTTTGACTGCTGGACAAATGGCGTCATCTTGGAAAAATTTCCAATCCTACTCTGTGATTCTTGTGCGCAGTCAAGAGAAGAAAGATGCTCTTTATGAATTAGTTCCCCAGGAAGCCATTCGCCAGTCAGCAGCCTTTTTGCTCTTTGTCGGTGACTTGAACCGAGCTGAAAAGGGAGCAAGTCTTCATACGGACACTTTCCAACCTCAGGGTGTGGAAGGTCTCCTTATCACGTCTGTGGACGCGGCGCTTGCTGGGCAAAATACCTTGCTTGCAGCAGAGAGTCTGGGATATGGTGGTGTTATCATCGGCTTAGTCCGTTACAAGTCAAAAGAAGTGGCTGAGCTTTTTAACTTGCCTGACTATACCTACCCAGTTTTTGGGATTGCCCTTGGCGTGCCAAATCAACAACACGAGGTCAAACCAAGACTGCCTTTGAACCAAGTGGTTTTTGAAGAAGAATACCAAGAACAGCCAGTTGAAGCGATTTTGGACTATGACCAAGTTCAGGCAGACTATGCTGGTGCGCGTGCGACGACCTCTTGGAGTCAGCGTTTAGCAGAGCAGTTTGGTCAAGCCGAACCTAGTTCAACTCGAAAAAATCTAGAACAGAAAAAGTTATTGTAGAAAGTGAGAAAACATGGCCTTACCAACTATTGCCATTGTGGGACGTCCCAATGTTGGGAAATCAACCCTATTTAATCGGATCGCTGGTGAGCGGATCTCAATCGTAGAAGATGTCGAGGGTGTGACACGTGACCGTATCTATGCAACGGGTGAGTGGCTCAATCGTTCCTTTAGTATGATTGATACAGGAGGAATTGACGATGTCGATGCTCCCTTCATGGAGCAAATCAAACACCAAGCAGAAATTGCTATGGAAGAAGCTGATGTCATCGTTTTTGTGGTGTCTGGGAAAGAAGGGATTACAGATGCGGACGAGTACGTAGCTCGCAAACTCTATAAAACCCATAAGCCTGTTATCCTAGCAGTTAACAAGGTTGACAATCCTGAGATGCGAAATGATATCTTTGATTTCTATGCGCTAGGATTGGGGGAACCACTGCCAATTTCGTCTGTCCACGGTATTGGTACAGGGGATGTGTTAGACGCCATCGTCGAAAATCTCCCACATGAAGTCGAAGATGAAAATCCAGATGTCATTAAATTTAGCCTGATTGGTCGTCCAAACGTTGGAAAATCAAGTTTGATCAATGCTATCTTGGGAGAAGACCGTGTGATTGCTAGTCCAGTAGCTGGAACAACGCGTGATGCCATTGATACCCATTTTACAGATACGGATGGTCAAGAGTTTACCATGATTGATACAGCTGGTATGCGTAAGTCTGGTAAAGTTTATGAAAATACGGAGAAATATTCTGTCATGCGTGCCATGCGTGCTATTGACCGTTCTGACGTGGTTTTGATGGTGCTCAATGCAGAAGAAGGTATTCGCGAGTATGACAAGCGTATCGCAGGTTTCGCCCACGAAGCGGGTAAAGGAATGATCATCGTGGTCAATAAGTGGGATACTCTTGAGAAAGACAACCATACCATGAAGAACTGGGAAGAAGATATCCGTGAGCAGTTCCAATATCTGCCTTACGCACCGATTGTCTTTGTTTCAGCTTTGACCAAACAACGTCTCCACAAACTGCCTGAGATGATCAAGCAAATCAGTGAAAGTCAAAATACACGTATCCCATCAGCTGTCTTGAACGATGTGATTATGGATGCCATTGCTATCAATCCAACACCGACAGACAAAGGAAAACGCCTCAAGATTTTCTACGCAACCCAAGTGGCAACCAAGCCACCAACCTTTGTCATCTTTGTCAATGAAGAAGAACTCATGCACTTCTCTTACCTGCGTTTCTTGGAAAATCAAATCCGCAAGGCCTTTGTCTTTGAAGGAACACCGATTCACTTGATTGCAAGAAAGCGGAAATAAGCTATGCTTGTTTTCACACAAAAATAAACTAAAAGAAGGCTATGAGGTCTTCTTTTTTCTATCAAAGGAGTAAAAAGGCTTGTCAAATCGGAGGAAAAATTTGTCATCAAAATTCAATCAATTTTCTAGTTTTTGTAATCTATTTGTAATGAAAATACACTTTCTTTGTAAAAATCAAAATGCTATAATTCCTTAAATCAATTTTCCTTTATCAGGGAGGTTATTATGAAAAGAAGCAGATTATTTAAACATAGTTTGTTGATTCGCTTGCTTGGATTGCTGATTGTCTTTCTCTTCTTGTCAGCATTCACAGCACCTGAAAAACCTGAGTACGGGATCTATGATCCCAATCACTATCTGACTGATGATACAATCAGACTGATCCAAGGCTTGAATAAGGTAAATAGTCAAAAAGCAGAAAAATTCCAAATGGGCGTTTACGTTGTGAAAAGCCTAGATGGAGAAACAATCGAAACTGTAGCCAACGAAACAGCTAGAGCTTGGAAGATTGGCTACTCAGGAGACAACAACGGCGCCTTGATTGTGGTCGCTGTTAATGATAGAAAATCACGGATTGAAACCAGTAATAATGTGGCCAGTAAGATCACTGACTATCAGACTCACAGGTTCTTGACAACAGCACGCCCTTACTTTCAAAAGGGAGACTACAACAATGGAGTTCTCTCAATAGTCAATAATCTCAACTACATGTTCTATAGTGGATCGAGTACAACTGCTTCAAGTTCTAGAAGTAGTTACGACTACACCACCAACTCGAGTCGCTTAAGGGAACTTGAAAGGTATGCCGGTGTGAGGAGTTCTTCGAGCCGTCATCGAAAAAGCAGTTCAAGTGACGGAGTCCTCGGATTTGGAGTTCTCATTTACTTCATCGTGATGATTATCGTATTTATATCTGGAGGTCGTGGTGGCGGTTCACATGGCGATGATTCTGGCGGTGGCTGGTGGGGCGGTGACTCATCAGATTCAGGCTCCTCTTGGTCTGACTCAGGCTCCGACTCATCTGGAGGCTGGGACGGCGGTGGCTTCGATGGTGGCGGGTCGTCTGATGACTGGTGAGTGATCATATATAGCTCAAACCGATTTCTCCATGCAGTAAGGTGACTCTTTTGCAACAGTTCACTCCTTAATTAAAAATAAAAACAAAGCTTGGGAAATTGATTTAAAATCTGAGTATTTTCTCAGAAAAGTTGATAAAAGAAAGTGTTAAGGTTTTGATATGAAACAAAATAAAGTGATTCTCTCAATAGTGGCGATTTTCTTTGGACTACTAGTTCTGGGAAGTTGTTCTGCAGTGACGACCTATAATGGTCTGGTTGGTGAACAGACTAAGGTGGAGCAGGCTCAGGCCGATGTCTCGACAGCCCTCCAACGTCGTTCGGACTTGATTGGTAACTTGGTGGAGTCCGTTAAAGGACAAATGAATCATGAAACCGAAGTCTTTACCAAGATTGCTGATGCTAGAGCTAAAATCGGTAGTAGCTCAGTGACATCGGAAGAAAACCAAAAGGCTCAGGGCGAATTGAGCTCTGCTCTTTCCCGCTTGATTTCCTTGACGGAGAATTATCCAGAACTCAAGAGCAATCAAAATGTTGAGCAACTAATGGTCGAACTTTCAGGCAGTGAAAATCGTATCTTTGTAGCACGCAAGGATTATAATAAAGTCGCAGCCGAGTACAATCAAAAGTTGAGAAGTTTTCCAACCGTGCTTTTTGCGAATATGATGAACTTTAAAGAAGCTGAAACCTTTAAAGAAACAGAAGAAGCCAAGACAGTTCCTAAGGTCGATTTTGGAACATCTTCATCAAGTCAATAAAGTGAATCAACCTATGAATAGAGGGATTTCTCTAGCATGACTAGTGATTTCAAACTCAAGCCTGGAAAGTGTTTTCCAGGTTTTTTTGGTATAATAAAATAAAAAGAAATCTTGGAGAAAGCTATGCTGGAAAGGCTTCTGCAACTAGTGGTTTTATCACCCTACTTTTATTTTTTTCATTGGATTGAGAAGGCGGACAAAGATAGTAAATATTTCGCATTTTTCTATTACTTTTACTGGATTTATCTCCCTTTGTGGGCTTTGTTCAGTATCGCTTTTACAATTTTTTCATTCTTAATTTTTAATATTGTCCTGAAAAATCCTGCTGATTTAACAATTTGGGTGATATGGTTCCTTTTAGTTTTTTTGTCTCTTGTGAATGACTGGAAAGTCTATGACTGTCTAAAAAGAATGGTCAAGCTGAAACAGGAGAAAAAACGAGGACATCCATCAATAGCTAAAGTTTAGAGGAGGTTCCGATGTTCAAAATAAAGCAGTTCATTCATCAATACTACAAAACCTACATTCTTACGATTTGCTTGCTATGGCTGCTGGTCTTTTGTCTTCCATGGGATTTGCAAATAGGAGGAGTTTCGATTTATTTCTTCATCATGAAAAAACTCTTCGTGGTCTTTGGCGTTTTATCCATTCTATATTCCGTACTGATTAAAAAAATCAGTCTCTTTATCTTTGGAGTGCTATTTTGCGTGGCCTTCTGGATCAATCTTTTCCTGATTTTTGGAATTTTGCCAGCTCTGCTTGGCAATTAAATTTTTGTGTGAAATGTAGTCCATAAAAAGCCAAGAGGCTGACCTAGAAGTCAGCCTCTTTTCCCTGTTAAAACGCGGATTCTTTCTTGAAAATTAAGAGCAAATATGCTAGAATTAAAAGAACATTCTAAAATATTCAGAATCTAAAGTAAGGAAAATAATGGCTAATATTTTAAAAACGATTATCGAAAATGATAAAGGAGAACTTCGTCGTCTGGAAAAGATGGCAGACAAGGTTCTCAAATATGAAGATCAGATGGCAGCCTTGACGGATGACCAGCTAAAAGCAAAAACAGATGAATTTAAGGAACGTTACAATAAGGGTGAATCACTGGATTCATTGCTCTATGAGGCTTTTGCGGTAGTACGTGAAGCTGCCAAGCGTGTTCTTGGACTTTTCCCATATAAAGTACAGGTCATGGGTGGGATTGTCCTCCACCATGGAGATGTGCCAGAAATGCGTACTGGTGAAGGGAAAACCTTGACTGCGACCATGCCTGTATACCTCAATGCCCTTGCAGGTGAAGGGGTTCACGTAGTAACGGTCAACGAGTATCTAACCGAACGTGATGCGACTGAGATGGGTGAGTTGTACTCATGGCTTGGTTTGTCAGTAGGGATTAATTTGGCTGCTAAGTCACCAATGGAGAAGAAAGAAGCCTATCTCTGTGATATTACCTATTCGACTAACTCAGAGATTGGTTTCGACTACCTTCGTGACAACATGGTTGTTCGGGCAGAAAACATGGTACAGCGTCCGCTCAACTATGCTTTGGTCGATGAGGTTGACTCGATCTTGATTGATGAAGCTCGTACTCCTTTGATCGTTTCAGGAGCCAATGCTGTGGAAACTAGTCAGCTGTATCATATGGCGGATCACTTTGTCAAATCTTTGGACAAAGATGACTATATCATCGACATTCAGTCTAAGACTATTGGTTTGTCTGATTCAGGGATTGACAAGGCTGAAGAATACTTCAAACTGGAAAATCTCTACGACATCGAAAATGTAGCTCTTACTCACTTTATCGACAATTCCCTTCGTGCCAACTATATCATGATTCTCGATATCGACTATGTGGTTAGCGAAGAGCAGGAAATCCTGATTGTCGATCAATTTACAGGTCGTACCATGGAAGGTCGTCGTTATTCTGATGGCTTGCACCAGGCGATTGAAGCCAAGGAAGGTGTGCCAATCCAAGATGAGACCAAGACTTCAGCTTCTATTACCTACCAAAACCTCTTCCGTATGTATAAGAAATTGGCAGGTATGACAGGTACTGGTAAAACAGAAGAAGAAGAATTCCGCGAAATCTACAACATTCGTGTTATCCCAATCCCAACTAACCGACCAATCCAGCGTATTGACCATTCAGACCTTCTCTATGCTAGCCTTGATGCAAAATTCAAGGCCGTGGTTGAAGATGTGAAGGCACGTTATCAAAAGGGTCAGCCAGTCTTGGTAGGTACTGTTGCCGTTGAAACGAGTGATTTCCTTTCTAAGAAATTGGTCGAAGCAGGTGTTCCTCACGAAGTCTTGAATGCGAAAAACCACTACAGAGAAGCTCAAATCATCATGAATGCTGGTCAGCGTGGTGCGATTACCATCGCAACCAATATGGCCGGTCGTGGTACCGACATTAAGCTTGGTGAAGGGGTTCGTGAACTTGGTGGACTATGCGTTATCGGTACAGAGCGTCACGAAAGTCGCCGTATTGATAATCAGCTTCGTGGACGTTCAGGGCGTCAAGGAGATCCAGGTGAGTCACAGTTCTACTTGTCTCTTGAAGATGATTTGATGAAACGTTTCGGTTCAGAGCGTTTGAAAGGTATCTTTGAACGACTCAACATGTCTGATGAAGCCATCGAATCCCGCATGTTAACGCGTCAAGTGGAAGCAGCTCAGAAACGCGTTGAGGGGAATAACTACGATACACGTAAACAGGTCCTTCAATACGATGATGTCATGCGTGAACAACGTGAGATCATCTATGCACAACGTTATGATGTCATCACTGCCGACCGTGACTTGGCACCTGAGATCCATGCCATGATCCGTCGTACGATTGGCCGTATCGTGGATGCACATGCTCGTTCAAAAGAAGATGAAAAATTGGAAGCAATCTTGAACTTTGCTAAGTATAACTTGCTTCCAGAAGATTCAATCAGCCGCTCAGATCTTGCAGGTCTGTCAGATCAAGCCATCAAAGATGAGCTGTATCAACGTGCATTGAAGGTTTATGATAGCCAAGTTGCTAAACTTCGTGATGAAGATGCAGTGAAAGAATTCCAAAAGGTCTTGATTCTACGTGTTGTAGATAACAAGTGGACAGATCATATTGATGCTCTTGACCAGTTGCGAAATGCTGTTGGTCTTCGTGGATATGCCCAAAACAACCCTGTTGTAGAATATCAAGCAGAAGGTTTCCGCATGTTTAACGACATGATTGGATCGATTGAGTTTGATGTGACCCGCTTGATGATGAAAGCACAAATCCACGAACAAGAACGTCCGCAAACGGAACACAATATCAGTACAACTGCGACTCGTAATATTGCAGCACAGCAGACTCATCTTCCAGCAGATGTGGACTTGAGCCAAATCGGACGAAATGACCAATGTCCATGTGGATCTGGTAAGAAATTCAAGAACTGTCATGGTAAGAGACAATAATATGTGATAAGATACAGGCGGATACCTGGTGAAAATACATTTTTGCTTGGTGTCCGTTTGCTTTATAAGGAGATGAATCATGGTATTTACAGCTAAAAGTCCTAAAATTAACATTGAAGAAGTTCGCGCCTTGTCTAAATTAGAAGGAGCAGCTCGTGCGAGAAAAAACCGACGTGATCAGGAATTAGAAGCCATCATTCGTGGGGAAGACCAGCGTATTCTCTTGGTGATTGGACCGTGTTCATCTGATAATGAAGAGGCAGTGCTCGAGTATGCCAAGCGCTTGTCTGCTTTGCAAGAAGAGGTCAAAGACCGTATTTTTATGGTCATGCGTGTTTATACGGCTAAACCTCGTACCAATGGTGATGGCTATAAGGGCTTGATTCATCAACCAAATGCGACAGAAGCACCTAGCTTGATCAATGGGATCAAGGCTGTTCGTCAGCTCCACTACCGTGTGATTACCGAGACTGGTATGACAACTGCTGATGAGATGCTCTACCCAGAGAACCTTCCGCTGGTGGATGATTTGATTTCTTATATGGCTGTCGGAGCTCGTTCTGTAGAGGATCAACAGCATCGTTTTGTAGCGAGTGGAGCAGATTTCTCAACAGGATTTAAAAATCCAACCTCAGGAAATCTTAATGTTATGTTTAATGGGATTTACGCAGCGCAAAATAAACAGAGTTTCCTCTTCCTTGGTAAAGAGGTGGAAACAACAGGGAATCCATTGTCCCACGCCATTCTTCGCGGTGCCTTGAATGAATATGGGAAGAATATTCCTAACTACTACTATGATAATTTGATAGATACCATTGCCCAGTATGAAAAGATGGGCTTGGAAAATCCCTTTATCATCATCGATACCAATCATGACAATTCAGGCAAGCAGTATATGGAGCAAATCCGTATCGTTCGTCAGACCTTGATTAACCGTGACTGGAATGAGAAAATCAAGAGATACGTTCGTGGTTTTATGATTGAGTCCTATCTAGAAGATGGACGTCAAAATGAACCCGAAGTTTTTGGTAAGTCCATTACAGATCCGTGTCTAGGATGGGACAACACAGAAGCACTTGTTCGCGAAATTTACCAAACGCTAGGAGAGTAAGATGGCATTTATCGAAAAAGGTCAAGAAATTGATATTGAAGCAATCAAGGCTGCGACCCAGTTGTCAGCTGAAGCCTTGCGAAAGAAAGAAGCCCGCGATAGAGAGTTGGCAGCCATCATCTCAGGTGAGGACGACCGAATCCTTTTGGTGATGGGACCTTGCTCTTCGGACAATGAAGAAGCTGTGCTCGAATATGCTCGTCGCTTAGCAGACTTGCAGAAAAAAGTTGCGGATAAAATCTTTATCGTGATGCGTGTCTATACGGCTAAACCTCGTACCAATGGAGATGGCTATAAGGGCATGATTCATCAGCCAAATACCAGCGAAGCGCCTAGTCTCATCAATGGTTTGCAAGCTGTTCGTCAGCTGCACTACCGTGTGATTACCGAAACTGGATTGACAACAGCTGATGAGATGCTTTATCCGTCAAATCTCGTTTTGGTTGATGACCTGGTCAGCTACCATGCTGTAGGGGCTCGTTCGGTGGAAGACCAGGAACACCGCTTTGTGGCCTCTGGGATTGATGCTCCAGTTGGGATGAAAAATCCAACATCTGGGAACCTTGGGGTCATGTTTAATGCCATCTATGCGGCTCAAAACAAGCAAACCTTCCTTTACCATGGCCAAGAAGTGGAAACTTCAGGAAATCCCTTGGCCCACGTTATCCTTCGTGGTGCCATGAACGAATATGGTAAAAATGAACCCAACTTCTACTATGAAACCCTCTTAAATGCCATCAATCGCTATGAGATTATGGGACTTGAAAATCCCTTCATTATCATCGATACCAATCATGACAATTCAGGCAAGCAGTATATGGAACAAATTCGTATTGTTCGTCAAGCCTTGCTGAATCGTGATTGGAATGAAAAGATTAAAAAGACGGTTCGAGGCTTTATGATTGAATCTTACCTAGCAGATGGTCGCCAAAATCAACCAGAGATCTTTGGTTGCTCCATAACGGACCCTTGTCTAGGTTGGGAAAATACAGTAGCCTTGGTAGAAGAAATTTATACTACCTTAACAAAATAAGTGAAAAGGATGGAGTTGGGGGAATCTCAACTCCTTTTGTGAGTATGATAGTTGGACACGGAATTGACATCGAAGAATTGGCTTCGATAGAAAACGCAGTTACACGACGTGAGGGATTTGCTAAGCGCGTGCTGACTGCTAAAGAAATGGAGCGCTTTACCAGTCTCAAAGGGCGCAGACAGATCGAATACTTGGCAGGTCGCTGGTCAGCTAAGGAGGCCTTTTCCAAGGCTATGGGAACTGGTATTGGCAAACTGACCTTTCAGGATTTGGAAGTTTTGAACAATGAACGCGGGGCTCCCTATTTTAGCCAGGCACCATTTTCAGGAAAGATTTGGCTATCTATCAGCCATACCGATCAGTTTGTGACAGCCAGTGTCATTTTGGAGGAAAATCATGAAAGCTAGTCCGCATAGACCAACCAAGGCTCTGATATATCTGGGAGCCATTCGACAAAATATTCAGCAAATGGGAATTCACATCCCTAAAGGGACGCTCAAGTGGGCAGTGATTAAGGCCAATGCCTACGGACATGGGGCAGTAGCTGTTGCCACAGCTATCCAAGATGATGTTGATGGATTTTGCGTTTCCAATATCGATGAAGCTATTGAACTCAGACAGGCAGGGCTCAGCAAGAAAATCCTTATTCTAGGAGTTTCTGAAATCGAAGCTGTTTCTCTTGCTAAAGAATACGATATCACCTTGACAGTGGCAGGATTGGAGTGGATTCAAGCGCTGTTAGACAAGGAAGCAGATTTAACTGGCTTGACTGTCCACCTCAAGATTGATTCAGGAATGGGACGGATTGGTTTTAGAGATGCCAGTGAAGCTGATCTGGCTCAAGACTTGCTCAAGCAACATGGTGCTCGCGTTGAAGGGATTTTTACCCACTTTGCTACTGCAGATGAGGAATCAGATACTTATTTTAATGCCCAGTTAGAACGCTTTAAAGCTATTTTGGCAAGTATGAAGGAAGTCCCAGAGCTGGTTCATGCCAGCAACTCGGCAACGACTCTCTGGCATGCAGAGACTATTTTCAATGCTGTCCGTATGGGAGACGCTATGTATGGTCTCAATCCAAGCGGAGATGTCTTAGACTTACCTTATGCCTTGACACCAGCCTTGAGTTTGGAGTCTGCTCTAGTTCATGTCAAGACAGTTCCAGCTGGAGCTTGTATGGGCTATGGAGCCACCTATCAGGCGGATAACGAGCAAGTCATTGCGACCGTGCCAATCGGCTATGCGGATGGTTGGACACGTGATATGCAGAATTTCTCTGTCTTGGTAGATGGACAAGCTTGCCCAATCGTCGGGCGGGTTTCTATGGACCAAATCACCATTCGTTTGCCTAAAATTTATCCGCTAGGGACAAAAGTAACACTGATTGGCACCAACGGCGACAAGAAAATCACAGCAACTCAGGTAGCGACCTACCGCGGAACCATTAATTATGAGGTGGTTTGCCTCCTCAGCGATCGCATTCCGAGAGAATATCATTAAACCAAAGAAAGGAGTGGAGCATGAATCTACACCAACCCTTGCATGTCTTACCTGGTGTGGGACCAAAGTCAGCAGAGAAATACGCCAAACTAGGCATTGAAAACTTGCAAGACCTCTTGCTCTACTTTCCTTTCCGTTATGAAGATTTCAAGACCAAGCAGGTGCTAGAGTTGGAAGATGGCGAAAAGGCGGTTCTGTCTGGTCAGGTAGTGACTCCTGCTAGTGTCCAGTATTATGGTTTCAAGCGCAATCGTCTGCGTTTTAGTCTCAAGCAGGGAGAAGTTGTTTTTGCGGTGAATTTCTTTAACCAACCCTATCTGGCTGATAAGATAGAGTTGGGTGCAACTCTTGCTGTCTTTGGGAAATGGGACCGTGCCAAGGCCAGTCTGACTGGGATGAAGGTCCTGGCTCAGGTTGAGGATGACCTCCAACCTGTCTATCGTCTGGCTCAAGGAATCAGTCAGGCCAGTCTGGTCAAGGTCATCAAGACAGCCTTTGATCAGGGGATGGACCTCTTGATAGAGGAAAATCTTCCCCAGTCTTTACTTGATAAATACAAACTCATGTCCCGTTGCCAGGCTGTTCGCGCTATGCATTTTCCTAAGGATTTAGCAGAATACAAGCAGGCCCTTCGCCGTATCAAGTTTGAGGAGCTCTTTTATTTTCAAATGCAGTTGCAAACGCTTAAGTCTGAAAATAGAGTTCAGGGAAGCGGTCTGATTCTGAACTGGTCTCAGGAAAAAGTGTCGGCTGTTAAAGAAAGTCTGCCTTTCGCCCTGACCCGAGCTCAGGAAAAGAGTCTGCAGGAAATATTGACCGACATGAAGTCCGACCATCACATGAATCGTCTCCTACAAGGAGATGTAGGGAGCGGAAAGACAGTTGTTGCAGGTCTAGCTATGTATGCTACTGTTACGGCTGGCTACCAGGCTGCCCTCATGGTACCGACAGAAATCCTAGCAGAGCAACACTTTGAGAGTTTACAGAACCTTTTTCCGGACTTAAAACTCGCTCTCTTGACAGGTTCCTTGAAAGCTGCAGAAAAAAGAGAAGTCTTGGAGACCATTGCCAAGGGTGAGGCCGACTTTATTATCGGAACACACGCTCTGATACAAGATGGAGTAGATTATGCTCGTCTTGGTTTGATTATCATCGATGAGCAGCACCGTTTTGGTGTGGGGCAAAGGCGTATTTTGCGGGAAAAAGGCGACAATCCAGACGTTCTCATGATGACGGCGACTCCCATTCCACGAACCTTGGCCATCACAGCCTTTGGAGATATGGATGTTTCCATTATCGACCAGATGCCAGCAGGGCGGAAGCCCATTGTGACTCGCTGGATTAAGCATGAGCAACTGCCTCAGGTCTTGACTTGGTTAGAGGGGGAAATCCAAAAAGGTTCCCAAGCCTACGTCATCTCTCCCTTGATTGAAGAATCTGAAGCTCTGGATCTGAAAAATGCCATTGCCTTATCTGAGGAGTTGACAGCTCATTTTGCTGGCAAGGCTGAGGTTGCTCTGCTACATGGTAAGATGAAGAGTGATGAAAAAGACCAGATTATGCAGGAGTTCAAAGAGAGAAAGACGGATATTTTGGTTTCGACGACGGTTATCGAGGTCGGGGTCAATGTTCCCAATGCGACCGTTATGATTATCATGGATGCCGATCGCTTCGGTCTCAGCCAGCTTCACCAGCTCAGAGGTCGTGTTGGTCGGGGAGACAAGCAATCCTATGCCGTTCTTGTAGCTAATCCCAAGACGGATTCTGGGAAAGATCGCATGCGCATCATGACAGAAACCACCAATGGATTTGTCCTTGCGGAGGAAGATTTGAAAATGCGTGGTTCTGGTGAGATTTTTGGAACCAGACAGTCAGGACTGCCAGAGTTTCAAGTGGCTGATATTATCGAAGATTTTCCGATTTTAGAAGAAGCCAGAAAGGTTGCCAGCTACATTAGTTCGATAGAAGGCTGGCAAGAGGATCCAGAATGGCGCATGATTGCTCTCCACTTAGAAAAGAGAGAACATCTGGATTAAGCCTTTTCTAAGAAATCTATAAGCTAGCTTTTAGGTTTGGGTCTTATACTAGAGTCATCAAAAAGAAACGAGGACTCACACATGACTATTAAAGTAACCTACCAAAAGAAATTCCAAACCGTCAAACTAGAGAAAGGAGCTAGCAGCTATTGATACACAGAGAGCGGAAACGCTCTTTTTATTTTTAAAACTACTTTCAGACGCTCTGTTTGAAGTTAGAGAATCTAAATTCACTTTCTATTTACCATTCTTTCTTGCATTGCTTTCCTAGATATGCTAGAGTTATGATAGCGATTACAAAATAAAAGGAGCATGCTATGAAAAATCCAGCTTTGTTAGAAGAAATCAAGACCTATCTAGGACGGGATGAGGTTCCAGAAGACTTTGATGCTTTCTGGGATGAGGAATTAAAAGAAGTTTCCACTCTTCCAGCTTACCAGTTGGAGGAAAGAGATTTCCACATTCCCCGAGTCAAGTGCTTTGAGCTCACTTTTGAGGGAACTAATGAAGGCAAGGTCTATGCACGCGTCGTCCTTCCAAAGACTGAGGGAAAAGTTCCCCTAATTTTCCATTTCCATGGCTATATGGGACGTGGCTGGGATTGGGCTGACATGCTGGCCTATACTGTGGCTGGTTACGGTGTTGTTTCCATGGATGTGCGGGGCCAGTCGGGCTATTCGCAAGACGGCTTGCGTTCTCCTCTTGGAAATACTGTGAAGGGGCATATCATCCGTGGTGCTGTGGAAGGTCGGGACCACCTCTTTTATAAGGATGTCTATCTGGATATTTACCAGTTGGTTGAAATTGTTGCCAGTCTGCCTCAGGTAGATGAGGAAAGACTTTCTAGCTATGGTGCTTCACAAGGAGGGGCTTTAGCCCTGGTTGCAGCAGCACTCAATCCTCGGATTCAGAAAACAGTTGCCATCTATCCCTTCTTGTCAGACTTTAGACGAGTGCTTGAGATTGGCAATACCAGTGAAGCCTATGATGAACTCTTCCGTTATTTCAAGTTCCACGATCCTTTCCATGAAACAGAGGAGGAAATCATGGCGACCCTTGCCTATATCGATGTGAAAAATCTTGCCCATCGCATTCAAGGTGAGGTCAAGATGATTACAGGCTTGGACGACGATGTTTGCTATCCCATTACCCAGTTTGCGATTTACAACCGCCTAACTTGCGACAAGGCCTATCGTATCATGCCTGAGTATGCTCACGAAGCCATGAATGTTTTTGTCAATGACCAAGTCTACAACTGGCTCTGTGGCAGTGAGATTCCTTTCTCCTATGTAAAAAAATAAGTTTAAGAGAGCCTTGAGCTCCCTTTTTGTTTTCCAAAATCGAAAAGTACTTTCAGGAAATTTGAAATATTAAAATAGTTTTAAAAGTAGAATCTATTCTATATCATTTAGCTATAAAGTTCAGAGTTTATTGTATAATAAGGGAAAGACATTGTGCGAAAGGAGGAAACTTTCCGCTGTTTGGTCAGAGAGTAAGAGCAGTGGACGTTTGAAGAATGGGAGGTCTCATTCAGTCGGTTACTTTCTTTTTACTTGTTTAGTTGGAGGAACTAAAAATTTTAAGAAAAAAAGAAAGCGCTTTATTTATGGAGAATATGAAAGGTAAAAATATGAAGTATAGGGATTTTGATCGGAAACAGCGATACGGAATTCGAAAATTTGCAGTTGGGGCGGCATCTGTAGTGATTGGTACAGTGGTATTTGGAGCAAATCCAGTATTAGCTCAAGAGCAAGCCAATTCAGCAGGGGCCAATACAGAAACTGTCGAACCTGGTCAAGGTTTATCAGAATTGCCAAAAGAAGCGTCCTCGGGAGATCTTGCTCATTTGGATAAGGATTTGGCTGGTAAATTGGCAGCAGCTCAAGACAACGGCGTTGAGGTGGACCAAGATCATTTGAAAAAAAATGAGAGTGCAGAGTCAGAAACCCCATCCTCTACGGAGACCCCCGCAGAAGAAGCAAATAAGGAAGAGGAATCAGAGGATCAGGGTGCTATTCCTCGTGACTATTACTCAAGAGATTTAAAAAATGCCACTCCAGTCCTTGAAAAAGAAGATGTTGAGACCAATGCGGCAAATGGTCAGAGAGTTGATTTATCAAGTGAACTAAATAAACTAAAGCAACTAAAAAATGCTACAGTTCACATGGAGTTCAAACCAGATGCATCAGCTCCACGCTTTTACAATCTCTTCTCTGTATCCAGTGACACCAAGGAAAATGAGTACTTTACTATGTCCGTCCTTGATAATACAGCTCTTATTGAAGGGCGTGGCGCTAACGGGGAACAGTTCTATGATAAGTATACAGATGCTCCTTTGAAAGTTCGCCCAGGACAATGGAATTCCGTGACTTTTACTGTCGAACAACCGACAGCGGAGTTACCTCATGGTCGAGTTCGTCTCTATGTGAACGGTGTCTTATCTCGAACAAGTCTAAAATCTGGGAACTTTATCAAAGATATGCCAAATGTTAATCAAGCTCAACTTGGAGCAACCAAACGGGGCAAGAAAACAGTTTGGTCCTCAAATCTACAAGTTCGAAACCTAACCGTTTATGATCGTGCTTTAAGCCCAGATGAAGTTCAAACACGGAGTCAATTATTTGAAAGAGGTGAATTGGAACAGAAACTTCCTGAGGGAGCAAAAGTTACTGAGAAAGAAGACGTCTTTGAAGGTGGTAGGAACAATCAACCAAATAAAGATGGTATCAAGAGTTATCGTATCCCAGCTCTTCTCAAGACTGATAAAGGAACGCTGATTGCTGGAACGGATGAAAGACGTTTGCACCATTCTGACTGGGGAGATATTGGGATGGTTGTTCGTCGTAGCTCAGATAATGGAAAAACATGGGGAGACCGAATCGTAATCTCAAATCCTCGTGACAATGAGCACGCTAAACATGCAGATTGGCCATCTCCAGTCAATATTGATATGGCCTTGGTACAAGACCCTGAAACAAAGAGAATTTTTGCAATTTATGACATGTTCCTTGAGAGTAAGGCAGTATTTTCATTGCCGGGGCAAGCTCCGAAAGCTTATGAACAAGTGGGAGATAAAGTTTATCAAGTTTTATATAAGCAAGGAGAATCAGGTCGCTATACGATTCGAGAAAACGGAGAGGTTTTCGACCCTCAAAACAGAAAGACAGATTATCGTGTTGTCGTTGACCCTAAAAAACCAGCCTACAGCGATAAGGGGGATTTGTATAAAGGGAATGAGCTAATCGGGAATATTTATTTTGAGTATAGCGAGAAGAATATTTTTAGAGTTTCCAATACCAACTACCTATGGATGTCCTACAGTGATGACGATGGGAAGACTTGGTCTGCACCAAAAGATATTACACATGGGATTCGGAAAGATTGGATGCACTTCCTAGGAACTGGACCTGGTACGGGGATTGCCTTGCGTACAGGACCTCATAAGGGAAGACTGGTGATTCCAGTTTATACAACAAACAACGTTTCCTACCTAAGTGGTTCTCAATCATCTCGTGTAATTTATTCAGATGATCATGGTGAAACATGGCAAGCAGGGGAAGCAGTTAATGATAACCGTCCAGTAGGCAACCAAACCATTCACTCTTCTACCATGAATAATCCAGGCGCCCAAAATACGGAGTCAACTGTTGTTCAGTTGAATAATGGGGATCTCAAGCTCTTTATGCGTGGGTTGACTGGTGATCTTCAGGTTGCGACCAGTCATGATGGGGGAGCAACGTGGGATAAGGAAATCAAACGTTATCCTCAAGTAAAAGATGTTTATGTTCAAATGTCCGCTATTCACACCATGCATGAAGGAAAGGAATACATTCTACTCAGCAATGCTGGTGGTCCTGGACGAAACAATGGTTTGGTTCACCTAGCTCGTGTTGAGGAGAATGGTGAGTTGACATGGCTGAAACACAATCCTATACAAAGTGGTAAGTTTGCTTACAACTCACTCCAAGAACTCGGAAATGGCGAATATGGTTTGCTTTATGAGCATGCGGCTGGCAATCAAAACGATTATACTTTATCCTATAAGAAATTCAACTGGGATTTCTTGACCAAGGATTGGATTTCTCCTAAAGAAGCAAAAGTGAAATACGCGATTGAAAAATGGCCAGGCATTCTTGCTATGGAGTTTGATTCGGAAGTATTGGTCAACAAGGCACCAACCCTTCAATTGGCAAATGGTAAAACAGCACGCTTCATGACCCAGTATGACACAAAAACCCTCCTATTTACGGTGGATTCAGAGGATATGGGTCAAAAAGTTACAGGTCTGGCAGAAGGTGCAATTGAAAGTATGCATAATTTACCAGTCTCTGTAGCGGGCACTAAGCTTTCGAATGGAATGAACGGAAGTGAAGCTGCTGTTCATGAAGTGCCAGAATATACAGGCCCACTAGGGACAGCGGGTGAGGAACCAGCACCAACAGTTGAAAAACCAGAATTTACAGGCGGTGTGAATGGTGAAGAGGCTGCTGTTCATGAAGTACCAGAATATACAGGTCCATTAGGCACAGCGGGTGAAGAGGCCGCAGTTCATGAAATCCCAGAGTACACAGGTCCATTAGGCACAGCGGGTGAGGAACCAGCACCAACAGTTGAAAACCCAGAATTTACAGGCGGAGTTAATGCTGTTGAGGCCGCAGTCCATGAAGACCCAGAGTACACAGGCCCACTAGGGACATCCGGCGAAGAGCCAGCACCAACAGTTGAAAAACCAGAATTTACAGGCGGGGTTAATGCTGTTGAGGCCGCAGTTCATGAAGTACCAGAGTACACAGGCTCACTAGGGACAGCGGATGAAGAGTCAGCTCCGACAGTTGAAAAGCCAGAATTTACAGGCGGAGTTAATGCTGTTGAGGCAGCTGTCCATGAACTTCCAGAGTACACAGGTGGCGTGAATGCAGCCACTGCAGCTGTACATGAAATTGCAGAATATAAGGGAACTGATTCGCTTGTAACTCTTGCTGCAGAAGATTATACTTACAAAGCTCCTCTTGCTCAGCAGACACTTCCTGATACAGGGAACAAGGAGAGTAGCCTCCTTGCCTCACTAGGATTAACAGCTTTCTTCCTTGGCTTGTTTGCAATGGGGAAAAAGAGAGAAAAGTAAGAGAATAATTTAAATCATTTTACTTTGTAAAAATAGAAGGAGATAGCAGGTTTTTCAGCCTGTTATCTTTTTCTTTCGTCTCAAGGTGTGCTAATAAGAAATTCTAAGATGTCTGAAACTACTTTCAGGATAGTCTGTTCTATAAAATAGTTTTGAAACTGAAATCTATTCCACCACAAACTATTGAAAGCGCTTAACAAATGATATATAATAAGCCCATAGGAACAAAGAAAAGGAGGAAATGGGATGCCACAGATTAGCAAAGAAGCCTTGATTGAACAAATCAAAGATGGAATCATTGTTTCTTGTCAAGCACTTCCTCATGAACCGCTTTATACAGAAGCGGGAGGAGTCATTCCCTTGCTAGTCAAAGCGGCTGAGCAAGGTGGAGCAGTCGGTATCCGAGCAAACAGTGTTCGCGATATCAAGGAGATCAAGGAGGTTACGAAACTTCCGATTATCGGGATCATCAAACGTGACTATCCGCCACAGGAGCCTTTCATTACAGCTACGATGAAAGAAGTTGATGAACTGGCTGAACTAGACATTGAGGTCATTGCTCTGGATTGTACCAAACGTGAACGTTACGACGGTTTAGAAATTCAGGACTTTATCCGACAAGTCAAAGAAAAATATCCGCATCAACTCTTGATGGCTGATACCAGTACGTTTGAAGAAGGAATTGCAGCAGTTGAAGCAGGTGTTGATTTTGTTGGAACAACTCTATCAGGTTATACTTCTTATAGTCCGAAAGTAGATGGTCCAGACTTTGAACTGATCAAAAAACTCTGCGATGCCGGTGTGGATGTCATCGCTGAAGGAAAAATTCATACACCAGAACAAGCCAAACAAATCCTTGAATATGGGGTACGAGGCATTGTTGTCGGTGGAGCTATTACTAGACCAAAAGAGATTACGGAACGCTTTGTTGCCGGTCTTAAATAACATAATCTCAAAACAGAGGAGAGTGGTCGATGCGTCGGATAAAATGAAAACGTATACAAATAGAAGCTTACTCACTATCCAATATGGACACGCTTAACAATTAGGAGAATACAAATGAAATTTAGAAAACTAGCTTGTACAGTACTTGCAGGTGCTGCGATTCTTGGCCTTGCTGCTTGTGGTAACTCTGGTGGAAGTAAAGATGCTGGAAAATCAGGAAGCGATAGCGGAAAAACAGAAATCACTTGGTGGGCATTCCCAGTCTTCACACAAGAAAAAACGGGTGACGGTGTTGGAACTTATGAAAAATCAATCATCGAAGCTTTCGAAAAAGCAAATCCAGATGTAAAAGTGAAATTGGAAACCATCGACTTCAAGTCAGGTCCAGAAAAGATCACAACAGCCATCGAAGCAGGAACAGCGCCAGACGTACTCTTTGACGCACCAGGGCGTATCATCCAATACGGTAAAAATGGTAAATTGGCTGAGTTGAACGACCTCTTCACAGACGAATTCGTCAAAGATGTCAACAACGAAAACATCGTACAAGCAAGTAAGGCTGGAGACAAAGCTTACATGTATCCAATCAGTTCAGCTCCATTCTACATGGCTATGAACAAGAAAATGTTGGAAGATGCTGGAGTTGCAAACCTTGTAAAAGAAGGTTGGACAACTGATGACTTTGAAAAAGTTTTGAAAGCGCTTAAAGATAAAGGATATACACCAGGTTCATTGTTCAGTTCTGGTCAAGGGGGAGACCAAGGAACACGTGCCTTCATCGCAAACCTTTATGGCGGTTCTGTAACAGACAAAGATGTAACAAAATATACAACAGACGATCCTAAATTCGTCAAAGGTCTTGAAAAAGCTGCTAGCTGGATTAAAGACGGTTTGTTGAACAATGGTTCACAATTTGACGGTGGAGCAGACATCCAAAACTTTGCTAACGGTCAAACTTCATACACAATCCTTTGGGCTCCAGCTCAAAACGGTATCCAAGCGAAACTCTTGGAAGCAAGTAAGGTAGACGTGGTAGAAGTACCATTCCCATCAGACTCTGGTAAACCATCTCTTGAATACCTTGTAAATGGATTTGCAGTATTCAACAACAAAGACGACAAGAAAGTCGCAGCAGCTAAGAAATTCGTTCAATTCATCGCAGATGACAAAGAATGGGGTCCTAAAGACGTAGTTCGTACAGGTGCCTTCCCAGTTCGTACATCATTTGGCAAACTTTATGATGACAAACGTATGGAAACAATCAGCAGCTGGACTAAATACTACTCACCATACTACAACACTATCGACGGATTTGCTGAAATGAGAACACTTTGGTTCCCAATGTTGCAATCTGTATCAAATGGTGACGAAAAACCAGCGGATGCTTTGAAAGCCTTCACTGAAAAAGCTAACGAAACCATCAAAAAAGCTACAAAACAATAAGCACTAAGTCAGATTGATTCCCCCTTTTCCCTGTGCACTACGGTGTAAGAAAAGGGGGACTTTTGTTTGAAATGTAAGGAACTGTCACGAAATTAAAATGAAGTTCTTACATAAGCGAATCTTAAAAAATTTCATTTTGGTTTTAAAACAGTTCAAGAAAATCAAAAACTATTCTATTTGAAAGAGAGGTGCCGACTGTGAAAGTCAATAAAATTCGTATGCGGGAAACAGTGATTTCCTATGCTTTCCTAGCACCAGTATTATTCTTCTTTGTGATCTTTGTCTTGGCTCCTATGATTATGGGATTCATTACAAGCTTCTTTAACTACTCCATGACCAGCTTTGAGTTTGTTGGTTTGGATAACTACATTCGCATGTTTAAAGACCCTGTCTTTACCAAGTCTTTGATCAATACCGTTATCCTAGTTATTGGATCAGTACCGATTGTGGTTCTCTTCTCGCTCTTTGTAGCATCTCAAACCTATCATCAAAATGCGATTGCCCGTTCTTTCTATCGTTTCGTCTTCTTCCTTCCTGTAGTTACAGGTAGTGTGGCCGTAACGGTTGTATGGAAATGGATCTATGACCCCCTATCAGGGATTCTAAACTTTGTCCTTAAGTCAAGCCATATCATCAGCCAAAACATTTCTTGGCTGGGTGACAAAAACTGGGCTTTGCTAGCGATTATGATTATCCTTTTGACAACATCTGTTGGTCAACCGATTATCCTTTATATCGCTGCTATGGGGAATATTGACAACTCACTTGTTGAAGCGGCGCGTGTTGACGGTGCGACTGAATTTCAAGTCTTCTGGAAGATCAAATGGCCAAGCCTTCTTCCAACAACTCTTTACATCGCGATCATCACAACCATCAACTCATTCCAATGTTTCGCTTTGATTCAGCTCTTGACTTCTGGTGGTCCAAACTACTCAACAAGTACCTTGATGTACTACCTTTACGAAAAAGCCTTCCAATTGACAGAGTACGGCTATGCCAATACTATCGGTGTCTTCTTGGCAGTGATGATTGCCATTGTCAGCTTTGCTCAATTCAAGATCCTCGGAAACGACGTAGAATACTAAAGAAAGGAGACAGTTATGCAACCTACACAAAAGAAACCCTTAACAGCTTTCACTGTTATTTCAACGATTATCTTGCTCTTGTTGACCGTGCTGTTCATCTTTCCATTCTACTGGATTTTGACAGGGGCCTTCAAATCACAGCCTGATACCATTATGATTCCGCCACAGTGGTTCCCTAAAATGCCAACCATGGAAAACTTCCAACAACTCATGGTGCAAAACCCTGCTATGCAGTGGATGTGGAACTCTGTATTTATCTCACTGGTAACCATGTTCCTAGTTTGTGCAACCTCTTCTCTAGCAGGTTATGTCTTGGCTAAAAAACGTTTCTATGGTCAACGCATCCTCTTTGCAGTCTTTATCGCTGCCATGGCACTTCCAAAACAAGTTGTCCTTGTACCATTGGTACGTATCGTCAACTTCATGGGAATTCACGATACTCTCTGGGCAGTTATCTTGCCTTTGATCGGATGGCCATTTGGGGTCTTCCTTATGAAACAATTCAGCGAAAATATCCCGACAGAATTGCTTGAATCAGCTAAAATCGACGGATGTGGTGAGATTCGTACCTTCTGGAGCGTAGCCTTCCCAATTGTAAAACCAGGATTTGCAGCTCTTGCGATCTTTACCTTCATCAATACTTGGAACGACTACTTTATGCAGTTGGTTATGTTGACTTCACGTCAAAACTTGACTATCTCACTCGGGGTTGCGACCATGCAGGCCGAAATGGCAACCAACTACGGTTTGATCATGGCGGGTGCAGCTCTCGCAGCAGTGCCAATCGTAACCGTCTTCCTTGTCTTCCAAAAATCCTTCACTCAGGGTATCACTATGGGAGCTGTTAAAGGATAATACTCTGCGAAAATCGAATTCAAACTACGTCAGCATCACCTTGCCATACTTAAGTATTGCCTGCGGTTAGCTTCCTAGTTTGTTCTTCGATTTTCATTGAGTATAAGAGAATATAGAGTTATAAGTGTCTACAAAATGTTGGGTATTTTCTTACCTTAGAGATTTTGTTAGACACTTATAAACTTAATTTATGATTTTAGTTAACTATCAGAAACGAAGGTAACAGTATGATTTTTGACGATTTGAAAAACATCGCCTTTTACAAGGGAATCCATCCCAATCTAGACAAGGCTATCGACTATCTCTATCAGCACCGTAAGGATTCTTTCGAACTCGGTAAGTATGAGATTGATGAGGACAAGGTTTTTCTAGTTGTTCAGGAAAATGTCCTCAATCAAGTTGAAAATGATCAATTTGAGCACCATAAGAACTATGCAGACTTGCATTTGCTGGTAGAAGGACATGAATATTCGAGCTACGGTTCACGTATCAAAGACGAAGCGGTAGCATTCGACGAAGCGAGCGACATTGGCTTTGTCCATTGTCATGAAAAATACCCACTTTTGTTGGGCTATCACAATTTTGCGATTTTCTTCCCAGGAGAACCTCACCAGCCAAATGGCTATGCAGGTATGGAAGAGAAGGTTCGCAAATATCTCTTTAAAATTTTGATTGATTAAAAGAATCAGGAGGAGCAAACATGGCACAAAAAGGAGTAAGCCTTATCAAGGCAGCATTTGATACAGATAATTTTCTCATGCGTTTCAGTGAGAAGGTCTTGGATATCGTGACAGCCAATCTTCTTTTTGTCGTCTCTTGTTTGCCCATCGTGACGATTGGAGTGGCGAAAATCAGTCTCTATGAAACCATGTTTGAGATTAAGAGAAGCAGACGAGTTCCAGTTTTCAGAACCTATCTAAGAGCCTTCAAGCAAAATCTGAAACTGGGTCTTCAGTTAGGTTTGCTGGAGTTAGGCATTGTTTTGTTGAGTCTTTTAGACCTCTATCTCTTCTGGGGACAGACAGCTTTTCCTTTCCAGATTGTGAAAGCTATATGTTTGGGGATTCTCATCTTCCTCACTCTGGTGATGCTGGCTAGTTATCCCATCGCTGCACGCTATGATTTGTCTTGGAAAGAAGTATTGCAAAAAGGGCTTATCTTGGCAAGTTTTAACTTTCCATGGTTCTTCCTCATGTTAGCCATTCTCTTTCTCATAGTGATGGTTCTTTATCTATCCGCCTTCACTCTCCTTTTGGGTGGATCAGCCTTTATCCTCTTTGGTTTTGGTTTGCTAGTCTTTCTCCAAGCAGGATTGATGGAGAAAATCTTCGCCAAATACCAGTAGGATGGCTTGCTTCTGAAACTACTTTCAATCGTTACGGTTTCTAAAATACAAGTAGAAACTAAAATCTAAGTGTATACAAGATATTGAAAGCGATTTTCACAAGGTGTATACTAAACTTGTAAAAAATAGAACTGCTCTCAGCAGAAAAAAGAAATCTTAGGAGAAAATCTATGTCAGATTTGAAAAAATACGAAGGTGTCATTCCAGCCTTCTACGCATGTTATGATGATCAAGGAGAAGTCAGTCCAGAGCGTACACGTGCCTTGGTTCAATACTTCATTGATAAGGGAGTTCAAGGTCTCTATGTCAACGGTTCTTCTGGTGAATGTATCTACCAAAGTGTGGAGGACCGCAAGTTGATTTTGGAAGAAGTCATGGCAGTTGCCAAAGGCAAATTGACCATCATTGCTCACGTTGCTTGCAATAATACAAAGGATAGTATGGAACTTGCTCGCCACGCAGAAAGTTTGGGTGTAGATGCCATTGCAACGATTCCACCGATTTACTTCCGCTTGCCTGAGTACTCAGTTGCCAAATACTGGAATGACATTAGTGCTGCAGCACCAAACACAGACTATGTTATTTACAACATTCCTCAGTTAGCAGGTGTTGCTTTGACTCCAAGTCTTTACACTGAAATGTTGAAGAATCCACGTGTTATCGGTGTTAAGAACTCTTCTATGCCAGTTCAAGATATCCAAACCTTTGTCAGCCTTGGTGGAGAAGACCACATCGTATTCAATGGTCCAGATGAACAATTCCTAGGTGGTCGCCTCATGGGTGCTAAAGCTGGTATCGGTGGTACTTATGGTGCTATGCCAGAACTCTTCTTGAAACTCAATCAGTTGATTGCTGAGAAAGACTTGGAAACAGCGCGTGAATTGCAATACGCTATCAATGCAATCATTGGTAAATTGACTGCTGCTCATGGAAATATGTACTGTGTCATCAAAGAAGTCTTGAAGATCAATGAAGGTTTGAACATTGGATCTGTTCGTTCACCATTGACGCCAGTAACCGAAGAAGATCGCCCAGTTGTAGAAGCAGCTGCAGCCTTGATTCGTGAAACCAAGGAGCGCTTCCTCTAATCCATAAGGAGGTATTTATGACATACTACGTTGCAATTGATATTGGTGGAACCAACATCAAATATGGTTTGATTGACCAAGAAGGCGAACTTGTTGAATCGCATGAAATGCCAACTGAGGCGCATAAAGGTGGACCTCATATCTTACAAAAAGCCAAAGATATCGTAGCCAGCTATTTAGAAAAAGGGCCGGTAGCAGGTGTTGCCATTTCTTCAGCGGGAATGGTCGATCCTGACAAAGGTGAGATTTTCTATGCCGGTCCTCAAATCCCTAACTATGCAGGAACCCAGTTCAAGAAGGAAATCGAGACGAGCTTTAATATCCCTTGTGAAATTGAAAATGATGTCAACTGTGCAGGTCTGGCTGAGGCAGTATCTGGTTCAGGTAAGGGAACGAGTGTGACTCTTTGCTTGACCATTGGAACAGGTATCGGTGGTTGCTTGATTATGGATGGGAAAGTTTTCCATGGATTTAGCAATTCAGCCTGCGAAGTCGGTTATATGCATATGCAGGATGGAGCTTTTCAGGATCTTGCTTCTACGACAGCCTTGGTTGAGTATGTAGCAACAGCTCATGGAGATTCAGTTGATCAGTGGAATGGCCGACGCATTTTCAAGGAAGCTACCGAAGGAAACAAGATCTGTATGGCTGGGATTGACCGCATGGTAGATTACCTTGGGAAAGGTCTGGCAAATATTTGCTATGTGGCCAATCCAGAAGTGGTCATTCTTGGTGGCGGTATCATGGGGCAAGAGGCTATCCTCAAACCGAAGATTCGCACATCCTTGAAGGCAGCCTTGGTGCCAAGCCTAGCTGAAAAAACACGATTGGAATTTGCCCATCACCAAAACACAGCAGGTATGTTGGGAGCCTATTATCATTTTAAAACAAAACAATCCTAGTTTGGAACTATAGAATTAAGAAAAACACTGAATCACTACTTGAGTGAAACTGTTTTGCTTAATTCTTTTTTTGATGATGGAAAAACTGTCAAGGTATATGAAAAGTAGCGGAAAGACCGATCAAGACTATTATGCGACCTTGCTTCATGGGTATGAGAAAGACAAAGAGGAATTATAAAAAATGAACGATAGGAGCAGAGTTCCTACCGTAGAAGAATATATGAGAGGAGATATCCTTTAAGATAATCTTAGAAGACGGCGCAAGCTCTTTACTTTGTTTCTAAAAACTAAACTAAGCCAAGAAGAAAAAGTGATATAATGAGATGGATGAGAATTGACAAATTAGAATTTGTAGAGGTGATAAAACTGTAATGGCAACATATTCACCTTAAATCGAAATAGTATAAAATTATGAGGAGATGATAAGATGAACAATTATATAAAATTAAATGAAGATAGATGGAATAATGTAAAAAATGACTACACTGAGCCGTTGACACATGAAGAATTAGAAGAAGCTAGAA
The DNA here is from genome assembly GCA_905221335.1 of bacterium. Lineage (GTDB taxonomy): Bacteria > Bacillota > Bacilli > Lactobacillales > Streptococcaceae > Streptococcus. Next base: position 204,113 of record CAJNCT010000001.1, read on the forward strand.
AACATCCAATTTCTGTTGCCTTAACTGTTGGGAAAAAAGTTCCGATAGAATGGTTTGAAAAAGCCAAGGGAAAAAAGATATTAGGTTTAGCTTGTGGTGGTGGTCAGCAGGGTCCCGTTTTTGCTGCAAAAGGTTATGATGTCACCATCATGGATTTTTCTACATCACAATTAGAAAGAGACGAGATGGTTGCTAAAAGAGAAGGCTTAAAGATCAATACCGTTCAAGGCGATATGACAAAACCTTTTCCATTTGAAGATGAAACTTTTGATATTGTTTTTAATCCAGTTTCAAATGTATATATAGAAGATTTAGAAAACATGTATAAAGAAGCCGCTCGAGTATTGAAAAAGGGTGGACTGTTAATGGTCGGATTTATGAATCCTTGGATATACATGTATGATGCTGACATTGTATGGGACAAACCCGATGAGGAATTACTTTTAAAGTTTTCACTACCTTTTAATTCAAGAGAGCTTGAAGAGGAAGGCGAAATCACCATCAATCCAGAATATGGATATGAATTTAGCCATACCTTAGAAACTCAGATTAGAGGACAACTAAAAAATGGTCTCGCTATGATCGATTTTTATGAATCGTGTGACAAAAGACATCGATTATCACGTTATGGAAATGATTATATAGCTACACTTTGCATTAAACTATAATCTTATAGAACACATTTCAGGAGAATAGCCCGTTTTATTTTCTGTAAGGGTTAAAATCTAAATCTCAGCTTGTCGAAGCAAAACAATTAAATAAAATTAGAGAAAGGAAGTAAAAGCAAATAGCTGATACTTCCTTTTTTTGTTGTCAAAGATTAAAAAACGGAGAGGAGAATTTATGGAAGAATTGAAAAATACAGATAAAAAAGCATCAGCACAAAGAGAAAAATTGGAAAGACAACCTATTAGCCAATTATCATTTCAAAACAAAAGAATCCTAGTTTGGTTGAGCCAAACTAGGATTTTCTAACGCGTTTTTGTCTACGATAGCCGTTGAGTTTTTTATTTTCCCAATAGCTGTTAAAGATTTTTTCCTTGCTATCTCGATTGATTTCCAAAAAGTAGGCATAAATCAAATCTATTAAAATGAGCATAGGGAGCTGAGCGGAAATACGCTGGATGTAAGAAGATTGGCTATGATTTGCGACGAGGACTGTTTCGGTATAAGCCTGACTATTTTTGTTTGGAGCGCTGGTAAAGAGAATGGTCTTAGCCCCCATTTCCTTGGCATCCAACAAACTATCGAGGACGGATTGGGTGGTGCCAGACAGGGAAAAGCCAAGTACCAAACAGTTTTCATCCATGATACTGGTCGTCCATGCAAAGCCATCCTGATCGGTCAAAGCTTCACAGACAACACCTAGACGCATAAAACGGAGTTTCATCTCACGGGCAATCAGACCAGAACTTCCCGTTCCAAAGAAGTAAACTCGTTCAGCGTCATCGATTAGCTGGGCAACTCGTTCCAGTTGTTCTTCGTCAATTAAATCCTGTGTTTGTTCCCGTAGGTTGCTGTAGCTTCGTAAAACACGTTTGGTCAAAGGACTGTGTTTGTGCGAATGAGTGTCCGGTTTACTAGCCTGGTGCTGGTATTGAAAGACAAATTCTCGATAGCCAGTAAAGCCACATTTTTTTGCAAAACGGGTAAGAGCAGCTTGGGAAACATGCAGTTTTTGAGTAACCTGTTGCGATGATAGATCATCCACAATCGTATCTACCTGCAAGAAATAACGAGCGATTTCCTGCTCTAACTCTGTTAATTCTTCAAAATGAAGATCAATAATAGTTGCGATATCCTGCTTTTTCATGGAGCTCCTTTTCATGAGTCAAACTCTTAAAAGTTGACGATTACCTGCTTATTAACATCATTATATCATAGAAGTTAGGATAACTAAATAAAAAGGCATTTTCAGTTAAAAGTCAAAAAATGCTTCGACTTTTCCAAGAGTTTCTCCGTAAAATATGGTACAATGAAAAGTACCGAGCTTCACCCGTTTGCTCTATTATTTTAGGGAAAATAAAGGTGAAAATCAGAAATTTTTCTAGAAAAGAGTCTTAGTTGTATGAGAAAATTCAATAGCCATTCGATTCCGATTCGGCTTAATTTACTGTTTGCGATAGTTATCCTGCTGTTTATGACCATTATCGGTCGATTGTTATACATGCAGGTACTGAATAAAGATTTCTATGAAGCAAAGTTGGCATCAGCCAGTCAGACCAGGGTGACAACCAGCTCAGCTCGAGGGCAGATTTATGATGCAACAGGGAAACCCTTGGTAGAAAACACACTTAAACAAGTTGTTTCTTTCACACGAAACAATAAGATGACGGCGGCAGAGTTAAAGGAGACGGCTAAAAAACTGCTGACTTACGTGAATGTCACTTCCCCTGAACTCACAGACCGTCAGATTGCAGACTACTACTTGGCGGACCAGGACGTATACAAAAAAACAGTCGAGGCTCTGCCAAGCGATAAACGTCTGGATTCAGATGGGAACCGTTTATCGGAAGCGACGCTCTACAATAATGCGGTTGAAAGCATAGACGTGAGTCAACTCAATTATACAGATGACCAGAAAAAGGAAATCTATCTCTTTAGTCAGCTCAATGCAGTTGAAAATTTTGCAACGGGCACCATTTCAACAGATGCTTTGGATGATACTCAGGTCGCTCTTGTGGCTTCTGCATCCAAGGAATTACCGGGCATTAGCATTTCAACCTCATGGGACCGAAAAGTACTAGACACTTCTCTATCGTCTATCGTCGGTAGCGTTTCAAATGAAAAGTCAGGACTTCCAGCTGAGGAAGTTGACGCTTATCTCAAGAAAGGCTACTCTCTCAATGACCGAGTGGGAACTTCTTATCTTGAAAAGCAATATGAAGATGTCCTCCAAGGTAAACGCTCTGTCAAAGAAGTACATCTCGACAAACATGGAAACATGGAAAGTGTGGAAAATGTCGAGGAAGGAAGCAAAGGAAACAATATCAAACTAACGATTGACCTAGCTTTCCAGAATGGTGTGGATGATCTACTCAAGAGCTACTTTAACTCCGAGTTAAGTAATGGTGGCGCTAAATATTCGGAAGGAGTCTACGCAGTCGCTCTCAATCCTAAAACAGGTGCAGTATTAGCTATGTCTGGTATCAAGCATGATGTCCAATCAGGGAAATTAAGTCCAGACTCTCTAGGAACGGTTACCAATGTCTTTGTACCAGGATCTGTCGTCAAGGCAGCAACCATCAGCTCTGGTTGGGAAAATGGAGTTTTATCAGGCAATCAAACCTTGACAGACCAGCCGATTGTTTTCCAAGGTTCGGCCCCTATCAATTCATGGTACACCTTGTCATACGGTTCTTTTCCTATCACAGCGGTTGAAGCCTTGGAGTATTCCTCTAATACCTACATGGTGCAAACAGCTCTGGGAATTATGGGACAGACCTACACACCAAACATGGTGGCCGCAACGGGACAGTTAGAGACTGCAATGGGCAAATTGCGATCAACCTTTGGGGAATATGGACTTGGAGCTTCAACGGGGATTGACCTTCCAGATGAATCAACAGGATTTATACCAAAAGAATTTGATTTGGCCAACTATCTAAATAATGCTTTTGGTCAGTTTGATAACTATACTCCGATGCAGTTAGCCCAGTATGTCGCAACCATTGCAAACAATGGTGTGCGTCTGGCTCCCCATATCGTTGAAGGCGTTTATGGAAACAATGACCAAGGTGGCTTAGGCAGTCTGGTTCAAGAAACAGCCACTAAGGAACTGAACAAGGTTAATATTTCAGAAGCAGATATGGCTATCTTGCAGCAAGGTTTCTATCAAGTTTCGCATGGAACGAGCGCTCTGACAACTGGTCGTGCCTTCTCAAATGGTGCAGCCGTTTCCATCAGTGGAAAGACAGGTACAGCCGAAAGTTACGTTAATGGTGGTCAAAAAGCCAACAATACGAATGCAGTTGCCTATGCACCAACCGAAAATCCCCAAATCGCGGTTGCAGTCGTCTTTCCTCATAACACTAATCTTACAAATGGTGTCGGACCTTCGATTGCACGCGATATTATCAATCTTTATCACCAACACCATCCAATGAATTAGAAAGGAACTTATGCTGTATCCAACACCTATTGCCAAGCTGATTGATAGCTATTCAAAGTTACCAGGTATCGGGATTAAAACGGCTACCCGCCTAGCCTTCTATACCATTGGAATGTCTGATGACGATGTCAATGAATTTGCCAAAAATCTCCTGTCTGCTAAGCGGGAGTTGACCTATTGTTCCATCTGTGGTCGCTTGACTGACGATGATCCTTGCTCTATCTGTACAGATCCAACTCGTGACCAGACAACCATCTTGGTGCTAGAAGATAGTCGCGATGTGGCTGCAATGGAAAATATCCAAGAATACCACGGACTCTATCATGTCTTGCATGGCCTCATTTCTCCTATGAATGGCATCAGCCCAGACGATATCAATCTCAAGAGTCTCATGACCCGTCTCATGGATAGTGAGGTTTCAGAGGTTATCGTTGCGACCAATGCGACGGCTGATGGGGAAGCGACCTCTATGTACCTCTCTCGTCTCCTCAAGCCAGCTGGTATCAAGGTTACTCGTTTAGCACGAGGCCTAGCTGTGGGAGCAGATATCGAGTATGCGGACGAAGTCACACTCTTACGAGCCATTGAAAATCGAACAGAGTTGTAGGAGTAAACAAATTTACGAACTCAATTCATTTATACAAGAACGGGGAGACCGAGTTTGTCGTTATCGGTCTCTTTTTATATTTCTTTACTATCAGTACCATGTTCAAGTTTCAAAAAAGAAGCAAATATGATATACTAAGGTGCGAGTATTCTATTAGAAAATAGGACAGTAATATGAAACAAACAATTATTCTTTTATACGGTGGACGTAGTGCGGAACGTGAAGTCTCTGTACTATCAGCTGAGAGTGTCATGCGTGCGGTCAATTACGATCGTTTCACAGTCAAGACTTTCTTCATCAGTCAGTCAGGTGACTTTATCAAAACGCAAGAATTTAGCCAGACTCCAGGTCAAGAGGATCGTCTCATGACCAATGCGACTATTGACTGGGACAAGAAAATCGCGCCAAGTGCCATCTACGAAGAAGGTGCTGTGGTCTTTCCAGTTCTTCACGGTCCAATGGGAGAAGATGGTTCAGTTCAAGGATTCTTGGAAGTTTTGAAAATGCCTTATGTCGGTTGCAATATCTTGTCATCAAGCCTTGCCATGGACAAAATTACGACTAAGCGTGTTTTAGAATCTGTAGGGATTGCTCAAGTTCCTTATGTGGCCATCGTCGAAGGTGATGATGTGACTTCTAAAATCGCTGAAGTTGAAGAAAAATTGACTTATCCAGTCTTCACGAAACCGTCAAATATGGGTTCAAGTGTCGGTATTTCTAAGTCTGAAAACCAAGAAGAACTCCGTCAAGCCTTGGAACTCGCCTTCCAATATGACAGCCGTGTCTTGGTAGAGCAAGGAGTGAATGCCCGTGAAATCGAGGTTGGTCTCTTGGGGAACTACGATGTTAAGAGCACGCTTCCTGGTGAAGTGGTCAAGGACGTTGCTTTCTACGACTACGATGCCAAATATATCGATAACAAGATTACCATGGACATCCCAGCCAAGATTAGTGATGATGTAGTAGCTGTCATGCGTCAAAATGCTGAAACCGCCTTCCGTGCGATCGGTGGACTCGGTCTATCTCGTTGCGATTTTTTCTATACAGATAAGGGAGAGATTTTCCTAAACGAGCTCAATACCATGCCAGGTTTTACGCAGTGGTCTATGTATCCACTACTATGGGACAATATGGGAATCAGCTACCCAGAACTAATCGAGCGTTTGGTTGACCTTGCCAAGGAAAGCTTTAACAAGCGCGAAGCGCATTTGCTATAAAAATGAAAGAGAGGGTAGAAGCCGGAACCGTCACTGTAAGGTGAGTCGAGTTCTTGGACTTCAACCCTTTTTAAAGGAGTAGAAATGAAATTAACAATCCACGAAGTGGCACAAGTTGTTGGGGCTAAAAATGATGTGACAGTTTATCCAGATAGTCCGCTAGTTAAGGCAGAGTTTGATAGTCGTTTAATTGCGGCAGGAGATTTGTTTGTGCCACTCAAGGGAGCGCGTGATGGCCATGATTTTATCGAAACAGCTTTTGAAAATGGTGCAGCAGTAACCTTGTCTGAGAAAGAGGTTGCAAATCATCCCCACATTCTAGTAGACGACGTGTTGACTGCCTTTCAAACCCTCGCAGCCTACTATCTTGAAAAAACGGCTGTTGATGTCTTTGCCGTTACGGGTTCAAATGGCAAGACAACGACCAAGGATATGTTGGCGCACTTGCTGTCAACAACCTACAAAACCTACAAAACTCAAGGAAATTACAATAACGAGATTGGACTTCCCTACACGGTTCTCCATATGCCTGAGGGAACAGAAAAATTGGTCTTGGAGATGGGGCAGGATCACTTGGGAGATATTCATCTCTTGTCAGAGTTAGCTCATCCAAAAACAGCCATCGTGACCTTGGTTGGAGAAGCCCATTTAGCCTTTTTCAAAGACCGTTCAGAGATTGCTAAAGGGAAGATGCAAATTGCAGACGGTATGGCTTCAGGTTCTTTGCTTTTGACACCAGCCGACCCGATTGTAGAGGACTACTTGCCAACTGATAAAAAGGTAGTCCGTTTTGGGCAAGGAGCGGAGTTAGAAATCAGAGACTTGGTTGAGCGCAAGGATAGTCTGACCTTTAAGGCTAATTTCTTGGAGCAAGCCCTTGATTTGCCAGTGACAGGTAAGTACAATGCCACCAATGCTATGATTGCTGCTTATGTGGCTCTACAAGAAGGAGTTTTAGAGGAGCAAATTCGTCAGGCTTTCCAGAACCTAGAATTGACGCGTAACCGTACTGAGTGGAAGAAAGCAGCCAATGGAGCAGATATTCTGTCTGACGTATACAATGCCAATCCCACTGCTATGAAGTTGATTTTGGAGACATTCTCTGCCATCCCAGCTAACGAAGGAGGCAAGAAAATTGCGGTTTTGGCAGATATGAAAGAACTTGGAGACCAGTCTGTCCAACTCCATAACCAGATGATTTTGAGCCTTTCCCCAGATGTGCTTGATACCGTTATTTTCTACGGGGAAGACATTGCTGAATTGGCTCAACTGGTTAGTCAAATGTTCCCAATCGGTCATGTCTTCTACTTTAAGAAAACTGCGAGCGAAGATCAATTTGAAGACCTTGTCAAGCAGGTCAAGGAAAGTCTCGGTGCCAATGACCAAATCTTGCTCAAAGGCTCGAACTCCATGAATCTAGCCAAGTTAGTAGAAAGTTTAGAAAATGAATGCAAGTGATTTTGCCAAGTATCTGCAAAGAATGCTAGCTATTACGGATACTGGATTAACCTTTACAAAAGATCCTTTTGACTGTGAGCGATACGAGGACTTGCGTGCGATCTTATCTGATATTTTGAGAGAAACTACAGAACTAAAGCAAGAGGAAGTAACAGAGCTCCTGAGACCAACTTCCGCTTACGCAACTCCTCTGATGGACGTCCGTGCTTGGATTGTTGAGGATGAAAAAGTATGTCTAGTCAGAGGGCAAGGAGAGGAAAGTTGGGCTTTGCCAGGTGGCTTTGGTGAAGTCGGCTATTCTCCAACCGAGAATATTCTCAAAGAAATTGAAGAAGAAACCGGTTTTACAGCTAAAGTTGAAAGGTTACTTGCAGTTTTTGACACCAATCGTTTCCAACTACAGAGCAAACAATATGCAAAGTTTGTCTTTGAATGTCAACTTCTTGACGGACAATTTCAAGAAAATCAAGAAATTGCTGACCTTCAATTTTTTTCCATTGACCAACTGCCAGCCTTATCTGAAAAACGCATCACCAAGGAGCAGATGGAGATTCTTTGGCAGGTTTATCAGGGACAAAGAGAGCAATATATTGATTAGGTTATACTAGAGAAGTCTGCAAATCAAAAAAGAGTGTTTGTAAGATGCATTTCTGCGATACAAATGATATAATAGGTTGCGAATTTAAGACGCAAGTGTTCTATGCATGTCATAGAATCAAGTTTTTTCAAAAAATAAAAACTAGGGCAGTGAACTTTCTACTGCTCTGGCTAGATGAACGAGGAATAGAATATGAATTTGTGGGAACAATTATTTACCACACAGATATCAGAACCGCCCCAGTTTGAACTCCACTGGTATATTGGTTTGTTAAGTTTATTGGCTCTTACTTTCTATGTTTCATATCGTTACCGTGACAAGGTGGCTTACCAGCGCTTCATTCAGATCCTTCAGTCTCTTCAACTGATTGTTCTGTATAGCTGGTATTGGGGGAATCAAATGCCCTTATCAGAAAGTTTGCCCTTCTATCATTGCCGTATCGCCATGTTTGTTATGCTCTTGATTCCAGGGACTTCCAAGTACAAACAATACTTTGCACTTTTAGGAACCTTTGGAGCAACTGCAGCTCTGGCTTACCCACTCTTTGACCCTTATCCGTTTCCGCATGTGACCATCCTGTCCTTTATCATCGGGCACGTGGCACTTTTGGGGAATGCGCTCCTATACTTGTTTAAGAATTATGAAGCTTCCCTGCTCAATTTGAAAAATGTGACAGTGATTACATTTTCTCTAAATGCCTTGATAGGAGTTGTCAATTTGGTTGTAGGTGGAGATTATGGGTTTTTAAATAAACCACCACTAGTGGGGAATCACGGACTATTGGCGAATTACCTCATCGTGTCCAGTGTGTTGGTAGCAGCTATCAGCTTGACTGCAAAAGTACTAGAGGTCTTTTTGCAACAAAGAGCAGAAAAAATGATTCAAGAGAAAGCTTAAAAAGGCCTTCTCTTTTTTGATTAAATATGCAAAATATAGCTGTAAGGATATAAAAATAATGATTGCTCCTGAGAAAAATTGTTTAAAAGACTTTTACAAAAAACCTAGAGGAAATTTATGAAAAACTAAGCACGATTGGATTTTTTGTGTTATAATATTTTGTGAATAGCTGTGTCTCGTCACAGTTATTGAAAATAGAAGTGAGAAACTTGGAAGACAGAGAGGACGCAATGTAATGACTAGAGATGGTTTTTTTACAGGCTTAGATATCGGAACTAGCTCCATCAAAGTGCTGGTTGCCGAACATAGAGATGGTGAAGTAAATGTAATTGGCGTTAGCAATGCCAAGAGTAAAGGTGTCAAAGACGGGATTATCGTTGATATTGAGGCTGCTGCTTCAGCAATTAAATCCGCAATTTCCCAGGCAGAAGAGAAGGCAGGAATTTCAATCAAGTCAGTCAATGTTGGTTTACCAGCAAATCTCTTGCAGGTTGAACCAACTCAAGGAATGATTCCTGTAACATCAGATACAAAAGAAATTACAGATCAAGACGTAGAGAATGTTGTCAAATCAGCTTTGACAAAGAGCATGACGCCTGATCGTGAAGTGATTACTTTCATTCCAGAAGAATTTATCGTAGATGGTTTCCAAGGTATTCGTGACCCTCGTGGCATGATGGGGGTGCGTTTGGAAATGCGTGGCTTACTTTACACAGGACCTCGTACCATTCTTCATAACCTTCGTAAAACCGTGGAGCGTGTGGGAATTCATGTTGACAACGTCATCATCTCACCATTAGCGATTGTAAATTCAGTTCTCAACGAGGGAGAACGTGAGTTTGGTGCGACAGTGATTGATATGGGTGGTGGACAAACTACAGTTGCAACCATTCGCAATCAAGAATTGCAATTTACAAATATCTACCAAGAAGGTGGAGAATATGTCACTAAAGACATTTCCAAAGTCTTAAAAACTTCCCAAAAAATCGCAGAAAGTTTGAAACTCAACTATGGTGAAGCTTATGTTCCACTAGCAAGTAACGAGACTTTCCAAGTTGAAGTCATTGGTGAAGTAGAGCCCGTTGAAGTGACAGAAAGTTACTTGGCAGAAATTATCTCAGCACGTATCAAACATATTTTTGATCAAATTAAACAGGAGTTAGACAGAAGACACTTGTTGGATCTACCAGGTGGTATCGTTCTGATCGGCGGGAATGCGATTTTACCAGGAGTCGTCGAATTGGCGCAAGAAGTGTTTGGTGTTCGAGTGAAACTCTATGTGCCAAATCAAGTGGGAATTCGCAACCCTGCTTTTGCACATGTAATCAGCTTGTCTGAGTTTGCAGGTAAATTGACAGAAGTGAATCTTCTGGCTCAAAAAGCAGTCAGAGGAGATGAATTCCTTCGCCAAAAACCAATTAATTTTGGTGTTTCAAATCAGAGTGTGACACCAATTATACAATCAACTCCAGTGCAACCAGCTACTGCAGCAACTGAAATCACACCTGACAGTGGCCTTGCTCCAAGAGACGAATTCCAAGCAAGTTCTCAAGATAAACCGAAATTAACAGACCGTTTCCGTAGCTTGATCGGAAGCATGTTTGATGAATAAAAGAGGAAAAGAAATTATGACATTTTCATTTGATACAGCAGCTGCTCAAGGTGCAGTTATTAAAGTAATTGGTGTCGGTGGAGGCGGTGGTAATGCTATTAACCGCATGATCGACGAAGGTGTTTCAGGCGTAGAATTCATTGCGGCGAACACGGATGTACAAGCCTTAAGCAGTACAAAAGCTGAAACAGTTATCCAACTCGGACCAAAGTTGACTCGTGGTTTGGGTGCTGGAGGTCGACCTGAGGTTGGTCGTAAGGCTGCTGAAGAAAGCGAAGAAGCATTGACAGCAGCAATTAGCGGGGCAGACATGGTCTTTATCACTGCTGGTATGGGTGGTGGATCTGGTACAGGAGCTGCCCCAGTGATAGCGCGTATTGCTAAAGATCTCGGTGCCCTTACAGTTGGTGTTGTGACACGTCCTTTCGGATTTGAAGGAAGCAAACGTGGTCAGTACGCTGTAGAAGGAATCAACGAACTTCGCGAACATGTTGATACTTTGTTGATTATTTCAAACAACAATTTGCTTGAAATTGTTGACAAGAAGACACCGCTTCTTGAAGCTCTTAGCGAAGCAGATAACGTCCTTCGCCAAGGTGTTCAAGGGATTACAGACTTGATTACCAACCCAGGTTTGATCAACCTTGACTTTGCCGATGTGAAAACTGTCATGGCAAACAAAGGGAATGCCCTTATGGGTATCGGTATTGGCAGTGGAGAAGAGCGTGTCGTTGAAGCAGCTCGTAAAGCGATTTACTCACCACTTCTTGAAACAACCATTGACGGTGCTGAAGATGTCATTGTCAACGTTACTGGTGGTCTTGATTTGACCTTGATTGAAGCAGAAGAAGCTTCTGAAATCGTCAATCAAGCAGCAGGCCAAGGTGTAAACATCTGGCTTGGAACATCAATTGACGAAAGCATGAAGGATGAAATCCGTGTTACTGTTGTAGCGACTGGTGTTCGTCAAGAACGTGTAGAAAAAGTTGTTGGTTCCCCAGTAAAACAAGCGGCTCGTCGTGAAGCCTCAAGACAACCGCACCCTCAAAATTTTGATCGTCATTTTGACCTAGAAGATACAGCAGAATTACCAAAACAAAGCCAACGACGCTTTGAAACAAGTCAATCTTCTGCTTTTGGTGATTGGGACTTGCGCCGTGAATCAATCGTTCGTCAAACTGATTCAGTCGTATCACCTGTAGAACGTTTCGAAGCACCGACTTATCAGGACGAAGATGAGTTGGACACACCTCCATTCTTCAAGAATCGTTAATCAATGGATTTGAAAAAAAATACAGAGTTCGTTTTTCAGCAGGTCGCTGAAGCTAGCCGAGAAGCCAATCGTGATCCAGCTTCTGTTTCAATTATTGCAGTGACGAAATATGTGGACGTAAAAACAACGGAAGCCCTGCTTCCCCTGGGTGTTCATCATATTGGTGAAAATCGTGTTGATAAATTTTTAGAAAAATATCAGACGTTAAAAGAATTCCCTGTCACTTGGCATTTGATTGGAACGCTACAAAGACGGAAGGTCAAAGAAGTAATCCCTTTTGTGGATTACTTTCATGCTTTAGATTCCTTAAAATTGGCGCAGGAGATTCAAAAGAGGACAGATCATGTTATCAAGTGTTTCCTACAGGTCAATATTTCAGGAGAGGAAAGCAAGCACGGTTTTTCAAAAGAAGAATTACTAGAACTTTTGCCGGACTTGGCTCAGCTAGATCAGATTGAGTATGTTGGTTTGATGACCATGGCTCCTTTTGAGGCAGATTCTGATGAATTGAAACAAATTTTCAAGAAAACTCAGGAACTGCAAGCAGAAATTAGAGAAAAACAAATTCCTAATATGCCGATGACAGAGTTGAGCATGGGGATGAGTCGTGACTATAAGGAAGCGATTCAATTTGGTTCGACCTTTGTTCGAATTGGCACAGCATTTTTTAAATAGGAGAGATCTATGTCTTTAAAAGATAGATTTGATAAATTTATAGATTATTTTACAGAAGATGGGGAAGAAACAACTGCGACTTATCAACCTCAGGATGAGCAGATGATTGTTTCATCGAGTTCAGCTTCTAAAGAACTGCCAGCGCAGTTTCAATCAACAACTTCAAAAGATGCAAACATCACTCGCTTACATGCTCGCCAACAAGAATTGGCTATGCAAAGCCATCGTACAGATGAAAAAGTAACGATTGATGTTCGTTATCCTAGAAAATATGAGGATGCAACAGAGATTGTGGATTTATTGGCTGGAAATGAAAGTATCTTGATTGACTTCCAGTACATGACAGAGGTTCAGGCTCGTCGTTGTCTAGACTATCTGGACGGTGCCCGTCATGTTTTGGCAGGTAATCTGAAAAAAGTTGCGAGTACAATGTATTTGTTGACACCAGTCAATGTGGTTGTGAATATTGAAGATATCAAGTTGCCTGATGATTCTCAAAGTGCAGAATTTGGTTTTGATATTAAACGAAGTAGAGCGAAATAATGATTTTTCTGATTCGTCTGATCCAAAATGCAGTGAATATCTATTCCCTGCTTTTGTTAATCTATGCACTCCTCTCTTGGTTTCCAAATTCTTATGGTAGCTCACTAGAACGTTTACTGGAAAAGCTGATTAGACCGATTGTTGATCCACTTCGCCGTTTACCTTTACAATTTGGAGGTTTGGATTTATCCATTTGGCTAGCAATCTTAATCGTCCGTTTTTTGGGTGACAGCTTGATTCGTTTCTTGTTGATACTATGATGACAAATAAAGCGATTTACCAGCACTTTTCCCTTGATGATGCTCCCTTTATTGATAAGGGATTAGAGTGGATCAAGCGAGTGGAAGATACTTATGCTCCTGTTCTCACTGCTTTTGTCAACCCGCATCAGGAACAGATACTGAGGGTTTTGGCTGGGACCTATGGACTGGGCTGTGTGAGTAGCGGAGAATATATCCATACAGAATTTGTCCGTGTCCTTCTGTATCCAGACTATTTCAGTCCGACACTGTCAGATTTTGAAATGGCATTGTTAGAGATCCGTTATCCAAGTAGGTTTGAACAGCTAACACATGCAAAGATTTTGGGGACAATCATCAATCAACTAGGAATTGATCGTAAGCTCTTTGGTGATATCTTGGTAGATGAAAAGAGAGCACAGATTTTTGTCAATCGTGATTTTATCCCTCTGTTTCAGGACGGGATACAAAAGATTGCCAGACTACCTGTGTCGCTGGAGGAATGTCCTTTCACCGATAAAATCATATCTGAGATCAATTATCAAGAACAAGAGATTTTGATTTCTAGTTTTCGTTTGGATGCCCTCTTATCAAGTGCCTTGAAATTATCCAGAAAGCAGGCTGGTCAACTGATAGAGAAAAAATCTGTTCAGGTAAACTACCACCCCATTGAAAAATTAGATTATCTAGTAGCTGTAGGGGATTTGATTAGTGTGAGAAAGTTTGGTCGTCTGAAGATTGTCAAAGAAAATGGGCAAACTAAAAGGGATAAGATAAAACTGACTATCCAATTATTATTAAGTAAGTGAGGAAAAGTATGCCAATTACATCATTAGAAATTAAAGATAAAACCTTTTCTACGAAATTCAGAGGGTTTGATCCAGAAGAAGTAGATGAATTTCTTGATATTGTTGTTCGTGATTACGAGGACTTAGTCCGCAATAACCACGAAATGGAAAGACACATTAGAAGTTTAGAAGAGCGCTTATCTTACTTTGATGAGATGAAGGATTCGTTGAGCCAGTCTGTTTTGATTGCTCAAGATACGGCTGAACGTGTAAAGCAAGCTGCTCAAGAGCGCTCAAACAATATTATTCAACAGGCTGAGCAAGATGCCCAGCGCCTCCTTGAAGAGGCAAAATACAAGGCTAATGAAATCCTACGTCAGGCAACAGATAATGCTAAGAAAGTAGCTGTTGAGACAGAGGAATTGAAAAACAAAAGCCGTGTATTTCATCAACGTCTCAAATCTACGATTGAGAGCCAGTTGGCAATTGTCGAATCTTCAGATTGGGAAGATATTCTTCGTCCGACTGCGACTTATCTCCAAACAAGTGATGAAGCCTTCAAGGAAGTCGTAGGTGAGGTCTTGGGAGAAGCTGTTCCTTCGCAACCAGAAGAAGAGCCGATTGATGTGACTCGCCAATTTTCACCTGAAGAAATGGCGGAGTTACAAGCCCGCATCGAAGCAGGTAACAAAGAATTAGCTGAGTTTGAAGCTCAGCAGGCTAACAGTCAAGCGGAAAGTCATGTGTTAGACATCAATACGGTTGTAGAAGAGATACAGTCTCATTCAGTTGAGCCACAACATGAGGATTCAGAAATCGTGACAGAGTATTTCTCAGTATCGCCATCGGCAACTGGAACTGCTTCTTCAACTACTAGACATGAAGCACAACAAGAATCCGTTACAATATTATAAGAAATAAATGTGAGAACAATATCTGACTAACTATATTTTCAGCGAGTAGGAGATGGTGTGAGTCCTGCAATCCCTAGTGGTGAGATTATCCTCTCAAGCAATCCAGTCTGAAAGCAGTAAGACTGGACGTTCCCCACGTTACGGGAAAAGAGGAAAAGAGACCCTGTCTTTTTTCGAATAAAGGTGGTACCACGATTTTCGTCCTTTTTGCGAATCGTGGTTTTTATTTTGTCAATTTAAATTAAAGGAGTAACAATGAAACTTAAAGAAACACTCAATCTAGGGAAAACAGACTTTCCTATGCGTGCTGGTCTTCCAACCAAAGAACCAGTTTGGCAAAAAGAATGGGAAGAAGCAAAACTTTATCAACGTCGTCAAGAATTGAACCAAGGAAAACCGCATTTCACCTTACACGATGGACCTCCCTATGCCAACGGAAATATCCACGTTGGACATGCTATGAACAAGATTTCTAAAGATATTATTGTTCGTTCAAAATCGATGTCAGGTTTTTATGCGCCTTATATTCCAGGTTGGGATACACATGGTCTGCCAATCGAGCAAGTATTGGCAAAACAGGGCGTTAAACGCAAAGAAATGGACTTGGTTGAGTACTTGAAACTTTGCCGCGAGTATGCTCTTTCTCAAGTTGATAAACAAAGAGAAGACTTTAAACGTTTGGGTGTTTCTGGTGACTGGGAAAATCCTTATGTTACCTTGACTCCAGACTATGAAGCGGCTCAAATCCGTGTCTTTGGTGAAATGGCTAAAAAAGGCTATATCTACCGTGGTGCCAAGCCAGTTTACTGGTCATGGTCATCTGAATCAGCTCTTGCAGAAGCAGAAATTGAATATCATGACTTGCTTTCAACTTCCCTTTACTATGCTAACCGTGTCAAAGACGGAAAAGGTGTCCTAGATACTGATACTTACATCGTTGTTTGGACAACTACTCCATTTACCATTACAGCATCTCGTGGGTTGACTGTTGGTGCGGATATCGATTACGTAGTCGTACAACCAGCTGGTGAATCTCGTAAGTTTGTGGTTGCTTCAGAATTGTTGACTAGTTTGTCTGAAAAATTTGGCTGGGCTGATGTTCAGGTCTTGGCAACCTACCGTGGTCAAGAATTGAACCATATCGTAACAGCTCACCCATGGGATACGGCTGTAGATGAGTTGGTGATCCTTGGTGACCACGTTACGACTGACTCTGGTACTGGTATTGTCCATACAGCCCCTGGTTTTGGTGAGGACGACTACAATGTCGGTGTTGCCAACGGTCTTGAAGTTGCTGTAACAGTTAACGAACGCGGTATTATGATGGCCAATGCTGGCTCTGACTTTGAAGGTCAATTCTATGACAAGGTTGTACCAACTGTTATCGAAAAACTGGGGAACCTTCTCCTTGCCCAAGAAGAAATTTCTCACTCATACCCATTTGACTGGCGTACCAAGAAACCAATCATCTGGCGTGCAGTACCACAGTGGTTTGCCTCAGTATCTAAATTCCGCCAAGAAATCTTGGACGAAATTGAAAAAGTGAAGTTCCACTCAGAATGGGGTAAAGTACGCCTTTACAACATGATTCGTGACCGTGGCGACTGGGTTATCTCTCGTCAGCGTGCTTGGGGAGTTCCCCTTCCTATCTTCTACGCTGAAGATGGCACACCAATCATGACTGCTGAAACGATCGAGCACGTGGCTCAACTCTTTGAGGAACATGGATCCATCATCTGGTGGGAACGTGATGCTAAGGATCTCTTGCCAGAAGGATTTACCCATCCAGGTTCACCAAATGGTGAGTTCAAGAAAGAAACAGACATCATGGACGTTTGGTTTGACTCAGGTTCATCATGGAATGGAGTAGTGGTCAACCGTCCAGAACTCCAATACCCAGCTGACCTCTACCTTGAAGGTTCTGACCAATACCGTGGTTGGTTCAACTCATCCCTCATCACATCTGTTGCCAACCATGGCGTAGCGCCATACAAACAAATCTTATCACAAGGATTTGCCCTTGACGGTAAAGGTGAGAAGATGTCTAAATCTCTTGGGAATACCATTGCCCCAAGCGATGTTGAAAAGCAATTTGGTGCGGAAATCTTGCGTCTTTGGGTAACAAGTGTGGACTCAAGCAATGACGTGCGCATCTCTATGGATATCTTGAGCCAAGTCTCTGAAACTTACCGTAAGATTCGTAACACCCTTCGTTTCTTAATTGCCAATACTTCTGACTTTAACCCAGCTGAGGATGCAGTTGCTTATGAAGAACTTCGTTCCGTTGATAAGTACATGACCATCCGCTTTAACCAGCTTGTCAAGACCATTCGTGATGCCTATGCGAACTTTGAATTCTTGACAATCTACAAGGCCTTGGTGAACTTTATCAACGTTGATTTGTCAGCCTTCTACCTTGATTTTGCCAAAGACGTTGTTTACATTGAAGGTGCCAAATCACTCGAACGCCGTCAAATGCAGACTGTCTTCTATGACATCCTTGTCAAAATCACTAAACTCTTGACACCAATCCTTCCTCACACTGCGGAAGAAATCTGGTCATATCTTGAGTTTGAAGCTGAAGACTTCGTTCAATTGTCAGAATTGCCAGAAGCTCAAACCTTTGCCAACCAAGAAGAAATCTTGGATACATGGGCAGCCTTCATGGACTTCCGTGGACAAGCTCAAAAAGCCTTGGAAGAAGCTCGTAATACAAAAGTAATCGGTAAATCACTCGAAGCTCACTTAACGGTTTATCCTAATGAAGTGGTGAAAACTCTTCTTGGAGCAGTAGATAGCAATGTAGCTCAACTTTTGATCGTGTCAGAATTAACCATTGCAGATGGATCAGCTCCAGAAGCTGCTGTTAGCTTCGACGATGTAGCCTTTACAGTTGAACGCGCTGCAGGTGAAGTATGTGACCGTTGCCGTCGTATCGATCCGACTACTGCAGACCGTAGCTACCACGCAGTCGTCTGTGACCACTGTGCAAGCATCGTAGAAGAAAACTTTGCAGAAGCAGTCGCAGAAGGATTTGAAACGAAATAATCAGAAAGAGACTGAGAAAGGTCGCTAAAATCATAAAAACGCATAATATCAAGAGTTCAAGTGCTTTGATATTATGCGTTTTATCATGGGAAAATTTACTAGTCCATTTCCTAAAATGAAGTTCTTTCTAGCCTGTCCGTGTAGATAATTAACATAATCAACTATTCAGTTTTCTCATAATTTTATATTTCTACTAATTATAAAGAGATTATAGAACTTAAAATTATTTTTTGAAAATCAATATTTATTACAAGATTTTATAAGATTGTTTAATTTTTAGATGAATTATGATAGAATAATACCTATAAAAATTTTAAGGAGATTATTATGAAAACAAATACACTTGCTCGTGTTAACGCTATTTTTGGTCTTATTTCAGGAATTGTATTGCTTTTAGCGCCAGTCATCATGTTTATGATGGCTGTTGGAGCTGCTGCAGCGACTGAAGACGCAGATGTAACAGTTGGGACATTGACAGGGCTCTCAATTATTTTGTCATTGGTTAAAATTGCTGTTTTGGTATTGGGAATTGTTGCTATTGTTTATTATAAAGATGATGAACGTGTTACGAATGCACCTTCTGTTTTGCTCATTGTAGGTGGTGCGGTCGGTTTGATTCCACTTTTGGGATGGGTAGGTGGAATTCTAACCATTATTGGTGGTTCACTCTACTTTGGAACATTGAAAAAATTTGTAATTGAAGAGTAGTAGTTTTTTAATTATTTAGGAGAGACTGCTTCATTTTCTGTTGAGAACAATTATGATAATATAATAAAGAGAAGGCTGAGAAGCTCTTCTCTTTTTCGTTGATTTTCACTAGCTTTTTTGTGAAAAATTGTGTAAAATGGAATAGATAAACGAGGACAACCTCGAAAAATAAAAGGAGAATCCATCTAATGGTAAAATTGGTTTTTGCTCGCCACGGTGAGTCTGAATGGAACAAAGCTAACCTTTTCACTGGTTGGGCTGATGTTGATTTGTCTGAAAAAGGAACACAACAAGCGATTGACGCTGGTAAATTGATCAAAGAAGCTGGTATCGAATTTGACCAAGCTTACACTTCAGTATTGAAACGTGCGATCAAAACAACAAACTTGGCTCTTGAAGCTGCTGACCAATTGTGGGTTCCAGTTGAAAAATCATGGCGCTTGAACGAACGTCACTACGGTGGTTTGACTGGTAAAAACAAGGCTGAAGCAGCTGAACAATTTGGTGATGAGCAAGTTCACATCTGGCGTCGTTCATACGATGTATTACCTCCAAACATGGACCGTGATGATGAGCATTCAGCTCACACTGACCGTCGTTACGCTTCACTTGACGACTCAGTTATCCCAGATGCTGAAAACTTGAAAGTGACTTTGGAACGTGCCCTTCCATTCTGGGAAGACAAAATCGCTCCAGCACTTAAAGATGGTAAAAACGTATTCGTAGGAGCTCACGGTAACTCAATCCGTGCCCTTGTAAAACACATCAAACGCTTGTCAGACGACGAAATCATGGACGTGGAAATCCCTAACTTCCCACCATTGGTATTCGAATTTGACGAAAAATTGAACGTAGTTTCTGAATACTACCTTGGAAAATAATCTATAAACAGAAAGCCTAGATTACTAGGCTTTTTTGTTTTTGCTTCTAGTTTCCAACTAGTTGAAAAAGCGTTATAATAATAGTAAAGAGTGACTTAATTGTAAGAAAGAGAGAAGGACGATGGCTTATATTGAAATGAAACACAGCTACAAGCGTTACCAGGTTGGGGATACGGAGATTGTGGCTAATCGAGATGTGAATTTTGAAATTGAAAAGGGGGAGCTGGTCATTATTCTTGGTGCTTCAGGTGCTGGAAAATCAACCGTTCTCAATCTTTTAGGAGGTATGGATACCAATGATGAGGGGGAGATTTGGATTGATGGTGCCAATATTGCCAACTATAATTCCCACCAACGAACAAACTATCGTCGTGAAGATGTGGGCTTTGTTTTTCAGTTTTACAATCTGGTCTCCAATCTGACAGCCAAGGAAAACGTAGAGTTGGCCTCAGAAATTGTAGCTGATGCCTTGGATCCTGAGCAGGTCTTGACAGACGTAGGTCTGGCTCATCGCCTCAATAACTTTCCAGCCCAGCTTTCTGGAGGGGAGCAACAACGAGTTTCCATCGCACGCGCAGTAGCCAAGAATCCTAAAATCCTCCTTTGTGATGAACCGACAGGTGCCTTGGATTATCAGACGGGGAAGCAAGTCTTGAAGATTCTCCAAGACATGTCTCGTCAAAAAGGAGCAACAGTGATTATCGTGACTCATAATAGCGCGCTAGCTCCTATCGCAGATCGGGTGATTCACATGCGTGATGCCACGGTTAAGAGCATGACAATCAATGAACGTCCACAGGATATCGAAACATTGGAGTATTAGCATGAAAAAAACATATCGAAAAGACTTGCTCCAGTCAGTGACGACTTCAAAAGGACGCTTTGTTTCTATCTTGACCTTGATGATGCTGGGTTCTTTAGCTCTAGTAGGGCTCAAAGTGACTAGTCCAAATATGGAACGTACGGCAGGGGATTATCTCCGTAAAGCCAATACCCTGGATCTGGCCGTGATTGCTGATTATGGTTTGGATAAAGAGGAACAAGACGAACTAAAGACCCTTCAAGGAGCAAGTGTTGAGTTTGACTATATGGTAGACTTGACAGTTGAAAATAGCGAAGAAGCGGTTCGACTTTATTCCAAACCAGAGAGCATTTCAACCTTCCAAGTGACAGAAGGGCGACTGCCAGAGGCTGATGAGGAAATTGCCCTAGCTGACTTCTGGAAAGACCGTTATCAGATTGGACAGACTATCACCTTTAGCAAGAAAGAAGAAGGGAAGTCCGTTATAAAATCCCAAACTTTCACAATTACTGGATTTGTTCAGTCGGGTGAGATCCTTTCTAAAAAAGATTTAGGGAGTGCTAGTAGTGGAAATGGAAGCTTGGCTGGCTATGGAGTGATTTTACCCAGTCAGTTTGATTCAGATGTTTATAGTATTGCGCGTGTGCGCTATGACGATTTAAAAAATCTGGATGCTTTTTCATCAGACTATAAGACCAAACGAACCCAACACCAGGAAGATTTGCAAGACTTACTTGCCGATAATGGTCAAAAAAGATTGGCAACTATCAAAGCAAATGGGCAAAAGAGCCTAGAAGAGGGCAAAGAACAGCTCCAAACAGCTGAAAGTAACCTTCAAAAAGGCAAGAGTCAGCTAGAGCAGGCTGAAAATCGCTTGAAAACGCAAGAAGAACAAGCGACCGCTTTACCAGAACCGCAAAAGAGTCAAATCGAGGGACAGCTGATAAAAGCTAAGGAAGAACTGGCGACAAAAAAAGAAAAACTGGCTCAGACAGAGAGTGATCTAACTAAGGAAAAAGAGAAGCTTGAACAGCGTCAGAAAGAGCTTGATGAACTGGCAGAGCCGAAATACCACGTATACAATCGCCAAACCATGCCAGGGGGTCAAGGCTACCTCATGTACAGCAATGCATCGTCAAGCATTCGTTCAGTCGGGAATATCTTCCCCGTTGTGCTTTATATGGTCGCTGCAATGGTGACCTTTACAACTATGACTCGCTTTGTAGACGAAGAACGCACCAATGCTGGTATTTTCAAGGCCCTAGGTTACCGTAATCGAGATATAGTTGCCAAGTTTGTCCTCTATGGTTTTCTTGCAGGAACTGTGGGAACCATTTTAGGAACGCTTCTAGGACATTATCTCCTTGCAGGAGTGATTTCGGATGTTATAACAACTGGAATGGTCGTTGGTAAAAGTCAGGAATATTTTTACTGGTCTTATAGCCTTCTTGCCCTAGCCTTGAGTTGGGTATCTAGCGTTTTGCCAGCTTATCTGGTGGCGCGGAGGGAATTGCACGATGAAGCAGCCCAACTCTTGCTTCCCAAACCTCCCGTTAAGGGATCAAAAATTTTACTGGAAAGGTTGATCTTTATTTGGAGCCGTTTGAGCTTCACTCATAAGGTTACGGTGAGAAATATCTTCCGTTATAAGCAACGAATGTTGATGACCATTTTTGGAGTTGCGGGTTCGGTTGCTCTCTTATTTGCAGGTCTTGGCATTCAGTCTTCTGTGGGAGGAGTTGTGGAGCGTCAATTTGAACAAATCCAGCAATACCAGATGATTGTAGCGGAAAAGAGCAGTGCGAGTGAGCAAGAAAAAGCAGATCTAGAGAGTAGCTTACAAGCTGAATCTATCCATGCTTATCAAAAGATTTACTCTAAATCCATTGAAAAAGATTTCAAAGGAAAAGCGGGACTTCAAACGATTACCATGATGGTTACTAGTGGAGAAGACTTTAAGCCTTTTATCACATTAGAGGAAAAGGGGCGAGAGTTGCAGGTCACTGATGGAACGGTCGTGAGTCAAAAACTAGCCCAACTAGCAGGGGTTACGGTTGGGGATAAGCTGGAGCTTGACGGGAAGGAAATCAAGGTCGCAGCTATTTCTGAAAACTATGTTGGACACTTCGTTTATCTCAACCGAGCGACTTACGAACAAGTCTACGGTACCAGTCCACAAGACAATACCTACCTAGTAAAATTAAAAGAGCCAACACCTTCCAATACGGAGAAAGAAGCTACTACCTTCATGGAAAAAGCTGCTGTTTCTGGGGTCGTCCAAAATGCGACGGCCATCCATCTCTTTGAATCCGTGGCTAGTTCGCTCAATAAAACCATGGCAATCCTTGTCCTTGTTTCCGTTTTACTAGCCATTGTCATTCTCTACAATCTCACTAACATCAATGTCGCAGAACGTATTCGTGAACTTTCGACTATCAAGGTTCTCGGTTTCCATAATAAAGAAGTGACCCTCTATATCTACCGTGAGACTATGGTGCTGTCCCTTGTGGGGATTGCTCTCGGTTTGGTAGCTGGCCACTATTTACATCAATTTTTGATTCAAATGATTTCACCAGCCACCATACTCTTTTATCCTCAGGTCAGCTGGGAAGTCTATGCTCTTCCAATCGTCGCAGTGACTGTGATTTTGGCTTTACTGGGCGTCTTTGTCAATCACCACTTGAGAAAAGTAGATATGCTCGAAGCCCTGAAATCAGTAGAGTAAGTCAAGCTTTTAAAAAGTAAATCAGTTGACAAAGTCCTTGCTTCTTGGTAGAATAAGAACTGTCGTAAAGACAAATAACTTCTTCTTGGTTACAGGCATGCCAACCTGTCACTCGGATGAAGCCAAATAAAAAGGAGAAACATCATGGCAATCTCAAAAGAGAAAAAAAATGAAATCATCGCACAATATGCACGTCACGAAGGTGATACAGGTTCAGTAGAGGTTCAAGTTGCTGTCCTTACTTGGGAAATCAACCACCTTAACGAACACATCAAACAACACAAAAAAGACCACGCTACTTACCGTGGATTGATGAAGAAAATCGGTCGCCGTCGTAACTTGCTTGCATACTTGCGTAAAAACGACGTTAACCGTTACCGTGAGTTGATCAACTCTCTAGGACTTCGTCGCTAATCTTGCGTCTAAAACGTTTCTATACTTCGTTGCCTTCGCCTCGATGTACCATCAGTACAATCTTCGGCTTGTCGCCTAGTCTATAAACGTTTTATCCAGCAAGAATAAAGCTCTCTGATTTCAGAGGGCTTTTTATGTTGTTTCCATACCTCAATATACTCAAGTATAATCTTCGGTTATGTTTCCTAGCACTGTAAGGTAAAATAAACCAGATATGTCTCCCTTCGGGGAGATTTTTTGTTACACTAAAATTTTCGTACAATCTTCGGCTTGTCGCCTAATCTATAAACGTTTTATCCAGCAATAAATAGGATGCTAGGGGCGTTAAAAATCCGTATGAAAATAGGGAAACGACACAGTGTTCGATGAATACAAGGAGTTTCGTCTTTTTCGCTAGGATTTTAGCCCGGGCTCAAATCAGCTCTCTGTCTTCGGAGGGCTTTTTCTATATATATTTCCATCCTTGTTCATCTAATGAAAATATGGTATACTTTTTATGAGAATTTTCTAAATTTTTAAGATTCTATCAAAGGAGGTTTGCATGCTTTCCAAATTTTCTGGAAGCCGACGGGACCTGCAATTTGTGTTACTTTTAGGTGTTTTGCTAGCTGTTTTAGGGATTTCCCTCTTTCTAGCAGTTTCTATGGGATCCGTTGCGATTGATCTAGGCGATACCTATCGGATTATTTTGAGCAGGTTGGGTTTTCCTCTTGAGATAGGAGAGGTTTCTAAGTCCACTCTTGCCATTGTATGGAACATGAGGTTCCCCCGAGTATTGCTAGGCTTGATAGTAGGGGCTGGTCTTTCTATGTGTGGTAGCGTGATGCAGTCCACGGTAAACAACCCCATTGCTGAGCCCTATGTCTTAGGAATCTCTGCGGGTGCAACTCTAGGAGCAACCCTAAGCATCATTCTCGGTTTAAAAGTGATGATTAGCCTTGGCGCTTTTCTTGGAGCGATTTTGGCAACCATTGCTGTCCTCATCATTGCCTCTATGCAGGGAAGGATGACGACTTCTAGTCTAATCTTATCAGGAACGGTGGTCAATGCTCTCTTTCTGGCTTTTTCCAACTTTATTATCTCTGTTGGGGCTAATGCTGACAGTGTGATGACCATTAAGTTTTGGACCATGGGTTCGCTTGCTGGAACTACCTGGTCTGACTTAGTCCTGCCAACTATGGTAGTAGGAATGGCCTTTCTATTTTTCTCTACTCAGTATCGTGTTTTTAATGCGATGATGATGGGAGATGAGGCTGCTTTAACTTTGGGAATTCCCTTACGCTTCTATTGGTATCTTTATGTGACCATGGTGGCTGTGCTAACAGCAGTCTTAGTGGCAACCTGTGGGATTATTGGATTTGTTGGTTTGATTACTCCTCACTTAGCTCGAGGGTTAGTAGGAACGAATTACAGGAGACTTTTTCCCGTTGCGACCTTACTGGGTGCCCTCTTTGTCGTCTGGGCAGATGTACTTTCTCGTGTCATCATTCCAAATGCTGAGCTGCCGATTGGTATTTTCACAGCCTTAGTAGGTGCTCCCTTCTTTATCTACATTGTTGGAAGTAGGCGAAGGGAGGTGAGGGCCTGATATGGACTTGATTTGTCAGGATGTTCACTTTGGACTAGGAAGGAAAAAAATCCTTAAAGGAGTTTCTCTTAAGGTTGAGGGGAATCAATTTCATACGATATTAGGGCCAAATGGAAGTGGAAAAACCAGCTTGCTTAAACTTCTCTATCGTCAGGAAAAGGCAGACAAAGGCTTGATAAGCTTAGATGGAAAGCCACTGGAGCATTGGTCACTCAAAGAAACAGCCAAGCAAATGGCAGTTGTAACCCAGTTTAATCAATTGCAGTTTGATTGTACAGTTGAGGAAATTGTCTTGCTGGGAAGAACCCCCCACCTTTCTTTTTTAGAGAAGGAAAGGGAAAGGGATTTTACGCTCGTTCAAGATGCCCTCGATAAGGTGGATATGCTCGAGAAGAAAACTCGTCTCTATTCGTCCCTGTCAGGGGGGGAGAAACAACGAGTCTTATTAGCCCGCGCCTTGGCGCAAGAACCGACTCTCTTGCTCCTGGATGAACCTACCAATCACCTGGATATCAAGTACCAGTTAGACTTGTTGGCCATTGTGAAGAATCTCAAGGTCAATGTTCTAGCTGTCCTACATGACATTCAACTTGCTTGTCGCTATTCGGATTATCTCTATCTGATGAAAGAGGGGGAAATCCTTTACCAAGGGACTCCAAAGGAGACCATCACCCCTGAGTCATTGCAAACTGTATACGGAGTTCAAAGTCAGGTGACTTGGACTGAGGATCAGCAAGCCATGATTCACTATTTATAAGAATGAAAAGGAAAACAAGATGAAAAAAACACTAAGCATTTTACTCGTAACAGTAGCTACCCTAACGATGGCAGCTTGTGGCAATACTACTACAGAAAAAGCTACTACACAGTCTAGCACAGAAACAAGTCAAAAGGCCAGCACAGAGACGACTTATCCGTTAACGGTCAAGACCTATGATGCTAAGGGAAATGAAGTCGAACAAGTCTTTGACAAAGCACCTGAAAAAGTTATCACCAACAATCTTTCAACCACTGAAATCTTATTGGAGCTAGGCTTGAAGGATAAAATTGCTGGCATGCTCAACCCTGACAATGCTGTAACAGATAAATACAAGGACGCGATTGCGACTATTCCTCAGATCGGTGATAAAAAAACAGTCTCACAAGAGACAGTCCTTTCTTATGAGCCAGATGCTGTGATGGGTCGAAACATGATGTTTTCTGAAAAATCCTTGGGGACAGTTAGCACTTGGAATGAAAACAAAATCCCAGTCTATACACAAAAAGCTTCTCTCTCAACGATTCAGCAAGATTTGGGGAATATTGTAGAAGATGTCAAAAATCTTGGGATGATTTTTAATGTTCAGGACAAGGCCAATGCATACGCAGCCCAATTGCAAGCTAAAATTGACGCTGTTAAGAAAGCAAATCCAGCAAACCAAGGAGAAAAGAAAAAGGCTTTGATTATGGTTGCTTATAATGACGAAACCTTTGGTGCCTACAAGTCTGCTTTGCAAGAAAGCTTGTTGAATCAACTTGGTTATACCAACGTTGCAACGGGAACATCAGGCTTGACCTTGGAAAATCTCGTGTCAATGGATCCTGAGTTGATTATCTATGTAACTAGCGACCGTAATAAAAAATTGGATACCAACGCAGTAGAGTTGATGAAGAAAAATGCTGTTTTGGAAAATGTTCCTGCAATTAAGAATCAAAAAATCATGACTATCTCTTACGATGAGTTGATGGACTATGGTCCAGCAGTGATTGATTCCCTTGAGAAAATCAATGACTTTATCAATAAATAATGAGTTTGGTTGGGAAGGAATCCAAGTCAAGGTCAGCCTTCCTTCGACCTATGATCCCAATCAAACCTATCCAGCGATTCTCTTGAATGATGGAAACTTGGATTTCCTATCTTCCCTTTCAGAATCTGTGATTTTAGTTGGTTTGACCTCTAAAAATCGCCTAGACGACTATACTCCATGGAAGGCATCTGCTCTGAGAGATGGGACTCCAGATTTTGGCGGTCAGGCAAATGCCTATCATAGTCATTTATTTGGAGGTCTTTTAGACAAGTTGCAATCGCTTTATCGCCTGGATAAAAATCGCCTTGCTTATGGAGGATACTCACTAGGTGGTTTGGTGGCAGTATACAGTCTTTTCCATTTTGATAAGGTCTCCTGTATCTTCTCTATCTGCGGTTCCTTTTGGTATCCTGATTTTACAACTTATTGCAAGGATGAGAATGTGAGAAATTTAGATTGTTTGCTGTATTTACAGAATGGTCAAACAGAAGGAGCCCATCATACCAATCGTCTGGCTCAGGCACCAGCCTATGCTGAGCAGATCCATACCAGTCTTCAGAAACACTATCCGACTGGTCAGTTTGCCTTTGATCTCTATGGGCATCATGAGCAAGTAGTTGAGCGATTTCTAGTCTTTTCCAGCTGGTTGGCAAAGAAATGGGAGATTGAATAAAGTAAGAGGAGAGACAAGGCAAAAATTAAATTTGAGGAGAAAATTCAGTAAAACTTTCTATAATAAAACGCATAATATGAACTCTCTGAGTTTCTTATATTATGCGTTTTTATGATTTTAGAGTTTCTTTGAATGAAGAAAAATACATGTTCTATAATGAAAAGTGACTGGATTGTCATTGGAAAGGAGCAGACGAGATTTATTAAGAATATTATAGGATTGATGAAATGATAGATATTTGTAGAAAATCACACACTTTAATTTCAATCATTTTCATATTACTAACACTAGGAATATGTGTTTTTGAAGACTGATATTTCCATTATGAATTTATTCAATAAAAGAAAATACTCCTTTATTTCTAAAGAAAGAGAGACAAAATCTTTTTTAGATGATAGAGTAGAATATGAAATCTGCTCTGAATATATTAAAAGAGAAGACCAAGAGGCCCTCTCTCATTGTTAACTATTTTTCTCTTATTATAGTTGGCAAAGAGTCTAAATGGTGCAAAACTCCTTTCCTCTACCTTCTATATGAAAAGGATCTCCTTAATCTTTTTTCTTAACACCAACAGTCAAACCAGAGGCTACTGCAATTAAGGCAACTCCAAGTACAGATAAATTAGAAGATGCCGCTTCACCAGTTTTGGGTAATTCAGATACCTTATTAGAAAGTGTAGAAGTATGATAAACTGCCTTTGTACTTCCGATAGGTTTTGGTTTAAGTACTACATGCGCCTCTGTTAAGAAGTCATATTTCTCTGTTACGATGCGGTAAACACGTCCTTCTTGGACAGTCTTAACAACATGATTTGTAAAATCACGATTTAAAAGACTAGAAAATTCTTGATTAATATCAAGGTAAAGACCTTTTGTGCCTTCAACTAAAGATTTAAACGTCGCTTCTTCGTACCTTACACCCACAACCGATAGGGAAATATCAGCCGCTTTAAGAGATTTCAGAGTTTCTTCTACTGTTGGAATGCCTGGACTACGGAAATCAATGCTTTCATCAGTAATTAAGAATGCAAAACGACGATTATTAGAAGCTGTAGACCAATCATAATCTTTTGAGGTTGCGATATGATGTAGAGGGACTGTAGGCTCTTCTGTTCCACCGCCTGTTCGAATAGATCTAAGTGCCTTAATATACTCCTCTACATTCTTAGTGAATTTAGATCCATTAAAATCGAAATATTGAACATTATCAGCAGACTCATACGCGATTAAGCCAAGACGAGCATCAACCTTTTTACTAGCCAAATCACGGACAAAGTTCTCGATATTCTGTACAACATTTTGAATAGACGAATCCATTGAACCTGATTTATCAATAGTAAAGACGATATCTGCAGAACCAGCCGCTTGTTTAGTAATTATTACATCTGCTTCTTTCAAAACTTTTTCAAATGTAGTTTTCTTGATAGTTTGAGTAACATTAGCTACATAGTCATCTGTATTAACGTGATCTGTAACAGTCTTTGTTGTTGTAACAGGTGTCTTTTCTCCAACGGCAGTTCCTTTAGCAGCTAAATGAGTTGTTTCAACACTTATAGAAGTCTCTGCTTTAGCAATTGCTTCTGTACCAGCTGCGTTTTCTTTAGTATCTACCTTGGCGTCCGTTGAAGTAGTAGTTACTTTAACTATATCATCAGGTTGAGCTTTATCAAGTGGTACTACAGAGACATTAACTTTATCTTGAATCTCCTTAACTGTTTCGGAAATTTGCTGATTAGTTTGAGTAGTTTTAGTGGAAAGTTCATTTGAACCTACTTGAGCAAGATCATTAGCAACTTGACTTGGATTCTTTATCTCATCAGCATCAACTTGCCCCATTGCTGTAAAGGCAGACGCTAGAGCAACCGTCAATAAAACAGACTTGCACTTCCCGAATAAAGAATGTTTATGATTCATTATAAAAATCCTCCCCTTTTTAATAATATAATATCAAAATCAAAGTAATTTGTCAAAAAAATTTCTATATAGAATGTAGAGTTTTCTTCTGATTATACAGGGATAAATATCATAAAAATGCATAGCATCAAGTGTCCAAAAACATTGATACTATGCATTTCTTATGGAAAGGCTTGCTGGATTTTCTCTTACAATCGAGTTTTTGTGCAGCGGTTCTCATTGTCTTAACCAAGAGCCTCTCTCTTCTTATCTGGATTCCAGATAAAGCTTGCGATAAAGCTAAAGATAATCGTTAGGATGCCAACAACCACAGCAAGGATGAGGGCAGGGATGCGGACAAACCACCAGAGTGGATTTGGTTTTTTATCATTGTGCCATTGCTTGGTTTCTTCGTCCAAACGTTGGAATTCTGCTTGGATACGGTCTGCAACCATTTCGATTCCTTCATCATTCATTTTCTTGATGTCTGAGATATCGATAGGATTTCCAAAGTTCATATCCACACGTTCACGGCTTATCAAGCCCTTCAAGGTCATGGGACCTGTGTAGGTAACCGGCATGATACGGACCTTAGCCATTTTGGCAATCAAGGCAACTCCACCCTTGACATCGTTTGAGTGACGGCTCCCACTTGGAAACATGATGAGAGAGCGGTCGCTTTTCTTGAGGACGTTGATAGGGTACTTGATGGCAGAGGCACTAGGTTTTTCCCGGTCGATAGGAAAGGCGCCACACATACGGATCCACCAGCCAAAGATGCGGTTGTTAAAAAGCTCTTTTTTGGCCATAAAGATGAACTGTTTTGGCTTGGTCGCAAAAGCCATATATACAGGATCCCACCAGGTACGATGAGGAGCGACGAGGATATAGTTTTCGTCTCGATTAGGGATTTTATCAGTATTGTGAT
Source organism: bacterium (assembly GCA_905221335.1). Taxonomy (GTDB): domain Bacteria; phylum Bacillota; class Bacilli; order Lactobacillales; family Streptococcaceae; genus Streptococcus. Next base: position 234,491 of record CAJNCT010000001.1, read on the forward strand.
AGTGGGCATTGCCATTGATAGACCACAAGATCAGCATGACTAGTCCACGCAAATAAGTATAAAACATGAGATCTCCTTCGATTGTATTGCTTTTATTATTATACCTTATCAAAAGATTGCTGGCAAACTTTTTCAGTTATCAGCCAACAGTTTTAGATGGGATTAGAATTCTTTAAAAAAAAATGATATGATAGAATTTATGGATAAAAATAAGATTATGGGATTAACCCAAAGAGAAGTCAAGGAAAGACAGGCTCAAGGTTTGGTCAATGACTTTACCGCTTCAGCCAGTACCAGTACTTGGCAAATCTTCAAACGAAATGTTTTTACACTTTTTAACGCATTAAACTTTGTTATTGCTCTAGCGCTGGCCTTTGTGCAGGCTTGGAGCAATTTGGTCTTCTTTGCCGTTATTTGCTTTAACGCTTTTTCTGGGATTGTGACTGAGCTACGGGCCAAACATATGGTGGACAAGCTCAATCTCATGACCAAGGAAAAAGTCAAAACCATTCGTGAGGGTCAAGAAGTCGCTCTCAATCCAGAAGAGTTGGTTCTAGGAGATGTCATTCGTTTGTCTGCTGGGGAGCAGATTCCTAGTGATGCTCTGGTTCTGGAAGGATTTGCGGAAGTCAATGAAGCTATGTTGACGGGTGAGAGTGATTTGGTGCAAAAAGAAGTGGATGCTCTGCTTTTATCAGGGAGTTTCCTAGCCAGTGGCGCAGTTTTGGCTCAAGTTCACCATGTTGGGGCAGACAACTATGCTGCTAAACTCATGCTGGAAGCTAAGACAGTGAAACCGATCAACTCCCGTATCATGAAATCGTTGGATAAACTAGCTGGTTTTACTGGGAAGATTATTATTCCCTTTGGTCTTGCTCTCTTGCTAGAAGCCTTGATTTTAAAGGGCTTGCCCCTCAAGTCATCAGTTGTAAATTCATCGACAGCCCTTTTGGGAATGTTGCCCAAAGGAATCGCCCTTTTGACCATTACTTCGCTCTTGACTGCGGTGATTAAGCTGGGCTTGAAAAAGGTCTTGGTTCAAGAGATGTACTCTGTTGAGACCTTGGCGCGCGTAGACATGCTCTGTCTGGACAAGACGGGCACCATCACCCAAGGAAAGATGCAGGTGGAAGCCGTTCTTCCGCTAACGGAAACTTATGGTGAAGAGACTATTGCCAGCATTTTGACCAGCTATATTGCCCATAGTGAGGATAAAAATCTAACAGCTCAAGCCATTCGCAAGCGTTTCCAAGGAGAAGTTGCTTATCCTATGATTTCCAATCTGCCTTTCTCTAGCGACCGCAAGTGGGGTGCTATGGAATTAGAAAGTCTAGGAACGGTTTTCTTAGGAGCGCCTGAGATGTTGCTGGAAAATGAAGTCCCTGAAGCTAGAGAGGCCTTGGAGCGAGGTTCTCGTGTCTTGGTCTTGGCTCTCAGCCACGAAAAACTAGACCACCACAAGCCACAAAAACCATCTGATATTCAGGCTCTAGCCTTGCTGGAGATCTTGGACCCCATTCGAGAAGGCGCAGCTGAGACACTGGACTATCTCCGTTCCCAGGAAGTGGGACTCAAGATTATCTCTGGTGACAATCCCGTTACGGTTTCCAGCATTGCCCAGAAGGCTGGCTTTGCAGACTATCACAGCTATGTAGATTGTTCGAAAATCACGGATGAGGAATTGATTGCCATAGCTGAGGAAACAGCAATTTTTGGTCGTGTTTCCCCTCATCAAAAGAAACTCATCATCCAAACTCTGAAAAAAGCAGGGCATACAACAGCTATGACAGGGGACGGAGTCAATGATATTCTGGCTCTTCGTGAGGCGGATTGTTCTATCGTGATGGCTGAGGGAGATCCGGCGACGCGTCAGATTGCCAATTTGGTTCTCTTGAACTCAGACTTCAACGATGTTCCTGAGATTCTCTTTGAAGGTCGTCGTGTGGTCAATAACATCGCCCATATCGCACCGATTTTCTTGATTAAGACGATCTATTCCTTCCTGTTGGCAGTTATCTGTATCGCCAGTGTTCTTCTGGGTCGGTCTGAGTGGATCTTGATTTTCCCTTTCATTCCGATTCAGATTACCATGATCGACCAGTTTGTGGAAGGGTTCCCGCCATTCGTTCTGACTTTTGAGCGAAATATCAAACCTGTTGAACCAAACTTCCTCAGAAGATCCATGCTTCGTGCCCTACCAAGCGCACTGATGGTCGTGTTTAGTGTCCTTTTTGTGAAAATATTTGGGACAAGTCAAGGTTGGTCTGAGTTAGAAATGTCAACTCTCCTCTATTATCTCCTTGGGTCTATCGGTTTCTTATCCGTATTTAGAGCCTGCATGCCATTCACCCTCTGGCGTGTTCTCTTGGTTGTTTGGTCAGTAGGAGGCTTCCTAGCCACAGCTCTTTTCCCAATGATTCAAAAACTGCTTGAAATTTCAACCTTGACTGGACAAACGTTGCCTGTTTATGGGGCAATGATGTTGGTCTTTACGGTGATTTTCATCTTGACAAATCGTTACCAAGCGAAAAAATAAAGAAAGACTGCAATCTGTGGATTGCGGTTTTTTTAGGTGCAAGATTGTTAGCTGAAATGTGGTATAATAAGAGATAATAGAGTTTTGGAAAGCGAGAGAAGATGATTTCAAAGAGATTAGAATTGGTGGCTTCCTTTGTGCCACAAGGCGCCATTTTACTAGATGTGGGGAGTGACCATGCTTATCTGCCGATTGACTTGGTTGAAAGAGGACGAATCAAAAGTGCCATTGCAGGTGAGGTTGTGGAAGGTCCCTACCAGTCTGCGGTCAAAAATGTTGAAAGTCACGGTCTAAAGGAGAAAATCCAAGTCCGTTTAGCCAATGGCTTGGCAGCCTTTGAAGAGGAAGACCAAGTGTCGGTCATCACCATTGCTGGTATGGGTGGCCGTTTGATTGCTACCATATTGGAAGAAGGCTTGGACAAGTTAGCTAATGTAGAGCGTTTAATCCTCCAACCCAATAATCGTGAAGACGACTTGCGTATCTGGTTGCAAGATAACGGTTTTCAGATCGTAGCAGAAAGCATCCTAGAAGAAGCTGGAAAGTTTTACGAGATTTTGGTTGTGGAAGCAGGACAAATGAAGCTATCAGTCAGTGATGTCCGTTTTGGTCCCTTCTTGTCCAATGAAGTTAGCCCAGTCTTCGTCCAAAAATGGAAAAAAGAAGCAGCTAAACTAGAGTTTGCCCTCAGCCAAATCCCAGAAAAAAATCTTGAGGAACGTCAAGTCCTAGCAGATAAAATTCAAGCCATAAAGGAGGTTCTCCATGCTAGCAAGTGAAGTAATCAGAGCTTATGAAGACTTTTGCCCTCAGGAATTTTCCATGGAGGGTGACAGTCGTGGTCTGCAAATCGGTACTCTAGACAAGGAGATCCAAAGAGTCATGGTTGCCCTTGACATTCGTGAAGAGACGGTGGCAGAGGCCATTGAAAAGGGTGTGGACTTAATTATCGTCAAGCACGCGCCGATTTTTCGTCCCATCAAGGATCTGGTAGCTAGCTGTCCGCAAAATCAGATTTACATCAACCTGATCAAGCATGACATTGCAGTGTATGTCAGTCATACCAATATTGACATCGTTGAAAATGGCCTCAATGACTGGTTCTGCCAGATGCTAGGCATTGAGGAAACGACTTATCTGCAGGAAACAGGCCCAGAGCGTGGGATTGGTCGGATTGGAACGATTCAAACTCAGACATTTTGGGAGTTGGCTCGACATGTTAAGCAAGTCTTTGGTCTAGATAGCCTTCGAATGGTGCATTATCAAGAGAGTGATTTGCAGAAGCCTATTTCAAGAGTGGCTATTTGTGGTGGCAGTGGACAATCTTTCTACTCGGATGCTTTGGCAAAGGGGGCAGATGTCTACATCACTGGCGATATCTATTACCACACTGCTCAGGATATGCTGTCGGATGGCTTGCTGGCACTGGATCCTGGACATTATATCGAAGTGCTTTTTGTGGAAAGAGTCGCAGCACTTCTTACTCAATGGAAGGAAGAGAAAGGCTGGGGCATTGATATTGTGCCTAGTCAGGCATCAACTAATCCCTTCCACCATATCTAGTTAGAAGGTGAAGACAATGAGAAAAGTTGCCATTATCGGAGCAGGGATTGTGGGGGCAACAGCTGCCTACTACCTCGCGAAAGAAAGCGACCTAGAGATAACTGTTTTTGACCATGGTCAAGGTCAGGCAACCAAGGCAGCAGCGGGAATTATCAGTCCTTGGTTTTCAAAACGCCGCAATAAAGCCTGGTATAAGATGGCGCGCTTGGGAGCTGACTTTTATGTGGATTTGTTGGCTGATTTAGAAAAGTCTGGTCAGGAAATAGACTTTTACCAGCGTTCGGGAGTTTTTCTCCTGAAAAAGGATGAATCCAAGTTAGAAGAACTCTATGAACTAGCCCTCCAGCGCAGGGAAGAATCTCCTTTAATAGGCCAGTTAGCCATTCTAGCTCAAGCGTCTGCAAATGAATTATTCCCTGGCTTGCAGGGATTCGACCGCTTGCTCTATGCTTCTGGTGGTGCAAGAGTAGATGGCCAGCTCTTAGTGACTCGTTTGCTAGAAGCCAGTCAGGTCAAACTGGTCAAAGAAAAAGTGAATCTGACACCTTTATCATCAGGTTACCAGATTGGCGAAGAGGTGTTTGATCAGGTTATTTTGGCGACGGGAGCTTGGTTGGGAGACATTTTGGAGCCTTTAGGATATGAGGTAGATGTTCGTCCCCAAAAAGGACAGCTCCGAGACTATCAGCTTGCCCAAGACATGGAATCTTACCCTGTTGTCATGCCAGAAGGAGAGTGGGATTTGATACCTTTTGCAGGCGAGAAATTGTCCTTAGGCGCTACTCATGAAAATGACATGGGATTTGACTTGACAGTGGATGAAAGCTTGCTCCAACAAATGGAGGAAGCCGTCTTGCCTCACTACCCAGCCTTGGCAGAAGCAAAATCATCAGGTGAGCGTGTAGGAATCCGCGCCTATACCAGTGATTTCTCCCCGTTTTTTGGGCAAGTGCCAGGCTTAGCAGATGTCTATGCAGCCAGTGGACTAGGTTCATCAGGCCTCACAACGGGTCCTATCATCGGTTACCATCTAGCACAGCTGGTCCAAGACAAGGAGTTGACCTTGGACCCAGTAAACTATCCAATTGCAAACTATGTCAAACGGGTAAAAAGCGAATAAAATTTTACTGAAATTTTAGCAGGTAGTTTAGGATGGCAAATGACATTCCCTGTCAAAAATGATAAAATAAGAAAAAATAATCCGAGAATCGAGGAAAAAAGATGCAAGAAAAGATTTTGGTAACTGGTGGAGCTGGTTTTATCGGAACCCACACTGTCATCGAATTGATCCAAGCAGGTCATCAAGTTGTTGTGGTGGATAATCTTGTCAACAGCAACCGTAAAAGTTTAGAAGTTGTTGAAAGAATCACAGGAGTTGAGGTGCCTTTCTATGAGGCAGATATCCGTGATACAGATACCCTCAGAGATATTTTCAAGCAAGAAGAGCCAACAGGTGTGATTCACTTCGCTGGTTTGAAGGCTGTAGGTGAATCAACACGTATCCCTCTTGCCTACTATGATAACAATATCGCAGGAACTGTCAGCCTTCTAAAAGCCATGGAAGAAAATAACTGTAAGAACATCATCTTCAGTTCTTCTGCGACAGTTTACGGAGACCCTCATACAGTTCCAATCTTAGAAGATTTCCCACTTTCAGTGACCAATCCATACGGTCGTACCAAGCTCATGCTAGAGGAAATTTTGACGGATATCTACAAGGCAGACTCAGAATGGAATGTGGTCTTGCTTCGTTACTTTAATCCAATCGGAGCGCATGAAAGTGGAGACTTGGGAGAAAATCCTAACGGAATTCCAAACAATCTCTTGCCTTATGTTTCACAAGTAGCAGTTGGCAAACTAGAGCAAGTGCAAGTATTTGGAGATGATTACGATACTGAAGATGGAACCGGGGTTCGTGACTATATCCACGTTGTAGACCTAGCCAAAGGTCACGTTGCAGCTCTCAAAAAACTCCAAAAAGGTTCAGGTCTTAATATTTATAACCTTGGAACAGGTAAAGGATATTCTGTTCTTGAAATTATCCAAAACATGGAAAAAGCGGTGGGACGTCCTATTCCTTACCGCATCGTAGAACGTCGCCCAGGTGATATCGCTGCCTGCTACTCAGACCCAGCAAAAGCCAAAGCCGAACTTGGATGGGAAGCAGAACTCGATATTACTCAAATGTGTGAAGACGCATGGCGTTGGCAAAGCAAGCATCCAAATGGATTTGAAGACTAAGATGATGATTTCAATCATTGTCCCATGTCTAAACGAAGAGGAAGTACTTCCTCTTTTTTATCAGTCTGTTGAAGCACTCCTTCCAGAATTGGGGGCAGAGATCGAGTATGTCTTTGTGGATGATGGTTCAAGCGATGGCACTTTGGAGCTTTTGAAGGCCTATCGGGTGCAAAATCCTGCGGTACATTATATTTCTTTCTCACGAAATTTTGGGAAAGAAGCGGCTCTGTATGCAGGCTTGCAGCATGCAACTGGAGACTTGGTGGTCGTGATGGATGCAGACCTCCAGGATCCTCCTAGTATGCTACTTGAGATGAAAGCCTTACTAGACCAGAATGCAGAATTGGACTGTGTTGGGACACGGAGAACCAGTCGGGAGGGTGAACCCTTTTTCCGCAGTTTCTGCGCTGACATCTTTTACCGCCTCATGCAAAAAATCAGTCCAGTGGCTCTGCCCTCAGGTGTCCGTGATTTTCGGATGATGAGAAGGTCTGTGGTAGATGCTATTTTAACCCTGACCGAGTCCAATCGTTTTTCTAAGGGACTCTTTGCCTGGGTGGGCTTTAAAACGCACTATCTTGATTATCCAAACGTTGAACGACAGGCTGGCAAGACCAGTTGGAGTTTTAGACAGCTCTTTTTCTACTCGATTGAAGGGATTCTCAATTTTTCAGATTTTCCCTTGAGTATAGCCTTTGTAGCGGGACTCCTATCTTGTTTTATTTCTTTTATGATGACTGTTTTTGTGGTGTTTCGGACCCTTATTTTGGGGAATCCGACATCTGGCTGGACCTCTCTGATGGCTGTCATCCTCTTTCTTGGGGGGATTCAACTCCTGACCATTGGGATTCTTGGTAAGTATATCAGTAAGATTTATCTAGAGACCAAAAAAAGACCACTCTATCTCGTCAAAGAAAAAAGTGACCTTTCTATTATTGAAGGAAAAAATAACCGGAAAAGACTATAATTTTACCTAGAAATATGCTAAACTAGTAGGTGAAGGGATTAAAGTGATAAAAAGAATCTACAAAATCAATCTCCCTTTTAAACTATGATGGATCTTTGAGAAGTGCACGTGTAGGGCACTGTTTGATAGCCTCCAGAACATCGCTGGTCTCAGCGATTTCTCTTTGCAGTTCATCAGGATCATCATAAAAGCGAACGATTCCATTATCATGGTAATCAAAGAGTTCAGAGTAGGTCTGGCAAAGCCCACAGGCGATGCACCGTTCAGGTATAAGTGTGAGTTTCATATTTATATTGTAATAAGAAAGTTTAAAAAATACAAGGAGTAAGGTATGGAAAAAGAACCGTGGCAAGAAGATATTTATGACAACAGAGAAGAAGAAACAAGATTAGAGCGTCGTCACCGTAAACAAAAAGGAAAAGGTGTTGTTGCCAATCGTGTCTTGACCATTCTAGCTAGCCTCTTCTTTGTAATCGTTGTAGCGATGGTTGTCGTATTGATTTACCTTTCTACTGGAGGAAGTAACCGCACGGCAGCTTTGAAGGATTTTTATGATTCTTCAGCTCCATCGTCAACCTCTAAAGTGGAAGATTCTTCTTCCTCTACTAGTAAAGCTCAAGAAACGAAAGAATCAACTCCTTCAGAAAGTAGTTCTGAAGAACACACAGATGGAGAAGGAACGCTTACTGTGCAACCTGGAGAAGGAGAAGCAGCTCTCGCTCAGCGTGCAGGGATTTCCATTGCCCAGCTAGAAGCTCTGAATCCTTCTCATATGTCATCAGGAACTTGGTTTGCCAACCCTGGTGATGTCATCAAGACTAGATAGGAGTCGGAAATGAAGACAATTCAAATTGCTATTGATGGTCCTGCTTCCAGTGGTAAGAGTACAGTCGCAAAGATTATTGCTAAGGATTTTGGTTACACTTATCTCGATACAGGTGCCATGTATCGTGCTGCGACTTATATAGCACTCAAGCACCAGTTGGATGCAGGAAATGTAGAGCAACTTCTTGAACTTCTGAACCAACACCCTATTAGTTTTGGACGTTCAGAAACAGGTGAGCAACTTGTTTTTGTAGGGGATGTTGATATTACTCATCCGATTCGTGAAAATGAAGTGACCAACAAGGTTTCAAGCATTGCTGCCATTCCTGAGGTGCGTGAGAAACTGGTTTCGCTCCAGCAAGAGATTGCTCAGCAAGGTGGTATTGTCATGGATGGGCGTGATATCGGTACAGTTGTATTACCACAAGCTGAACTCAAGATCTTCCTAGTAGCCTCTGTTGAAGAAAGAGCAGAGCGTCGCTACAAGGAAAATATTGCTAAAGGGATTGAGACTGACCTGGAAACTCTGAAAGAAGAGATTGCGGCACGTGATTACAAGGATAGTCATCGCGAAACCTCGCCTCTCAAACAGGCTGAGGATGCAGTTTACCTTGACACAACTGGACTAAGTATCCAAGAAGTGGTCGAAAAAATTGAATCTGAAGCAAAAAAATATATGTCCTAGGGACGAGAGGAGCAGGCTAAATGAAGCCTGCTCCTTTTCTCTCTTTTGCGCGCGTTTCAAAACAGTCTTTTTGGGAGAATTTTGATAAAATAGTAGTATCAATAAAAAGGACGGAAGCATGACAAAGAAAATCATAGCCATTTGGGCCCAAGATGAAAAAGGGGTGATTGGGAAGGAAGATCGTCTCCCTTGGCATTTGCCAGCAGAGTTGCAACATTTTAAGGAAACAACTTTAAATCATGCTATACTGATGGGACGAGTGACCTTTGATGGAATGGGGCGTCGTCTGCTTCCCAAACGCCAAACCTTGATTTTGACACGAAACAGTGATGAAGTCGTGGATGGAGCGCTCGTGTTTCAAGATGTGAAGTCTGTTTTAACTTGGTATCAGAGTCAGGAAAAAAATCTCTATATCATTGGTGGAAAACAGATTTTTCAGGCTTTTGAGCCCTATTTAGATGAAATCATCGTGACACAGATTCATGCTCAGGTGGAGGGAGATACCTATTTCCCTGAGGAGTTTGACTTGTCTCGTTTTGAGACAGTCGCAAGCAAATCTTATACCCGAGATGAGAAAAACGACTATGATTTTACCATCGAATACCGAGATAGAAAGGAAGTCTAATGGAGCGCAGTATATTTGGATTTTTTACAGCTTTTTTGTGTGTAATCTGTATTTTGACTGGAGCACAGGCTTTTCGTAAGAAGCGCTATGGACTATCCGCCTTACTCTGGTTGAATGCTTTTACCAATCTGGTAAACAGTGTCCATGCTTTTTATATGACCTTATTTTAGATAGAATGAAAATATAGAATGGAAGGAAATCATGCCTACAAATAGGAAAAATGATATGATGGTTTATTGCTCATTTTGTGGCAAAAGCCAAGAAGAAGTAAAGAAAATAATCGCTGGGAACAACGCCTTTATCTGTAATGAATGTGTGGAGTTGGCTCAGGAAATCATTCGGGAGGAGTTGGCTGAGGAAGTCTTGGCAGACTTGTCTGAAGTACCAAAACCAATCGAACTCCTCAATATCTTAAACCATTATGTGATCGGTCAAGATCGTGCCAAACGTGCCTTGGCAGTGGCTGTATACAATCACTATAAACGCATCAATTTCCACGATACGCGTGAAGAGTCAGAAGATGTGGATTTGCAGAAGTCAAACATCCTGATGATTGGTCCAACTGGTTCAGGGAAAACTTTCTTGGCTCAGACCTTGGCTAAGAGCTTGAACGTGCCTTTCGCTATTGCAGATGCAACAGCTCTGACTGAGGCTGGGTATGTGGGTGAGGACGTGGAAAACATCCTTCTCAAACTCTTGCAGGCTGCTGATTTTAACATCGAACGTGCAGAACGTGGGATTATCTACGTGGATGAAATTGACAAGATTGCCAAGAAGAGCGAAAATGTGTCTATCACACGTGACGTTTCTGGTGAAGGAGTGCAACAAGCCCTTCTCAAGATTATCGAGGGAACTGTCGCTAGCGTGCCGCCTCAAGGTGGACGCAAACATCCACAACAAGAGATGATTCAGGTGGATACTAAAAACATCCTCTTCATCGTGGGTGGTGCTTTTGATGGCATCGAAGAAATCGTTAAACAACGTTTGGGTGAAAAAGTTATTGGCTTTGGCCAAAATAACAAGGCGATTGATGAAAATAGCTCCTACATGCAAGAAATTATCGCTGAAGATATTCAAAAATTCGGTATTATTCCTGAGTTGATAGGACGCTTGCCTGTCTTTGCAGCTCTTGAGCAATTGACAGTCGATGACTTGGTTCGCATCTTGAAAGAACCAAGAAATGCTTTGGTCAAACAATACCAAACCTTGCTTTCTTATGATGACGTTGAATTGGAATTTGACGATGAAGCCCTTCAAGAAATCGCCAATAAGGCTATCGAACGCAAGACAGGGGCGCGTGGTCTTCGCTCGATTATCGAAGAAACCATGCTGGATGTCATGTTTGAAGTACCGAGTCAGGAAAATGTGAAACTGGTTCGCATCACGAAAGAAGCTGTCGATGGAACGGATAAACCAATCCTAGAAACAGCCTAGAGGTGATTATGGAAATCAATACACACAATGCTGAAATCTTGCTCAGTGCGGCAAACAAGTCCCACTATCCGCAGGATGACCTGCCAGAGATTGCCCTAGCAGGGCGTTCAAATGTTGGCAAGTCTAGCTTTATCAACACCATGCTGAACCGCAAGAATCTTGCTCGTACATCGGGGAAACCTGGAAAAACCCAGCTACTCAACTTCTTTAACATTGATGACAAGATGCGCTTTGTGGATGTACCAGGTTATGGCTATGCCCGCGTTTCCAAAAAGGAACGTGAAAAGTGGGGGCGCATGATTGAGGAGTATTTGACCACTCGGGAAAATCTCCGTGCCGTGGTCAGTCTGGTGGATCTCCGCCACGACCCGTCAGCAGATGATGTGCAGATGTACGAATTTCTTAAGTATTATGAGATTCCGGTTATCATCGTTGCGACCAAGGCGGACAAGATTCCTCGTGGTAAGTGGAACAAGCACGAATCAGCAATCAAAAAGAAATTAAACTTTGACCCAAGTGACGACTTCATCCTCTTTTCATCTGTCAGCAAGGCAGGGATGGATCAGGCTTGGGATGCAATATTAGAAAAATTGTGAGGGAAAGAAATGGCAAAGACAATTCATACAGACAAGGCTCCAAAAGCAATCGGCCCCTATGTTCAAGGGAAAATCGTTGGCAATCTTTTGTTTGCTAGCGGTCAAGTTCCCCTATCTCCTGAAACTGGTGAAATTGTAGGAGAAACGATCCAAGAACAGACCGAACAAGTTTTGAAAAATATCGGTGCTATTTTGGCAGAAGCAGGAACAGACTTTGACCATGTTGTCAAAACCACTTGCTTCTTGAGCGATATGAATGACTTTGTTCCTTTTAACGAGGTTTACCAGACTGCCTTTAAAGAGGAATTTCCAGCTCGTTCAGCTGTGGAAGTTGCACGTCTTCCTCGTGATGTAAAAGTCGAAATTGAAGTGATCGCAGAGATTGGATAAGCTAGTTGAAGTTTGGCTCTGCCAAACTTTTTTTGATATAAGGAGAGATAGATGACAAAAAAACAACTTCACCTGGTGATTGTAACAGGGATGAGTGGTGCAGGGAAAACGGTAGCCATTCAGTCCTTCGAAGATTTGGGATATTTCACCATTGACAATATGCCGCCAGCCCTCTTACCAAAGTTTTTGCAGTTGGTTGAAACTAAAGATGATGATCATAAACTGGCCTTGGTAGTCGATATGCGGAGCCGTTCCTTCTTTTCAGAGATTCAGACCGTTTTGGATGAATTGGAAAACCAGGATGATTTGGATTTCAAAATTCTCTTTTTGGACGCAGCAGATAAGGAATTGGTTGCTCGCTATAAAGAAACCAGACGGAGTCACCCTCTAGCAGCGGATGGTCGGATTTTAGATGGCATCAAGTTGGAACGTGAACTTTTGGCACCTTTGAAAAACATGAGCCAAAATGTGGTGGATACGACAGAACTCACTCCGCGTGAACTTCGTAAAACCATTGCTGAGCAATTTTCGGACCAAGAACAAGCCCAGTCTTTCCGTATTGAGGTCATGTCTTTTGGATTCAAGTATGGTATCCCTATTGATGCGGACTTGGTATTTGATGTCCGTTTCTTGCCAAATCCCTATTACCTACCAGAACTCCGTAATCAAACGGGGCTGGATGAGCCTGTCTACAACTATGTAATGAAACATGCAGAATCGGAAAGTTTCTATCAGCACTTGCTCGCCTTGATTGAGCCGATCTTGCCAAGTTACAAAAAAGAAGGCAAGTCTGTTTTGACCATTGCAGTGGGATGTACAGGTGGACAGCACCGTAGTGTAGCCTTTGCCAAGCGCATAGCTGAGGATTTATCCAAAAACTGGCCTGTCAATGAAAGTCATCGTGACAAAGACCGAAGAAAGGAAACGGTAAACCGTTCATGAGAAAACCAAAGATAACGGTGATTGGTGGAGGAACTGGGATCCCCGTCATTTTGAAAAGCTTGCGGGAAAAGGATGTTGATATCGCAGCCATCGTAACAGTCGCTGATGATGGTGGCTCCTCTGGTGAGCTAAGAAAGAATATCCAACAGCTGACACCACCAGGTGATCTTCGTAATGTTCTGGTGGCCATGTCGGATATGCCTAAATTTTATGAGAAGGTTTTTCAGTACCGATTTTCAGAAGGTGCTGGAGCTTTTGCTGGCCATCCACTAGGAAATATCGTTATAGCGGGACTCTCTGAAATGCAAGGATCTACCTATAATGCTATGCAATTACTCAGTAAGTTTTTCCACACAACGGGAAAGATTTACCCCTCAAGTGACCACCCTTTGACCTTGCATGCAGTCTTTAAAGACGGTTCTGAGGTGGCAGGTGAGAGCCACATTGCAGATCATCCAGGCATGATCGACCATGTCTATGTGACCAATACTCTGGATGATGAAACACCGCAAGCCAGTCGTCGAGTAGTCAATACCATTCTCGAGAGTGACATGATCGTCTTGGGGCCTGGTTCCCTCTTTACATCGATTTTGCCCAATATTGTCATCGAGGAGATTGGGCAAGCACTCTTGGAGACTAAGGCAGAGATAGCCTATGTCTGCAATATCATGACCCAGCGTGGGGAAACAGAGCACTTTTCAGACAGTGACCACGTGGAAGTTCTCCATAGACATCTAGGTCGGCCTTTTATTGATACGGTCTTGGTCAATATCGAAAAGGTTCCTAGAGAATACATGGATACCAACCGTTTTGATGAGTATTTGGTTCAGGTAGAGCATGATTTTGCTGGTCTTTGCAAGCAGGTTCCTCGTGTGATTTCATCCAACTTCCTTCGTTTGGAAAATGGAGGAGCCTTCCATGATGGCGATTTGATTGTGGATGAATTGATGCGCATCATACAGGTGAGAAAATGAGTTTTACAGTTGCAGTAAAAGAAGAAATTCTTGGTCAACATCATCTCAGTCGTCATGAATTATCGGCCATTATCAAGATGTCTGGTAGTATTGGTCTCTCGACTTCAGGCTTGACCCTGTCTGTTGTGACTGAAAATGCCAAGTTAGCTCGTCACCTTTATGAGTCCTTTCTCCATTTTTATGAAATCAAATCAGAGATTCGTCACCATCAGAGAAGCAATCTTCGCAAGAACCGTGTCTATACGGTCTATACTGACGAGAGGGTGCAGGAGCTTTTAGCTGATTTGCGACTTGCGGATTCCTTCTTTGGTTTGGAGACAGGCATTGATCCTGATATTTTAGCAGATGAAGAAGCAGGTCGTTCCTACTTATGTGGGGCCTTTCTGGCAAATGGTAGCATCCGTGATCCTGAGTCTGGCAAATACCAATTAGAAATCAGTTCCGTTTATCTGGACCACGCCCAAGGACTGGCCTCTCTCCTCCAGCAATTTTTACTGGATGCCAAGGTTATTGAGCGAAAGAAAGGTGCAGTCACCTATCTCCAACGTGCAGAGGACATCATGGATTTCTTAATCGTGATTGGGGCCATGCAGGCGCGTGATAATTTTGAGCGCGTCAAGATTTTGCGTGAAACCCGTAATGATCTCAATCGAGCCAATAACGCTGAAACAGCCAATATCGCTCGAACGGTTTCTGCTAGTATGAAGACTATCAACAATATCAGTAAAATCAAAGATAGAATGGGTTTGGAAAATTTACCCGTGGATTTGCAAGAGGTATCGCAGTTGCGAATCCAGCATCCAGACTACTCTATCCAGCAGTTGGCAGATAGTTTGAGCATTCCCTTAACCAAAAGTGGTGTCAACCACAGACTCAGAAAAATAAACAAGATTGCTGATGAACTATAAAACCACGAATCGTTGATCCGTGGTTCTTTTCTTATAAACTGGTCGAGTGTTTGGGTTGAACTTTTTGTTCTGGGTCGATGTAGTTGATAGCATTGTTAACAGCTGTTGGAGCTTCACCCAGTCCTGTAGCAATCAAATCAATCTTACCTTCATAGTAGCAGCAGTCGCCAATAGCATAGATACCTGCTTGACTGGATTCTTGCTTGCTATTGACGATGATCTTGTGGCGGTTGAGGTCCAGCCCCCAATTTTTAAGATTACCGACAGATGATTTGAAACCATAGTTGACAAAGAGGTGGTCTACTTCGATAGTTTCGGTTTCATCTGATTTGACTTTGGTGATTTCTAGTTTGTCGAGTGTCTTTCCATCTCCGAGGAGTTGGAAAGGGACGAACGGTGTCTTGATGGTCACAGATGATTCTTGCAGGGCTTGCACACTATGTTCCAAGGCGCGGAAATTATCTCGACGGTGAACGAGAGTAGTTGGGGCAATCTTTTCAAAAGCCAAAGCCCAATCCACTGCTGAGTCCCCACCACCAAGGATGGTCACTTTCTTACCAGCGTATTGCTGAATGTTGGAAACGTGGTAGTGGATGTTTTCATAATTTTCGACGCCATCTAGTTCGAGTGGCCGTGGTTTAAAGGCACCGCCGCCCATAGCAATGATGACTGTTTTAGTCAGGTGACTACCTTTAGAGGTTGTAATGGCAAAGCCTTGATCTTGTTTTTCAATCTCAAGAACAGTTTCATTGAGATGAACAGGTGTTTCAAAGCCGTTTAGCTGTTCAATCAAGCGATTGGTCAACTCTTCTCCAGTTAAGTTTGGAAAACCTGGCACATCAA
Source organism: bacterium (assembly GCA_905221335.1). Taxonomy (GTDB): domain Bacteria; phylum Bacillota; class Bacilli; order Lactobacillales; family Streptococcaceae; genus Streptococcus. Next base: position 250,020 of record CAJNCT010000001.1, read on the forward strand.
GGATTTGCTTCTCAGGGTAGAGGATGGCTGGTTGACCACCGAGCTGGGGAAGAGAGTCGATGATTTGGACTTTGGCTTGGCGTAGGTGGGCGTAAAAGGCAGCAAAGAGCCCGACGGGACCGCCACCTACAATGGTAATATCATAGAGTTGAGACATGATTTCTCCTTCGTTTTTTCTGGTCAGTTTATTTTATCATATTTTTAATCAAATTAAAATGAAGTGGGATAGGGAAAAAATTGTTAGAAAATGGTATAATAGAACGGAACGTGTTTTGATAAGGAGGGAACCAGGGATGAATTTTCAGCAATTTTCCAACTTGCAATACTGGACGAGTTTGTTTTCAAGCCCTTGGAGTATCGTCATCAATCTGATTGATATTCTGATTGTGACTTATATTTTGTATCATTTTACAAAGGCCATTGCAGGTACTAAAATCATGATCTTGGTGCGGGGAGTTTTGGTCTTCATTCTAGCTCAAATTCTCTCCAATATGATTGGTTTAACAACTATTTCTTGGCTGATCAATCAAATCATCACCTATGGGGTTATTGCAGCAGTGGTCATCTTTTCACCGGAGATTCGGACGGGTCTAGAGCGGTTGGGCCGGGCAACGGATTTCTTTTCCAATGCTCCGATTAGTGCAGAGGAGCAGATGATTCGTGCCTTTGTCAAATCAGTCGAATACATGAGCCCGCGTAAAATTGGTGCTCTGGTAGCTGTTCAGCGAGTGAGAACCTTGCAGGAATACATCTCGACGGGGATTCCCCTAGATGCCAAGATTTCAGCTGAATTGCTCATCAATATTTTTATTCCTAACACTCCCTTGCACGATGGAGCGGTCATTATCCGAGAAGATCGGATTGCTGTTACTTCAGCCTACTTGCCACTAACTGAAAATACAGAGATTTCCAAAGAGTTTGGAACACGGCATAGGGCGGCGATTGGTTTGTCGGAAGTATCAGATGCTCTTACCTTTGTGGTTTCGGAGGAAACAGGTGGCATCTCAATCACCTATAATGGAGTCTTTAAGCACGATTTGACCTTGGAAGAGTTTGAATCTGAATTGAGAAGAATCCTACTTCCAACATCAGAGGAAAAACATGGTCTGAAAGAGCGTTTGCTAGGAGGATTGAAACATGAGAAAAAATAGTCTTTATATTATTTCTTCCTTCTTTTTCGCCTGCATTCTCTTTATCTATGCGACTTCAACAAACTATCAGAATAATAATAGTGCCAGACAGGTGCGGACGGAAACCTATACCAATACGGTACTCAATGTACCAATTGATATCCACTATGACAGTGATCAGTACTTTATTAGCGGCTTTACATCTGAAGTGACCGTCTTTCTGACAGGGTCAAACAGAGTTGCATTAGCGAGCGAAATGCAGGAAAGCACTCGGAAATTCAAGGTTAAAGCTGACTTAACCAATGCCAGTGTAGGGACCATCGAAGTTCCTCTAACCATTGAAAATTTGCCTAGTGGTTTGACAGCTGTTGCAACTCCGCAAAAGATAACAGTCAAGGTCGGTAAAAAAGCAAAACGAGATAATGTAATCGTTGTGCCGGAGATTGATCCTAGTCAGATTGATTCTCGTGTGAAAATCGATACAGTTACTGTGTCAGATGAAAAAGTAACGGTTATTAGTGATGAGGAAACCCTCTCCAAAGTAGATCGTGTCATTGCCATCTTACCGACGAGTGAACGGATAACAGGTAACTACTCGGCTTCTGTTCCTCTTCAAGCAGTTGATAAAAATGGAAATGTCTTGCCAAGTGTCATTATGCCGTTTGACACGACTATGAAAATTACAACAAAAACAGCAGCGTCTAGTTCGAGTAACTCGTCAACAAGTTCCTCTGAGGGCAGTTCGTCTTCAACGAGTTCAGAAACGAAATCAGATTCGTCTAAACAATAATAAATAATAGAAAAGGATGATAAATAAAATGGGTAAATATTTTGGGACCGATGGAGTCCGTGGAGAAGCAAACGTAGAACTGACGCCAGAATTGGCCTTTAAATTGGGACGTTTTGGTGGTTATGTTCTCAGTCAACACGAAACGGAAGCCCCTAAAGTCTTTGTAGGACGTGATACACGTATCTCAGGAGAAATGCTAGAATCTGCCTTGGTGGCAGGTCTCCTTTCAGTTGGGATTCACGTCTACAAACTCGGTGTCCTTGCGACACCAGCAGTAGCTTATTTGGTCAAAACTGAGGGAGCCAGTGCAGGTGTCATGATTTCCGCTAGCCACAACCCAGCCCTTGATAATGGAATTAAATTCTTTGGTGGGGACGGCTTCAAACTTGATGATGAAAAAGAAGCAGAAATCGAAGCCTTGCTAGATGCTACAGAAGATACTCTTCCTCGTCCAAGTGCCGAAGGCTTGGGAACCTTAGTGGACTATCCAGAAGGCTTACGTAAGTATGAAGGTTACCTTGTTTCAACTGGAACTCCTCTTGAAGGAATGAAAGTGGCCTTGGATACAGCCAACGGTGCAGCATCTACAAGTGCCCGTCAAATCTTTGCAGACCTTGGGGCTCAAATAACTGTTATCGGTGAGACACCAGATGGTCTTAACATCAACTTGAATGTGGGTTCTACACATCCAGAAGCTCTTCAAGAAGTGGTCAAAGAAAGCCAGTCAGCTATTGGTTTGGCCTTTGACGGAGACAGTGACCGTTTGATTGCTGTTGATGAAAATGGCGACATCGTTGATGGTGATAAGATCATGTATATCATCGGGAAATACCTTTCTGAAAAAGGCCAGTTGGCCCAAAACACCATCGTGACAACGGTTATGTCTAACCTTGGTTTCCATAAGGCCTTGGACAGCGCAGGCATTAACAAGGCAGTCACTGCGGTTGGTGACCGCTATGTTGTTGAAGAAATGAGAAAATCAGGCTACAATCTTGGTGGTGAACAGTCTGGTCACGTTATCTTGATGGATTATAATACAACAGGTGATGGTCAATTATCAGCTGTTCAATTGACTAAAATCATGAAAGAAACAGGCAAGAGCTTGTCTCAACTAGCATCAGAAGTGACGATTTACCCGCAAAAACTGGTCAATATCCGAGTGGAAAATGCCATGAAAGAAAAAGCCATGGAAGTGCCAGCCGTCAAGACAATCATCGAGAAGATGGAAGAAGAAATGGCAGGGAACGGCCGTATCCTTGTCCGCCCAAGTGGAACAGAACCCCTCTTGCGCGTCATGGCAGAAGCCCCAACAACAGAAGAAGTGAACTACTACGTAGATACGATTGCTGCTGTTGTTAAAGATGAAATCGGAATTGACTAAAGCCTAGAAAACTAGATGAAATGATAAAAATGTGGTACAATTGCATAGTAAATTGTAGCAATGGGAGAGAAAAATGAATCTTAAACGAGAACAAGAATTTGTTAGCCAGTATCACTTTGATGCTCGTAACTTTGAATGGGAAAATGAAAATGGAGCTCCTGAAACCAAGGTAGACGTGAACTTTCAGTTACTCCAACATGACCAAGAAAACCAAGTGACTTCGCTTGTTGTTATCTTGAGTTTCATGATTGTCTTTGACAAATTTGTCATCAGCGGAACGATTTCCCAAGTTAACCATGTGGAAGGTCGCATTGTCAACGAACCAAGCGAATTTAACCAAGAAGAAGTTGAAAACTTGGCACGTCCATGTTTGAACATGCTCAATCGTTTGACGTATGAAGTAACAGAAATCGCCTTGGATCTTCCAGGGATTAATTTGGAGTTTTAGTCATGAAATTAGCTGTCATTACAGATTCTTCAGCCTATTTAGAGGAGAGGACGCTGCAAAGAGAGAATCTATTTATCTTGGATATTCCTGTTAACATTGATGGGGAGGAGTATGTCGAGGGTGTCAATCTGACAGCTGAGGAATTTTATCAAAAAATGGCTCAGTCTTCAGAATTGCCTAAAACCAGTCAACCAAGTATTGCCAAATTAGATGAGGTTCTAAGTTCCTTGAAGGGACAAGGTTATACCCATGTCCTGGGACTCTTTCTTTCGTCAGGAATCTCAGGTTTTTATCAGAATATCCAATATATGGTGGACGAGTATGAAGGTTTGACCATTGCTTTTCCTGATACTCATATCACAAGTGCTCCTCTAGGATTTATGGTGGAGAGTGCCTTTGAATGGGCAGAACAAGGTGATGATTTTGCTCAGATTCAGGAGAAGTTGGCTATCCAAATTGCTGATAATTCAGCTTTTATCATAGTAGATGACCTAGACCACTTGGTTAAGGGAGGACGTTTGTCAAATGGGGCTGCCATCTTAGGGAATCTCCTTAGTATCAAGCCTATCCTTTACTTTAATGACCAAGGTGTGATCGAAGTTTACGAAAAAGTTCGTACAGAAAAGAAAGCAATCAAACGTTTGGTTGACATCATCAAAGAATTAACAAAAGATGGGGATTACCGTATTACGGTCATTCATGGAAATGCTCCTCAAAAGGCGGCAGATTTGCGCCAACTCTTGATTGAGAGTGGTGTGACTTCTGAGATTCCAATTGTTAGCTTTGGTAGTGTCATTGGGACCCACCTTGGAGAAGGTAGTATCGCCTTGAGCTATACACCAATCATCTAGATTGTTCTTACAGGTTTTTTATCTTAGCAATTGAAAACGGACTACCTGCCTCTTGAAAAAAGATGCCTGTCTTGCCTTTCGTAGAAAGTCAGCGCCATTCCCTATTTTTCATGGGCAGCTAACGTCTTTTGTATCTTGATAATTGAACACGTCTGGAACCCTGTGTGAAAAAGATAGTTCTTCCAAGGAGTAGACACTCCTTGATTAGAACTCCTATTTTCACTTTGTGTTCTTACAGGCTTTGTATCTTAGACAGGAGTAGAGATGAGTATTCGAGTAATTATTGCCGGGTTTAAGGGAAAGATGGGTCAAGCCGCTTGTCAGATGGTCTTGGCTGATCCAGACTTAGATTTAGTAGCAGTTTTGGATCCTTTTGAGTCTGATTCAGAATGGCAGGGTATTCCTGTCTTCAATGATAAGGCTGACTTGGCTGGTTTTGAAGCGGATGTCTGGGTAGACTTTACCACACCAGCCGTAGCCTACGAAAATACACGCTTTGCACTTGAAAATGGTTTTGCTCCAGTAGTTGGAACAACAGGCTTCACTAGTGACGAAATTGCTGAACTAAAAGCATTTTCCCGTGAACAAGATTTGGGTGGTTTGATTGCCCCTAACTTTGCCTTGGGCGCTGTCTTGCTTATGCAATTTGCGACGCAGGCTGCCAAATATTTCCCAAATGTGGAGATTATCGAGCTCCATCATGACAAGAAAAAAGATGCTCCTAGTGGAACAGCTATTAAAACGGCTGAGCTGATGGCGGAAGTTCGGGAATCAATCCAGCAAGGTGCGCCTGATGAGGAAGAATTGATTGCGGGTGCTCGCGGTGCTGACTTTGATGGCATGCGTATCCATTCTGTCCGTTTACCAGGCTTGGTAGCCCATCAGGAAGTCATCTTTGGCAATCAAGGAGAAGGATTGACCCTCCGGCATGACTCCTATGATCGCAGCTCCTTCATGACAGGGGTGAATTTAGGAATCAAAGAAGTTGTCAAGCGTCATGAGCTTGTCTATGGATTAGAACACTTATTATGAGATTAACACAAATGCCTTCTGAATTTCAGAAGGCTTTACCAGTATTAGAAAAAATTAAAGAAGCAGGCTTTGAGGCCTATTTTGTTGGGGGCTCTGTTCGAGATGCCCTCCTCAATCGTCCCATCCACGATGTGGATATTGCGACTTCTTCCTATCCAGAGGAAACCAAGAAAATCTTTCCAAGAACTGTAGATATCGGAATTGAGCACGGAACCGTCTTGGTCTTAGATGGCGATGAAGAGTATGAAGTAACTACCTTTCGGACAGAGGATGTCTATGTAGACTATCGCAGACCCAGTGCGGTTTCCTTTGTGCGTTCGCTAGAAGAAGACCTCAAGCGCCGTGATTTTACAGTCAACGCCTTTGCTTTGGATGAAACAGGCGAAATCATTGATTTGTTCCATGGTTTAGAAGATTTGAAAAACCAAGTCTTGCGAGCAGTTGGAGTGGCTAGTGAGCGTTTCAACGAAGATGCTCTGCGGATTATGCGTGGCTTCCGTTTTCAGGCCAGCCTTGGCTTTGAACTTGAGCCAGAAACATTTAAAGCGATGAAGACTTTGACGCCCCTCTTGGAGAAAATTTCTGTGGAGCGCATCTTCGTTGAGTTTGATAAACTCTTGCGGACACCTTTTTGGCGAGTTGGTCTGTCTTCCATGATTGAGAGTCGAGCTTATGACTATCTTCCAGATATGGCAGGGAGCCAGGACAAGCTCAACAAACTGTTTGATTTGGAGCCTGATTTCACTTTTGAATCTTCTGAACAAGCCTGGGCGGCCCTCTTGTGGACTTTGGAGATTAAAGATGCACAGCCATTTTTGAAACATTGGAAAACCTCACGCCAGTTTGCCAAGCAAGTTCAGGATTTGCTGACCATTTTGGCTTTGCGAGAAGAAGGAGAGCTGAGCAAGCGCGATTGTTACCGCTTTGATTTGGATTCCCTTCTACAGGCTGAAAGCCTTCGTCAGGCTCAAGGAAAAGCAGTCAACCCACAAGCAATCACAAAAACCTATCAGAGCTTAACTATTCATGATAAGAAAGAAATCCAGATCAACGGTGGTGTTTTAATCAAGGAATATGGTTATCAGCCAGGTCCAGCCTTGGGAGAGGTTTTAACAGAGATTGAGTTTGCCATTGTTGATGGAGAATTGGAAAATGACCGTCAAGCCATCCATGCTTACCTGAGGGAGAAAAAATGAGTGATTTTATCGTTGAAAAACTAAGCAAATCCGTTGGTGACAAAACTGTTTTTAAGGATATTTCCTTTATTATCCATGACTTGGACAGAATTGGTCTTATCGGTGTCAACGGAACGGGTAAGACTACCCTTTTGGACGTCCTTTCTGGTGTTTCTGGCTTTGATGGGGATGTCAGTCCCTTTTCGGCAAAGAATGACTATAAGATTGGTTACTTGACCCAGAATCCAGATTTTGATGATAGCAAGACGGTCTTGGATACGGTTCTGTCCAGCGACCTCAAGGAAATTCAGTTGATTCGTGAGTATGAGTTGATCATGCTCAACTACAGTGAGGACAAGCAGGCTCGTTTGGAACGGGTCATGGCAGAGATGGACTCTCTCCAAGCTTGGGAAATTGAAAGCCAGGTCAAGACGGTTCTCAGCAAGTTGGGGATTCAGGACTTATCAACTCCTGTTGGCGAATTGTCAGGTGGTCTGAGAAGACGGGTTCAGTTGGCGCAAGTTCTTCTTGGAGACCACGATCTCTTGCTACTGGATGAGCCGACCAACCACTTAGATATTGCGACTATTGAGTGGCTGACCCTCTTTTTGAAAAATTCCAAGAAAACCGTTCTCTTCATCACCCACGATCGTTATTTCTTAGACGCTTTGTCAACGCGGATTTTCGAGTTGGACCGAGCAGGCTTGACCGAGTATCAGGGGAATTATCAGGACTATGTTCGCCTTAAGGCGGAGCAAGATGAGCGTGACGCTGCCCTTCTCCACAAGAAAGAACAACTCTATAAGCAAGAACTGGCCTGGATGCGTAGACAACCGCAAGCGCGTGCGACCAAGCAGCAAGCTCGTATCAATCGTTTCCACGACTTGAAAAAAGAAGTTTCAGGTGGAGTTGCTGAAACAGACTTGACCATGAACTTTGAAACCAGTCGGATTGGGAAAAAAGTCATCGAGTTTCAGAATGTTTCCTTCGCCTATGAAAATAAGCCTATTTTGCAAGATTTTAATCTATTGGTGCAAGCCAAAGACCGTATCGGAATTGTTGGGGATAACGGTGTCGGGAAGTCAACTCTGCTTAATCTCATCGCAGGAAGTCTTGAGCCGACTAACGGTCAAGTTATCATTGGTGAGACGGTTCGCATCGCCTATTTTTCTCAACAAATTGAAGGTTTGGATGAAAGCAAACGGGTTATCAATTACCTGCAGGAAGTGGCAGAAGAAGTCAAGACCAGTGGTGGTTCTACGACTTCCATTGCAGAGTTGCTGGAGCAGTTCCTCTTCCCACGTTCGACGCACGGAACCTTGATTGAGAAATTGTCAGGTGGAGAGAAAAAACGCCTCTATCTCCTCAAATTACTCTTGGAAAAACCAAATGTTCTTCTTTTGGACGAGCCGACCAATGATTTAGATATTGCGACTTTAACAGTTTTGGAGAATTTCTTGCAGGGCTTTGCGGGTCCTGTCTTGACAGTTAGCCACGACCGTTATTTCTTGGATAAGGTAGCGACCAAGATTCTTGCCTTTGAGAATGGTAACATCCGCCCTTTCTTTGGTCATTACACTGATTACCTTGATGAAAAAGCCTTTGAAACAGAGATGGCCAATCAAGTGCAAAAGGCCGAAAAGGAGAAAGTGGTCAAGGTCCGTGAAGAAAAGAAGCGGATGACCTATCAAGAAAAGCAGGAGTGGGCAAGCATTGAAGGCGATATTGAAGCCTTGGAAAATCGTATCGCAGCCATTGAAGAAGAAATGCAGGCAAATGGCTCCGACTTTGGCAAACTGGCGACCCTTCAGAAAGAACTAGACGAGAAAAATGAAGCCTTGCTGGAAAAATATGAACGCTATGAATATTTAAGTGAGTTGGTTTAATGAAAGAGAAAATCATCAAATGGAGTAGTAGGAAAATCATTTGGAATATTGTACTCTGCTTTGTGGACTTAGCTTTTTTGCTTTGGATCCTATATTTTATGATGACCTATCCCAAAGAAGCAGCTATTGGATTAGTAGCACTAAGACTCTTTGTCTTATTCTTAATCATCATTGTTGGATGGCTCTTGTATGAACGGATACAGATTTTTCTATCAGATAAAGAGTATTTAAAATGTACAGCTCAAGGATTTTCCTATAAACCATATCCAAAGAAAGACTGGCAGTTTTATTCCTGGAGGCAAGTAGAAACATTTTCTCTTATGAGAATCAAGGGTGGTGGAAGTTCGAGGGATTTTTACCAGATTGAAGTTTGTTTTTTTGACAAAGACCTTGTAAAAACGAAATCTCTATGGAATCGACTGCGAAGTAAATTTTCAAGTGCTAAACCTGCTGTCGACTTGATAATTCCGATTCATTTACTGGATGTTGACTTTCCTAGAAGAGTCTTTGAAACCATGTCCTACTTTGAGCGAGAATGGCGCATCAAGCAAAATCGCCAAGCAAGAAAAGAGGCAAAACAAGCTTTGAAAAGCAAATCTTCCAAACCGTCATAGTCTGTCTTTGCTTAAAGTAGAATAATCAAAAAGACCCTATCCATTGGATAGGGTCACTGTTTGTCTTCTTTTTTTGTTTCCTGATGAAAGATATTTTGCCAAGTCTCATGGCGACGCCAGATACTAGTGTGGACGATGCCATCTAACTCATAGCAAATAAGCTTGGTTTTCTGACTAATGGAGGTAATCTGAATGTCCTTAATCGCAGCTTTAAGTTCTTTTTCGGCTTGATAAGCCTCTTTGTCCATCTGCTCCCCATCCTGACGAATATAGAGAAAGTCTTCAGCAAGGAGTTCTTCTAGCTGATTTCCCTGATCAATCAATTGCTCACGCATGAGCAGTTTTTTGTAGACATTGTCTAAGATCTCGTCTTCAGGTATGGGAGCTGGTTCGATATGGACATCGGTATCAAATACCCCAAAACGTTCTTCCAGCATAGACTCGACTTGATCCGCAATCTCATGACTTTCATAGACTGACAAGTCAGGATTCATTTCTAAGGTGATATCAAGGTAGATGTTGCTACCATAGGTACGCCCTCTTTGGGATTTGACCTTACTAATCTTTGGAATCTCCATAATAGCCTTTTGGTAGTCTTCCAGTAGCCGGTCATCAAAACCATCTGAAAGACTGAAGGAAGATTCGATAAAGATATCATAGGCTGTCTTTAAGATAAAGAAAGTGATGATGATAGCGACCAATTTATCCACGATTGGATAATTGAAACTGCTGGCTAGGATAGCAATGGAAGTCCCAAGTGAGGTGACTGCATCGGAAAGATTGTCCTTGGCAGCGGCCTTCAGAGCCTTAGATTTGGATTTCTTACTGAGGCGAGTATTATAGAGATAAACGAAAAACATGATCGCTGCTGAAATGATTCCTAGAATCGCTCCCAGAGGATCGATGGGTGTCTGTTCTCGACTGAGAATCTTTTGAATGGTATCCCGGAGCACATCAAAACCAACGTAGAACATGATGATGGAAGTGATCAAACTAGCCAAATCTTCAATCTTCCAGTGGCCAAAACGGTGATCACGGTCTGCAGGCTGGCGCGCCATCCGAATCCCGATCAAGAGGGCCACATTTGCAATGATATCCGACACGTTGTTGAAACCATCGGCTACCAAACTGGAAGAATGGAGGAGGTGGCCAGTCGCTAATTTTGCCGCAGACAAGATCAGATAGGTCGAAATACTGATAATGGCCCCACGTTCCGCTAACTTGAGATTTGACATGGATTGGTTCATCGGGTTTCCTTTCTAGAGCTGAGATTCTGTTTTCATTATACTGGTTTTCATGGGAAAATTCAAATTTAGTCTTGTTTCATCGGATTTTAATTCTTGAAAATTGTTCAAATTTTGATATAATAGTACTACTCAAGGGAGTAGCTGGCAGAAACCTGTGATAGTGTCGTCATTCCGAATTGTATACTGAAAAGTATGTTTTCCGGCGCTATCTTAAACAGCGAGACTTGTTATGATTAACAGGTCTCTTTTTGTTTGTCATAAAACCAAAAGAGAGCTTGTTTTGCACACAAAGTCAAGGAGGAGACACATGTCAAAAGAACAAAAACGCCAAGCGTTTTATACTCAAAGTCCTGAAGAGGTCTTGAAGTCAGTTGAAGCAACTGAGCAAGGTCTTTCGTCAAGCGAAGCGCAGAAACGCCTAGCTGAATATGGGCGTAATGAACTCGAAGAGGGTGAGAAAAAATCTCTCTTGGTTAAATTCATCGAACAGTTTAAGGATTTGATGATTATTATTTTGGTGGCTGCAGCCATCTTGTCTGTTGTGACCTCAGGTGGGGAAGATATTGCAGATGCCATCATTATTCTAGCCGTTGTTATCATCAACGCAGCCTTTGGTGTTTACCAAGAAGGAAAAGCAGAAGAAGCCATCGAAGCCCTTAAGTCGATGTCTAGTCCAGCTGCTCGCGTTATTCGTGATGGGCACATGTCAGAGATTGATTCCAAAGAATTGGTACCAGGAGATATCGTTGCCCTTGAAGCAGGTGATGTGGTACCAGCGGACCTACGTTTGCTAGAAGCCAACTCTCTTAAAATCGAAGAAGCTGCCTTGACAGGTGAGTCTGTTCCAGTCGAAAAAGACTTGACCGTCGAGCTTGCTGCAGATGCTGGTATCGGTGACCGTGTCAATATGGCCTTCCAAAATTCAAACGTGACCTATGGTCGTGGTCTTGGTGTTGTTGTCAATACAGGTATGTACACTGAAGTAGGTCATATCGCTGGCATGCTCCAAGATGCGGATGAGACGGATACACCACTCAAACAAAACTTGAACAACCTTTCTAAGGTCTTGACCTATGCAATTTTGGTCATTGCCTTGGTTACTTTTGTTGTTGGAGTCTTCATTCAAGGAAAAGATCCACTTGGTGAGCTGATGACCTCTGTTGCGCTTGCTGTTGCAGCCATCCCAGAGGGACTTCCTGCTATCGTTACCATTGTTCTTGCCCTTGGTACTCAAGTTTTGGCAAAACGTAACTCTATCGTTCGTAAGTTGCCAGCAGTAGAAACACTTGGTTCAACTGAGATCATCGCTTCTGATAAGACTGGTACGCTGACTATGAACAAGATGACCGTCGAAAAAGTCTTCTATGATGCTGTCCTACATGACTCTGCTGATGATATTGAACTAGGTCTTGAAATGCCTCTTCTTCGTTCTGTTGTTTTGGCTAATGATACTAAGATTGATGCGGAAGGAAACCTGATCGGGGATCCAACGGAAACAGCCTTTATCCAGTATGCCTTGGACAAGGGCTATGATGTTAAAGGATTTTTAGAGAAATATCCTCGTGTAGCTGAATTGCCATTTGACTCGGATCGTAAGCTCATGTCAACAGTTCATCCATTGCCAGATGGGAAATTCCTTGTAGCGGTTAAGGGAGCTCCTGATCAACTTTTGAAACGTTGTGTTGCTCGTGATAAAGCTGGAGATGTCGCTCCGATTGATGAGAAAATCAATGACTTAATTCACACAAACAACTCTGAAATGGCTCACCAAGCCTTGCGTGTCCTTGCAGGTGCCTACAAGATTATTGACAGCATTCCAGAAAACTTAACTTCTGAAGAACTGGAAAACAACTTGATCTTTACTGGATTGATTGGGATGATTGACCCAGAACGTGCAGAAGCAGCAGAAGCTGTTCGTGTGGCCAAGGAAGCGGGAATCCGTCCAATCATGATCACTGGTGACCACCAAGACACAGCAGAAGCCATTGCTAAACGTTTGGGAATTATCGATAAAAATGATTCAGAAGACCATGTTTTGACAGGTGCTGAGCTCAACGAACTGTCTGATGAAGAATTTGAAAAAGTAGTTGGTCAATACTCTGTTTACGCGCGTGTATCTCCAGAACATAAGGTTCGTATCGTGAAAGCTTGGCAAAACCAAGGTAAGGTCGTTGCCATGACGGGTGACGGTGTTAATGACGCCCCAGCCCTGAAAACAGCTGATATCGGTATCGGTATGGGAATCACTGGTACAGAGGTTTCTAAGGGGGCTTCTGACATGATTCTTGCGGATGATAACTTTGCGACTATCATCGTTGCAGTTGAAGAAGGACGTAAGGTCTTCTCAAACATTCAAAAGACTATCCAGTACCTGCTTTCTGCCAATACGGCTGAAGTATTAACCATCTTCCTATCAACCTTGTTTGGTTGGGATGTCCTACAGCCAGTTCATCTCTTGTGGATTAACTTGGTAACCGATACCTTCCCAGCCATCGCTCTCGGTGTTGAGCCAGCTGAGCCAGGTGTTATGACCCACAAACCACGTGGACGCAAATCAAGCTTCTTCTCAGGTGGAGTCATGAGTTCCATCATCTATCAAGGTCTCCTTCAAGGCGCCCTTGTTCTAGCTGTTTATGGTCTTGCCCTTGTCTATCCAGTTCATGTGGGTGACAATCATGCCATTCATGCGGATGCCCTCACTATGGCCTTTGCAACCCTTGGTTTGATTCAGCTCTTCCATGCCTACAATGTCAAATCTGTCTACCAATCAATCTTGATAGTCGGACCATTCAAGTCTAAGACCTTCAACTGGTCTATCTTGGTATCCTTCATCCTTCTCATGGCAACAATCGTCGTAGAACCACTTGAAGATATCTTCCACGTAACCAAACTAGACTTGTCACAATGGGGAATTGTCATGGCTGGAAGCTTCTCGATGATTATTATTGTCGAAATCGTCAAGTTTGTTCAACGTAAACTTGGTCTTGATAAGAACGCGATTTAAAAAGAAAGTCATCTTCGGATGGCTTTTTTTGCATTTGAGGAGAATGGTTAGAAGTTATCCTCTTTTGTGCTATAATAAAGTAAAATAGCAAGGAGTGAAAGAGAATGGAAAAGAAAATTGTCCGAGATGTCTTATTTTTGTCGCAAGTTTCGAAAGCTGCAAGTCAGGAAGACCTTTATCTGGCTAGAGATCTGCAGGATACCCTGCTTGCCAATCGCGAGACCTGTGTTGGTCTAGCGGCCAATATGATTGGTGTGCAGAAGCGCGTGATTATCTTTAATTTTGGCCTAGTTCCCATGGTCATGTTTAACCCTGTTCTCCTTTCCTATAAAGGACCTTACGAGACAGAGGAAGGTTGTTTGTCTTTGACAGGGGCTCGAACGACGATTCGTTATGAAACGATTACGGTTTCCTATCGCGATAGTAAGTGGCAGGAACAGACCATTACGTTAACAGGCTTTCCGGCTCAGATATGCCAACATGAACTGGATCATTTGGAAGGACGAATTATTTAGGAGGAACTCAGATGAAACGCATACTATTTGAACTTGTTTTTATCGCAACGACTTGGTATATCTTTTTGCCGCCACTTAATCTTACGAGTTGGGAATTCATCTTCTTTCTCTGTGGGCATCTGGTGGTGATGGGGATTTTGTTTAGTTTCCGCAAGGATACCAATCTCCTCAAAACTGTTCATGTACGTCATGGAAAGGTTGCAAACGAACTCAATCTAGAAGGGCTTCATTTTAATAAATTAGGTGGAGGATTGTTTTTGACTGCAGGTATCATCTTTGCCCTTGCTGGTCTGGTAAGCCTAATAACCTCTAGCTTTTTCCAAGCAAAAAATTATGCTAATGTGGTCTCTATCACCGAAAAAGACTTTAAAGATTTTCCTAAGAGTGATACCAGTAAGGTTCCAATCCTAGATCGGAGCACTGCAGAAAAGATTGGTGATCGTTATCTAGGCTCTCTGACGGATAAGGTATCCCAGTACGTAGCAGCAGATACTTATACCCAGCTGACGGTTGATGGCAAACCCTATCGGGTAACACCCTTGGAGTATGCCGACCCTATCAAATGGTTTAATAATCAGTCCAAGGGAATTGGCGAGTATATCAAGGTTGATATGGTGACAGGAAATGCGGAATTGGTGGATCTAAAAACACCGATGAAGTATTCGGACTCCGAGTATTTTAACCGTGACGTCAAACGTCATCTTCGAATCAAGTATCCAACCAAGATTTTTAAAACCCCGTCCTTTGAGGTGGATGATGAAGGCAATCCTTTCTATGTAGCAACCGTTTATCAAAAACAGTTTGGTCTAGGAGTACCTCGCCCTTCATCTGTTATTATCTTGGATGCTACTAATGGAGAAACTAAGGAATATAGCTTGGATGAAGTGCCAGAATGGGTGGATCGTGTCTATCCAGCCGAAGAAACCATCCAGCAAATCAACTACAACGGCAAGTATAAAGACGGCTTCTGGAATGCCTTGATTTCTAAGAAAAATGTTACCCAAACGACGGAGGGCTATAACTATCTTTCTATCGGAAATGATATTTATCTCTACACGGGGGTGACTTCAGCAAATGCTGACGAAAGTAATTTAGGATTTATCCTTGAAAATATGCGAACTGGTGAAATCACCAAGTACAATCTAGCTTCTGCAACAGAAGAATCTGCCCGTGCTTCAGCTGAAGGAGCCGTTCAGGAGAAGGCCTACAAGGCTACTTTCCCTATCCTTGTTAATCTCAATGACAAACCACTCTATATCATGGGCTTGAAGGACAATGCAGGCTTGGTCAAGGAGTATGCATTGGTCGATGCAGTGGAGTACCAAAACGTCATCGTAGCAGCTACGGTAGATGAACTCCTCAGCAAATATGCCAATAAAAATGACCTCGAGCTGGATAACGAAACGGTAGAAAACATTAAAGGTATCGTCTCAGACCTTAAATCAGCTGTTATCAAGGGTGATACTGTCTACTTCTTCAAAGTTGATGGCAAAATCTATAAGGTCAAGGCTTCGGTATCAGATGACCTTCCTTACCTTGAAAATGGCCAATCCTTCGAAGGTCAAGTTGGAAAAGATAATTACCTCAAAACATTTAAAGTCAAGTAAAAGAAACCTCGGTATGAACCGAGGTTTTTCAGATGAAATTCTTGGTCGTGGTTGAAAAATATGCTACACTAGCAATATGAAAATTTTAATCCCAACAGCAAAAGAAATGAACATAGACCATCCTTGTATCGAAGCGCTCCCCTTGAGTGAAGAAAGTCAGGCAGTTCTTGACTCACTGGCGCACTACTCAGCCAGTGAATTAGAGACTTTTTATAAGGTATCTGCCGAGAAAGCAGAAGAAGAGTACGCTCATATTCAAACTCTAAAAGATCAAAGAGCTAAAAACTATCCAGCCTTGAAGCTCTTTGACGGTCTCATGTATCGTCATATTAAACGAGATGGGTTAGGCGAGGCTGAACAAACCTATCTTGAAAATCATGTCCTAATTACCTCGGCTTTATACGGTGTTGTCCCAGCCTTGTCAGCCATGGCTCCTCACCGTTTGGACTTCTTGATGAAGTTAAAAGTCGCTGGTAAAACCCTAAAGAGTCATTGGAAGTCAGCCTATGATAATGCCCTGCAGGACGAGGAGTTGATATTTTCACTCTTATCATCAGAGTTTGAAACTGTATTTTCGAAGGAAATCAGAGAAAAGATGGTGACCTTCAAATTTATGGAGGACAAGGCAGGCCAGTTGAAAATCCACTCAACCATTTCAAAGAAAGCGCGTGGCGCCTTTCTGACAGCTCTAATAGAAGGCCAAGTCCAAACGGTTGACCAAGCTCGTAAGCTCCGCTTTGCCGGTTTTGACTACCGACCTGATTTATCAAGTGACTTAGAACTCGTCTTTGTGAAACAAGTATAAAACCAGCTCATGCGAGCTGGTTTTTGTTTAATTAGTTGATGGCTGCAAGAAGGTCGTCAGCTTGTTTGGCAAGTGATGAAGCAGTTGTTTCTTCTAACACCAATTTTCCATCTGCCCAAGCAGAGTCATTGACACGTGCAGCAGTAAAGTCACCAACGACTTGTGTGCGGATAAATGGCAAGAGGTCTTTGTAGATAGCGAAGAGTTGATCGTGACCACCATTAGCAACTGATGATACGGTTACAATCTTATCTTGGAGGGCAGAAGCGCCACGTGTATCAGACAAGTCAAGGGCACGAGAGAGCCAGTCAAGTAAGTTTTTCACTGTTCCAGGGATAGAGAAGTTGTAGACTGGAGAGAAGATCCAGATCGCATCCGCAGCAAGGACTGCTTCACGAGCAGCAGCTACAGCTGGATGAGTTGGAACTTCCAAATCTTGGCTGAAGAGAGGAACAGCTGAGTAATCAAGATAGCTAACTTCCGCTTTTCCAGCAAGTGCTTTTTCAGCTTCGAGGGCCATTTGGTGGTTGAAAGAACCTTGGCGTAGTGAACCGACGATAAATAATACTTTTTTAGACATGATTTGTCTCCTTTAGTTTAAAATTCAAAGAGCGAACTCTTTTGTTACCATCTATGTTACAACAAATGATACTAATTAGCAATAAATGTGCTCACAAATTTTTAAATTTTTTTAAAATGCGAATTAAGTCTTCCTTTTCGCCATCTTCCAAAATGCTGAGTGCTTCTACGATAGAATCAATATGGTCAGGAAGAACCTCTTCGATTTTTCTGCGTCCTGCAGGTGTTAATTTCAGGAAAAAAGAGCGACGATCCTTGGGGTCGCAAGTTCTAGAAATCCACCCATCTCGAACCATATTTCGAATGACAACAGTCATGTTTCCAGAAGTGGCTAGCATTTTTTCAATCAAATCCTGAATGCGCAGTTCCCCCTTACTATAGAGGGTTTCCAAAACTGAAAATTGAGTTGGTGTTAGCCCGTGTTCTTTAGCAGCTTTGGCTTCATATGGTTTAAAAGTTCGTATGGCCTTATTGAGGACGATAGCTGTTTTTAAGTCTAGTTGATTATCGGAAATTTTCTCTTTTAAATGTTGTTTCATAAGGTTATTTTATCAATAATGAGAGATAAAAACAAGAACTGATATTTTATAGGGAAAGATTCTTAGAATGTTCCTGTCTTCACTTGTAATAAAGGAGGAGAGATGGTAAAATAGACGAGTGAAACTAAGACAGAAAAAAGCAAAAAACAAGCTACTTTTACAGTATGGAATTGGCATTACTTTAGTATTACTAGTCATGACCACTTCCTTCCTTTATCTGATCTCTCTAAGTATGAAGCCCTATCAGGATGCTAGGGTTGAGGGAGAAAAACTAGCCAAGCAGTATGCAGAATTGGAAAAGGCAGACCAGGTTGATTTTTATAATGGACTAGAAAGCTATTACAGCGTTCTGGGGCATAATAAAAAGCAAGAGGCCATTGCCGTACTGATTGAAAAGAATGAACATAAGATTTATGTTTATCAGCTAGATAAGGGGATTTCTCAAGACAAGGCAGCGACGATTTCGAGGGAAAAAGGAGCTAGCGACATTGACAAGATTACTTTTGGTCGCTATCAGGACAAGCCGATTTGGGAAGTTAAGTCAGGAAACCAGTATTATCTGGTCGACTTTGAAACAGGAGCAGTGATCCAATAAGGAGGGCATATGAAACTATCCAAACGTGTACTGGAAATGGAAGAAAGCGTCACTCTAGCTAGTGATGCAAGAGCCAAAGCATTAAAAGCTCAAGGAAAGGATGTTCTTTTCTTAACCTTGGGACAGCCTGATTTTCATACTCCTGAAAACATTCAGGATGCAGCTATAGAAGCGATTCGAGATGGACGAGCTTCCTTCTATACAGTTGCTTCAGGCCTACCAGAGTTAAAAGCGGCGGTTAATACTTATTTTGAACGCTACTATGGGTATTCCGTAGCAGCTAACGAGGTTACCTTTGCCACTGGTGCCAAGTTCTCTCTCTACACCTTCTTTATGGCCGTGGTCAATCCAGGTGATGAGGTCATCATTCCTACACCTTACTGGGTCAGCTATGGAGACCAGGTCAAGATGGCAGAAGGTGTGCCAGTCTTTGTCCAGGCCAAGGAAGACAATCACTTTAAAGTAACAGTAGAGCAGCTAGAAGCAGCCCGAACAGATAAGACCAAAGTCTTGGTTCTTAATTCGCCATCTAATCCGACCGGTATGATCTACTCTCGCAAGGAACTTTTGGCTATTGGAAATTGGGCTGTTGAACATGATGTCCTTATCCTAGCAGATGATATTTATGGTCGTTTGGTTTATAACGGGAACGAATTTGTTCCAATCTCTAGTCTGTCAGAAGCCATTCGCAAGCAAACCATCGTGATTAACGGTGTATCTAAGGCCTATGCCATGACTGGTTGGCGGGTAGGTTATGCTGTGGGAAATCCTGAGATTATCGCTGCTATGAGCAAATTGACAGGACAAACAACCTCCAACCTGACTGCTGTATCGCAATATGCTACCATTGAAGCCCTAACTGGGTCACAAGATTCTGTCGAAACCATGCGCCAGGCTTTTGAGGAACGTTTGAACACTATTTATCCTCTCTTGTGCCAAGTCCCAGGTTTTGAAGTTGTCAAGCCCCAAGGAGCCTTCTATCTTTTCCCAAATGTTAAAAAAGCGATGGAGATGAAGGGTTATACCGATGTGACAGAGTTTACAACGGCTATTCTCGAAGAAGTCGGCCTTGCCTTGATTACAGGAGCTGGATTTGGAGCACCAGAAAATGTTCGTCTCAGCTATGCCACAGACTTGGATACATTAAAAGAAGCTATTCGCCGTTTGCATCAATTTATGGAGGAATTATAATGATAGATCATTTTACCCTTAAGGTAAAGAATTTAGAAGTTTCTAAAGCTTTCTATCAAGCTACTTTAGCTGCTTTAAATTATCACCTTCAATTTGATACGGGGCAGGTCGTTAGTTTCACAGAACCGCGAGATGTGGATCCAGGTGGTGATTTTTGGCTAAATGTTGGTCAACAAGAGCCGATGCATTTTGCCTTTAGTGCTCAAACTTGTCAAGAAGTAGATGCTTTCTATCATGCAGCTTTGGCTGCTGGAGGAAAGGATAATGGTGCACCTGGCGAACGTAAAAATTACCATGTGGGATACTATGCTGCGTTTATTATTGACCCAGATGGAAATAACATAGAGGCAGTTTGCCATAAAGAAGAATAGAAAAGGAAAAACAATGACAAAACGTGTAACAATTATCGATGTAAAAGACTATGTTGGTCAAGAAGTGACGATTGGCGCTTGGGTTGCTAACAAATCTGGAAAAGGGAAAATTGCCTTCTTGCAATTGCGTGACGGAACAGCCTTTTTCCAAGGAGTTGCCTTCAAACCAAACTTTATTGAAAAGTTCGGTGAAGAAGTGGGGCTAGAGAAGTTTGATACGATTAAACGCCTAAGCCAAGAAACTTCTGTTTATGTAACAGGAATTGTCAAAGAAGACGAACGTTCTAAGTTTGGCTATGAGCTCGATATTACAGACATCGAAGTGATCGGTGAATCTCAAGACTACCCAATCACTCCAAAAGAACACGGAACCGACTTCTTGATGGACAACCGTCACTTGTGGCTCCGTTCTCGTAAGCAGGTGGCTGTGATGCAAATTCGTAACGCTATCATTTATGCAACTTATGAGTTCTTTGATAAGAACGGATTCATGAAGTTTGATAGCCCTATCCTTTCAGGAAACGCAGCAGAAGATTCAACAGAACTCTTTGAAACAGATTACTTCGGAACGCCAGCCTACTTGAGTCAATCAGGTCAGCTTTACCTAGAAGCAGGGGCTATGGCTCTTGGTCGTGTCTTTGACTTTGGTCCAGTATTCCGTGCTGAAAAATCAAAAACGCGCCGTCACTTGACTGAGTTCTGGATGATGGATGCGGAGTACTCCTACTTGACACATGATGAGTCACTTGACTTGCAAGAAGCTTACGTAAAAGCCCTTCTTCAAGGTGTACTTGACCGTGCGCCTCAAGCCTTGGAAACCTTGGAACGTGATACAGAACTCTTGAAACGCTACATTGCTGAGCCATTCAAACGCATCACTTACGATCAAGCCATTGACCTTTTGCAAGAGCATGAAAATGATGAAGATGCTGACTACGAGCATCTTGAGCATGGAGATGACTTTGGTTCACCACACGAAACTTGGATTTCGAACCACTTTGGTGT
Organism: bacterium; assembly: GCA_905221335.1. Lineage (GTDB taxonomy): Bacteria > Bacillota > Bacilli > Lactobacillales > Streptococcaceae > Streptococcus. Next base: position 270,785 of record CAJNCT010000001.1, read on the forward strand.
GCCAACATTTGTCATGAACTACCCAGCAGCTATCAAGGCCTTCTACATGAAACCAGTTCCTGGAAATCCAGAGCGCGTGCTTTGTGCAGACTTACTGGCACCAGAAGGGTATGGAGAAATCATCGGTGGTTCTATGCGTGAGGAAGACTATGATGCCCTTGTCGCTAAGATGGAAGAACTTGGTATGGATCGTACAGAGTATGAATTCTACCTTGACCTTCGTAAATACGGTACAGTTCCACACGGAGGATTTGGTATCGGTATCGAGCGTATGGTAACCTTCGCAGCTGGAACTAAACACATCCGTGAAGCCATTCCATTCCCACGTATGTTACATCGTATCAAACCATAAACTAAATCCAAACGCCCTTAGGGCGTTTTTTCAAAGTAGAAGAAAGAAGAGGTGGAGAACATGTAAAGCACAGCTTAACAAGTGACAAACACAAAGATACAAATACACTTGTTAAAGGAGAAATTATGTTTAAACGAAATTATCGGAAGAATATCGGTCTCATGGCTGGTGTGGAATTTTTTGCCTTTTTGGGCATTACCAGCTTTTGGATTTTATTTCTCAGTCAAAATGGGATGTCACTTTGGCAGATTGGCTTATTGGAAAGTATTTTTCATGCTACCAGTGTCATCTGTGAAATTCCCTCGGGAATGTTAGCTGACCGCTATTCCTATAAAACCAATCTGTATTTAAGTCGAATAGCTGGGATTGCGGCGTCTATTCTCATGTTACTAGGACAAGGTAATTTTTGGATTTATGCACTTGCTATGGTGGTGAGTGCCTTGTCTTATAATTTTGATTCGGGAACGAGTGCAGCCATGGTTTATGATTCAGCCGTGGAGGCTGAATTAAAAGAGCGCTACTTATCTATCTCAAGTTTTATGTCAGGAGTCGCAGAAGGAACTCGGTCTTTAGGGACGGTTTTAGCAGGATTTTTTGTTCATGGTCAATTGCACTTGACCTACTATATCATGATTGTTACTTCGATTATCGTTCTTTTCCTAACTTGGATGCTAAAAGAGCCTAGTGTTAAAGCGCAAAAATCTGAGCGTTTGACGATGAAAAGGATTATGTTGACTGTCAAAGAGGAGTTGCAGAGAAATCCCAGTCTTTTTGGTTGGATGATTCTGTCCCAAATCATCGGAACACTGATGTGTATGTTTTATTTTTACTATCAAAATCAACTGCCTGACCTAGAAGGATGGCAGATTTCGATGGTCATGCTGATGGGCAGTGCTTTGAATATCTGGGCAGTTTATCTAGCAAGTAAGATTGGAAAGAGGTATTCAGCCTTAAAACTTTTTCCAATTCTTGTCCTCTTGACGGGAGGAACTTATTTGCTGTCCTACTTTGCTACGCCACTGATTTATATTTTGGTTTATTTGATCAGTAACGCCTTATATGCTCTCTTTCAACCGATTTTTGACAACGATTTACAAAAGCGACTCCCAGGTGAGGTACGGGCAACCATGCTAAGTGTCTACTCTATGATGTTCAGCCTGAGTATGATCGTCATTTTTCCTCTGACGGGGTGGTTGATTGACTATCTAGGATTTGTAGTAGCCTTTCTTTACTTAGGGTTCATTTTAGTACTAGCCAGCTTTTTGCTATTTTTCATTTTGAAAGAGATGGCCGGATCTTTGGAACTAAAAGAGAATGTTATTTCTAAGAAATAGAGTTATTTTTCACTTTTATCTTTTTTCTCTTGCCATCTACTAGCTTTTCTAGTATAATAGTTAATTGTGAGCAAACCTCACTTACCCCTTGCAAAGACTAGGGGTCATTAGACCAAAAGGAGGAACATATCAATGGCTAAATACGAAATTCTTTATATCATTCGTCCAAACATTGAAGAAGAAGCGAAAAACGCTTTGGTAGCACGTTTTGACTCTATCTTGACTGACAACGGTGCAACTGTTGTTGAATCAAAATCATGGGAAAAACGTCGTCTTGCATACGAAATCCAAGATTTCCGTGAAGGACTTTACCACATCGTTAACGTTGAAGCAAACGATGACGCAGCTCTTAAAGAGTTTGACCGTCTTTCAAAAATCAACGCTGACATTCTTCGTCACATGATCGTCAAACTTGACGCGTAAGAAGGTAAACTATGATTAACAATGTTGTACTTGTAGGGCGTATGACACGTGATGCTGAGTTGCGTTATACCCCATCAAATGTAGCAGTTGCGACTTTTACTCTTGCAGTAAACCGTACATTTAAGAGTCAAAATGGCGAACGTGAGGCTGATTTCATCAATGTCGTTATGTGGCGCCAACAGGCTGAAAATCTTGCTAACTGGGCTAAAAAAGGCTCTCTTATCGGGATTACCGGTCGTATTCAGACTCGTAGTTACGATAACCAGCAAGGACAACGTGTCTACGTAACAGAAGTCGTGGCTGACAATTTCCAAATGTTGGAAAGTCGTAGCGTGCGTGAAGGACATACAGGTGGAGCTTATTCTGCACCAACTGCTAGTTATACAGCACCTACGCAATCAGTACCAGACTTTTCACGTGATGAAAATCCATTTGGAGCAACCAATCCTTTGGATATTTCAGATGATGATTTACCATTCTAATGGACAATTAAAACTATAAAGGAGAAAAAACATGGCTCAACAACGTCGTGGCGGATTCAAACGCCGTAAAAAAGTTGATTACATCGCAGCAAACAAAATTGAATATGTTGATTACAAAGATACTGAACTTCTTAGCCGTTTTGTTTCAGAACGTGGGAAAATCCTTCCACGTCGTGTAACTGGAACTTCAGCTAAAAACCAACGTAAAGTAACAACAGCTATCAAGCGCGCTCGCGTAATGGCTTTGATGCCTTTCGTAAACGAAGATTAAAGAAAAGACCCCGACGGGTCTTTTTTTCACGAGCTTTGAAATGAGGGAGCGAGTTGGGTCCAGTGGACCTCTTTTTCATGAGCTGGAAAATAAGAAAGCGAATTAAGACTGTACTGACCCCAAAAAGTTAGACAATTAATTTATCCAAAGGATTTAGTTCTGTATTGCACAGGACTGAGTCCTTTTAGTTTGGCTTTAATTCGTTTGTTGTTGTAATAATCAATGTAGTCCACAATAGCTTGTTCCAATTGATTAAGTGATTTAAATGTCTTCTCATATCCATAAAACATCTCCGATTTCAAAATGCCAAAGAAAGATTCCATCATGCCGTTGTCTGGGCTGTTACCTTTACGTGACATAGATGGCTGAATTCCCTTACTCTCTAAAAACCTGTGATAAAAATCGTGTTGATATTGCCATCCTTGATCACTATGGAGAATAGTATTTGTGTAATGATCCTCACTGAAGGCCTGGTTTAACATAGCTTCCACTTGCTCTAAGTTCGGTGAATTAGAAAGATTATAGGCGATAATTTCGCTATTAAAGCCATCTAAAACTGGCGATAAATAGAGTTTCTGTGTGCTATTTGGAATGGCAAACTCTGTCACATCCGTGTAACACTTTTCCATTGGTTTAGAGCCTTCAAACTGGCGTTGAATGAGATTGTCTGCCTTCTTGCCAATCTCTCCTTGGTAGGAAGAATACTTCCGTTTCCGACGAATTCGAGCCGTTAAACCAAGAACTTTCATCAGACGTTGAACTTTCTTATGATTGACCGCATAACCACGATTTCTTAGTTCTAAGTGAATCCGACGATAGCCATAATTTCCTTTATGGTCATTATAAATGGCCTGAATTTCGGTTTTAAGCTCTTTATCTTTATCCACCCCATCCAGTTGCTTCAACTGGTAATAGTAAGTCGAGCGAGCTAAACGAGCTGTTTCAAGAAGTAAATCTAGTCGAAATTCTCCTGAAACCATTTCTCTAATTGTCTCTGCCTTTCTCTCTCTAAGGCTTCGTCCCTTTCCTCTAACTCTTTTAACTTTTTTAGGTAGGCCACCTCGGTACGTAGACGCTCATTCTCCTCTTGAAGTCGCTCTAGTTCTGTCATTTCTTCCCAAATTTTCTTCCGTTTACGTCCCATTTTAGCTGGTCTCTCTCTTGTTTTCTCAACAATAATATACCCGTTTTTCTTGTATTGTGCCAGCCAATTAGGAAGTAATCCGCTACTTGGAAGAGCATAATCCAGAGATACGCTTAGTTGCGAACGGCCTTCAAGCAGAACCTTATTAATGATTTCTTGTTTTAATTCTGGAGAGTAATAATGATTTTTCTCTTTTTTGACACTTTCTATTCCGTAGCGATCAATCAATCGGAGTAAGTACCTAAGATTTGAAAGGTTAATCCCATATTTATCAGAAAGTCGCTTGAAGCTAATTCCTTGTTTTCTTAGTTCATAGATTCGAACTTTATCCTCATAAGTTAATTTCATAATAAAACACCCCAAAAGTTAGATTTTTTTCTGTCTAACTTTTGGGGTGCAGGTCAGACCCGGGTGGGTCTTTTTTTCAGGTCCACCGGACCTCTTTTTTCAGACTTTTACAGGGCTCCGTTCGAAACGTCTACTTTTTGACTTAGTGAGATTTTCTTTCTTACTAGGTTTTTTCTTTTTATCTTCATTCTCATGCTATAATGGTAGGAGAAAACTTTAAAGGATCAGCTTATGAAGACAATATGTTCAATTAGAGAAATGCAAGAATCTGACATTAAAGATCTATCCCAAGGTTTTATCAATCAAGGTTGGCCGGGTAGAGAAGAAATTTTGGCTAGATATTTTCTTGAACAAGAATGTGGGGAGAGAGAAGTCTTAGTTGCGGAGGTTGAGGATGCTTTAGCGGGATATATCACTATTTTACCAATTGTCAAGCATGGTCCCTTTACTGGAATGTCTCCAGAACTTTCAGATTTCAATGTCTTTGAGCCCTTTCAAAATCAAGGTATTGGAAATCTCTTGCTGGAAGAAGCGGAAAAAAGAGTTAAGCTTATATCGAATAAGGTGACGCTTGGTGTTGGGCTCCATTCAGGGTATGGACCTGCTCAGAGATTGTATATCAAACGAGGCTATATTCCAGATGGTTCGGGAGTTTGGTATCGAAACCAACCGTTGGAAATGAATGTCACTATTCAAAATAATGATGATTTAGTTTTGTACTTATCCAAGAAATTCGAATAAGAGGTAGCAAATTTTTTGGAGATATGGGATTTCTCTACTTTATGGTATAATGGAAAGAGTTAGATTGAAAGAGGTAGAGAGATGGATGCGAAATTAAAATACAAGGCAAAGAAGATTAAGATTGTCTTCTTTGATATTGATGATACCCTGCGTACATCAAAGACAGGTTTTATTCCAGCTACGATTCCCACGGTTTTTAAGCAGTTACGAGAAAAAGGAATTTTAACAGGAATCGCCTCTGGACGAGGGATTTTCGGTGTCGTACCAGAGATTCGTGATCTCAAGCCTGACTTTTTTGTAACCTTGAATGGTGCCTATATAGAAGATAAAAAAGGAAATGTCATTTATCAAAATCAGATTGAGAAGTCAGATGTAGAAGAGTACATTTCTTGGACCAAGCGAGAAGGGATTGAGTACGGCTTGGTTGGTAGTCATGCTGCCAAACTTTCCACTCGAACAGAACTGATCAGTGAGGCTATTGATCCGATTTATCCAAACTTGGATGTTGATCCTGACTTCCATGAAAAAGTAGATATTTATCAGATGTGGACCTTTGAAGATAAAGGAGATAGCTTGCACTTATCAGAGTCCTTATCAGATAAACTTCGCATGGTGCGTTGGCATGAACATTCATCTGATATCGTGCCGATTTCAGGATCCAAAGCAACTGGTGTAGCCAAGGTTGTGGAACATCTAGGCTTGAAACCAGAGAATGTCATGGTCTTTGGAGATGGTCTTAACGACTTAGAACTCTTTGATTATGCTGGAATCAGTATTGCCATGGGAGTTTCCCACGAAAAAATCAAAGAAAAAGCAGATTATATTACAAAAACAGTAGAAGAAGATGGCATTTTTGATGCCTTAGAAGGATTTGGTATGGTAGAAAAAGAATTGCATTTCCCACAAGTAGAAATTGAAACAGTAGAAGGTCCTCTAGCGACTATTAAGACGAATCATGGAGACTTGCGTATCAAGCTCTTCCCTGAACATGCTCCCAAAACAGTAGCTAACTTTGTTGCTCTTTCAAAAGATGGTTACTATGATGGTGTGATTTTCCACCGTATTATCAAGGACTTTATGATCCAAGGCGGAGACCCAACTGGTACTGGTATGGGAGGAGAGTCTATTTATGGAGATGCTTTTGAGGATGAATTTTCAGAAGAACTTTATAATGTTCGTGGGGCTCTTTCTATGGCCAATGCTGGTCCAAATACCAATGGCAGTCAGTTCTTTATCGTGCAAAACCAACACTTGCCATATTCTAAGAAAGAAATTGCTCGTGGTGGTTGGCCAGAACCAATTGCAGAAATTTATGCGGAGAAGGGTGGCACTCCTCATCTAGACCGTCGTCACACAGTTTTCGGTCAACTTGCAGATGAAGCATCTTATAAGGTTTTGGATGCCATTGCAGCTGTTGAGACAGGCGCTATGGACAAACCAGTTGAAGATGTAGTAATTGAAACGATTGAAATTGAGGACTAAGATGAAAATCGGTGATAAGCTAAATGGGCGTATTACAGGAATCCAGCCCTATGGTGCCTTTGTCGAATTAGAGACAGGGGTGATTGGGTTGATCCATATTTCAGAGATTCGGACAGGATTTATTGAAAATATCTATGAAGTTTTGAAAATTGGTGAAGAAGTGCAAGTTCAGGTTGTTGATTTAGACGAATTTTCAGGTAAAGCCAGTCTATCTATTCGCACTCTGGAGGAAGAAAAACACCAACTACCAAGACGGAGACGTTTTTCAAATGATCGTATCAAGCACGGTTTTGCACCACTTGGGCGAATGATGCCAATCTGGACAAAGGAAGCCCTCAACAATCTGAGAGAGAAAAACTAGTCTATTAGATTTCGTATTTTTAAAATCAATATATGGAAGAACAATTATTAAAATCAGGAGAGCGCATCAATCAGCTCTTTTCGACAGATATCAAAATCATTCAAAATAAAGAGGTGTTTAGCTATTCGGTAGATAGTGTTCTCTTATCACGCTTTCCTCGCTTCCCTAAACGGGGCTTAATTGTGGACTTTTGTGCAGGAAATGGGGCAGTAGGGCTTTTTGCCAGCACTCGTACTCAGGCACAGATATTATCTGTAGAGATTCAGGAGCGCTTGGCAGATATGGCAGAGCGTTCGGTTCAGTTGAATGGCTTGGAAGAGCAGATGCGAGTCATCTGCGATGATTTGAAAAATATGCCTGCTCACATCCAAGGAAGTAAGGTGGATATGATTTTGTGCAATCCACCTTATTTCAAGGTGGATCCACATTCCAATCTCAACGAGAGTGAACACTACCTCCTAGCAAGACACGAAATTGCAACTAACCTAGAAGAAATTTGTCGAAGTGCTCAGAGTATTCTCAAATCCAATGGCCGTTTGGCCATGGTTCATCGTCCAGATCGGCTCTTGGATATCCTAGACATGCTCAAACGCCACAATTTAGCACCCAAGCGCCTGCAATTTGTCTATCCTAAACGAGAAAAGGAGGCCAATATGCTTTTAATCGAAGCTATTAAAGATGGATCTATTAGTGGCTTCAAGGTTTTACCACCGCTCATTGTTCACAATGACGATGGTTCCTACACGCCAGAAATTCAAGAGATTTACTATGGATCATAAGGCCTATATGTATGTGGTGGAGTGTCGCGACGGTTCTTACTATACGGGCTATACAACGGATGTGAAGAGGCGCCTTGCCGTTCATAATAGTGGTAAGGGAGCCAAGTATACCCGAGCTCGCTTGCCAGTCAAACTCATCTATGTAGAGGGTTTTGCCAGTAAGGAAGAAGCCATGTCTGCCGAGGCTCTCCTCAAACGCAAGAAACGTCCACAGAAAGAACGATTTTTATCCGAAAATCAAGAGAAAAATCTAGTCAACCATATTGATATCTAACGAGGAGTCTTTTGGCTCCTCTTACTTTTGTCAAAAGAGGAAAAAAGTGCTACAATAAGATGAATAAATTTAAAGAGGTATTATCATGTCTAAGATTCTAGTATTTGGTCACCAAAATCCAGACTCAGATGCCATCGGGTCATCTGTAGCCTTTGCCTATCTTGCAAAAGAAGTTTATGGATTGGACACGGAAGCAGTAGCTCTCGGTACTCCAAATGAAGAAACAGCCTTTGTTTTGAACTATTTTGGTGTGAAAGCACCGCGTGTTATCACATCAGCTAAAGCAGAAGGTGCAGAACAAGTCATCTTGACTGACCACAATGAATTCCAACAGTCAGTGTCAGATATCGCTGAAGTAGAAGTTTACGGAGTAGTGGATCACCACCGTGTGGCTAACTTTGAAACGGCAAGCCCACTTTATATGCGTTTGGAACCAGTTGGATCAGCTTCATCTATCGTTTACCGCATGTTCAAAGAACATGGTGTAGCAGTTCCTAAAGAAATCGCAGGTTTGATGCTTTCAGGTTTGATTTCAGATACCCTTCTTTTGAAATCACCAACAACACACCCATCAGATAAAGTTATCGCTCCTGAATTGGCAGACTTGGCTGGTGTGAACTTGGAAGAATACGGTCTTGCTATGTTGAAGGCTGGTACAAACTTGGCAAGCAAATCTGCTGAAGAGTTGATTGACATCGATGCTAAGACTTTTGAACTCAACGGAAACAAGGTTCGTGTAGCTCAGGTTAACACAGTTGATATTGCTGAAGTCTTGGAACGTCAAACTGAAATCGAAGCAGCAATGCAAGCGGCTAATGCGGCAAACGGCTACTCTGACTTTGTTTTGATGATTACAGACATCGTAAACTCAAACTCAGAAATCCTTGCTCTTGGGTCAAACATGGACAAGGTCGAAGCAGCATTTAACTTCAAACTTGAAAACAACCACGCTTTCCTTCCAGGTGCTGTTTCACGTAAGAAACAAGTGGTACCTCAGTTGACTGAAAGCTTTAATGGGTAAGTTCCTGAGTGATAATTGAAACGTGGAAACACTTGTTTCCATATAGCTAAAGGGGTTTCGGCTCCTTTTTTTTCTAGGAGAGGAAGATGTTAGAAAATGGCGATTTGATTTTTGTGAAGGATCTTTCAGATATAGGGCAGGCCATCCAGGCTTCTACTGGGAACTATAGTCATGTAGCTATCTTTTTAGACGGTTTGATTTATCATGCTAGTGGGCAAGCAGGTGTTACATGTCAAGAACCAGCAGAATTTTTTGAACCGACTCATCTCTATGACCTTTATGTCTATCCAGAGATGGAAGCTGACTTGGTAAAGGAAAGAGCTAGCAAACATTTAGGTGCACCCTATAATGCCTCTTTTTATCCAGATGGGTCTGGTTTTTACTGCTCCCAGTACATCGCTGAAATTCTCCCTATTTTTGAGACCATTCCCATGAAATTCGGGGATGGGGAGCAGGAGATTAGTGATTTTTGGAGAGAATATTATAGGAAAATCGAACTTCCTGTTCCTCTGAATCAACCAGGGACCAACCCCAGTCAGTTAGCAGCATCCCCTCTTTTAGAATGTAAAGAAAGGAATCTTCATGATTCAGATTTTTAATCCATCTCGTTTGACTCGACAGCCATTTTTTATAGATTTGGTGGACTATCTGGACCAGCATGACAATGTGATTCTACGAGAAATCAAGACTCAGTTTCCAGATGTGGCAGTTGATAAACTCATGGAAGAGTATATAAAGGTAGGCTTGATCCGAAGGGAAAACAAACGTTATTCCCTCAATCTCCCTTTTCTAGAATCGATAGACAGTCTGGCCCTTGACCAAGAGATTTTTATCAGAGAGGACAGTCCAGTCTATCAAGCCTTGTTGGAGAAGACTTTTGAGACAGAATTGCGCAATCAAACCAATGCAGCCATTCTAGTCGAAAAGACGGACTTTGCAAGACAAAAAATGACCCTGTCTAATTATTTCTACAAGGTCAAATATCAGTATCCTTTGACAGAAAAACAGCTGGAACTCTATGCCATTTTGGGAGATGTCAATCCCGAGTATGCTCTCAAGTATATGACAACTTTTTTACTGAAGTTCCTCAAAAAGGACCAGCTCATGCAGAAACGTCGTGATATCTTTGTGGATAGTTTAGTTGTCTTGGGCTATGTCGTACAAAACGAAGAAGGGAAGTATGAGTTGGCTGTTGATTTCGACAAGGAACGGTTGACTTTCTATTTACCTTAATTGCTTCATTTTGAGCAGATTGTTTGACTTTGCTAAAGAATAATCATAAACTGAATGTAAGTGATGACTATTATCGTATTAAAAGCAAAGGAGACAGAGCTATGTCACTTGAAAATAAATTGGATCAAGCAACTGGTGCTATCAAAGAAGGATTTGGTAAAGTTACTGGCGATAGCAAGACAGAAGCAGAAGGCACTGTAGAAAAAACAGTTGCGAAAGCAAAAGAAGTTGTTGAAGATGCTAAAGGTGCTGTAGAAGGTGCCGTTGAAGGGCTTAAAAACTCATTTAAGAAAGAAGACTAAAAAAATCAAGGGAAACATTCCCTTGATTTTTTTATAGATAACGTTCTGCGATGGCTGCGTCTCCAGGATAGTCTTCTTTCTTTCCTTGGACAATCTGGTAGCAATCAGCTCCCTTACCTGCAATAATCACGGCATCAAGTTCTTGATTTGTGATGGCCATCGCTGCCTTGATAGCTTGTTCACGATCGGCAATCTTTTCAACAGGATGACTGATATAGCTGCTGATTTCCTCTGCAATGGCCATTGGATCTTCATAGTTTGGATCATCAGCGGTGAGAAAGACTTGAATCTCAGGGTGTTGATTGAGGAGGAGGCCAAAGTCTTTGCGACGACTTTCACCCTTGTTTCCAGTCGAACCGAGAACCAGAGCAATTTTTCCAGTTTGATGAGTTTCAACCACATTGATGAGTTTTTTCAGACTGTCTCCATTGTGAGCATAGTCGATGAAGACCTTGGCTCCATTTTTCTGCGTGAGGACTTCCATACGTCCAGGAACTCGGGTCGCAGCGATTCCTTTTTTGATATCCTCCAGACTAGCACCTAGACGAAGACAGGCAAGTCCTGCAGCAACTGCATTTTCTTGATTGAAGTGGCCAATGAGTTGGATATCATAATCTCCAGCAAGTTTACCAGTAGCTGAAAAGCTAAAGGCTTTGGAATTCTCAATTTGGTTACTTGACTGGCTACCGTAGAAGTCATGTTCTTGATGTTCCACTTGTTCTTTCAGCACAGAGAAGTGGTCCATATCGCTGTTAATGACAACTGCTCGGCTATTTTTCATCAAGAGACGTTTGTGGTAGAAGTAATCTTCAAAACTTGGATGTTCAATTGGTCCGATATGATCAGGGCTGATATTGAGGAAAACTCCTACATCAAAAGTCAGACCATAGACGCGTTTGACCAGATAGGCTTGACTGGAGACTTCCATGATGAGATGGGTTCTACCATTCTTAACAGCCTGAGCCATCATATCAAAGAGATCAATGCTCTCAGGAGTTGTGAGGGCAGATTTAAAGAAGGTCTTACCATCTAAGGTTGTATTCATGGTAGACAGCATAGCTGGGCGATGGTGTTGAGCCAAGATGTTATAGGCAAAATAGGCTGCTGTTGTCTTACCCTTGGTTCCAGTGAAGGCGATAATTTTGAGTTTCTCTTGTGGATTACCATAAAACTCCATAGCAATCAAACTCATGGCTTTCTTAATATCGCTCACGACAATAACAGGAATACCGACTTCGTAGTCTTGCTCAGCTACATACCATCCGAGACCTTGTGTAATAGCAGAGGTAAGGAATTCTTTTTTAAAGGCAGCGCCTTTTGCAAAAAAAAGAGTGCCTTCTTTTACTTTTCGGCTATCGTAACTGATGCTGTCAAAAACAACTTCGCTGTAGTTGTAGTGGTAATAACCTTGGTCAATAATCTCGCGAAAAAGGCCATCTTTCTTTAAAATATTTAATACGGTTTCAATCTTAATCATACTTTCTATTATAAACTTCAAGTCTGAATTTTACAAGTAACAAGGAAAAGTTTATAATGGAAGATAAGGAACTTTTCCTAGTTATCAAAATTGAATGAGGAAGCTATGTCTAACGAAAACAATCACCAGCAAGCCCAGATGTTGCGAGGGACTGCTTGGCTAACAGCTAGTAACTTTATTAGTCGCCTCCTTGGGGCTATCTATATTATTCCCTGGTATATCTGGATGGGGACTTATGCCGCCAAGGCAAATGGTCTCTTTACCATGGGCTACAATATTTATGCTTGGTTCTTGCTGATTTCGACAGCGGGTATCCCAGTTGCGGTCGCCAAACAAGTGGCTAAGTACAATACCATGCGAGAAGAAGAGCATAGCTTTGCCTTGATTCGGAGTTTCCTAAGCTTTATGACGGGCTTGGGCTTAGTCTTTGCTTTGGTCTTGTATCTCTTTTCTCCCTGGTTAGCAGATTTGTCAGGTGTGGGGAAAGACCTGATTCCCATCATGCAGAGTTTGGCTTGGGCGGTTTTGATTTTCCCGTCTATGAGTGTCATCCGGGGCTTCTTCCAAGGGATGAATAACCTGAAACCCTATGCTATGAGTCAAATCGCCGAGCAGGTGATCCGTGTTATCTGGATGTTGCTGGCTACTTTTATTATCATGAAGATGGGTTCTGGTGATTACTTATCAGCGGTTACTCAGTCTACCTTTGCTGCCTTTGTGGGAATGGTGGCCAGTTTTGCAGTCTTGATCTACTTCCTTGCCCAAGAAGGTTTGCTCAAAAGAGTTTTTGAAACACGAGATAAGATCAATAGTAAGCGACTTTTAGTCGATACCATCAAGGAAGCCATTCCCTTTATCCTGACAGGATCAGCCATCCAGCTCTTCCAAATTTTGGACCAGATGACCTTTATCAATAGCATGACCTGGTTTACTAACTATAGCAATGAAGACTTGGTTGTCATGTTTTCTTATTTCTCCGCCAACCCTAATAAAATTACCATGATTTTGATCTCTGTTGGTGTCTCGATTGGAAGTGTCGGCTTGCCACTTTTGACGGAAAATTATGTCAAGGGTGATTTGAGAGCTGCTGCTCGTCTTGTCCAAGATAGTATGACCATGCTCTTTATGTTTCTATTACCAGCAACAGTTGGAGTCGTCATGGTGGGTGAGCCTCTCTATACAGTCTTTTATGGTAAGCCAGATAGTCTGGCCATGGGCTTGTTTGTCTTTGCGGTTTTACAGTCTACTATTTTAGGCTTGTATATGGTCTTGTCTCCTATGCTTCAGGCCATGTTCCGAAACCGCAAGGCAGTTCTTTACTTTATCTATGGTTCCATTGCTAAGTTAGTCTTGCAGCTCCCAACCATTGCTATTTTCCACAGCTACGGTCCCTTGATTTCAACGACTATCGGCTTGATCATTCCGAATGTCTTGATGTACCGAGATATCTGCCAGGTAACGGGTGCTCGTCGAAAGATTATCTTGAAGCGGACAATTTTGATTATGATTTTGACCATGGTCATGTTTATCTTAGTTGGTTTTCTACAGTGGATTTTAGGATTTTTCTTCCAACCAACGGGACGCTTCTGGAGTTTCCTCTATGTAGCCCTTATCGGAGGTCTCGGGGGAGGACTCTATGGTTTAATGAGTCTTGGCACTCACCTATTGGATAAGATTATTGGGAAACCTCAAGCAGATCGCTTGCGAGTAAAATTTAAACGATCTTAGTAACATAGATTTATAACTAAAAGAAATGATGGCTCTTTGTTAAGTGTCTGGGCTAGCTGAAACTTACATTTCTATAAAATAAAATCCCTAGAATCAATTGTTCTAGGGATTTATTGGGATGTGAGCATCATTAACTCTATAATCATAGCGATATACATGACTAAGGTAAGGAGAAAACCGGCTCTCCAGAAGAATTTGATAAATTTAGGGTAATAAAAACTTCGTTTTTTGACGAGGAAAAAGACTACTAGGAGGATGGCTAGGAGAGAAAGTGCAACACCAAGTCGCGGTAAAAAGTTGTGGATAAAGACTTTAGCAGTGATAAGATAATACTCGAATACCAAAAGTGGAAAAGCTAAATCCGCGAAATTCAGTCCTAGTTTTTTCAGTTTAAAAAGTTTTGTTACAATGATGGAGACCACGAGGGTTAATACCAACAATAAAGTAGCTGCTATTTTCATTAAAATCATACCCATATTGTATCATAAAAAAACGCTAAAGGAAATGGGAAACAAGGGAATTTGTAGGAAAGTCAGGCTTTTGAGATTGTGGGTGTTTTTTGTTATAATGAAAGTTATGAAATCTTATAATACCTTGAATGATTATTATCGAAAACTTTTTGGAGAAAAGACTTTCAAAGTTCCTATTGATGCGGGGTTTGACTGTCCCAATCGCGATGGAACTGTGGCTCATGGGGGCTGTACCTTTTGTACTGTTTCGGGCTCTGGAGATGCCATTGTGGCACCAGATGCACCTATCCGTGAGCAATTTTATAAGGAAATTGACTTTATGCATCGCAAATGGCCAGATGTTCAGAAGTATCTAGTTTATTTCCAAAACTTTACCAACACCCATGAAAAGGTGGAAGTGATTCGGGAGCGATATGAGCAGGCTATCAACGAGCCAGGTGTAGTAGGGATCAATATCGGAACACGGCCAGACTGTTTACCCGATGAAACCATCGAATATTTGGCTGAGTTATCGGATCGCATGCATGTGACGGTAGAATTGGGCTTGCAGACCACCTTTGAAGCAACCTCTGACCTGATTAACCGTGCTCATTCTTATGAATTGTACGTGGAAACGGTCAAACGCTTGAGGAAATATCCTAAGATTGAGATTGTTTCCCATTTGATTAACGGTTTGCCCGGTGAGACTCATGAGATGATGGTCGAAAATGTCCGTCGCTGTGTTACGGATAATGATATTCAAGGAATTAAACTGCACTTGCTTCATCTCATGACCAATACACGGATGCAGCGAGATTACCACGAAGGACGCTTGCAACTGATGAGTCAGGATGAGTATGTCAAGGTCATTTGTGACCAGTTGGAAATCATTCCCAAGCATATCGTCATCCATCGAATTACAGGAGATGCACCGAGAGATATGCTGATTGGTCCCATGTGGAGCCTCAATAAATGGGAAGTGCTAAATGCTATTGAAACTGAGATGCGCCGTCGTGGAAGTGTGCAAGGATGCAAGGCTGTAAAACAGGAGTTTAAAAATGAAAAGACCACTTGAGATGGCGCATGATTTTTTGGCGGAAGTTGTGACAAAAGAGGATATTGTAGTGGATGCGACCATGGGTAATGGCCACGATACCCTTTTTTTAGCCAAGCTAGCCAAGCAAGTCTATGCCTTTGATATCCAAGAGCAGGCTTTGGAGAAAACCCAAGAGCGTTTGGATCAGGCTGGAATGACAAATGCCCAGTTAATCTTGCAAGGTCATGAGACACTTGATCAGTTTGTGACAGAAGCTAAGGCAGGGATTTTTAATCTGGGTTATCTGCCTTCTGCTGACAAATCCGTCATCACTCAACCTCAGACTACTATCAAAGCCTTAGAAAAGCTATGTCACTTGCTTGTCAAAGGGGGACGGATTGCTATCATGATCTACTATGGTCATGAAGGAGGAGACACCGAGAGGGATGCTGTATTGGATTTTGTTAGCCAGTTGAACCAACAAGAGTATACAGCTGCCATTTATCGGACTCTCAACCAAGTTAATAATCCACCGTTTTTAGTTATGATTGAAAAATTAGAAAGGTATAGACATGGATAAGCAATACCTTCGTGAGAAGCTTGAGGCAATGCGCCAAAATTTTGTCGAGTCAACGCATCACGAGCGAGCAGTCGGGGTGCTCGACGAAGCACATATGAGCAAGAAAATGCTTAAAATCAAGAAAAAATTAGTGGCTCTTGAAATGGAACGATGCCAGAAAAAAATTGAGCACAAAGACTGTTCCAAGATTGATCAGAAAATCCAAGAGCAAAAGGAGATGTTTGAATTTTGTTGTAAAAAAGACTAAGGAGGGTCTAGATGACACTACTAATTTACCTGATTCTATTTTTATTAGTCTTAATCGTTTCAACTACGACCAATAAACTTTTGCCTTTTTTGCCCCTTCCTCTTGTGCAAATACTTTTGGGGATTGGGATTGGCTTATTTGTTCCCGATGCGGACTTTCATCTCAATACAGAGCTGTTTCTGGCCATGGTTATTGGTCCCTTACTTTTCCGGGAGGCAGAAGAAGCAGATATTACGTCCATTTTGAAGCACTGGCGGATTGTTGTCTTTCTGATTTTTCCTGTGATTTTTGTCTCGACCTTAAGCTTGGGGGGCATGGCTCACTTCCTTTGGATTAGCCTTCCTTTGGCGGCCTGTTTAGCAGTTGGAGCGGCACTTGGACCAACTGATCTGGTTGCCTTTGCGTCTCTTTCTGAGCGTTTTCGTTTTCCTAAAAGGGTTTCCAATATCCTAAAAGGAGAAGGTCTTTTAAATGATGCTTCTGGTTTGGTTGCCTTTCAGATGGCTCTTGTTGCTTGGACAACAGGAACTTTTTCTATTGGTCAGGCTGGAAAGTCCTTGGTTCTCTCTATTCTGGGTGGCTTTGTAGTTGGTTTTGTGACAGCTATGGTCAATCGTTTCTTGCATACATTTCTACTGAGTGTAAGAGCGATAGATATAGCCAGTGAACTATTGCTAGAGTTAAGTTTGCCACTCATGACCTTTTTTATCGCAGAAGAGATTCATGTTTCAGGGATTATCGCTGTAGTGGTTGCAGGTATTTTGAAGGCTAGCCGATTCAAAAAAATTACGCTCCTTGAGGCTCAGGTGGACACCGTGACGGAAACTGTCTGGCACACCGTGACCTTTATGCTAAATGGATCAGTCTTTGTTCTCTTGGGAATGGAATTAGAGTTGATTGCAGAGCCGATTCTGTCTAATTCTCTCTACAATCCCTTTCTTTTACTACTTTCAGTTGTCGTTCTGACCTTCTTGCTTTTTGCGATCCGCTTTGTCATGATTGCTGGTTTTTACTTTGTGAGGACGCGTCGACTTAAGAAAAAGATTCATAAGTACATGAAAGATATGCTTCTTTTGACCTTCTCTGGTGTCAAAGGGACAGTATCTATCGCGACCATTCTCCTCATACCAAGTCATTTGGAGCAGGAATATCCTTTGTTGCTCTTCCTAGTAGCAGGCGTTACACTATTGAGTTTTTTAACGGGTTTACTGGTTCTCCCCCACTTATCTGAGGAACAAGAGGAAAGCAAGGATCACTTGATGCATATAGCGATTTTGAATGATGTAGCTACAGAATTAGAAAAAGAGCTAGACTATCACAAGAACAAACTTCCTCTGTATGCAGCTATTGACAATTACCATGGTCGGATTGAAAACCTCATCCTTAGTCAGGAAAATAAGAGAGCTCAAGAGGACTGGGAGGCCCTTAAACTGCTCATTTTGAGTATTGAGAGTGATGGTTTGGAGCAAGCCTACGAGGAAGGGAAAATCGGAGAGCGTGGTTATCAAGTTTACCAGCGCTATCTGAAAAATATGGAGCAGAGTATCAATCGTAAGGTAGCATCTCGTCTTACTTATTACTTCCTTGTATCACTCCGTATCTTACGTTTTCTCCTTCATGAGTTGCTGACTCTTGGTCAGACCTTCCGTAGTTGGAATGACAAGGAGCAACGCCGCCTTCGAGCTATTGATTATGATCAAATATCTGAACTCTATCTGGAAAATACGGAGTTGATTATCGAAAGTTTGGAAAACCTCAAGGGGGTTTACAAGAGTTCTCTGATTAGTTTTATGCAAGAGTCTCGTCTGCGCGAGACGGCCATTATCGGAAGTGGTGCCTTTGTCGAACGTGTTATCAATCGCATCAAGCCAAATAATATCGATGAAATGCTACGAGGCTACTATCTCGAACGCAAGGCAATCTTTGAATACGAAGAAGCTAAACTGATAACAGCCAAGTATGCCAAAAAACTACGCCAAAATGTGAATAACTTAGAAAATTATTCTCTGAAAGAGGCCGCAAATACTTTACCTTATGATATGGTAGATTTAATCAGAAGAACTTAGATGATGAAGAAAATGACGGAGGATTGCAACATGAAAAAGTGGTGGAAAGAGCTAATGGAACGGCCCTTGTTGAAAGCTTTTTTACATTTTTATCAAGCTTCCGATAGTGAACTGACCAGTGTTGCGGTTGCTTATTATTGGTTGGTTTCAATCTTCCCCTTGTTGATGATAGTGGTCAATATCTTGCCCTATTTTCAAATTCCGATTTCAAATTTTTTGCTCACCATCAAGGAATTTGTACCGGATACAGTCTATGATGTGGTCGCAAAGATTGCCCGAGAAGTCTTGACTCAACCATCGACTGGTTTGCTGAGTTTTGCAGTCTTGTCTGCCCTTTGGACCTTCTCGAAATCGATGGATTTCCTCCAAAAAGCTTTTAATAAGGCCTATGGAGTGGCTAAGAGCCGAGGAATTATCTCCCATCAACTGATGAGTTTACTCGTCAGCTTTGGCTTGCAAATTCTTTTTGCTCTAGCCTTATTTTTGAGTATGTTTGGTCGTATGTTGCTCAACCTGCTCAAAACTTACTGGCAATCAGACAGTCCTTTCTTTGATTACCTACAGGACTTTACAGGCCCTTTGATTTATGCCTTGCTCTTTGCCATCTTGGTCATGCTCTACTATTTCCTTCCAAATGTCAGAGTCCCTCGCATTCGCTACGTTTTTCCGGGCAGTATCTTTGTTTTGCTGACTCTTGTCTTTCTTTTGAATATCTTTTCTGTCTATTTCAATAACTATGTCAATCACCTAGTGGACGTTCGCTTTTTTAGTTCCATTATCGTGGTAGTCATGATGTTCTGGTTTATTCTCATTGCAAAGATTTTGATTATCGGAGCAGTTATCAATGCCAGTGTGCAGAGCTTGAAAGATCCAAAGTTTCGTGATAACACATTCTTTTTAAAAAATGAAGAATAACAAAAGACACTTTGAAAACAAAGTGTCTTTTGTTGCATTTGCAATAAAAATGTGCTATTCTATCATCATAGATGCGAGAGGAGGAAACATGTCGTTATTACGCGAAATCGGAGTTATAGCCCGTGCCCTAGATTCTATTGCTAATATTGAGTTTCGTGATATTGAACTAGCTCGTGGGCAATATCTTTATTTAGTACGAATCAAGGAGAATCCAGGAATCATTCAAGAAGCCTTGTCGGATTTGCTGAAGGTTGACCGTTCGACAGTTGCTCGTTCAGTAAAAAAACTGGAAGAAAAGGGGTTAATAAAACAAGGAATGACCAGTACAAATCGGAAAAATAAAGAGTGGTTTGTCACTGAAAAAGGAGATGCACTTTATCCTTTTATCCTTGCTGAACATCACTATTCAGAGAATTCTGCCCTAAAAGGATTTTCCAGGGAAGAGGCCAGGGAACTGGAGAGTCTACTAATTCGGGTTAGAAAAAATATTACAAGTGATTGGGATATGGTCAAAAAAGGCCAGAAAAGAAATTATTTATAATAAGAGGTGAAAGATGAAAGTTATCGTTGAAAATGAATTTTGGAGCTTGTTTCCAGAAGCACAGATTAGCGTTTTAGTAGTAAAGGGATTAGATAATACAGTTGATGAAAGCAAGGATCCCTATTTCAAAACCTTGCTAGATAAGGGAGCTAAACGAGCTGAGGATTTTATATCAGATGACGATTTCACTCAGAATGAAGTCATTCAGGAATGGCGTCAGGCTTTCAGCAAGTTCAAAACGAAAAAGGGAGCACGCTCCTCTATAGAAGCTCTGCTTAAAAGGATAAGTCAGGGAAGGGAGTTTAATCCCATCAATCCCCTAGTAGACATCTATAATAGTGTCTCTCTATCTTATGCGGTTCCCTGTGGTGGCGAAGATGTGAACAAGATTGTAGGCAATCTTCATCTTGGTCAGGCCAAGGGAGGAGAACCTTTCTTTCCACTAGGAGCTGAAAACGATGCTCCTGCACTTCCAGAAGAACTGATCTATTACGATGATGAAGGAGCAGTTTGTCGCTGTCTCAACTGGAGAGAGGCGCAGAGAACCATGTTGACGGAAGAGACAAAAGATGCTGTCTTAGTGATTGAAGCGATCAATGCAGAACAGGCGACACGTGCTCGGGCTGCCATGGAAGAATTACAGGACTTGGTAAAGGACTACTTTGGTGTTCAAGGCAAACTGATTCATTTAACTTCTGAGTTCCCAGAAATTACACTTTAAACAGAAATAGCCCTGTCATCTCTTAGGAATAAAATTTCCTAAAGAAATGACGGAGCTATTTTTAATAGATAAACATGGCATCACCGAAACTGAAGAAACGGTAGTGTTCTTGAATAGCGTGGTGGTAAGCATCTAAGACTAATTCACGGCCTGCAAAGGCAGAAACCAACATG
Organism: bacterium; assembly: GCA_905221335.1. Taxonomy (GTDB): domain Bacteria; phylum Bacillota; class Bacilli; order Lactobacillales; family Streptococcaceae; genus Streptococcus. The sequence goes on from CAJNCT010000001.1 coordinate 291,265, forward strand.
ACGAGGGTTGATTTTGGCAGGTGGAAGTTGGTTGAAAAGGCATCCACGACCTTCCATTCGTAACCAGGTTTGATAAAGATATTGGTCCAGCCAGAATCTGCTTGGATTTGCCCATCAAACTTGGAACCAATAGTCTCCAGTGTGCGAATAGAAGTAGTTCCAACAGCAATAACACGACCTCCATTTTCCTTGACAGAGCGAAGGGTGGCAGCTGCTTCCTCAGAAAGTTGGTAGAATTCTGAGTGCATTTCGTGTTCGTCCAGATTATCCACAGAAACGGGTCTAAAAGTTCCTAGTCCAACATGAAGAGTGAGATAGACTAGATGGACACCTTTTGCTTGGATTTCTGCCAGCAGTTCTTTAGTAAAGTGGAGACCAGCAGTAGGTGCGGCAGCAGAACCACTTTCCTTAGCGTAGACCGTTTGATAGCGTTCACGGTCATCCAGTTTTTCATGGATATAAGGCGGTAATGGCATTTCACCTAGACTTTCCAAAACTTCTAGGAAAATTCCTTGGTATTCAAAGCGGACAATGCGGCCCCCGTGGGTCAATTCTTCCGTAACGACAGCGCTGAGGCGACCATCACCAAAGTTGACACGAGTGCCAAACTTGAGACGTTTGGCAGGTTTAGCGAGGACTTCCCACTCATCACCACTAGTATTTTTGAGCAGGAGAAGCTCCACATGGCCTCCTGTTTCTTCCTTTTGACCATAGAGGCGGGCTGGGAGAACACGGGTGTCGTTCATGACAAGGGCATCACCAGGTTTCAGCATATCAATAATAGAGTGGAAGTGTTTATCCTGAAATTCTCCCCTCGCTCGGTTGACGATGAGGAGTTTGGAGGCATCTCGTTTTTCAAGTGGTGTTTGGGCAATCAATTCCTCAGGCAAGTGGAAATCAAAATCAGCTGTATTCATTTTTTCATCATTCTTTCTAAGTTCTAATCCTATCCATTATAACACGTTTCAAGTTTGGACGCTCTTTTTTTGGAAATTAAATCGTTTTCACTTGACAAAAATTGGTCTATACCATATAATGAATATAGAAATATGGAGGATATAAAATGAAAGTTATTAAAGTTGAAAATCAAGTCGAAGGTGGAAAAGTAGCTTTTGAGATTTTGAAGGAAAAGTTGGCCAATGGTGCTCAAACATTAGGACTTGCGACAGGAAGCAGTCCACTAGAGTTTTACAAGGAGATCGTAGAGAGTGACCTTGATTTTTCAAATCTAACCAGTGTCAACCTTGATGAGTATGTAGGGCTTGATGGGGACAACCCACAGTCTTATCGTCATTTTATGCAAGAACACTTATTCAACCAAAAACCATTTAAAGAAAGCTTCTTACCCCGTGGGATTAAGGACAATGCTGAAGCTGAGGTAGAACGTTACAACCAAATTTTGGCTGACCATCCAGTTGACCTGCAAATCTTGGGAATCGGTCGCAATGGACATATCGGCTTTAATGAGCCTGGTACTCCATTTGACAGTCAAACGCACCTAGTTGAGCTTGACCAGTCCACAATCGAAGCCAATGCTCGCTTCTTTGACAAGATTGAAGACGTTCCAACTCAAGCCATTTCAATGGGAATTAAAAATATCTTGGATGCCAAGTCAATTATTCTCTTTGCTTACGGTGAGTCAAAAGCAGAAGCCATTGCTGGAACAGTATCAGGCCCAGTAACTGAAAGTCTACCAGCAAGTAGCCTACAAAACCACCCTGATGTGACTATTATTGCGGATGCAGCAGCGCTTAGCTTGCTTGAAAAATAAAAAGTACAAGAACCACTTGCTCTTTGGAGTGAGTGGTTTTTTACTTCAAATGTTCACTGTTCTGCTAAAGTGGTATAATATAGCTATACAGGGGAGGCACGAACTTTGATTTATATAATCGGTTTTATTTGTTTTTTACTTTTAATGTTACTGTTTTCTCGTCTCATTCAGCAATCAAAGAATCCTTCGGGCTTTCTAGGAAAACGAATGATAAAATTGTGGAATCGAGCCTATCTCCCCATGTTTATATGGGCAATTCGTCATCTGGATAGGACATTTTACCCTGTAATCTTAGATGTAGGAGTTGGGAATGGTCGTTCAACCATCCTGCTGAAAGAAACTTTTCCGCAAAGTACCATAACTGGAATCGATATTTCAGATACCGCAATAGCTCAAGCCAAACAGGTAGAGATAACTAATCTAAATTTTGAACGAAGAGACGTTAGGGAGACAGGCTTTTCTGATGAAAGTGTTGATTTAATCACAGCCTTTCAAACTCATTTTCATTGGCGGGACCTAGAGGCTTCTTTTATGGAACTTCGAAGAATACTCAAATCAGACGGGATGCTCTTACTGGCTTGTGAATATAACAAGTTGTCTTGCTTTTTACCAGAGGTTCAAAGCGAAGAAGCATTTAGACGATTCTTGTTATCAGTAGGGTTTGAGCTCGTAACTAGTCAAAGAAAGGGATCGTGGATCCTTTATAAAATTGTTAAACATTAATGGAGGTACAATCATGAAACAGTTATTTTTATGTTCATACTTTGCTGGAGTCAAAAAGCTTTTTAGCGACTACGCAAAGGAAAAGAATCTAGAAAAGAAGGTTTTATTTATTCCTACCGCTGGGAACAAAGAGGACTATACTGCCTATATCGATGAGGCTCAGCAAACATTCAGGGATTTAGGATTTGAGATAGAGGTTCTAGATATTGCTTCTTGTGATCGAGAAACTGCACAGGCAAAGATTTTCCAAAGCAAAATTCTTTATATCTCAGGCGGGAATACCTTTTATTTATTGCAAGAATTAAAGAAAAAGCAGCTCCTATCTCTCATCAAAGAGCAAATAAGAGATGGGCTGGTCTATGTGGGAGAATCAGCAGGGGCTATCATTACAGCCAAGGATATTGACTACAATAAACTCATGGACGACAAGACGGTAGCGAAAGAGTTATCGGATACAGCGGGATTGGATGAAGTGGAGTTTTACATCCTTCCACATTATGGTGAGGAGCCTTTTACTGATAGTAGTCAGAAAACCTTTGAAACCTATAAAAATCAGCTCAGCTTAATGCTAATGAACAATTCACAAGCCGTTATTGTAAATGATAAAGAAATAAAAGTTGTTTCTGAACAGGGTTAAAATAAATTTCTTTTTCGCTACTATGACATCTATTCTAATACGTTGTTCCTTTTAAAAAAGAAAAAGGAAGATAATATAAGTTTATGGCAGTTTTTTCCTTGACATTTATTCATTTTGCGTGTAGAATAGAATAGATCTTGAACTTGAAGGGAGTGAAAAAAATGTCTAAAACAGTAGTACGTAAGAATGAATCTCTTGACGATGCACTTCGTCGTTTCAAACGTGCGGTTACTAAAGCTGGTACTCTTCAAGAAACACGCAAACGTGAATTCTATGAAAAACCTTCTGTAAAACGTAAACGTAAATCAGAAGCAGCTCGTAAACGTAAAAAATTCTAATTAGAAATGAAAGGCTAGAGAAATCTAGTCTTTTTATATTTAAATAAATACTGTAAATCCTGCAAAAAAAGGAAACTTCCAACTACAATTTGATATAATAGTAGGGAGAACTCGATTGAAGGAGGAAATTATGTCGGTTTTAGTAAGAGAAGTCATTGAAAAGCTCAGACTAGATATTGTCTATGGTGAAGGCGAATTGCTTGAAAAGGAAATCAATACTGCGGACATTATGAGACCAGGTCTTGAAATGACGGGCTATTTTGATTACTATACTCCAGAACGGATTCAACTGTTAGGGATGAAGGAGTGGTCCTATTTGGTCGCTATGCCTGCCCATAATCGTTATCAAGTTTTGAAGAAAATGTTTCTACCTGAAACACCTGCTGTCATCGTTGCTCGTGGCTTGGTAGTGCCAGAAGAAATGTTGAAAGCTGCTAGGGAATGTAAGATTGCGATTTTAACCAGTCGAACATCAACTAGTCGTTTATCTGGAGAGTTATCTAGCTACCTTGATTCCCGTTTGGCTGAACGTACGAGTGTTCATGGTGTCTTGATGGACATCTATGGCATGGGTGTCTTGATCCAAGGGGATAGTGGTATCGGTAAGAGCGAGACAGGCCTTGAACTTGTGAAACGGGGACACCGTTTGGTGGCAGATGACCGTGTAGATATCTTTGCCAAGGATGAAATGACCCTTTGGGGAGAGCCCGCTGAAATTTTGAAGCATTTGCTTGAGATTCGTGGAGTGGGTATTATTGACGTTATGAGTCTCTACGGAGCAAGTGCTGTAAAAGATTCTTCACAAGTTCAGTTGGCTGTTTACTTGGAAAATTACGATACCCATAAGACCTTTGACCGTCTAGGAAATAATGCCGAAGAACTCGAAGTTTCTGGTGTGACGATTCCGCGTATCCGCATCCCAGTAAAAACAGGACGCAATATCTCAGTTGTTATTGAGGCGGCAGCCATGAACTATCGCGCTAAGGAAATGGGCTTTGATGCGACGCGTTTATTTGAAGAACGCTTGACTAATCTCATCTCCAAAAATGAGGTGAAAGATGATTAATCCAGTCGCATTTGAAATCGGTCCTTTTTCCATTCGTTGGTATGCTTTGTGTATTGTGGCTGGCTTGGTCTTGGCTGTCTACCTTGCCATGAAAGAAGCTCCTAAAAAGAAAATTCTATCAGATGATATTTTGGATTTTATCCTGATTGCTTTTCCAGTAGCTATTTTAGGTGCTAGACTATACTACGTACTCTTTCGCTTAGATTATTATCTTCAAAATCCAGGTGAAATCATCGCTATCTGGAATGGTGGTTTGGCCATTTATGGAGGTTTGATAGCAGGGGCTATTGTTCTTTATATCTTTGCAGATAGAAAGTTGATCAATACCTGGGACTTCTTAGATATTGCAGCACCGAGCGTCATGATTGCTCAGAGTTTAGGGCGCTGGGGGAACTTCTTTAACCAAGAAGCCTACGGTGCAGCGATAGATAGTCTGGATTATTTGCCAGGCTTTATCCGTGATCAGATGTACATTGAGGGGAGCTATCGTCAACCGACCTTCCTATATGAGTCGGTTTGGAATCTGATCGGATTTGCGTTGATTTTGATTTTTAGACGAAAATTAAAGGGAATCAGACGTGGTCATATCACTGCTTTCTACTTGATTTGGTATGGCTTTGGTCGTATGATCATCGAAGGCATGCGGACGGATAGTCTCATGTTCTTTGGTTTGCGAGTTTCTCAATGGTTATCAGTTATCCTTATCGGACTTGGTATTTTTATCATACTTTATCAAAATCGAAAGAAAGCCCCTTTCTATCATACAGAGGAGGAAAAATAAATGTTAGAAGTTGCATATATTCTTGTTGCGATTGCTTTGATTGTCTGTTTAGTCTATTTGACAATCACGATTCAAAAAGCAGGTCGTATGATTGATGAGACGGAGAAAACCATCAAAACATTGAGCTCAGATGTGAATGTTACCTTGCATCAGACTAATGAATTGTTGGCTAAGGTCAATGTATTGGCAGATGATATCAATGTCAAAGTTGCGACGATTGATCCACTCTTTACAGCTGTAGCGGACTTGTCAGAGTCAGTATCTGATCTCAACCAACATGCCCGTGTTTTAGGTAAAAAAGCTTCATCAGCTGGTTCAAAGACCATTAAAACAGGTGCAAGCTTGTCCGCTCTTCGTTTCGCAAGTAAAATTTTCAAAAAATAGAAAAGGAGAAATCTTATGGGAAAACTATCCTCAATCCTTTTAGGAACGGTTTCTGGTGCTGCTCTTGCTTTATTTTTGACGAGTGATAAGGGTAAGCAAGTTTGTAGTCAAGCTCAGGATTTTCTAGATGATTTGAGAGAAGATCCAGAATATGCTAGAGAGCAAGTCTGTGAGAAATTGACAGAAGTGAAGGAACAGGCAAGGGACTTTGTGCTGAAAACAAAGGAACAAGTAGAATCTGGTGAAATCACTTTTGATAGTGTCCTTGACCAAGCTAAAAACTGTGCTCGACAAGCGACAGAAGCGTCAAAGGAAACCTTTAACAATCTCAAGGAGCAGTGGCAAGAACAGTCAGCAACTTCAGACGTTGCTGAAGACCAAGAAGAAATCATCATCGATATTACTGAAGTATAAAGTATCACCATCTCTGGTTTTTGGAGATGGTGATTTTTATCTGCAAGTCTGTCTTTGTGGTATAATAAATACTATGCAGAAAAAACCAACGTCCGCCTATGTGCATATTCCCTTTTGCACACAGATTTGTTATTATTGCGACTTTTCAAAAGTTTTTATCAAGAATCAACCAGTAGATAGTTATCTGGAGCATCTGCTAGAGGAGTTTCGTTCTTATGATATCCAAAAGTTACGAACCCTCTACATTGGAGGTGGGACGCCAACGGCTTTGTCAGCTCCGCAATTAGAAGTGCTTCTGGATGGCTTGACTAAAAACCTAGATTTGTCTGTCTTGGAAGAGTTGACCATTGAGGCTAATCCAGGAGACTTAGATGCGGATAAAATTGCGGTTTTGAAACAGTCGCCAGTCAATCGTGTTTCCTTAGGTGTGCAGACTTTTGATGACAAAATGCTGAAAAAGATTGGGCGTAGTCACTTGGAGAAGGATATTTATGAAAATATCGACCGCCTCAAATTGGCTGGTTTTGACAATATCTCCATCGACCTAATCTATGCTCTTCCAGGTCAAACTATGGCTCAGGTCAAGGACAATGTAGCTAAGGCTATCTCGCTTGATATTCCTCATATGAGTCTTTATAGCTTGATTTTGGAAAATCATACGGTCTTTATGAACCGCATGAGACGTGGGAAATTGCCCCTGCCCAAGGAAGAGTTAGAAGCAGAGATGTTTGAGTACATCATCGCAGAGCTTGAGCGAGCTGGTTTTGAGCATTATGAGATTTCCAATTTCTCCAAGCCGGGCTTTGAAAGTCTCCACAATCTCATGTACTGGGACAATGCCGAGTATTATGGTATTGGTGCGGGTGCTTCAGGTTATGTGGATGGAGTTCGTTATAAAAACCACGGTCCTATCCGCCACTATCTCAATGCAGTAGAGGAAGGAAATGCTCGAATTACAGAAGAACACCTAAGTCAAAGGGAGCAGATGGAAGAAGAAATGTTCCTAGGCCTCCGGAAAAAATCCGGGGTTTCTATGGCACGATTTGAGGAAAAATTCGGACGATCCTTTGATGGACTTTATGGCGAAATCATCAGAGACTTGGTTCAACAAGGACTTATGCAGATCGACGGTGATCGTGTCCGAATGACAAAGAGAGGTCTCTTTTTGGGAGACACTGTAGCAGAACGATTTATTTTGGAGTAGAACAATGGGCTTAACTTATCAAATGAAAATGAAAATTCCTTTTGATATGGCGGACATGAATGGTCATATCAAACTTCCAGATGTGATTTTGCTGTCCTTGCAAGTATCAGGTATGCAGTCGATTGAGCTAGGAGTCAGTGACAAGGATGTGTTAGAACGTTACAATTTAGTCTGGATTATTACAGACTATGCGATTGACGTGGTTCGCTTGCCTCGCTTTGCTGAAGAGATTACGATTGAAACAGAAGCGTTGACTTACAATCGTCTTTTTTGCTACCGCCGTTTCACTATCTATGATGAAGCAGGTCAAGAAATCATTCGCATGGTAGCAACCTTTGTTCTTATGGACAGAGACAGTCGTAAAGTTCATGCTGTCGAACCGGAGATTGTTGCTCCTTATCAGTCTGAGTTTGATAAAAAACTCATCCGTGGGCCAAAGTATGCAAATCTAGAAGATCCGATCAGTAAAGACTACCATGTTCGTTTTTACGACTTGGATATGAATGGTCATGTCAATAACAGCAAATACCTAGATTGGATTTTTGAGGTCATGGGAGCAGATTTTTTGACCAAGTATATTCCAAAGAAAATCAATCTCAAATATGTCAAAGAAGTGCGACCGGGTGGCATGATTGCTTCAGCTTATGAACTCAAGGGACTAGAAAGCAAGCATGAGATTATTAGTGATGGCGAGATCAATGCTCAAGCTATGATTACGTGGCAAGAAATTGAAGGCAATTAGAAAGGACGATATGGCTTATAAAGGTTATTTAATTGATTTAGACGGAACCATTTACAAGGGGAAAGACCGAATTCCGGCAGGAGAGGCTTTTGTCCATGAGTTGCAAAAGCGAGAAATTCCCTATCTCTTTGTGACCAACAATACAACCCGAACTCCAGAGAGTGTTCAAGAGATGTTGGCTCAGAATTTTAACATTAATACCCCTCTATCAACTGTCTACACGGCAACTCTGGCAACCATAGACTATATGAACGACTTGGGACTGGAAAAGACAGTCTATGTCATCGGCGAAGCTGGGCTCAAGGATGCCATTCAGGCAGCTGGTTATGTCGAAGACAAGGAAAATCCAGCCTATGTGGTAGTTGGACTGGACTGGCAAGTCGACTATGAAAAATTTGCTACGGCGACCCTAGCAATCCAAAAGGGTGCTCATTTTATCGGAACTAATCCAGACCTCAATATTCCGACGGAACGTGGCCTTTTGCCAGGTGCTGGTTCACTGATAACCCTTCTTGAAGTAGCAACTCGGGTAAAACCAGTTTATATCGGAAAACCAAATGCTATCATTATGGACAAGGCAGTTGAGCACTTAGGTTTGAAAAGAGAAGAATTGCTCATGGTTGGGGACAACTACCTGACAGACATCCGAGCAGGGATTGACAATGGCATTCCAACGCTCTTGGTGACGACAGGTTTTACCAAGGCAGAAGAAGTGGCGGACTTGCCGATTGCACCAACTCATGTGGTTTCTAGCCTTGCGGAGTGGAATTTTGATGAAAACTAAACTGACCTTTTGGGGAAGTATGCTCTTTCTCCTCTCCCTGTCTATCCTCTTAACCATTTATCTGGCATGGATTTTCTATCCTTTGGAGATTGAGTGGCTGAACTTAACGGAACGGGTTTATCTAAAGTCCGAAACCATTCAGTATAACTTCCATATCTTGATGAATTACCTGACCAATCCCTTTAGTCAGGTCTTAGAGATGCCAGATTTTCGTTCATCAGCGGCAGGTCTACACCACTTTGCGGTGGTGAAGAATCTCTTCCACTTGGTTCAGCTAGTTGCCCTAGTGACATTACCAAGTTTCTATTTCTTTGTTAGAAAGATTGTGAAAAAAGGATTTCTACCTCTATATCGTAAAAGTATTCTGACTTTAGTGCTATTGCCTCTAGTCATTGGCCTTGTAGGAGTGTTGATTGGTTTTGAGCAATTTTTTACTCTCTTTCATCAGATTCTCTTTGTGGGAGATGATACCTGGCTTTTTGATCCAGCAAAGGATCCCGTTATTTGGATTTTACCAGAGACCTTCTTCCTCCATGCTTTCCTTCTCTTCTTTGGACTCTATGAAAGTTTCTTTGGTTTTCTTTATTTGAAAAGTCGTAGAATACTTTAATGTGTTGCATTGATAAAACAGAGATGAAGTTAAAAATTCTTACGAGGAGTGAATTAACTTCATTGGAATTGAGTAATTCGTTCGCATACAGTCTATTTTTCTAGAAAAAAATAGGCTTTTTTCTAGAAATTGCTAGTCAAGCGCTTTATTTTTTTGTATAATAAGAATAGTAAAGTATAGATAAAGAAGAGAAAAGCATGATTACACTATTTTTATCACCGAGCTGTACATCATGTCGTAAGGCAAAGGCCTGGTTAGAGACGCATAAAGTTCCTTTTGAGGAGCACAATATTATGACCAGTCCTTTAACAAGAAAAGAATTGCAACACATTCTTTCCTTGACCGAAAATGGTACTGATGACATCATTTCAACTCGTTCAAAAATTTTTCAAAAATTGGATATTGATGTAGAGAGTATTTCGGTATCGGAGTTGCTTCAGTTGATTGAGCAATATCCTAGTCTTTTGCGTCGCCCAATTATTATAGATACCAAACGCATGCAGATCGGTTTTAATGAAGATGAAATTCGTGCTTTTCTCCCTCGTAGTTACCGTAAACAAGAATTGAAAGAAGCAACATTGAGAGCTGGTATTGGATAGATGAACAAACAGTATAGTTACCCACTAGATTTGTCGTGGAGCACTGAAGAACTTGCTTCAGTGCTTTCTTTTTTTAATGATGTTGAAGCTGCCTATGAAGACAAGGTAGAAGCTAAAAAACTGCTAGATTCTTACAAGAAATTTAAGTCTGTGGTCCCGAGCAAAAGTGAAGAAAAGCGCCTAGGTCGTGAATTTGAGACGGCTAGCGGTTATTCCTTCTATCATGCAGTTCAATTAGCAAAAGAAAAAAGAGAAGGGAAGATTTCTCTTGGAAACTAAATTTGAATTTGCCAAGCAGATTGTGCAGGAAGCTGCTGCCTATATTTTGGCTCACATGCAAGAAGATTTGCAGGTTAAGCGCAAGTCTTCGCCTACAGACTTGGTGACGCGTTTGGATAAGGAAGTTCAGGATCTCTTAGTTCAGAGAATTTTGGCATCTTATCCAGAGGATTTGATTTGTGCGGAAGAGGGCTGTTTACGTGCTGCAGTCGGTCAAGGTTCCGTTTGGGTGATTGATCCCATTGACGGTACCAATAATTTTGTTGCCCAGCATGAAGATTTTGCAGTTATGTTGGCCTATTTTGAAAATGGGGTTGGGAAATTTGGTATCATTTATGATGTCATGAAAGGGGATTGTTACCATGGTGGTGGTGCTTTTCCTCCCTATCGTAATAATGAGCCCTTACCGACTTTTAAAAAGAAGCCTCTTCAAGAATTTTTAGTTGCCGGTAACTCAGGTATGTTTGAAACCAATGAGTGGGGCTTGGCAGATTTGGGCCGATCAGCGTTGGGAGTCCGTGTCTATGGTAGTGCGGCCATTAGTTTTGCCAAGGTTTTATCGGGTCGTCTTCTGACTTATATTACCTACCTGCAGCCATGGGATTACGCTGCGGCCAGTATCTTAGGGGAAAGTCTGGGGTATCGTCTGATTACGGTCTCAGGTGAGCCAGCCGATTTTAAAACTCGTCAGCCTGTCATGATGGTGCCAATCGAGATGCAAGAAGAGATTCAGTCTTATATCTACGAAAGGAAAGAGAACTAAATGCAATTTCCAGAAGGATTTGTTGAAAAATATGAAGCGATACTAGAAGATGAGGCAAGAGACTTTCTTGCCTCTTTTAAACAAGAAGCAGTTTCGGCTTTTCGGGTCAATCCCTTAAAAGAAAGTCAGCTATCGTTTGCTGATGCCATTCCCCATACACCTTGGGGGCATTATGGTAAAGTTTCTGGGAAATCTCCAGAGCACGTGACCGGTCTCGTTTACTCGCAAGAGCCTGCTGCCCAAATGGTGGCCCAGGTGGCTCAACCAGGTCCTGGCATGAAGGTCTTGGACTTGGCGGCAGCACCAGGTGGAAAATCTACTCAACTAGCAGCTTATCTGGCTAATCAAGGAGTCCTTGTTTCCAACGAAATTTCAAGCAAGCGTGCTAAGATTTTAGTGGAAAATATGGAGCGATTTGGAGCGACAAATGTTGTCGTGACCAATGAGTCTGCAGACCGTTTAGCAAAGGTCTTTAAAGGCTATTTTGATGTGATTGTCCTTGATGCCCCTTGCTCGGGTGAAGGGATGTTCCGTAAACAACCAGATGCCATGGACTATTGGAGCCTCGACTATCCGAGTCAATGTGCCAGTCTCCAAAGGGAAATTCTAGAAGATGCAGTCACCATGCTTGCTGAAGGTGGCCGTCTGGTCTATTCGACCTGTACCTGGGCACCAGAGGAAAATGAAGAAATCGTCCACTGGTTGCTGGATACTTATGAATTTGAATTGCTTCCAGTTGTGCATCTGAACGGTATGGTAGAAGGAATGGGCCTTCCTGAAACGGCTCGGATGTACCCTCATCATTTCAAGGGAGAAGGTCAGTTTGTTGCCCACTTGCAGTTTAAGGGAGAAAATTCAGCATCTAAATTCAAAGCTAGCAAGAGCAATCTCAGTCGGGAACAGCTGGTCTTGTGGCAAGAATTTGCCCAAAAACACTTGCGAGTCAATCTAACTGGTATCTTGCAGACTTTTGGAGATCAGCTCTATCTCTTGCCAAAGATGCTACCTGATCTAGGGAAACTCAAAATTGCCCGAAATGGCCTCCATCTGGGTACTTTTAAGAAGAAACGCTTCGAACCAAGCTTTGCTCTGGGATTAGCCTTGAAACCAAGTCAAGTTTTGCAAACAGTCGAAATCAAGGATGAGAATTTTGTAAAATATGTGGCTGGGGAGACAGTTCAGCTAGCTGAAAGTCTATCAAATGGATGGTATCAAGTTGTGGTTCAAGGTAACGGACTAGGCTTTGCCAAGGTAACGGGAAATGTTTTAAAAAATTATTATCCAAAAGGGCTTAGATTCAAGTGAAAAAGCTAGTCAAAGAATCTATTCTATGTTATATTGGAAGTATGAGTTTTTTCTGATAGTCTTTCATTTTTACTTATATTATGTGATGAACTGACTGGTCCCCGAGGGGGCTTCCAGCCTATAAATCGTAAACCAAATCTTATCATCACTGATTGAAATGATAGGAACTGAAAGATATCAGAACATTCATCATTATGTTCAAGGAGAAAAACAGTGAAAAAAAGAAAAAAGCTCGTCCTATCTCTTGCGACTCTTTTGCTTGCAGGTTTTCTAGCCGGATGTGCAAGCTGGATTGATCGTGGAGAAACCATGACAGCCGTCGGTTCAACTGCCCTTCAGCCTCTGGTCGAAGCCGCAGCAGACGAATTTGGTTCAAAAAATATCGGAAAAACAGTTAACGTTCAAGGTGGAGGTTCGGGAACAGGACTTTCTCAGGTGCAGTCTGGAGCTGTAGATATCGGCAACTCTGACGTCTTTGCAGAGGAAAAAGATGGAATCGATGCTTCGGCTCTAGTAGACCATAAGGTTGCGGTAGCTGGTCTTGCAGTGATTGTAAACAAGGAAGTTGATGTTGAAAATCTGACAACTGAGCAACTCCGTAGCATTTTCACAGGTCAAGTGACTAACTGGAAAGAATTCGGGGGCAAAGACCTGGCAATTTCAATCATCAATCGAGCAGCAAGTTCTGGTTCACGAGCAACCTTTGACAATGTCGTAATGAATGGTCATGCTGCAATGCAGAGCCAAGAGCAGGATTCTAATGGGATGGTCAAGTCGATTGTCTCCCAAACTCCAGGAGCCATTTCTTACCTAGCCTTTGCCTATGTAGATGACTCAGTGAAAAGTATGAAACTGAATGGGTATGAGCCTACGTCTGAAAATGTAACGACCAACAACTGGCCTTTGTGGTCTTATGAACATATGTACACACTTGGTCAGCCAAATGAGTTGGCAGCTGAATTTCTGAATTTCGTCCTCTCAGATGAAGCTCAAAATGGAATTGTTAAGGGCATGGGCTATATCTCTATCAATGAAATGAAAGTCCAAAAGGATGCTTCAGGTACCGTTACAGCAGTAGAAGGAGGTCAATAATGAATCAAGAAGAACTATCTAAAAAATTACTCTCTCCTTCAAAGAACTCTCGCCTTGAGAAGTTTGGTAAAGGTTTGACCTTCACCTGCCTTTCTTTGATTGTTATCATTGTGGCCATGATTTTGATTTTTGTAGCTCAAAAAGGCTTGTCGACCTTCTTTGTCAATGGGGTCAACATCTTTGATTTCCTCTTTGGACAAACTTGGAATCCTTCAGGGAAACAATTTGGTGCCCTTCCGATGATTTTGGGCTCCTTTATTGTGACGATTTTATCTGCCCTGATTGCAACACCCTTCGCTATCGGAGCTGCAGTCTTTATGACAGAAGTATCACCAAAGGGGGCAAAGATTTTGCAACCTGCCATTGAACTTCTCGTCGGTATTCCTTCAGTCGTCTATGGATTTATCGGTTTGCAAGTTGTGGTGCCTTTTGTTCGTAGCGTCTTTGGTGGAACTGGTTTTGGGATCTTATCAGGGATTTTCGTTCTTTTTGTCATGATCCTACCAACTGTAACCTTTATGACAACAGACAGCTTGCGTGCTGTTCCTCGTCATTACCGTGAAGCTAGTTTAGCTATGGGAGCCACTCGTTGGCAAACCATCTGGCGTGTGACCTTGAAAGCAGCACGTTCAGGTATTTTCACTGCAGTGGTCTTTGGGATGGCGCGTGCCTTCGGTGAAGCCCTTGCTATTCAAATGGTTGTCGGAAACTCAGCAGTTATCCCAACCTCGCTAACAACACCAGCTGCGACCTTGACATCTGTATTGACTATGGGTATCGGAAATACCGTCATGGGAACGGTTGATAATAACGTTCTCTGGTCACTGGCCTTAGTCTTACTCTTGATGAGTTTGGCCTTTAACAGTGTGATTAAATTGATTACGAAAGAAAGAGGAAAGAAAAACTATGCACGCTAAGAAATTAGATAAACTTGCAACAGCTGTCCTCTATACCATCGCGGGTATCATCGTAACTATTTTGGCATCTTTGATTCTCTATATCTTGGTGAGAGGATTACCGCACATCTCTTGGTCCTTCTTGACTGGGAAATCTTCCTCTTACCAAGCAGGTGGGGGTATAGGGATTCAGCTTTACAATTCCTTCTTCCTTTTGGTTATTACCTTGATCATTTCTGTTCCGCTGTCTATGGGAGCTGGTGTTTTCCTCGCTGAGTATGCCAAAAAAGGACCTGTGACCAATTTTATTCGTACCTGTATCGAAATTTTGTCTTCTCTACCATCAGTCGTTGTGGGTCTCTTTGGTTACTTGATTTTCGTCGTTCAGTTTGAATATGGATTTTCAATCATTTCAGGTGCCTTGGCCTTGACGGTCTTTAACCTCCCTCAGATGACTCGAAATGTTGAGGATAGTTTAAAACACGTTCACCATACACAACGTGAGGCTGGTCTGGCCCTTGGAATTTCTCGTTGGGAGACTGTGGTCCATGTCGTCATTCCAGAAGCCCTTCCAGGTATCGTAACGGGTGTTGTCTTGGCATCTGGCCGTATCTTTGGTGAGGCCGCAGCTCTCATCTATACAGCAGGACAATCTGCACCAGCCCTTGACTGGTCTAACTGGAATATTCTCAGTGTTACCAGTCCCATCTCAATCTTCCGTCAAGCAGAAACCTTGGCTGTCCACATTTGGAAGGTCAATAGCGAAGGAACCATTCCTGATGCGACCATTGTATCTGCTGGTTCTGCCGCTGTGCTCCTCATCTTTATCTTGATTTTTAACTTTGGGGCTCGCAAACTCGGAAGCTATTTACACAAGAAATTAACCGCTGCCTAAAGGAGAAGCCATGTCAAAATATAACTGGGATGAAAAGCATATCATCACCTTCCCTGAAGAAAAAGTGGCCCTCTCAACCAAGGATTTACATGTTTACTATGGTAAAAATGAATCCATCAAGGGCATCGATATGCAATTCGAAAAAAATAAAATTACAGCCTTGATTGGTCCTTCTGGATCTGGGAAATCTACTTATCTTCGCAGTCTCAATCGGATGAATGATACCATTGATATTGCCAAGGTCACAGGCCAAATCCTCTACCGAGGGATTGACGTTAATCGTCCAGAAATCAATGTCTATGAGATGCGCAAGCATATCGGAATGGTCTTCCAACGTCCAAATCCATTTGCCAAGTCTATTTACCGCAACATCACTTTTGCTCATGAACGTGCAGGTGTTAAGGACAAGAAAGTCCTTGATGAAATTGTAGAAACCTCTCTAAGACAGGCTGCCCTTTGGGATCAGGTCAAAGACGACCTCCACAAATCAGCCTTGATGCTTTCTGGTGGACAACAACAACGTCTCTGTATCGCTCGCGCCATCTCTGTCAAGCCAGATATCCTCTTGATGGATGAGCCTGCTTCAGCCTTGGATCCGATTGCGACAGCCCAGCTTGAAGAAACGATGTTGGAATTGAAGAAGGACTTTACCATCATCATCGTTACCCACAGTATGCAGCAGGCTGCGCGTGCAAGTGACTACACAGGATTTTTCTACTTGGGTGATTTGATTGAGTATGATAAGACATCCAATATTTTCCAAAATGCTAAGTTACAGTCAACCAATGACTATGTAACGGGACACTTTGGTTAGAAAGGAAGCAGTATGACAGAACCGATTTTGCAGGTTAAAGACCTGTCCGTTTATTACAATAAAAAGAAGGCCTTGAATAGTGTTTCCCTTTCTTTCCAACCTAAGGAAATAACCGCCTTGATTGGTCCTTCTGGATCAGGAAAGTCCACTCTGCTCAAGGCTATCAACCGCATGGGCGATCTAAATCCTGAGGTGACAACAACTGGATCAGTGGTCTATAATGGTCACAATATCTACAGTCCCCGCACCGATACGGTTGAATTGCGTAAGGAAATCGGTATGGTCTTTCAACAGCCCAATCCCTTCCCTATGTCTATCTACGAAAATGTTGTCTATGGGCTACGTATCAATGGGGTTAAGGACAAGCAAGTCCTTGATGAAGCAGTAGAAAAAGCTTTGCAACGTGCTTCTATCTGGGATGAAGTCAAGGATCGTTTGCATGATTCGGCCATTGGTCTCTCAGGTGGACAACAACAACGTGTTTGTGTTGCTCGTGTCTTAGCAACCAGTCCGAAAATTATCCTCTTAGATGAACCAACTTCAGCTTTGGATCCTATCTCGGCTGGTAAGATTGAGGAAACCTTGTATGGTCTAAAGGATAAATACACCATGCTATTGGTAACGCGTTCGATGCAACAAGCCTCTCGTATCTCTGATAAAACAGGATTTTTCCTAGATGGGGATTTAATCGAGTTTAATGATACGAAGAAGATGTTCCTTTCCCCTCAAAACAAGGAAACAGAAGATTATATTACAGGAAAATTTGGATAAGGAGTTGAAAGATGTTACGATCTCAATTTGAAGAAGATTTGGAGAAATTGCACAACCAGTTCTACGCTATGGGACAAGAAGTGCTCTCGCAGATCAATCGTACAGTACGTGCCTTTGTCACTCATGACCGTGATTTGGCAAAAGAAGTCATCGAAGACGATGCAGAAGTAAATGAATATGAAGTGAAGTTGGAAAAGAAATCATTTGAAATGATTGCCCTTCAACAACCTGTTTCGCAAGACCTTCGTACCGTCTTGACCGTTCTCAAGGCCGTATCAGACTTGGAACGCATGGGAGATCATGCAGTGTCTATCGCTGAGGCGACCATTCGTATGAAAGGAGAGCAACGTATCCCTGCTGTTGAAGAAGAAATCAAAAAGATGGGACGCGACGTGAAAAACTTCGTTGAAGCAGCTCTAGATCTCTATCTGAACGGCTCGGTGGATCAAGCCTACGAAGTAGCAGCGATGGATGAAAAAATCAACCATTACTTTGATAGTATCCGAGATTTGGCTACAGAAGAAATTAGGAAAAATCCTGAAGCCATCGTTACAGGCCGTGATTACTTCCAGGTCATTTCTTTCTTGGAACGTATCGGAGACTACGCTAAAAATATCTGTGAATGGGTTGTTTACTTTGAAACAGGTAAAATCGTCGAACTCTAAGAAACGGATTAAATATGCACTAAAAAGGCTAATCAACTCAGATTAGTCTTTATTTTTGAATAAAAAGGAATTTTTTGAAATGAAAATTCTGAAAATGTTGACAAGCATTTTCAAATAGGTTATAATTATTCAGAAATAACAGAAAGGTCGTTTATTTATGAAGTTTAAGAAATGGATAGTAGTTGTGTGTAGCATGCTTGCCAGCATGGTTTTAGTAGCTTGTCAATCAAGTACGGATAGTTCCCAGTCTGCTGTGGAGGCTATCAAACAAAAAGGGAAGCTAGTTGTGGCGACCAGCCCAGACTATGCACCGTTTGAATTCCAATCCTTGGTAGATGGTAAAAACCAAGTGGTTGGGGCAGATATTGATATGGCTCAAGCGATTGCGGATGAGCTCGGGGTTAAACTTGAAATCTCAAGCATGAGTTTTGACAATGTCTTGACCAGTCTTCAAACTGGAAAGGCTGACTTAGCTATTGCTGGTATTAGTGCTACAGATGAGAGAAAGGAAGTCTTTGACTTTTCAATTCCTTACTATGAAAACAAGATGAGTTTCTTGGTTAGAAAAGCCGATTTAGACAAATACAAGGATCTTACAAGCCTCACAAGTGCCAATATCGCTGCTCAAAAGGGAACCGTTCCAGAAACCATGGTCAAGGAACAATTGCCAAATGCCCAGTTGACATCTTTGACCAATATGGGGGAAGCAGTCAATGAATTGCAGGTTGGAAAAGTGGATGCTGTTCATATGGATGAACCAGTGGCCCTTAGTTACGCAGGCAAAAACTCAGACCTTGTCGTTGCATCTGTTAACTTGACGATGAAAGATGGCGAAGCCAATGCCGTTGCTATCAAGAAGGATCAATCAGACTTGAAAGCAGTAGTAGATAAGGTTATCCAAAAACTGAAAGATGACGGAACCTATCAAACTTATCTTGAAAAGGCAGCGAAACTAACAGAAGTTGAACAATAAGAAAAAGCAGAGTTGGACTTTAATCCAATTCTGCTTTTATGTATTCTAATAGCTCTTCTAAATTTTCGAGAGAGACTTTGGCAAACTGATAAGGGCAGGCGTCCAAATAAGCCTTCTCAAAAAAGTCTAGTTTGAGTGAGCCGTGTTTCAAACTGGCAATCTTAGGATAGTTTCTCAAATCAAGCAGAAGGCCATCATGTAGAGAATAGTGGGGCAAGAGACAGGTGTTTTTTTCAAGTACTTCCTTAATCTGAGCCTGATAGTTCTCTTGAAGGGTCAGTCGAGCCAGTCGATTTTTTTCAAATAACTGGCTATCGATGTAAAGAGAAAGAGCCTTTTGCATGATGAGATTGCTGTCATAGTCCAGGATATTTTTGTAGGAAACAAAGGCCTCTTTTAGGGCATTTGGGAGAATGAGAGCGGTGATACGAAGGGCTGGAAAGAGACTTGTTGAGAAGGATTTGATATAAATGACCCGATCCTCAGTATCCAGATAGTGGAAGGTTTGGCCCTTTCTAGGATCTAGGTCCCCTAAATAGTCATCCTCTACGATGTAAACACCATACTGGTTTGCTAGATCCAGAATAGCCCTTTTTTCCTGATCAGAATAGGAATGACCTAGGGGATAGTGGAAGCGAGGAATGGTATAGAAAAACTTGATTTTTCCAGATTTGAACTGTTCTTCCAGTTCTTCAAGGTCAATGCCATCAATACGGCGTTCAATGGTCTGGTAGGTTAATCCCTGAGCGACCAAGAGGCGATTCATCCGGTGGTAGGTCGGCTGTTCAACTAAAATCTCCTCTCCCTCGCTCGGAAAGTTAATCTGAGAAAGGATAAAGAGAGCTTGCTGGGTGCCAGAAGTTAGAACCAGTTGGTCAGGCTTGCAGTAGAGGGCTTGGTTGAAAAGAAGTTGATGGACAGATTGTCTCAGTTCCTCAAGGCCTTCTTGGTTGTCATAGTAGTTGAATAGGTAGTTTTCTCGGCCTATCAGGGTTTCGTTGACGCAGAGTCGGAAGTCGTCATAGGCACTGGCATGTTCGTCAGTGACTTCGATTTCCAAGTCTTGGTGCTGTCCTTGTTCCAGAACATAGTAGCCACTTTGGGGTTTGGCATAGAGGTATTGTTCATGGCGTAATTCCAGCAGGGCTCGTTGGATAGTGTCCTTGCTACAGTGGAAGTCTTGGCTCAGTTGACGGATAGAGGGAAGTCGGCTACCTGTTGGAAATTTTCCTGATTCGATACCTTTTTTGAGAAAGGAAACGACTGCTTGGTATTTACTTTCTTTCTTCATTCCAGACCTCCCTTGATTTTGTTACATTGTACCTTTTTTTTGCCTCCTTTGCAATGGGAAAAGTATTTCTCCCTTTCACAACTAGGAGCAAATGTGGTATACTTAGAAAGTATGATGATTCATTGAAAAGAAGATAAGAAAGAGAATGGATAGAAAAGTGCAGGAACCGGTAAAATTATTTCAATACAATACTCTAGGTGCCCTAATGGCAGGTCTCTATGGTGGAACCATGACAGTAGGAGAATTGCTGGAACATGGTGACCTCGGCTTGGGAACACTTGATTCGATTGATGGGGAGTTGATTGTCCTTGATGGCAAGGCTTATCAAGCCAAAGGTTCAGGGGAGCAACCTGAAATTGTAGAAGTCGCACCCGATGCCCTTATCCCTTATGCGGCAGTGGTTCCCCATCAGGCAGAAGTGATTTTCCGTCAGCGTTTTGAGATGACGGACAAGGAATTGGAAAAGCGAATTGAGTCCTACTATGATGGGGAGAATCTCTTTCGTTCCATCAAGATTCATGGCGAATTCACCCACATGCATGTACGGATGATTCCCAAGTCAACAACAGACACCAAGTTTGCTGATGTCGCGACTCACCAGCCTGAGTATAGCCGTGAAAACATTTCGGGAACCATCGTTGGTTTTTGGACTCCGAAGATTTTCCATGGGGTCAGCGTGGCGGGCTACCATCTGCATTTTATCTCAGATGACTTGACCTTTGGTGGGCATGTGATGGACTTTGTTATCAAAGAAGGAATGATCGAGGTTGGAGCAGTCGATCAGTTGGATCAACGTTTTCCAGTCCAAGATCGTCAGTATTTATTTGCCAAATTTAACGTTGACGAGATGAAGAACGACATTGATAAGTCAGAATAGGAGAAAAAGATGACACTACATATTATCCTTACTATGATCGCTTTGGTTTTAGTCCTAGTAGGTGGGACTTGGTACGCCAAAAAACGGTTTAAAATCTCTCTTGCAGTGATGGGCTTGGGGGCAATCGCATTTTTTGTTTCTTCTCAAGTGTTAGAGAAGATGGTTCACCTTCTGGTACTCCATCCGCAAAAAGATGGAACCATTCCGCTCATGCAGGAGCAACCTTTCCTATATGTTCTTTACGCGATTGCCATGGCTGCCCTTTTTGAGGAAACTGCTCGCCTTGTCTTTTTTAAATGGTTGGAGAAAAAGAGAAGTCTAGAAGAGAAAGACGCTTTGGCTTACGGCTTGGGACATGGAGGTTTGGAGTTGCTCTATCTTGGGATGGGAAGCTTAATCAGTTTGTTGATCCTCTTTTCACTCATCCAGTCTTCAAATACTGATGTAGCCAATCTCCTTCCAAAGGCTACCCTCGAAACGGTTCAGTCTCTATCGATATGGCAGGTTTATTTATTAGGAGTTGAGCGTGTGCTTGCCCTAGTTCTACAAATTGGTCTTTCCATCTGGGTTTACCAAAGTGTTAGTCAAAAGAAATGGTTCTATCTCTTTGCTGCCTATGGTTTGCATGCTTTGTTTGACTTGGCTCCATCCTTATCTCAAGTGGGATGGATTGCAAATCCGCTTCTAGTTGAGTTTATTCTTCTCGTAGAACTTTTAGTCTTTATCTGGCTGACAAAATCTACATTTTGGAAAAAATCATAAAAAGAGGGGTGACCTCTTTTTATTGTTCTCTCTTAACTCTGTTTTTGTCTATTTCTTACTATTTACCGCCAGCTGTATTATCTGGAAGATAAGCCTATCTTTCTGTTTAATATCTATTTACCAAGGGACAGCCAGCTTTTCAAGAAATGAAAAACTTGTTTGATAAATTCTTCAATTAAGCCAAGGAGATGCCGTTATCAAGCAAGTCCACATCAACTCTGTCTATGCTCTAAAAAAATTTAAAAAATTTTTTATTTTTCTCTTGACATGGAACGCGTTCCAGAATGTACAATGGTATCAAAGGTTGGGAATGCGCATTTAAACCGATCTATCACACGCTAGCGGACAAAGAAGAAAAGAGGACAACATTATGACCATCAAACGTATTTTTTCGGATATGGACGGCACCCTTCTCAATTCTGAGGGCCGCGTTTCTAGCGAGAATAGCAAGGCTATCCGCGATGCTCAGATTCCGCTGACTCTGGTTTCTGCTCGAGCTCCAATGGAAATGAGAGAGGCTATCGAAGCACTTCAGCTGACTGGCCCTCAAGTAGGTTTTAACGGTGGTTTGATTTATCAGATTGTGGATGGAAAGGTCAAGCCCCTTCATATAGATATTCTCCCTAGAAAGACAGCACAAACTATCTTACAGGCAGTGCGCCAGCATTTTCCACAAATTAGCGTCAGCTATTATGATATGATGAACTGGTATTGTGATAGAATAGATGAAGGGATTCGTCTAGAGTTCAACATCACGCGCCAGGCACCAACGCTTACAAACGAGGCTGATTTTCTAGCTGCCAAGGACAATACCTTCAAGATAATGATGATTACCTTAGATAATGACGATTTATTGGCACTGGAGAAATACTTGCAAGCCCTAGACTTGGGCGAGGTCAGCATTCTCCGATCTGGTCAATATCATCTAGAAATTACCAGCAAAACTGCTAAAAAATCAAAAGGTATTACTTATATTCTCAAAAAAGAAGGTTTAGATAAGAGCCAGACCGCTGCCTTTGGTGATGGGCACAACGATATCCCAATGTTTGAGATGGTGGGCTATCCAATCGTAATGGGCAATGCCTTTCCTGACATCAAAGAGCTAGCTTATAAGGTAACACGCAGCAATGATGAACATGGTGTCGGCTACGGCATCCGTAAATATCTCAAAAAAATCCATTAATCACGTGTTCGGAGGATGTCAATCCTCTTATAGAAAGCAAACAATGACAAATATTCGAAAAATTGCCAAACTGACTGGCTACTCAGTTTCTAGCGTGTCACGCGTCATCAACAACCATCCTCATGTATCCGAGGAGGCTCGTCAGAAAATCCTGCAAGTCATGGAGGAACTGGACTACCGTCCCAACATTCTAGCTCAGGAGTTAAGTTCAGGTTCGACTCGTCGGGTCGGTGTAGTTATTCCCAACACGACCCTGCACCCTTATTTCAGTCAGTTACTGAATGGGCTTTTGGATGCAGCTATGGATCATAACTATACCTTGCTCATTCTACCTTCTCGTTATGATATAGACTTGGAAAAATATTATCTGGAGCAGCTGCGAGGAAGGGCCTTTGACAGTCTTATTTTCACCTCTCGCAGTGTAGACTTAGAAACCATTGCTTCCTACGCTAAGTATGGCAATATTGTCTGCTGTGAAGAAGTGCAGGACCCCAATCTGAGTAGCGTTTATGTGAGCCGCACCCATGCTTGCAAGACAGCCTTTAACTGGATTAAAGACCAGGGAAAAAGTAGAATTGCTCTGCTATTTACCCGAAAAGACCTAAAAAGTTCCACCTACCGTCTCACTATGGAAGCCTACAAGGAAGTTTTTGGTGGAAAAAAGGAACCTCTGATTTTGGATGGCATTTCCACGGGAGAGGATGCTTATGAGCAAGGGGATAGCCTACTAGAGCAAGATTTAGACTGTATTTTCAGCAACGGAGATGATGTAGCAACTGGTGTGGTTCGCTATTATCAGGAGAAAAATATTGAATTACCTTTGCTGATTGGCCAAGAAAAGCAACTGACAGGAGAGGTGCTGGGGATTCCTACCATTGATAATAAATCCTACCAACTCGGTCAGGAAAGCTTCAAACAAGCTCTCTCTGACGAAAAACGGACCATTATCCTACAATCGGAGTTTATCATACGATGATAAAATAGGCTCAAGCGACAATCGTCACTTGAGACCTATTTTTCTTCTATACAGCATCCGTAAACAAACCATGATGCAGATGCTTAGGCAGGCAATCAAGACCAGACGATACGGATCCAGCCCTGAACTAGAACTAGCTAGGTGCACCAAGTTACCAGAGAGATAAAAGACAAGTACGCTAACAAGATAGGCAATCCCCTGATAAATATTCCAAATTGTAAAGGGGCTAAGACTTGCCGCCTGGTGTTTGACTAGAGAAATGTAGAGTCCCCATAGAGCTCCCACAGCCCCATTTAATAACCCCCAACCTATGCTCCAAAAGATTGTATAGGATACAGCATCGTGGGGAAGAAAGAAGATCAAAAGAATCTCGCATCCCGTTACTACCAGTAAGATTGTGAAAAACAGAGAACGTCTTTTCTCAAAACAAGGACCTGCAAGAGCAAGGGCTAGGACGTTCCCCAGCAAACTCATACTCGAATATAGAGACACGAGTTTGGCGGAAAGGTGCAATACCTGTACCATATAGAGAACATTCATCGTTAAGGTTACATATAAAATCAAACTATCCAAAAGTAGGATACGGACATGGTGCCAGAGCTGTTTTTTCAAAACCTGCCAGTCCATCTGCCTTGTTACTTGATGATTTTGAAACAAGCTATAGTCTGTTTGTAACTGTTTCAAAAGGATAAACTGCATGAACAGACTAGCAAGAGCAATCACCAGTAACCAACGATAATGAAGTGCAGTCAGTTCTTTTCCGATGAAAAAGGAAATAAGAAGGGTATAAAAGCTCGTGACCAGCTGAAACAAACTTAAGTAACTGAGAAATTTTGCGCGGACTTTCTCTTCTGTTAATAATAATATTAAGGGATTCCAAGCCAGACCAAAGCCCAACTCCACGGCTATCTGATATAGAACCAGAAAAAGAGCATAGATAGAAAAAGTCACACTTTCGTAGGGAATCACTACTAATATCCCTAGCAAACACAGCTTAGACAGTATACTCCACCGCATCAGGTCAAGGAGATTTTTCCTTCGCATCAGATAAGACAAGGGAATGCGGACAAGGGCTATAATCGGTAGCATTGTGATAAGCCAACTATTTTGCAAATCACTAAAACTTAAAATCTGACTCATAAAAAGAATCATGAAGTCACCTGTGATGGTGATAGAAACAATTTGATTACTGAGGTTGAGCCCTACCATACTAGATTGATACGATTTTTTCATTTGTTCTCCTTTCTTGCCCCATTATAAACCAGAGTTTGTTCCTTTTCTAGGAGTTCATGATGAAGAAATATGCACTTATGTTGCAAGGAGAAAGTATTTATGAAACTATGGCACTATTTTAAAGAAACATCTAAGGAATTTTACCTTGAAGAATGTGGGATTGATGATTATTCTAGCTTTCCGTTTTATGACTATACTGTTTTTCAGGATTTTGTCATCCACTGGATTTATGAGGGGAAAGGGTATCTGCAAGTTGATGGGCAGACCTATTCTTTGGAGAAAAATGATGGTTTTATCCTAAGAAAAGGCCAAAAAGTGCGTTATTGGGCAAATCAAGAAGATCCTTGGACAACCTACTGGATGGGATTTTCTGGAGACAAATTAAGCGACTATCTCCAAAACATACAAGTTTTTTATGATTCTGTTTGTCATTTTGATAGTCATTTTCAAAGCAGAGAAATCATTCAAGATATCTGTCACAAAACTGCAGAAAATAGGCAAAAAGAAAGCTGGTACCAGATGCAAATTTATACCTTCCTTTACTACTTGCAGGAAGAATTTCCAACAGAAATACCGCTGAATGTCGCTCAACTCCCTGTTGAAAAAGCTGCGCAAATTTTGCTGCAACAGTATGCACAAGACATCTCCATTCAAGACTTGGCATCCCAGGTCGGATTGAGTCGTAGCACCTTGTTTCGTCAGTTTAAGAAACTTTACCATAAATCTCCTCAGCAATTTCTCCTTGAAACACGCCTGCTAAAGGCAAGAACACTCTTAACTGACACCAATCTATCTATAAAAGAAATTACCTTGGAAGTCGGCTATCAGGATCAGCTAGTCTTTTCAAAAGCTTTTAAGCATTTTTTCTCTGTGAGTCCTAAATTTTACCGCCAAAGCTGGAAAAATCCTCCATCCGATTAGCATCCATTTCGGCATTCGCTTTTAGAAGGGTCTTATTGATTGCTTCAAGTGTAGATAGATTCAATATAAAAAATTTTTTAAAACAGCATCCTGAAAGTTAGATATCATTCATCTAACTCTTGGGGTGTTTTTCTATAGTCTCCCATTCACGTTGACAACCGTATCCATAATTTGAAAAACATGAGTTGAATTATCAATAGTAATTTTGAGGTCGTCAAAAGCCTTTAAAAATGGTATAATGAAATCACTTTACAAAAGGATGAGAGATATGACATTAGTAACTAGAATACAAGAACAATTAGAAGGAATCGATATTCGTTTCAAGGAGCCCTTGAAGACTTATACCTATACCAAGGTAGGAGGTCGAGCGGATTATCTGGTTTTGCCACGCAATCGCTATGAGATGGCGCGTGTTGTTCAATTTGCCAATCAAGAGAATATTCCTTGGATGGTGCTAGGAAATGCCAGCAATATCATCGTTCGTGAAGGTGGGATCCGTGGTTTTGTCATCTTGTGCGATAAGCTTAATAGCGTTTCAGTTGATGGTTATACCATTGAGGCAGAAGCTGGTGCTAATTTGATTGAAACGACACGAATCGCCCTTCGTCATAGTTTGACTGGTTTTGAGTTTGCTTGTGGCATCCCCGGAAGCATCGGTGGTGCTGTCTTTATGAATGCGGGTGCCTATGGAGGAGAGATTGCTCATATCTTGCAGTCTTGTCAAGTTTTGACCAAGGAAGGGGAAATCGAGACCTTATCTGCCAAGGACTTGGCTTTTGGCTACCGTCATTCAGCTATTCAGGATTCTGGGGCGATTGTCTTGTCGGCTAAATTTGCCCTTGCTCCAGGAAATCACCAGGTCATCAAGCAGGAAATGGATCGCTTGACGCACCTACGTGAACTCAAACAACCATTAGAATACCCATCATGTGGTTCGGTCTTTAAGCGTCCGGTGGGGTATTTTGCAGGTCAGTTGATTTCAGAGGCTGGTTTGAAAGGCTATCGTATCGGTGGTGTTGAAGTATCTGAAAAGCACGCTGGTTTCATGATCAATGTTGCTGACGGAACGGCCAAAGACTACGAGGATTTGATTCAATCTGTTATCGAAAAAGTCAAGAAACACTCAGGTGTCACTCTTGAAAGAGAAGTCCGAATCTTGGGTGAGAAGGAATAAGGTTGGGCTAGAAAAGTTGCTGCTATAACCATTGTAAAGGGGGTGAAAGCCTATCGTTAGTGAAGATGTATGTAGGCAGTTTAATCTCCTACACGAGGTAGTAGTGGCCTGACAGAGCCCTGATCTGTTAATTTATGAAAAAGAAGGAATTTATGACAATTGAAAAAACCAATTATTGAATTCAAAAACGTCTCTAAAGTTTTTGAAGACAGCAACACCAAGGTTCTCAAAGACATCAACTTTGAGTTGGAAGAAGGGAAGTTTTACACTCTTTTAGGCGCATCTGGTTCAGGGAAATCAACCATTCTAAATATCATTGCAGGTTTACTGGATGCGACGACAGGGGATATTTTACTGGATGGGGTACGGATTAACGACATCCCAACCAATAAACGAGATGTCCATACAGTCTTCCAATCCTATGCCTTGTTTCCACATATGAATGTGTTTGAAAATGTTGCCTTTCCCCTCCGCTTGCGTAAAATCGACAAGAAAGAAATCGAACAACGTGTAGCGGAAGTGCTCAAGATGGTTCAGTTGGAAGGTTATGAGAAACGTTCTATCCGTAAACTCTCTGGAGGACAACGTCAGCGTGTAGCCATTGCCCGTGCTATCATCAACCAACCCCGTGTGGTTTTGTTGGATGAGCCCTTGTCAGCACTGGACTTGAAATTGCGAACAGACATGCAGTACGAACTGCGTGAATTGCAACAACGATTGGGGATTACCTTTGTCTTTGTTACTCATGATCAGGAAGAAGCTCTCGCCATGAGTGACTGGATTTTCGTTATGAACGATGGCGAGATTGTTCAGTCTGGAACACCAGTGGACATCTATGATGAGCCGATCAACCACTTTGTTGCCACCTTTATCGGTGAGTCCAACATCTTGCCAGGAACTATGATTGAGGACTACTTGGTTGAGTTTAACGGCAAACGCTTTGAAGCAGTCGACGGGGGGATGAAGCCAAATGAGCCTGTTGAGGTCGTTATTCGTCCAGAGGACTTGCGCATCACTCTTCCTGAAGAAGGCAAGCTCCAAGTCAAGGTTGATACCCAGCTCTTCCGTGGAGTTCACTACGAGATTATCGCCTATGACGAACTCGGAAATGAATGGATGATCCACTCGACCCGTAAGGCCATCGTTGGTGAGGAAATTGGTCTGGACTTTGAACCAGAAGATATCCACATCATGCGTCTCAACGAAACCGAAGAAGAGTTCGATGCTCGTATCGAGGAGTACGTTGAAATCGAAGAGCAAGAAGCAGGTCTGATTAACGCGATCGAGGAGGAAAGAGATGAAGAAAACAACCTCTAAACTCTTTGTAGTGCCCTACATGCTTTGGATTGCTCTCTTTGTTCTCGCACCTTTGGTCTTGATTTTTGGACAATCCTTTTTCAACATCGAAGGGCAGTTTAGTTTAGAAAACTATAAATCCTACTTTGCGTCACAAAACTTGACCTATCTCAAAATGAGCTTCAACTCTGTGCTATATGCGGGGATTGTGACCATGGTGACGCTGCTCATCAGCTATCCAACGGCCCTCTTTTTGACCCGCCTCAAGCACCGTCAACTCTGGCTCATGCTGATTATCCTGCCGACATGGATTAACCTGCTCCTTAAGGCCTATGCCTTTATCGGGATTTTTGGTCAGAATGGTTCTATTAACCAATTCTTGGAATTCATCGGAATCGGTTCGCAGCAGTTGCTCTTTACGGATTTCTCCTTTATCTTTGTCGCAAGCTACATCGAGCTTCCCTTTATGATTTTGCCGATTTTCAATGTCTTGGATGATATGGACAACAATCTTATCAATGCCAGTTATGACCTCGGTGCGACCAAGTGGGAAACTTTCCGCCATGTTATCTTCCCTCTATCAATGAATGGAGTGAGAAGTGGGGTTCAGTCTGTCTTTATCCCCAGCTTGAGTCTCTTCATGCTGACACGTTTGATTGGCGGAAACCGCGTGATCACCTTGGGGACAGCCATTGAGCAGAACTTTCTAACCAATGACAACTACGGTATGGGTTCAACCATCGGTGTGATCCTCATCCTGACCATGTTCATCACCATGTGGGTGACCAAGGAAAGGAGAGAACGATGAAAAAATTTGCCAATCTCTACCTAGCCTTTGTCTTTATCATCCTTTATTTGCCAATTTTTTACTTGATTGGCTATGCCTTTAATGCTGGCGATGATATGAATAGTTTTACAGGTTTTAGCTTGAGCCATTTTAAAACCATGTTTGGTGATGGTCGACTCATGTTGATCCTCACTCAAACCTTTCTCTTGGCCTTTTTATCAGCCTTGATAGCGACCATTATCGGGACTTTCGGAGCCATTTACATCTACCAGTCTCGTAAGAAATACCAAGAAGCCTTTTTATCACTCAATAATATCCTCATGGTTGCGCCTGATGTTATGATTGGTGCTAGTTTCTTGATTCTCTTTACCCAGCTTAAGTTTTCACTTGGCTTTTTGACGGTGCTATCTAGTCACGTGGCCTTTTCCATCCCTATCGTGGTCTTGATGGTCTTGCCACGACTTAAAGAAATGAATGGTGACATGATTCATGCGGCTTATGACCTTGGAGCCAGCCAGTTTCAGATGTTCAAGGAAATCATGCTCCCTTATCTGACTCCGTCTATCATCGCAGGTTATTTCATGGCTTTCACCTATTCGCTGGATGACTTTGCCGTGACCTTCTTTGTGACGGGAAATGGCTTTTCAACCCTATCAGTTGAGATCTACTCTCGTGCTCGTAAGGGAATTTCGCTAGAAATCAATGCCCTGTCTGCCCTTGTTTTTCTCTTTAGTATTATTCTAGTTGTAGGATATTACTTTATCTCACGTGAGAAGGAGGAGCAAGCATGAAAAAACTCTATTCATTTTTAGCAGGAATTGTAGCGATTATCCTTGTCTTGTGGGGAATTGCGACTCATCTAGACAGTAAAATCAATAGCCGAGACAGTCAGAAATTGGTTATCTACAACTGGGGAGACTACATTGACCCCGAACTTTTGGAGCAATTCACAGAAGAAACAGGCATCCAAGTCCAGTACGAGACCTTTGACTCCAATGAAGCCATGTATACCAAGATCAAGCAGGGTGGAACGACCTACGATATCGCTATTCCTAGTGAATACATGATCAACAAGATGAAGGACGAAGACCTCTTGGTACCTCTTGATTATTCAAAAATTGAAGGAATCGAAAATATCGGACCTGAGTTCCTCAACCAGTCTTTTGACCCGGGCAATAAATTCTCCATCCCTTACTTCTGGGGGACCTTGGGAATTGTCTACAATGAAACCATGGTAGATGAGGCGCCTGAGCATTGGGATGACCTCTGGAAGCCAGAATATAAGGATTCCATCATGCTCTTTGATGGGGCGCGTGAGGTACTGGGACTTGGGCTTAACTCGCTCGGTTACAGCCTCAACTCCAAGGATCCTCAGCAGTTGGAAGAGACAGTGGATAAGCTCTATAAATTGACTCCAAATATAAAGGCCATCGTAGCCGATGAGATGAAGGGTTACATGATTCAGAACAACGCTGCTATTGGCGTGACCTTCTCTGGGGAGGCCAGCCAGATGTTGGAGAAAAATCCTAACCTCAAGTATGTTGTTCCGACTGAGGCTAGCAATCTCTGGTTTGACAATATGGTCATTCCCAAAACAGTCAAAAACCAAGACGCAGCCTATGCCTTTATCAACTTTATGTTGAAACCCGAAAATGCTCTTAAAAATGCTGAGTATGTCGGCTATGCAACACCAAATAACACAGCCAAGGAACTGCTCCCAGAGGAGACCAAGGAAGACAAATCCTTCTATCCAGACGCTGACACCATGAAAAACCTAGAAGTTTATGAGAAGTTTGACCATAAATGGACAGGTAAATATAGTGATCTCTTCCTACAGTTTAAGATGTATCGGAAGTAGGAGTTAGCAGTCACGAAACGAATCAGTCAAGCTGGTTCGTTTTTTATAAATAGAAGGCAATTTTTATAACTGTATGTTTTTCTATGATAGTTGCTTATTTTCTTGCCTAGTAGTATACTAAGCTTAACCTTACAGAAAGCGGAAACAAATAATGAAACTGTCTACTTTTTTCAAAAAAAGTTATTGGCCAACCTTTTTGATTGTTAACGAAACAATTATACTATTCCATTTAAAGGACGGCTTGGATCGACAATACCTAACAACTGATTCCATACATTTGGTGATAGGTTACTTTATATTTGCAAATATTTTCGTATTTATGTATAGCAATTCGAAAACTTGGGATAAAAGTTGGGATAAAAAGAAAAATGGCAGTAAGAAAAAATATATCCTGAAAAAGTAATTGGAGATGTAGGGAATTGATCTGATTCAATGGGAATGATTTCCAGTTGACGCAAGCTTAAAAAAACGATATAATAAGAAAGTTGAGAATTGATTTTCAATCATCTTAGTCCAGAGAAATGGCGGTGCTGCGAGCCATCTAAGGTAGGAAGTCATGCTACTCAATCACACAATTGCATAAGAATAAGAGAATGACAAGTTCATTGAATGAAGGTGGTACCGCGGTTTTTCGCCCTTCGTGATGTGAGCTTGTCTTTTGATTTTTGGAGGTGTTTATGAAGACATTTCTCGTGAAACAAAAGTTTCGTCTTGGGGGCGAACGCTTCGATATCAAGGATGATAGAGGAGTAGTAAACTATCAGGTGGAGGGATCTTTCTTCCAAATTCCTAAGACCTTTACCATCTATGACGCCTATGGTGAGCAAGTCAGTGAGATTAGTAAAGAATTTTTCACCTTGCTTCCTCGCTTTACTATCCAGTTACGAAACGGTTCAAATTTCGTCATTCGTAAGAAGTTGACCTTCTGGCGTGATAAGTATGAGTTTGATAATCTGGGACTTCGTATCGAGGGCAATATCTGGGATTTGAATTTCAAATTGCTAGATGATCGTGATCAGCTGATTGCAGAAATTAAGAAGGAACTCTTCCATCTGACCTCTACCTATACCGTAACGGTTCTGGAGGACTCTTATGCAGACCTGGTCATTTCCCTCTGTGTCGCGATTGACTATGTGGAAATGTTGGAAAGCCAATCAAATTAAACAAGTAAATAAGGAGACAATATGAAACAACTATCTAGTGCACAAGTACGCCAAATGTGGCTTGATTTCTGGGCGACCAAAGGTCACTCTGTAGAACCATCAGTAAGTTTGGTTCCTGTAAACGACCCAACTCTTTTGTGGATTAACTCTGGGGTAGCAACCCTTAAGAAATACTTTGACGGAACCATTATCCCTGAAAACCCACGGATTACCAATGCGCAAAAAGCTATCCGTACCAACGACATCGAAAACGTAGGAAAGACTGCGCGTCACCATACCATGTTTGAAATGTTGGGGAACTTCTCTATCGGGGATTACTTCCGTGATGAAGCTATTACCTGGGCTTATGAGCTTTTGACAAGCCCTGAGTGGTTTGATTTTCCAGCTGAAAAACTCTACATGACCTACTATCCAGATGATAAGGATTCTTACAACCGCTGGATCGAAGTGGGAGTGGATCCAAGCCACTTGATTCCAATCGAGGATAACTTCTGGGAAATTGGTGCAGGACCTTCTGGACCAGATACAGAAATCTTCTTTGACCGTGGAGAAGCATTTGACCCAGAAAATATCGGTATTCGTCTTCTTGCAGAAGATATCGAAAACGACCGTTACATCGAAATCTGGAACATCGTTTTGTCACAATTTAACGCAGACCCTGCTGTACCTCGTAGCGAGTACAAGGAATTGCCACACAAGAACATTGATACGGGCGCTGGTTTGGAGCGTTTGGTGGCCGTTATCCAAGGGGCCAAGACTAACTTTGAAACTGACCTCTTCATGCCGATCATCCGTGAAGTTGAGAAGTTGTCTGGTAAGGTTTATGACCAAGATGGCGACAACATGAGCTTCAAGGTCATCGCTGACCATATCCGTTCTCTTTCATTTGCCATCGGTGATGGTGCCCTTCCTGGAAATGAAGGTCGTGGTTATGTTCTTCGTCGTTTGCTCCGTCGTGCTTCTATGCACGGTCAAAAATTGGGTATCAACGAGCCTTTCCTTTACAAATTAGTTCCAACTGTTGGAAAAATCATGGAAAGCTACTATCCAGAAGTGCTTGAAAAACGTGACTTTATCGAAAAAATCGTTAAGAGCGAAGAAGAGTCATTTGCTCGTACCCTTCACTCAGGTCAACACTTTGCGGAAACCATCGTAGCTGACTTGAAAGCGAAAGGTCAAAGCGTTATCGCTGGGCAAGATGTCTTCAAACTCTACGACACTTACGGATTCCCAGTGGAGTTGACGGAAGAAATCGCTGAAGAAGCTGGTATGAGTGTAGACCGTGAAGGTTTTGAAGCAGCCATGAAAGAACAGCAAGAACGCGCGCGTGCGTCAGCTGTTAAAGGTGGTTCAATGGGTATGCAAAATGAAACCCTCCAAAACATCACAGTTGAAAGTGTCTTCAACTACAATGCTAGTCAATTGCCTTCTAAGTTGGTGGCTATCGTGGCTGACAATGCAGAAGTAGAAGCTGTATCTGAAGGAACTGCCTCTCTGATCTTTGCAGAGACTCCATTCTACGCTGAAATGGGTGGACAAGTAGCTGACCACGGTCAAATCTTGGATGCTGCAGGAAACCTTGTAGCTACAGTGACAGATGTTCAAAAAGCACCAAACGGACAAGCTCTTCATACTGTCGAAGTTCTTGCACCACTTGCTTTGAATCAAGAATACACCTTGGCAATTGATACCAATCGTCGTCTTCGTGTTATGAAGAACCACACGGCGACTCACTTGCTTCACGCTGCCCTTCACAATATCCTTGGGAACCATGCGACACAAGCAGGATCTCTGAACGAAGTCGAATTCCTTCGCTTTGATTTCACACACTTCCAAGCCGTAACTCCTGAAGAGTTGCGCGCCATTGAACAGCAAGTCAATGAGAAGATTTGGGAAGCCATCGCAGTGGAAACAGTTGAGACTGATATTGACACTGCTAAAGAAATGGGAGCTATGGCCCTCTTTGGTGAGAAATACGGTAAGGAAGTTCGTGTTGTAACCATCGGTGACTACTCAGTGGAGCTTTGTGGTGGTACCCACGTTGGCAACACTTCTGAAATCGGTCTCTTCAAGATTGTCAAAGAAGAAGGAATCGGTTCAGGAACTCGCCGTATCTTGGCAGTGACTGGTAAGGAAGCCTTTGAAGCCTACCGTGAACAAGAAGACGCTCTGAAAGCAGTCGCAGCAACCTTGAAAGCACCTCAACTCAAGGAAGTACCTCATAAAGTTGAAGGTCTTCAAGAACAACTCCGTCAACTTCAAAAAGAAAATGCAGAATTGAAAGAAAAAGCTGCAGTCGCAGCCGCAGGCGATGTCTTCAAGGATGTGAAGGAAGTCAACGGACACCGTTACATTGCTAGTCAAGTTTCTGTATCAGATGCAGGTGCCCTTCGTACCTTTGCGGATAACTGGAAACAAAAAGACTACTCTGACTTGCTTGTCTTAGTTGCAGCTATCGGTGACAAAGTCAATGTCCTCGTAGCAAGTAAGACTAAAGACATCCATGCAGGTAACCTTGTCAAAGAATTGGCTCCAATCGTCGATGGACGTGGTGGTGGTAAGCCAGACATGGCCATGGCAGGAGGAAGCAATCAAGCTAAAATCCAAGAATTGTTGGATGCAGTAGCAGGTAAATTGTAAGACAATAAAGATCTATCCATTTGGGTAGGTCTTTTTGTGCATACAAAAAAGCCAAATCCGGTTGGATCTGGCTTGTAACTGATAGGATTATTTTATTGCCCAGACACTTACGGATCTAGCTGAAACCAGAAATTCTCCATAACCGTCAGCATCGATCGTAACTTGTGCTGGATGATTTTCAAGGAGGTCAACAAAGGTTTGGTCAGCCCATTCTTGACCAACAAACATAGACTTGCTGTTTTCTTGGTCATTTGAGATAAGGACAGCGATTGGGGATTGGTTTTCAGCGCCTGAACGAACCCATCCGATACAGTTGGCATCGTCAAAGTAGTCTGTTTGCTCTCCGTAGGCCAAATCTTTTCGGATGGCTAGGAGGCAGTCAAGAACTTCTTTGAAATCTTGTTGGGCGTATTTTCCTGAGATACCGTAGTAGTCTCCGTAAAAAACACATGGAAATCCATCTTGACGTAAAAGAATAAGCGCATAGGCAGCTGGCTTGAACCATTCTTCAACAGTTGATTCTAGTGCCTGCCCTCTCTGGGTATCGTGGTTGTCAACGAAAGTGACAGCCTTATCAGGCTTGAGTTCAACCAAGCTATCAGTAAAGATAGTACGAAGGTCGTAACTTGCTCCAGCATGACTGGCCTCAAAAAGGTTTTGGTGGAGGCGAACATCGACAAGGTCAAAACGTTCTTCTGTTTTCTCGAGATAGTCTAGATTGGCTTCCTTATCTGGATTCCAAAATTCAGCAAAAACATAGAAATCCTCGCCATATTTCTCCTTCATATCACGGATAAAATTCCTCATAAAGAAGGAGTCGATGTGCTTAACGGCATCCAAGCGGAAACCAGCTACACCAGTTGTTTCCATAAACCAGTCAGCCCAGTCATAGATGTTTTGGATGACTTCAGGATGCTTAAAGTCTAGGTCGGCGTACATGAGGTAGTCGTAGTTACCGTTTTCGTTATCAACCAATTCCTCGTTGGCCCAGCCTTTATTGTCCCCCTGGATCAGGTAAATGCCAGACTTACGGCGTTTGGCATCATAGTCTGTACCTGTGAAGTGGTACCAGTGCCAGTGGAAGTCATTGTAGGTATCTTGGCGACCATCGAAAGTAAAGTGAGTCCAGCCATTGATAGTGTAGGGCTCGCTTAGTTGAACGGTACGATCCTCAGGGTCCACTTCAATAACCTGAAAGGCTTCCATATGATCAGCAGCGGCCTTGTGATTGAGCACCACATCAGCCATAGGTTGGATTCCATGCTCCTTGAGAGTCTGAATCGTTTGAAGATAGTCTTCTTTAAACCCATACTTGGTGCGGACAGTCCCTTTTTGGTTAAATTCACCTAGGTCAAAAAGATCGTAAACACCATAGCCTACATCTTTTTCGTTGGTTGCCTTGAAGGCAGGTGGCATCCAGACATGGCTGATACCAAGGTTTGCTAGGTGTTCTGCGTCATCTGCCAATCGCGTCCAGTGTTGTCCGTCGTGGGGCAGATACCACTCAAAGTATTGCATAAGTGTCTGATTTTGCATTGTTTTTCCTCTTGCTTATCAATGTTGTGTTTTATTCTACCATAAAGTTTAGAACTAGGCAAACGTTTGCGCAAGATTCTATACTCATTTCTGAAATTGTCTTTTTTTAGAGATTGCTCGCCCTCCTTCTATTGCAAGGGAAAGGATGTTTTGGTGAAAAAGTAAATTGAGTAAACTTTTTTTAACAAAAATGACACTCAGTAAACTAAAGTACAAATGGTTAAACGGTTTCTTTTTTGAGAATTGTCACAAAATTTGCTATAATAGTAGCTATGAATAGAATTAGGGTCAGCAGACGTGTTGAAAAAAAGCTAGCTAAGGGTCTAGTTCTTTTGGAAGCGAGTGATTTAACAGATATTGAACTGACGGATCAGGCAGTAGAAGTTCTTAGTCAAGACGGGAAGTTTTTAGGGAGTGCCTATCTTTCTCAGCAGAACAAGGGAATTGGCTGGATGGTCAGTAAGGAAAAGGTTAGCTTTAACCAAATCTTTTTTGAAGCTCTGTTTCGTAAGGCCAAGGAAGTTAGAAAGCCTTATTATCAGGATGACTTGACTACTGCCTTTCGCCTTTTTAACCAAGAGGGGGATGACTTTGGCGGTCTGACTGTTGATCTCTACGGAGATTATGCTGTCTTTTCGTGGTACAACTCCTTTGTTTACCAGATTCGTGAGCTGATAGTAAAGGCTTTTAAGGAAGTTTTTCCTGAGGTCTTGGGTGCTTATGAGAAAATTCGTTTTAAAGGTCTAGACTACGAGTCTGCCCATATTTATGGTGAGGAAGCGCCAGATTATTTTACTGTTCTTGAGAATGGCGTGCTCTATCAAGTCTTTATGAATGATGGTTTGATGACAGGGATTTTTCTAGACCAGCATGAGGTTCGTGGGAGTCTAGTTGACGGTCTAGCTATGGGTAAATCCTTGCTCAATATGTTTTCCTATACGGCAGCCTTTTCAGTTGCTGCTACGATGGGAGGTGCGAGTGAGACGACTTCTATCGACTTGGCCAAACGGTCGAGAGAGTTGTCAGAAGCTCATTTTCAGGCAAATGGACTCAGCACGGATAATCATCGTTTTATCGTCATGGATGTCTTTGAGTACTTCAAGTATGCCAAGCGAAAAGGCTTGACTTACGATGTGATTGTCCTGGATCCGCCTAGCTTTGCTCGCAATAAAAAACAAACTTTTTCTGTAGCTAAGGACTATCACAAGCTGATTTCCCAAAGTCTAGAGATTTTAAATCCGGGAGGCATTATCATTGCCAGTACCAATGCTGCCAATGTTTCCCGCCAGAAATTTACAGAACAAATTGATAAAGGTTTTGCAGGAAGAAGGTATCAAGTCTTAAATAAATACGGACTTCCAGCAGACTTTGCCTATAATAAAAAAGATGAAAGCAGTAATTACCTCAAGGTGATTAGCATGAAGGTAACTAAATGAAATTAGTCGTTTCAGTAATGCCAAGAAGTTTAGAAGAAGCGCAAGAACTAGATGCCACGCGCTACGTAGATGCCGATATCATCGAGTGGCGTGCAGACTTCCTCGCCAAGGAAGCTATTTTACAGGTAGCACCTGCAATCTTTGAGAAATTTGCAGGCCGCGAATTGGTCTTTACCCTTCGCACGCGAGCTGAGGGAGGAGAAATTGAACTGTCTTCTGAAGAGTATGTTCAAATCATCAAGGAAGTCACCCAGCTCTATCAACCAGACTATGTGGATTTTGAATACTTCAGCTACAAGGATGTATTTGAGGAAATGTTGGATTTTCCAAATCTCGTTTTGAGTTACCATAATTTCCAAGAGACACCTGAAAACATGATGGAGATCCTGTCTGAGTTGACCAGTCTTTCTCCTAAAGTTGTCAAGGTATCTGTCATGGCCCATACGGAGCAGGATGTTTTAGACCTGATGAACTACACACGTGGTTTTAAAACACTCAATCCTGAACAAGAGTACGTGACCATTTCCATGGGGAAAATGGGCAAGGTGTCACGTATCACTTCAGATGTGACGGGTTCTAGTTGGTCATTTGCTAGTCTAGATGCAGCGAGTGCCCCAGGTCAGATTTCTCTATCAAACATGAAAAAAATCAGGGAGATTTTGGATGAAGCTTGATGGCTACACACGTTTAGCTGCAGTTGTTGCCAATCCCATCAAACACTCTATTTCACCCTTTATCCACAATAGGGCCTTTGAGGCGACAGCTATTAATGGTGCCTATGTAGCTTGGGAGATTGAAGCGGGTGATTTGGCAGAAACAGTTGCCAATATTCGCCGTTACCAGATGTTTGGGATTAACCTGTCTATGCCTTACAAGGAGCAAGTGATTCCTTATCTGGATGAGTTGAGCGATGAGGCTCGTTTGATTGGGGCGGTCAACACAGTTGTTAATCAAGACGGAACGTTAATTGGATATAATACAGATGGCAAGGGATTTTTTAAGAGCTTGCCTTCTTTTACAATCTCGGATAAGAAAATGACCATTCTGGGCGCAGGTGGTGCGGCCAAATCCATTTTGGCGCAAGCTATTTTGGATGGCGTCAGTCAGATTTCAGTCTTTGTTCGTTCAGTTTCCATGGAAAAAACAAGACCTTATCTGGACAAGTTACAGGAGCAAACAGGCTTTAAAGTGGACTTGTATGCTTTAGAAGATCTTTCTGAACTGCAATCAAGGATTGCCAAGTCGGATCTGCTCGTCAATGCCACTAGTGTGGGGATGGATGGTCAGTCGTCCCCAGTTCCAGAAAGCATCAGTTTGCCAGAGACTCTCTTGGTCGCCGATATCATTTACCAACCCTTTGAAACGCCATTTTTGAAATGGGCTAAAAGCCAGGGCAATCCAGCTGTCAATGGTCTTGGAATGTTGCTCTATCAAGCCGCTGAAGCTTTTCAACTGTGGACAGGTAAAGAAATGCCGACTGAAGAGATTTGGCAGTCTTTAACAGAAAAATACCAATAATGAAAAGGAGAACCACCTATGAAAATCAGAATCGATATTCCGCATCATCCTTATGATATTCAGATTGAAAAAGGTTGTCTAGCTCAGGCTGGTCAATGGTTGCGAGAACTCTGGCAACCGCAAAAAGTGGTTATCGTAACAGACAACCATGTAGCCTCTCTATATGCGGAGAAGGTTAAGCTCAGCCTAGAAGATGCTGGTTTTCAGGTAGCTGTTTTTGACTTTTTAGAAGGTGAAGAAAGAAAGAATTTAACTACTGTTCAGAAAGTATATGAATTTCTAGTCAAGCAAGGTCTGACTCGTAGCGATGGGATTGTGGCCCTTGGTGGTGGTGTCGTTGGGGATCTGGCTGGCTTTGTAGCTTCTACCTATATGCGGGGGATTCACTTTGTTCAGATTCCGACTAGTTTGACAGCCCAGGTAGATTCTTCTATCGGTGGAAAGACAGGTGTCAACACCCCTTTTGCTAAGAATATGGTGGGAACTTTTGCCCAACCTGACGGGGTTCTGATTGATCCACTTGTCCTAGAAACGCTTGGAAAAAGAGAACTGATTGAGGGGATGGGTGAGGTCATCAAGTACGGCTTGATTGAGGATCCAGAACTGTGGGCTCTCTTGACGGAACTGGATGGTTCTGTTGAGAGCATTCTGGAACATGCAGAAACTTTGATAGAACATTCTTGTCAGGTTAAGCGCAAGATGGTGGTTGAGGATGAGTTGGATAACGGTGTTCGCCTTTACCTCAATTTTGGGCACACTATTGGTCATGCTATCGAAGCAACGGCCGGTTATGGCAAGGTCATGCATGGTGAGGCTGTGGCCATGGGTATGGTACAGATTTCCAAGGTTGCTGAGGAAAAAGGTCTTATGCCAGCTGGCATAACTCAGTCCATTACAGAGATGTGTCAGAAATTTGGTTTGCCAGTCAACTATGAAAACTGGGATGTTGACAAGCTTTATCAAGCTTTGACTCATGACAAGAAAGCGCGTGGCAACACCTTGAAACTGGTCTTGGTTCCAGAGCTTGGCTCAGCGACCATTCACCCAGTTTCTCTGGAAGAGATGAAAGACTACTTGGTAAAATAAGGAGAACGTATGAGATATTTAACTGCAGGAGAATCACACGGTCCCCGTCTGACGGCTATTATTGAAGGAATTCCAGCGGGCCTTCCTTTAACAGTAGAGGACATCAATGAGGATCTGAAACGTCGTCAGGGTGGCTACGGTCGTGGTGGTCGTATGAAGATTGAGAGTGATCAGGTTGTCTTTACATCGGGCGTTCGCCACGGGAAGACGACAGGAGCTCCCATTACCATGGATGTCATTAACAAAGACCACCAAAAATGGCTGGACATCATGTCTGCAGAAGACATCGAAGACCGCCTTAAAAGCAAGCGAAAAATCACCCATCCTCGTCCAGGTCACGCCGACTTGGTAGGGGGCATCAAGTACCGTTTTGATGATTTGCGAAATTCTTTGGAACGTTCATCAGCTCGTGAAACCACCATGCGAGTTGCAGTTGGGGCAGTAGCCAAACGTCTCTTAGCTGAGCTAGATATGGAGATTGCCAACCATGTCGTGGTCTTTGGTGGCAAGGAAATCGATGTACCTGAAAATCTGACAGTAGCTGAGATTAAGGAACGAGCTGCCCAGTCTGAAGTTTCTATTGTCAACCAAGAACGGGAACAGGAAATCAAGGACTACATTGACCAAATCAAACGTGACGGTGATACCATCGGTGGGGTTGTGGAGACAGTCGTTGGAGGCGTACCAGTTGGCCTTGGTTCCTATGTTCAATGGGACAGAAAATTGGATGCGCGATTGGCTCAGGCAGTTGTCTCTATCAATGCCTTTAAAGGGGTGGAATTTGGTCTTGGCTTTGAAGCTGGTTACCGCAAAGGCAGCCAGGTTATGGATGAAATTCTCTGGTCTAAAGAAGACGGCTATACTCGTCGTACCAATAATCTAGGTGGTTTCGAAGGTGGTATGACCAATGGGCAACCCATCGTTGTTCGTGGAGTCATGAAACCCATTCCCACTCTCTATAAACCACTTATGAGTGTGGATATCGAAACCCACGAACCTTACAAGGCAACCGTGGAGAGAAGTGATCCGACTGCTCTTCCAGCAGCAGGTGTGGTCATGGAAGCTGTTGTAGCAACGGTTCTGGCACAAGAAATCCTTGAAAAATTCTCATCTGACAATCTAGAGGAATTAAAAGAAGCGGTAGCTAACCACCGAGAATATACAAAGAACTATTAAGGAGTCCTTATGGCAAAAACCATCTATATCGCAGGTCTCGGTTTGATTGGTGCTTCGATGGCACTCGGTATCAGGCGTGATCATCCGGATTATGAAATTCTAGGTTATAATCGCAGTCAGGCTTCGAGAGACATTGCCTTGGAGCGGGGGATGATAGACCGTGCGACGGATGATTTTGCCAGTTTCGCTCTCCTAGCAGATGTCATCATTCTGACCTTGCCAATCAAACAGACCATTGCTTTTATTAAGGAGC
The DNA here is from genome assembly GCA_905221335.1 of bacterium. GTDB lineage: Bacteria > Bacillota > Bacilli > Lactobacillales > Streptococcaceae > Streptococcus. The sequence goes on from CAJNCT010000001.1 coordinate 332,937, forward strand.
TGGCAGATTTAGATTTGAAAGAAGGCGTCATTATCTCGGATGCCGGTTCGACCAAGTCAGACATTGTGGATGCGGCGGAGCAGTATTTGGCTGGCAAGATGGTTCGCTTTGTCGGGGCTCATCCTATGGCTGGTAGCCACAAGACAGGGGCTGCCTCTGCGGATGTCAATCTCTTTGAAAATGCCTACTATATCTTTACACCTTCGAGCCTGACAAGTCCTGACACACTTGAGGAGATGAAAGATCTGCTTTCAGGTCTTCATGCTCGTTTTATCGAGATTGATGCCAAGGAGCATGATCGAGTTACTTCTCAGATTAGCCATTTTCCTCATATTCTGGCTTCCAGCCTTATGGAGCAGACGGCAGTTTATGCTCAAGAACATGAGATGGCAAGGTGCTTTGCGGCGGGTGGTTTTCGAGATATGACTCGCATTGCGGAAAGCGAGCCAGGTATGTGGACTTCTATTCTCTTGTCCAATCGTGAGACTATTCTAGATCGAATTGCGGATTTCAAGGAGCGCCTAGATGAGGTTGGACAAGCCATCAGCAAGGGAGATGAAGAGCAAATCTGGAACTTTTTCAACCAAGCGCGTGCGCAACGTCAGGCCATGGAAATCCATAAGCGTGGTGGTGTGGATAGCTCTTACGACCTCTATGTCGACGTTCCCGATGAAGAAGATGTCATCTTGCGGATTTTGGAATTGCTACGTGGAACTTCCTTGGTCAACATCCACATCAACGAAGAAAACCGTGAGGATGTTCACGGGATTCTACAAATTTCCTTTAAAAATGCTCAAGACTTAGAACGAGCTGAACGCTTAATTACAGAAAATACAGACTATACAGTCATCATCAAATAAGGAGAAAATCATGTCAAATATTTACGATAGTGCAAATGAACTCAGCCGTGGGTTACGCGAATTACCAGAATACAAGGCAGTTAAGGCAGCCAAAGATGCCATCCAAGCTGATGAACAAGCTAGCAAGATTTTTGCAGACTATATCGCCTTCCAGCAAGAAATCCAAGTCATGGCGCAAACGGGACAAATGCCAGACGCCTCTTTCCAAGAAAAAATGCAAACTTTCAGCAATCTCATTCAAGGGAATGCCCTCTTGTCGGACTTCTTTGCCAAACAGCAACAATTGTCCATTTACCTTTCAGACATTGAAAAAATTGTCTTTGAACCTGTTTCAGAATTATTGAAATAGTATTTTATCTGTATAAAAGCCAGAAATTTCAGGAATTTCTGGCTTTTTTGTGATAAAATAAGAAAAGTATTGCAAGTATGAGGTCAACTATGAAACTAAAAACAAACATTCGCCACTTACATGGCAGTATCCGAGTTCCAGGTGACAAGTCTATCAGCCACCGTTCGATTATTTTTGGAAGTTTGGCTGAGGGAGAAACCAAGGTATATGATATTCTGCGTGGAGAGGATGTGCTCTCAACCATGCAGGTTTTTCGTGACCTTGGTGTTAAAATTGAGGACAAAGATGGGGTTATTACCATTCAAGGTGTAGGCATGGATGCCTTAAAAGCTCCGCAGAACGCCTTGGATATGGGGAATTCTGGCACTTCGATTCGCCTGATTTCAGGTGTCCTTGCTGGTGCAGACTTCGAAGTAGAGATGTTTGGAGATGATAGTCTTTCTAAACGCCCTATGGACCGTGTGACGATTCCTCTGAAAAAAATGGGCGTCAGCATTTCTGGTCAAACAGAGCGAGACTTGCCTCCTCTGCACTTGAAAGGTACTAAAAACCTAACACCAATTCACTATGAGTTGCCAATCGCCTCTGCTCAGGTCAAGTCTGCCTTGATATTTGCAGCCTTGCAGGCTCAGGGGGAGTCCGTTATTCTCGAGAAAGAATGTACTCGTAACCACACCGAAGATATGCTTCAGCAATTTGGTGGTCATTTAAGTGTGGATGGCAAAAAGATCACAGTCCAAGGACCACAAAAACTGACCGGACAAAAGGTAGTTGTTCCAGGAGATATTTCCAGTGCAGCCTTTTGGTTGGTCGCAGGTTTGATTGTGCCAGATTCTCGTGTGGTGCTGCAGAATGTGGGCATCAATGAAACGCGTACTGGTATTATTGATGTCATTCGTGCCATGGGAGGAAAACTAGAAATAACTGAAATTGATCCAATCGCTAAATCAGCAACCCTGACTGTCGAGTCTTCAGACCTGAAAGGAACAGAGATTGGTGGAGCCTTGATTCCCCGCTTGATTGATGAGTTGCCGATTATTGCCCTTCTAGCGACACAAGCGCAAGGTGTAACTGTCATTAAGGATGCTGAAGAACTCAAGGTCAAGGAAACCGACCGCATTCAAGTGGTGGCAGATGCCTTAAATAGCATGGGGGCGGATATCACTCCTACAGCAGACGGGATGATTATCAAAGGGAAATCAACCCTTCATGGCGCTAGAGTCAATACGTTTGGTGACCACCGAATTGGAATGATGACAGCTATTGCAGCCCTCTTGGTTGCTGATGGAGAAGTGGAACTTGACCGTGCTGAAGCCATCAATACCAGCTATCCTAGCTTCTTTGATGATTTGGAGAGCTTGATCCATGGCTAAGGTCTTACTCGGATTTATGGGTGCTGGCAAGTCGACAATCGCTAGAGGCATGGACCCAGACTACATCGATATGGATACCTTAATCGAGGAACGTTTGGGCATGTCCATTGCGAATTTTTTCGCTGAAAAGGGAGAAGAGGCCTTTCGTCAAGTAGAGTCAGAAGTCCTAGCTGACTTACTAAAAACGGACCGAGTTGTGTCAACTGGTGGAGGAGTAGTCGTTTCTCAGAGAAATCGTGACTTGCTGAAGACTAATCCTGATAATATCTACCTAAAAGCAGATTTTGAAACCCTCTACCAACGTATCGCAGCTGATAATGACAATCAGCGCCCGCTTTTTCTCAACAAAAGTAAAGAAGAACTGGCCAGTATTTTCCAAGAAAGACAAGCTTGGTATGAGGAAGTAGCCAGTCGTGTTCTGGATGTGACCAAGCTAAGCCCAGAGGAAATTATAGAGGAACTGAGATGAAAATTGCCTATCTAGGTCCCAAGGGATCTTTTTCGCATCACGTTGTGCAAACCGCTTTTCCTAATGAGGAATTACAAGCCTTTGCCAATATCACAGATGTTATCAAGGCCTATGAACAAGGATTGGTGGACTATTCGGTGGTGCCAGTTGAAAACTCCATTGAGGGAAGTGTGCATGAAAGCTTGGACTATCTTTTTCATCAGGCGGACATTCAGGCTGTTGCAGAAATAGTACAACCCATTCATCAGCAACTGATGGCAGTTTCAGGTCAGTCAAAAATTGAGAAGATTTTTTCCCATCCTCAGGCTTTGGCTCAGGGAAAAAAATTCATCGACAAACACTATCCAGAGGCTCAAATCGAGGTGACTGCTAGTACAGCCTATGCGGCCCGCTTTATTTCGGAACATCCAGATCAGCCTTATGCAGCAATTGCTCCTAAAAGTTCAGCTGAAGAATATGGCTTGGAATTAATTGCAGAGGATATTCAGGAAATGGAAGCCAATTTCACTCGTTTTTGGGTTTTAGGATCCGAGATTCCCACTATCCCTTTGCAATCCCAAACTGAAAAAATGAGTTTGGCCTTAACCTTACCGGACAATCTTCCCGGTGCCCTCTACAAGGCTCTTTCGACCTTTGCTTGGAGAGGGATTGACTTAACAAAGATTGAGAGTCGCCCCCTTAAAACAGCCTTGGGAGAATATTTTTTCATTATCGATGTAGACTATAGTGACAAAGAACTGGTTCATTTTGCCAGACAAGAACTAGAAGCAATTGGAATCCAGTACAAGATACTGGGAACCTACCCTATTTTCACCATAAGGGACCTAGGAAAGGAGAGCCTATGAGCAAAGAAAGCCCTTTAAGTCATCATGAGCAGTTACGCTATGATTACCTTTTTAAGAATATTCATTACCTAAATGACAGAGAAAAGAGAGAATTTGACTATCTGAAAAGAAAAATGGACGGTGGATTTCCCTCTAATGAAGGTGAAAGGGAAAAAAATCTAGGGAAGGACATTGGGATTCCACAGTATTCCAATCAAAGTCGCTCGAATAGACATCAGAAATTTCCCTCTCTTCCAAAAGTGAAAAAGAAGAAACCAAGAAAATTTTTCAAACGAGTTCTAATTTGGCTTTTACTGTTGATAACCTGTGTGGCTGCGGGCATGATTATTATGTTTCTTCGAGGTTTCCAGTCTGCAACTACTAGCAATAAGCCAGCTGATGCAAAAGCGGCACAAGTACAGGTGTTTAATGGTCAAGATACTAAAGACGGGGTGAATATCCTAATCATGGGGACAGATGGCCGTATTGGTCAAAATAGTGCAGAAACTCGCACAGACACGATTATGGTGTTGAATGTTAGTGGTTCGGATAAGAAAATCAAGCTAGTCAGCTTCATGCGTGACAACCTAGTCTATATTGATGGCTACAGCCAGATTGTGAATGGCAAGAAACAAACGGATAATAAACTAAATGTTGCCTATGAACTTGGGGAACAAGAAGGGCAAAAAGGGGCAGAAATGGTCCGCAAGGTTCTAAAAGATAATTTTGATTTGGACATTAAGTACTATGCCCTAGTGGATTTCCAAGCCTTTGCAACTGCTATTGATACGCTATTTCCTGATGGAGTGACTATAGACGCTAAGTTTTCAACGTTAAATGGCCAGCCTCTAACAGAAGCTACAGTTGGAGATGACCTTCATGCAACAGAAACGGAATCACCAACTCAAACGATTCGTGCTGGCAAGCAACAAATGAATGGCTCAACCTTGCTTAACTATGCCCGTTTCCGTGACGATGATGAAGGAGACTATGGTCGTACCAAACGTCAGCAGCAAGTCATGTCAGCTGTTCTTGAGCAAATCAAAGATCCAACCAAACTCTTTACAGGATCAGAAGCACTTGGAAAAGTTTTTGGAATGACTTCAACCAATCTACCTTATACTTTCCTACTGACTAATGGTTTGTCAGTTATCGAAGGCGCACAGAATGGTATCGAAAGACTCACAGTGCCAGAACTTGGCGATTGGGTGGATGCTTATGATGTCTACGGAGGACAAGGTCTACTTGTCGACCAGAACAAATACCGGACTAAACTCGCCCAGATGGGCTTGAGATAAGATGTAAATAAATGAAAATCAAAGCTTCATTCACCAGTAAAATGGTGGATTGGGCTTTGATTTTTTACGGTATCTGATGGATTTTTAAGGCTTTTTTATGGTATAATAAATCGATATAACTCGTTATTGGATAAAAGAGGAGAGACATGAGTGATTTGAAAGCGATTCAGGCTCGTAGTCTGGAAATGGCTGAATATTTCGTCGCATTTTGTAAAGAACATAATTTGTTGTGCTATCTCTGTGGTGGAGGAGCGATTGGTGCCCTTCGCAACAAGGGCTTCATTCCTTGGGATGATGACTTAGACTTTTTTATGCCTCGCAAGGACTATGAAAAGTTAGCCGAACTATGGCCTCGTTATGCAGATGAGCGTTATTTCTTGTCAAAGAGTCACAAGGATTTTGTAGACCGTAACCTTTTTATTACTATTCGTGATAAAGAAACAACTTGTATCAAGCCTTATCAAAAGGATTTGGATTTACCACACGGTTTGGCCTTGGATGTTTTGCCTTTGGATTATTATCCTAAAAATCCAGCTGAGCGCAAGAAACAAGTTCGTTGGGCCTTGATTTATTCCCTTTTTTGCGCCCAAACTATTCCAGAAAAGCATGGTGCAGTCATGAAATGGGGCAGTCGCATTTTGCTGGGTCTGACTCCTAAATCTCTACGTTATCGCATTTGGAAAAAAGCTGAAAAAGAAATGACCAAGTATGGTCTGGCTGAGAGCGATGGAATTACGGAATTATGCTCAGGTCCCGGCTACATGCGAAACAAATACTCAATCGCATCCTTTGAGGACAATCTCTTCTTGCCATTTGAAGGAACTGAGATGCCCATCCCAGTCGGTTATGATGCCTATCTCAGCACTGCTTTTGGGGATTATATGACACCGCCACCAGCGGACAAGCAAGTACCGCATCATGACGCCATTATAGCAGACATGGACAAGAGCTACACAGAGTACAAGGGAGAATACGGAGCATGATGGGAGAAAAAATAAGCGTTATCGTTCCAGTCTACAATGTAGAAGCTTATCTGGAGCGATGTGTGGAGTCGATTCTTCAACAGACTTATACCCATTTTGAGTTAATCCTAATCAATGATGGCTCTACCGATTCCAGCGGAAAGATCTGTGATCACCTAGCATCTCAGTATGAAAATATCAAGGTTTATCATATCGAAAATGCTGGAGTTTCAAATGCTAGAAATATGGGAATTCAGCTGGCGACTGGTGCTTGGATTACCTTTATTGACAGCGATGATTTCGTTACCCAGGATTACCTAGCTACTTTAGCTAGTGCAGTTGAAGGGGTGAATGTAGGTTTTGTAATTGCTCCTCTACACCATATCAAAAATGGCATTGTGACAGATTTACCTCCACATTCTGGAAAAACAGAACTCTGGTCAACAGAAGAAACCATGAAGGAACTACTGATGACTACCAGAACGTCATTTTTTCCAGTTGCAAAACTGTTTAAGAGAGACCTGCTTGCGGATGAAAAGTTTAATACAAGCTATCACCTAGCTGAAGATGCCTTATTTCTAACTGAATTGCTACTAAAGACAAGATGCAGTAGCGTATTTATTGACAAACCTGTTTATTATTATGATCATCGTGAGGGAAGTGCAACAACATCTGTTAACCAGCATGTATTTGACACGATAGAAGTTTATAAGCAAATAATTGCTCAGGTTTCACAAGCCTTTCCTAATTTAAAATATGAATTAAAAAATAGAGAATGTTGGTCGTACATCACAGTTTACGATAAAATTATCTTTACCTCATCTGAACAGTACCAAAAGGAGAAAACCGAGCTAAGGACTTGGATTGTTCAGCATCGACGTGAAATATGGAAGGATGCTTACTTTACTAGATTTCGCAAGGTAGCGATCCTTTCACTTGTCGTTTCTCCATGGCTATATAAGAAAATTGTTGGATTAAAAAACTAATATCATGAGAAGGAGTTGAAAATGAATTTTTCAAAAATGGATGCATACTTTGGAAAATCAAAACGATGGATTGCATATCTGTTTGTTTTCATTTCGATTTTAAGTATGAGTTCACTGGTTTATAAGGTAGCAAATCCAATCTATAAGGGATTGTCAGCGATTGTTGTACTTTATATTTGCTACACATTGTTGTTTAAGTGGAAACAGATTACAGTAGATCGAAAGTTTTTGGCCTTATTTGGCTTGTTATCTGGAAGCCATCTGCTATCAGCTATATTCAATCGCTCTGGACATTTGATTGGAAATGTGATTGAAATCCTCTTCATGGTAACCTATGTTTTATTATTTACCATGTTACAATCAGGGCAACTTAAAAAATTATTTGACTGGATTGCCTATACGGTTCAAATTGTATCTTTTTCTTCAGCAATTTTTGCGTTTGGTTTATTGATAAGTAGAGTCCTTATCCTATTTAAAATTGGCGAGCAATCTTATTATTATGGTGTCATGAATGGACGTCTATGGGGAATTGTTAATCCTAATGCTAGTGCGATATTTTCATACATTAGCATTATTTTGGCCATGTATTTGATCCATAAAGGAAGTAAATATTCTGTTTATCTTAAACTGAACAATGTGATTCAGTTAGTTTACTTCGCTACAATGCAAAGTCGGGGAGCCTTACTTTCTTTACTTCTCATGATTGGACTCTATAGTTTCTTTGCTACTAGAGGAAGTATCGTTAAACGATTCCTCACTTTTATAGTTGCTGGTTTGCTTATTACTGCAACCAACATTGGATTAAGCTATGCAACCTCAATCTATATCGCATCTGAAACTGCGACTGTTTTTGACTTAAACAAAGGACAGTCCTACGCTGAGACAGATTCGTCTGTTACCAAGAAGAATGGTGAACTCCATCTAATTGAAACAACACCAAGTGGTAGAACCTATATCTGGAAAAATGCCATCAAGATGGGAAGTGCCAAACCAATTTTTGGTTATGGTGTACGGAATGTTCCAGATTACTATACAGAATATTTCAGTAAATTCGAGATTCAAAACTCCCTTATCGGTGGGAATTTCCATAACATTTTTGTGACCATATTTGTCAGTTCGGGAGTTCTAGGCTTGGTATCCTTCCTTCTTATATTAGGTTATGTCATCAAGCGCTTTTTAACGTATTTGATTGTGTCCAAGAAAAATACTGACAAATTGATTATGATTCTTTTCTTCGGTATCTTGTTTGGTCAGTTGTTTGAAAGTCAGATCATGTACTCTACCAACTTTATCAATATCATCTTTTGGTTGGCAATCGGTTATGGACTCGTAGTCTGCAAACGAGATGAAGGAGTTCGGTACCAAGAAGTAACAGAAGTCAATGAAATTCAAGAGATGGAACTTGGAATCATGGAGTATATTCATGAAGTTTGTCAGAAAATTGGTGTCAAGTATTTCTTAGCATATGGAAGTCTAATTGGTGCGGTTCGCCATAAAGGTTTTATCCCTTGGGACGATGATATGGATATCTGCATGCTAAGAGAAGACTATGAGAAACTACAAGATTACCTCATCGCTCATCCTGATGAACGTTATGAAGTCATGTCTTATAAAAATAATCTCAACTATGTCTATCCTTTTATGAAAGTGCAGGATAACCATACCTACTTGCTCGAAGAAGATGTACGAATTGATTCCAATATGGGAATTTATGTGGATATTTTCCCTGTAGATGGTTATGAAGATGATGCAGATTTTAAAAACAAAATGACGAAACTCATAAAGAAACGTCAATTGAGTTGTTACACTTTTAAAGGAATTACAAATACAAAAAGTCTACTAAATTCTTTGATTCGTTATGTTTCTGTTGTCATTTTCTATTTTACAAATACGAATAAGTATGTTGAGCAAATTGATGAGCTTGCCAAATCTAGAGCAGTTGCTGACTACGAGCAAGTTGATTATTTGATTTACAAGGATATGAATAAGCCAGTTTGGAAACGAGAGTGGTTGGAACAAGTGATTGCGGGAACGTTTGAAGGCGAGGAATTTATGATTCCAAAACACTACCATGAAATTTTGACCTCTGACTATGGAGATTACATGCAATTGCCTCCTCTTGAACAAAGAGTATCTCACCATGATTTTAAACTGTGGAAAATCACTAAAAGTTCTAAGTAAGCAAATCGCAGTTAAAAATCGTTTAAAAAATTAGTCAAAATTAGGAGAATAGAAAGTATGTCTGAGAGAGTTTTAAGTCTTGAAGAAATAAAACAAGTGGAGTTGGATATTTTAAAGTATCTACATGAACTATGTGAACAGCATCAGATTAAATATTTTATTGATTTTGGAACCTTACTAGGAGCTGTCCGCCATAAAGGATTTATCCCTTGGGATGATGATACGGATATTTCTTTGGCGCGAGATGAATTTGAAAAGCTTTATAAGGTTTTAAAAAATGAGAATCATCCCTACTACAAATTGATTTCATTTAGAGAAACAAAAGGCTATCCTTACAGTTATCTACGTGTTCATGACATTCGAACACGTAGAGACGCCAATCTTCTGGACCCGACAGTTGTATTAGGAACTTGCGTTGACATTTTTCCATACGATGGTGTCGTGACGGAGGAAAGTGATTGTAAGAAAATGAAGCTCTATAAACACTTTGTCCGCCTTTCTTCTTTGAATTTCAAAGGAATTAAATCAGAAAATGGGGGGATAAAAAATCTGCCTCGCTATATTGGGTCAGCTATTTTTCGCTTAAGTTCTCCACAAACTTGGAATCAAAAATTAGAGAATCTTGCTTTGAAATATAGTGTAAATCAAGCTACAGATCTTACCTGTACGATATTTGATCCAAGTTTTCCAGAGGGAATCAAAAAAGAATGGCTCTATGATCTGATTGATATGCCATACGAAAACATCGTAGTGAAAGCTCCGAGAAAATACCATGAAATTCTTGCCTACGAATTTGGAGCAGACTATATGACTCCACCACCTGTTGAACAGCAGGTTCCAGGAACTGATAAGAATTATTGGATTGATTAGTAAGAGATTGTTTTCATCTAGAAAGGAGTATTCAAGATGAAGAATAAAAGATTAGTTAAATTAGTCAGTTATGGTTTACTTGCTTTCCTTTGTGTGTTGATTGGTTTATCACAACAAGTTAATGCAGACACCATTACTGCTGGTTCAGGCAATCGTATCCATTTCATAAATACTAAAGCAAAATCTGGGAGTGATGCTATCCTTCTGGAAAGCAATGGTCATTATGCCTTGATTGATATGGGGGAAGATTATGACTTTCCTGATGGGAGCGATCCACGCTATCCAAGTCGTTGGGGAATTTCCATGAGAAATTATCAAGTCTTGGAAGACCGTTTGATTCGCCATCTTGACCAAGTTGGTGTTAAAAAACTGGATTTTATTATTGGAACCCATGTACATAGTGACCATATCGGCGGAGCAGATGAGATACTTAATCGTTATCAGGTTGGTAAGTTTTATTTAAAAAAATATTCAGATGAACGGATTACCTCACACTGGGGACTCTGGGATAATCTTTTTAATTACGATAATGCTTTGAGAGCCGCACAAAAACGAGGGGTTACTCTTATTCAGAATATTACAGACGAGGATAGTCACTTTAAATTAGGTGATATGGATATCCAACTCTACAACTATAAGAATGAATATGATGCTGAGGGGAATCTGAAAAAAGTTCTAGATGATAACTCCAACTCTATCGTTTCAGTGGTGACTGTGGCAGGAAAGAGAATCTATCTTGGTGGAGATTTGGATAATGCCGAAGGAGCAGAAGATAAGTTAGGCCCAGTTATCGGTAAGGTTGATATGATGAAATGGAATCATCATTATGATGCGACAATTTCAAATACGATTAATTTTCTTGAAAACCTATCTCCAAAGATGATTATTCAAACAACTGGTGGTGATATTAATGTTGCTTCAACCAGAGAATATCTCCAAAAGAAAAATATTCAAGTTCTCAGAGCTTCTAGTCAAACTCAGGATGCAACTGTTTTTGATATTAGTGATAGCGGATTTGCTAATGTTTCTAATCTCTTCCCTGACATCCCTGTAGTTGACGAAAAATGGTATCAAGAAGGTGGCTACTGGAAATATCGTTTGACTGACGGAGAAATGGCTATCGGCTGGAGAGAGATTGGCGGAGCCACATACTTCTTTAATGGAAAAGGACAAATGCAAGCAGGCCGCTGGCTTCACCTTAACGACGACTGGGGTGAAAATGCCAAAGGGAATGATTACTATTTGAACCAAAATGGTAAAATGCAAACTGGTGGTTGGTTCAAGCTGGATGGCTCTTGGTATTATATCCAATCAAATGGCGCTAGACGATTTAGTGAACTTTCTGAAATTGGAGGGAAGAAATATCTCTTTGCAGCAGATGGAAAGATGCTAACAGGAAATCAAGTCTTTAATGGCAAGAAGATGTTCTTTGCAGACAGTGGTGCACTCCAAACAGCAGGTAATCCTTCAACTTGGCAAAAGATTGATTCAGATTGGTATTTCTATGATGAGGATGGGCTAAAGACCATCGGTAAAAAGAATATCAACGGAAGCACATACTACTTTAATCAAGAAGGTGTCATGCAAACTGGCTGGGCCTTTGTTGATGGTCACTGGAACTATTTTGCAAGTTCTGGAGCCATGAAAACTGGCTGGGTCAAGGATCAGGAAACATGGTATTATCTGGATAAAGATGGCATCATGTTAACTGGCAGACAAGATATAAATGGTGTTCGTTACTATTTGAATGCTAGTGGTGCCATGCAGACTGGCTGGAAGTGGCTAGAGAACCATTGGTATTATTATGCGAACTCAGGAGCTATGAAAACTGGCTGGATTAAGGATAATGAGAAGTGGTATTACCTAAATCAAGATGGTATTATGCAGACCGGGAAACAAGAAATCAACGGTACGCGTTACTATTTGAATACTAGCGGTGCCATGCAAACAGGCTGGCAGTGGCTTGATAAACACTGGCATTACTACGCTGACTCAGGAGCTATGAAAACTGGTTGGTTGAAGGATCAAGGAACATGGTATTATCTTGAAGATCAGGAAGGTATCATGCTGGTCGGTTTCCAACAAGTAGATGGTAAGCAGTATTACTTTAGTGCATCAGGAGCAATGCAAACAGGCTGGAAATGGTTTGATAATCATTATCGTTACTTTGAAGCAAATGGAGCTATGAAAACAGGTTGGATAAAGGATAAAGGAATCTGGTATTATCTCAATCCTGAAGATGGCATCATGTTGGTTGGCCTTCATAAAGTAAATGGTGATCATTATTACTTTGATGAATCAGGAGCTATGCAGACCGGTTGGAAACGAATTGACGGTAATTGGTACTATTTCCAAACAGATGGTTCCTTGTTGAAAAATACCACCACACCGGATGGTTATAAGGTAAACGAGGAAGGCATTTGGAGACAGGCTGTTGCTGCTGTCAATGGCGAAGCAGATCAGTCAGAGAAGAAGCAAGAAGCTAGTTCTTCTATTGCTGAACAGCCAAAACAAGATTCAAATCTAGAAGCCAATACTTCTGACAAGAAAGAAAAAGAATAAAAGAAACACCCTACTAGTAAACGCTCGTTTATCAGTAGGGTGTTCTTTTAGTTTCTTTTGATTTTAGCAAGTACTAGATTGAGTGCATAATGAAGTGTTTTATCCTTAGCGATAAAAAGCGTCAAGAGATAGTAGATTCCACAAGTAGCTATGGTAGAAAGAACCATGAGGATCATATTGAGGTTCACTGTATAGGAACTGATTTGGAAAATCATCTTGAAAATATAGAAGATCGGGATAAATCCAAGGGATATGAGACCATAACGTGTTAAGGTCATAAAGATTTCTTTTAAATTAATTAGTTGGTGTTTCCTAATAAAATGAATTTCTAAGAGAACAACGATGGCTTCGGCAATAATGGTCGTAGCAATATAATACTCAGGGGCAAAAATATTATTGATATACAAGATACAGTTGAAGAGGAGATTTGCTCCACCACCAGCAAAGTAGAAAGCGGTCAAGCGGTTCTCGTGGTCATTGATAAAGATAATTTGCTTACCAAGAATCAATTCAATAGCCCAGATAATGGTTCGAAAGGCGAAGACGCTGGTCACGATACCTGCCTCAAGATACTTTTCAGAAGAGTAGATAACCGTTGCGTACTTTCCCAAAATCATAATTCCGAAACTAGTTGGAATCATGAGAAAATAGAATAATGATGCCGCTTGATTTACAAGATAATTATAAGAATTGTAATCCTTTTTCCCGAGGTAGTAGCCGAGACGTGGAATGCTGACACTGATAGCTCCACTTAAGACACCAGCAATCAGCATGACGATGCTATAGGCAATTGTATAATAAGAAATATAGTTTTCATCTGGTCCCTTGGTGATAAACATTCTATCTAGCAAGGTGTAGAGCATATTGGCATTTGCCAAGAGAAGCATAGTAAAGAGTGGTTTAGAAGCCTTAGCTAACTCGATGAAACCAATTTTGACAAAGGAAACTTCTCTCTTAATCCAAAGAAAACTAAGGAGGTAGTTGAGGATAGTGGTCGCTGTCATGACGATAGCATAAGGAACGATATCATCTGCCGTTTTAACAAAGGCAAAGATAGCGACCAGCATGGTAATTCGAATAATCAATGTCTTGTAGAGGATGAAGGCATAGTTTTCATAGGCTTCGTTCATCCATTCGATATTGAGGAATTGGAAGAGAGCTTGGGCTCCTAGGATGTAGTAGAGGACTTTCAGGTTCTCAATGCTGGTGTCAAAGAAGATGAAGAGGAAGTAGATACCAGTCGTCAGGAGAGAGGTGAAAACCGAGATATAAAACAACTTAGAAAAGACATAGTTGATTTTATTCTTATCGTCCTTAACCTTACTGATAGCACGAATCCCGTAGTTGTAAATCCCAAAGGCAGCTAGTGGAATAACGAAACTTGCCCAAGTATTGGCGGTATTGAAATAACCGTAGTTGGATTTGCTGAGGATTCGCGTCAGATAAGGGTTGGTTATCAGCGGAAAAACGATATTGAGGATATTGACCAGCAAGCTAGCCAATGCATTAACTTTTATATTTTTCATTGAACTTTCTTTCTTAAATGTAACATTATCTCTAGTATTATATCACATTCCAGCTTCATTCTTTTGATAAAATCGTAAAAATCTAGTATAATAGATAGACTGAAAGTATGAGGTTACTAGATATGAAGATGAAACAAATTAGTGATACAACACTAAAAATCACGATGACTTTAGATGATTTGATGGATCGAGGAATGGAAATTGCAGACTTTCTCGTTCCTCAGGAAAAAACCGAAGAGTTTTTCTATGCTATTTTAGATGAACTGGAAATGCCAGACAATTTCTTGGACAGTGGCATGCTGAGTTTCCGTGTGACGCCAAAACCTGATAAGGTGGATGTCTTTGTGACCAAGTCCAAGATTGACCAGAATCTGGATTTTGAAGATTTGGCGGATTTACCAGACATGGAAGAATTAGCCCAAATGTCACCGGATGAATTTCTCAAAACTCTGGAAAAGAGCATTGCAGATAAGACCAAGGACGATATTGAGGCTATCCAATCTCTAGAACAGGTAGAAGCTAAAGAAGAAGAGCAAGAGCAGGCAGACAAGGAGACGGAGAATAAGAAAGAACCTTATATCTACTATATCCTGCGCTTTGCAAGCCTTGCTGACCTAGTTGCTTTTGCAAAGACGGTTAACTACCAGATGGAAACATCTGAACTCTATAAGATGAATGACCACTACTATTTGACAATCTTAGTCGATGTAGAAAATCATCCTAGTCCATATCCAGCTTGGCTCTTGGCTCGTATGCGTGAATTTGCAGATGATAGTGATATCAGTCGTTCAGTCTTACAAGAGTATGGTCAAATCTTGATCAATCACGATGCAGTCCTTGGTTTGCAAAAGGTTAGTTCGTAGATTTTGAAAATCAATTTTCATTTATCAAGAAAGACGAATCAGGGGATTCGTTTTTTCTTTTCTATCTATAAATAGTGGTTTTCTTGGATAGGAATTTTCACAAAATTCTGTTATAATGGCTATATCAGAAAATTTCTAGGAGATAAACATGACAGTTAAAATTGCTTTACTTGGATTTGGTACCGTTGCAAGTGGTGTGCCATTCCTCCTAAAGGAAAATGGAGAAAAAATCATCCAATCAGCTCATTCTGAGATTGAAGTAGCCAAGGTATTGGTCAAGGATGAAGATGAAAAGAATCGCTTGCTTGCAGCAGGGAATGACTTTAACTTTGTAACCAATGTAGATGATATTTTATCAGACAAAGATATTACCATTGTAGTGGAATTGATGGGGCGTATTGAACCAGCTAAAACCTTTATCACTCGTGCCTTGGAAGCTGGGAAACACGTTGTTACTGCTAACAAGGACCTTTTGGCTGTCCATGGTGCAGAATTGTTAGAAATTGCTAAAGAGCATAATGTAGCACTTTACTACGAAGCAGCAGTAGCTGGTGGGATTCCAATTCTTCGTACTTTGGCAAATTCATTGGCTTCTGATAAAATCACGCGCGTTCTTGGTGTCGTTAACGGAACTTCTAACTTTATGATGACCAAAATGGTCGAAGAAGGCTGGTCTTATGATGACGCTCTTGCGGAAGCACAAAGACTAGGATTTGCAGAAAGTGACCCGACAAATGACGTGGATGGGATTGACGCAGCCTACAAGATGGTGATTTTGAGCCAATTTGCTTTTGGTATGAAGGTTGCCTTTGACGATGTAGCCCACAAGGGAATCCGCAACATCACACCAGAAGACGTAGCTGTAGCCCAAGACCTGGGCTATGTAGTGAAATTGGTTGGTTCTATCGAGGAAACTCCTTCAGGTATTGCTGCAGAAGTGACTCCAACCTTCCTTCCTAAAGCACATCCACTTGCCAGTGTGAATGGGGTAATGAACGCTGTTTTTGTAGAATCTATCGGTATCGGTGAATCAATGTACTACGGACCAGGTGCGGGTCAAAAACCAACTGCAACAAGCGTTGTAGCAGATATTGTCCGTATCGTTCGTCGCTTGAATGATGGTACCATCGGTAAAGACTTCAACGAATATAGCCGTGACCTAGTCTTGGCAAATCCAGAAGATGTTAAAGCAAACTACTATTTCTCAATCTTGGCACCAGACTCAAAAGGTCAGGTCTTAAAACTTGCTGAAATCTTCAATGCTCAAGATATTTCCTTCAAGCAAATCCTCCAAGATGGAAAAGAGGATGACAAGGCGCGTGTAGTGATTATCACTCATAAGATTAATAAAGCGCAGCTTGAGAATGTTTCAGCAGAGTTAGCCAAAGCTTCAGAATTTGACCTCTTGAATACCTTCAAGGTGTTAGGAGAATAAGATGAAGATTATTGTACCTGCAACCAGTGCTAATATCGGGCCAGGTTTTGATTCGGTCGGTGTAGCTGTAACCAAGTATCTTCAAATTGAGGTCTGTGAAGAACGGGATGAGTGGTTGATTGAACACCAGATTGGCAAATGGATTCCACATGACGAGCGTAATCTTTTGCTTAAGATTGCCTTGCAAATTGCGCCAGACTTACAACCGAGACGTTTGAAAATGACCAGTGATGTTCCCTTGGCGCGTGGTTTGGGTTCTTCAAGCTCGGTTATTGTTGCTGGGATTGAACTAGCCAACCAACTAGGAAAGCTCAATTTATCTAACCATGACAAATTGCAGTTAGCGACTAAGATTGAAGGACATCCTGACAATGTGGCTCCAGCCATTTACGGTAATCTCGTTATTGCAAGTTCTGTTGAAGGAAATGTTTCAGCGATTGTGGCTGACTTCCCAGAGTGTGATTTTCTAGCTTATATTCCCAACTATGAATTACGCACTCGAGACAGTCGTGGTGTCCTACCTAAAAAATTGTCCTACAAGGAAGCTGTTGCAGCTAGTTCCATTGCCAATGTGGCGGTTGCAGCCTTGTTGGCAGGAGACATGGTGACTGCTGGTCAAGCGATTGAGGGAGACCTCTTCCACGAGCGCTATCGTCAAAGTCTGGTCCGTGAATTTGCGAAGATTAAGCAAGTAGCCAAAGAGAATGGTGCCTATGCAACCTATCTCTCTGGTGCCGGGCCAACAGTTATGGTCTTGGCTTCTCATGACAAGATGCCGGCGATTAAGGCAGAATTGCAAAAGCAGCCTTTCAAAGGCAAACTTCATGATTTGAAGGTGGATACCCAAGGTGTTCGTGTCCAAGCAAAATAAAGAATAGAAGATAGGATGGGGAAATTCTCGACCAGAGGACTTCCTATCCTTTTTTTGAAAAGAAAGTTTATACTCAATGAAAATCAAAGAGCAAACTAGGAAGCTAGCCGCAGGCTGTACTTGAGTACGGTAAGGCGACGCTGACGTGGTTTGAAGAGATTTTCGAAGAGTATTAGTTAAAAACTTGATAAAGGAGAAATAAAGATGGCAGAAATTTATCTAGCAGGTGGTTGTTTTTGGGGTCTAGAGGAGTATTTTTCACGCATTTCTGGAGTGCTGGCAACCAGTGTTGGTTACGCTAATGGGCAAGTCGAAACGACCAATTATCAGCTACTTAAGGAAACAGACCATGCAGAAACGGTTCAAGTGATTTATGATGAGAATACAGTATCACTAAGAGAGATTTTACTTTATTATTTCCGTGTCATTGATCCCTTATCAATCAATCAACAAGGAAATGACAGTGGTCGCCAATATCGAACGGGGATTTATTATCAGGATGATGCAGACTTGCCAGCTATCTATACAGTGGTGCAGGAGCAGGAGCGTATGCTGGGTCGAAAGATTGCAGTAGAGGTGGAGAGACTTCGCCACTACATTCTGGCAGAAGATTACCACCAAGATTATCTCAAGAAAAATCCTTCGGGTTACTGTCATATCGATGTGACCGATGTTGAGAAGCCCTTGATTGACGCCTCTAACTATGAAAAGCCTAGTCAAGAGGTGTTAAGGAAAAGTTTATCTGAAGAGTCTTACCGTGTTACACAAGAAGCTGCTACAGAGGCTCCATTTAGCAATGCCTATGACCAAACCTTTGAAGAAGGGATTTATGTAGACATCACGACGGGTGAGCCACTCTTTTTCGCTAAGGATAAGTTTGCCTCAGGTTGTGGTTGGCCAAGTTTTAGTCGTCCGATTTCTAAGGAATTGATTCACTATTACAAAGACCTGAGTCATGGTATGGAGCGAATCGAGGTTCGTTCTCGGTCAGGAAATGCTCACTTGGGTCATGTTTTCACAGATGGTCCTCAGGAATTAGGTGGCCTGCGTTACTGTATTAATTCTGCCTCCTTGCGCTTTGTAGCCAAGGATGAGATGGACGAAGCAGGATATGGCTATCTATTACCTTACTTAAACAAATAAAACTGAGAGGGTGGGGCTTCCCACTTTCTTCATTTCCAGAATAAGAATAGAAGGGACTTATGAAACACTTACTATCTTACTTCAAACCCTATATCAAAGAATCAATTTTGGCACCCTTGTTCAAGCTGCTAGAAGCTGTTTTTGAGCTCTTGGTTCCCATGGTGATTGCTGGGATTGTTGACCAATCCTTGCCCCAGAGAGATCAAGGACACCTATGGATGCAGATTGGCCTGCTCCTTATTTTTGCAGTGATTGGCGTTTTAGTGGCCTTGGTAGCCCAGTTTTACTCAGCCAAGGCAGCGGTAGGTTTTGCCAAGGAATTGACAAACGACCTCTATCGTCATATTCTTTCCCTACCCAAGGATAGCAGAGATCGTCTGACCACTTCTAGCTTGGTGACTCGCTTGACTTCGGATACCTACCAGATTCAGACTGGGATCAATCAATTCCTGCGCCTCTTTTTGCGAGCGCCCATTATCGTCTTTGGCGCTATCTTTATGGCCTATCGCATTTCAGCTGAGCTGACTTTCTGGTTTTTGGTCATGGTTGTCATTCTGACCATTGTCATTGTCGGTCTCTCTCGACTGGTCAATCCTCTCTACAGTAGTCTCAGAAAGAAAACGGATCAGCTGGTTCAGGAAACGCGCCAGCAATTGCAAGGAATGCGAGTTATTCGTGCTTTTGGTCAGGAAAAACGAGAGTTACAGATTTTTCAAACCCTTAACCAAATTTATGCCAGATTGCAAGAAAAAACAGGCTTCTGGTCTAGTTTATTAACACCTCTGACCTATCTGATTGTTAATGGAACTCTTCTCGTCATCATCTGGCAGGGCTATATTTCAATTCAAGGAGGTTTACTCAGTCAAGGTGCTCTTATTGCCCTTATCAACTATCTCTTACAGATTTTGGTGGAATTGGTTAAGCTCGCCATGCTGATAAATTCTCTTAATCAATCCTATATCTCAGCCAAGCGAATCGAGGAAGTTTTTACCGAAGCTCCAGAAGATATTCATTCAAAATTAGAACAAAAACAAGCTACCAGTAATCGGGTTTTACAAGCCCAAGAATTGACCTTTACCTATCCTGATGCAGCCCAGCCTTCTCTGAGAGACATTTCCTTTGATATGAAGCAAGGGCAAATCCTTGGTATCATTGGGGGAACGGGTTCTGGTAAGTCAAGCTTGGTGCAAGTCTTACTTGGACTTTATCCAGCAGACCAGGGGAGCATTGACCTTTATCGAAATGGACGTAGTCCTCGTAATCTTGAGCAGTGGCGGTCTTGGATTTCCTACGTGCCCCAAAAGGTCGAACTCTTTAAAGGAACTATTCGTACCAACCTGACTTTAGGTTTCAATCGAGAAGTATCTGACCAGCAACTCTGGCAGGCCTTGGAGATTGCGCAAGCTAAGGATTTTGTCAGTGAAAAGGAAGGACTTTTGGATGCCCTAGTTGAGGCAGGAGGGCGAAATTTCTCAGGCGGACAAAAACAAAGGCTGTCTATCGCACGTGCAGTCTTGCGCCAAGCTCCATTTCTCATCCTAGATGATGCGACCTCGGCCCTCGACACCATCACTGAGTCCAAGCTATTAAAAGCTATTCGAGAAAATCTGCCAAACACAAGCTTAATCTTGATTTCTCAACGAACGTCTACACTTCAGATGGCTGACCAGATTCTCCTCTTGGAAAAAGGTGAGTTACTAGCTATCGGCAAGCACGATGACTTGATGAAATCCAGCCAAGTCTATCGTGAAATCAATGCATCCCAACATTGAAAGGAGGACTAATATGAGACGACAAACTGCAAACCAGACGCTCAAACGTTTGACCATAGATTTAGCAAGCCATCCTTTCCTCCTTTTCCTTGCCTTTCTAGGAACTATTGCCCAAGTTGGCTTATCAATTTACTTACCTATTCTGATTGGGCAGGTCATCGACCAGGTCCTAGTGGCTGGTTCTTCACCAGTTTTTTGGCAGATTTTCATCCAGATGCTTTTGGTAGTCATAGGAAATACACTGGTACAATGGGGCAATCCTCTTCTTTATAATCGCCTAATTTTTTCTTATACCAGAGACTTGCGAGAGCGAATCATCCATAAGCTCCATCGTTTACCAATTGCTTTTGTGGATCGGCAAGGCAGTGGAGAGATGGTTAGTCGTGTGACCACGGACATAGAACAGTTGGCAGCTGGCTTGACCATGATTTTTAACCAATTTTTCATTGGTGTTTTGATGATTTTGGTTAGTATTCTAGCCATGCTTCAAATTCATCTCCTCATGACCCTCTTGGTCTTGCTGTTGACACCCCTGTCCATGGTGATTTCACGCTTTATTGCCAAACGTTCTTATCATCTCTTCCAGAAGCAAACAGAGACTAGGGGGATTCAGACTCAGTTGATTGAAGAATCGCTTAGCCAGCAGACCATTATCCAGTCCTTCAATGCTCAAACAGAGTTTATCCAAAGACTGCACGAGGCGAATGCCAACTACGCAGGCTATTCTCAGTCAGCCATCTTTTATTCATCAACGGTCAATCCTTCGACTCGCTTTGTCAATGCGCTCATTTATGCGCTTTTAGCTGGAGTGGGGGCTTATCGTATTATGATGGGATCCACCTTGACCATCGGGCGTTTAGTGACCTTTTTGAACTATGTTCAGCAGTACACCAAGCCCTTTAACGATATTTCTTCAGTACTAGCCGAGTTGCAAAGTGCTCTCGCTTGTGCAGAGCGTGTCTATGCTGTCTTAGAAAGTCCAGAGGTGGCTGAAACAGGTAAGGAAATCTTGACCAGTGACCAAGTTAAGGGAGCCATTTCCTTTAAGCATGTTTCTTTTGGATACAATCCTGAAAGGATCTTGATTAAGGATTTGTCTATCGATATCCCATCTGGTAGCAAGGTGGCCATTGTTGGTCCGACAGGTGCTGGAAAATCAACTATTATCAATCTCCTCATGCGTTTTTATCCTATTAACTCGGGAGATATCTTGCTGGACGGTCGTTCCATTTACGACTATACCCGAGCATCATTGAGACAGCAGTTTGGAATGGTGCTCCAAGAAACTTGGCTCAAGCAAGGGACTATTCATGACAATATTGCCTTTGGGAATCCTGATGCTAGTCGGGAGCAGGTGATTGCTGCCGCAAAAGCAGCCAATGCAGACTTTTTCATCCAACAGTTGCCACAGGGATACGATACCAAGTTGGAAAATGCAGGAGAATCTCTATCTGTCGGTCAAGCCCAGCTCTTGACCATCGCCCGAGTCTTTCTAGCTATCCCAAAGATTCTTATCTTAGACGAAGCGACTTCTTCCATCGATACACGGACAGAAGTGCTAGTTCAGGATGCCTTTGCCAAACTCATGAAGGGGCGCACAAGCTTTATCATTGCCCACCGCTTGTCAACCATTCAGGATGCGGATTTGATTCTAGTCTTGGTGGATGGTGACATTGTGGAGCATGGCAATCATCAGGAACTCATGGCTAGAAAGGGCAAGTATTACCAAATGCAAAAAGCTGCGGCTTTTAGCTCTGAATAAGTTATTCCAATCGATTTTAAAGTCTTAATAACACTAAAAGTTGCCTTCGGGTGACTTTTTTGTTACAATAGCTAGAAAAATCAGGGTCTTAGAAGGAGAAAACAATGAAAGTCTATCAGCATGTAAATATCGTGACTTGTGACCAAGATTTCCATGTTTATTTGGATGGAATCTTAGCCGTTAAGGATTCCCAAATTGTCTATGTCGGTCAAGAGAAGCCAGAGATTTTGGAGCAAGCTGAGCAGATTATAGACTATCAGGGAGCCTGGATCATGCCTGGTTTGGTCAATTGCCACACCCATTCTGCCATGACAGGCTTGAGAGGGATTCGGGATGACAGCAATCTCCATGAATGGCTCAATGACTATATCTGGCCAGCAGAAGCTGAGTTTACTCCCGACATGACTACCAAGACAGTCAAAGAGGCTCTGATAGAAATGCTCCAGTCAGGAACAACAACCTTCAACGATATGTATAATCCCAATGGTGTGGATATTGAGAGAATTTATCAGGCAGTTAAGGCTTCCAAGATGCGTTGTTATTTCTCACCGACCCTCTTTTCTTCAGAGGCAGAAACAGCTGATGAGACAATTGCTAGAACACGAGCCATCATAGAGGAAATTTTAGGATATGATAATCCAAATTTCAAGGTTATGGTAGCCCCTCACTCTCCTTATAGTTGTAGTAAAGACTTGTTGCAAGCGAGTTTAGAAATGGCGAAAGAGCTAAATATTCCTATCCATATCCATGTGGCGGAGACCAAGGAAGAGTCAGGAATTATCCTAAAACGATACGGAAAACGCCCCCTCGCCTTTTTAGAAGAACTAGGTTACTTAGATCATCCGTCTGTCTTTGCTCATGGGGTCGAATTAAACGAGCGGGAAATTGAACGTTTGGCAACCTCTCAAGTGGCTATCGCTCACAATCCTATTAGTAACCTCAAACTGGCCTCAGGAATTGCTCCAATTATTCAACTCCAAAAAGCAGGGGTAGCAGTCGGAATTGCGACTGACTCGGTAGCTTCCAATAACAATCTAGATATGTTTGAGGAAGGACGGACTGCAGCCCTCCTTCAGAAGATGAAGAATGGAGATGCCAGCCAATTTCCTATCGAAACAGCTCTCAAAGCTCTAACTATAGAAGGTGCTAAGGTTCTTGGAATTGAAAATCAGATAGGAAGTCTGGAAGTTGGCAAGCAAGCAGATTTTCTCGTTGTTCAACCTAAAGGAAAAATCCATCTTCAACCAGAGGAAAATATGCTCTCTCACCTCGTTTATGCAGTCAAATCCAGTGATGTTGACGATGTCTATATTGCAGGACAGCAGGTTGTTAAGCAAGGCAAAGTTTTGACGGTAGAGATTTAAAAAATCATAACCACCCGTCTAACGGGTGGTTTGCACCAGGGCTATAAGCCCAAATTACCAGCCAGCGCCTAAAGACGTTGGCTTTCACTTTGTTCAAGCCTCATTGCTCTTGACTCTTCACAAACCTCTCAAAGAGGTGTTCGCACTACTTACCACTATCCCTAAAGGGAGCCTCATATTCTTTTACACTTAATTTATCTAGTGCTATATCATGCTTTACTCGTTCTCGAATTTTCATACTCGTGAAGAAATCATCCACTGGATAATTTCTTTAATCTTGGATATATTTCCTAATTGTGGCTTCATTAAGTCCTACTGTACTCACGTAGTAACCTTCTGCCCAAAAATACCGGTTCCCAAACTTATACTTGAGGTTGGCGTGTTTGTCAAACATCATGAGTGCACTTTTGCCTTTTAAATAACCCATGAAACTTGAAACACTTATCCTTAGTGGAATACTTACTAACATATGTACATGATCAGGCATTAAGTGTCCTTCGATAATCTCAACACCTTTATAACTACATAATCGGTGGAATATTTCTCCCAAACTACTTCGATATTGATTATAAATGATTTTTCGTCTATACTTAGGGGTGAACACAATGTGATATTTACACATCCACTTTGTGTGTGATAAACTATGTCCCTTTTGTGCCATATTTTTCTCCTTTCGCTTTACAATTGGCTTGAACACCTTTATTGTATCGCGTTTGGAGTTTTTTTGGTATAACCTTCGACGCGCACCCGCATAGCGGGTGGTTTATTTGTCTCGCACCTAACGGAGCGAGACGGACTAAAAGTCACATAAAATTTCAAAAAAAGTTTGCAAAAATCTTGCATTCTTTTTTTGTCTATGCTATACTTATATACGGTTTGAAAAAACTGCCTAAGACAGTAGGGGAGCTCGACTCATAAAGATCCTACCGAGGACAAAACGTATCATGTAAAAAGAAGCGTATTGTACTTTCGTGTCTAGGTTTGGGCGCGTTTTTCTTTTGGAAAAATTCCCCAAGCAAAATAATTACGGAGGTGAACACACTAATGAGTGAAGCAATTATTGCTAAAAAAGCGGAACTAGTTGACGTAGTAGCTGAAAAAATGAAAGCTGCTGCATCTATCGTCGTTGTTGACGCTCGTGGTTTGACAGTTGAGCAAGATACAGTTCTTCGTCGTGAGCTTCGTGGAAGCGAAGTTGAGTATAAAGTCATTAAAAACTCAATCTTGCGTCGTGCAGCTGAAAAAGCTGGTCTTGAAGATCTTGCATCAGTATTTGTTGGACCATCTGCAGTAGCATTTTCTAACGAAGATGTTATCGCACCAGCGAAAATCTTGAACGATTTTGCTAAAAACGCTGAAGCACTTGAAATCAAAGGTGGTGCAATCGAAGGCGCTGTCGCATCCAAAGAAGAAATCGTTGCTCTTGCAACTCTTCCAAACCGCGAAGGACTTCTTTCTATGCTCCTTTCTGTACTTCAAGCGCCAGTGCGCAACGTTGCTCTTGCAGTCAAAGCGGTTGCAGACAACAAAGAAGACGCAGCTTAATCTTAAGCTACGCAGCGTAGCCTAGCTACGAAAAAAACTATTATAAAATTAAAAACTTATTTGGAGGAAATAACAATGGCATTGAACATTGAAAACATTATTGCTGAAATTAAAGAAGCTTCAATCCTTGAATTGAACGACCTTGTAAAAGCTATCGAAGAAGAATTTGGTGTAACTGCAGCTGCTCCTGTAGCTGTTGCTGCAGCTGGTGCTGCTGACGCTGGTGCTGCTAAAGACTCATTTGACGTTGAGTTGACAGCTGCTGGTGACAAAAAAGTTGGCGTTATCAAAGTTGTACGTGAAATCACTGGTCTTGGACTTAAAGAAGCTAAAGAACTTGTTGATGGTGCACCAGGTGTCATCAAAGAAGGCGTTCCAACTGCAGAAGCAGAAGAAATCAAAGCTAAATTGGAAGAAGCTGGAGCTTCAGTTACTCTTAAATAATAGAGCAACTACATTAGTAGCTTGAAAACATGATTAAACCGCTATTCTTAGGAGTAGCGGTTTTTCTTTATAATTGAAAAGAGAAAATTTATAAAGTGTCTCCAGTTGTTCCATAAGATTTTCATCATAAAGTTCTGGAGTTTGATTAGAGAACCATGTCAATCAAACTCCAGCGCTCGATAAAGCGATGATGTATCTGTGGAAGGAGATTATGTTTGCTAAGGTATTTTTTGCAGAAATAGTGGTACAATATCCTTAGAATAGTTCAAAATTTATCTTTGCTAGGGGAAAGGGAGATTGAACTCCCTGATGCATCCGTCTTAGTATGGGATTAATGTTCTATAAAAAGAAAATGTTATAAAGGTGATATTGATGGAAAGATATGAATTTACAGCGACAACAGCAAAATTAGATATAATAATTGGTATCCTTTTTCCCATGTTCCTCATGCTTCCTGTATTGGGAA
The DNA here is from genome assembly GCA_905221335.1 of bacterium. Taxonomy (GTDB): domain Bacteria; phylum Bacillota; class Bacilli; order Lactobacillales; family Streptococcaceae; genus Streptococcus. Next base: position 358,862 of record CAJNCT010000001.1, read on the forward strand.
TACAGTTGGCTATATTCTATTTAAAACTGAATGATTTTTTTAAATCACAACCTCTTTTTCTTTATACGATAGTATTAGTGTTTTTTGGCATTAGTTTTCTTTTAATTAAAAAAATACAAGGTAGTCTAGTGAAGAATTTTGTCGTAGAATTATCTAGAAGAAATATTAGGATTTGGTGTAATGGAAAGGAGATTGTATCAGGAGAAGTTATTTTCTGTAGGATAAAAAATAAGGAGCCTAAACTGGGGGCGAGAGCCTTAAATGTAGACATAGACACCAAGGGGGATAACATTAAATTTCGAGTTCGGTCTAAGGAATATGAAAATTTATCATCTTCTACTTGGAATCCTCTCGGGACAAGCAAACCCTCTGATGTAGAAACGTTATTATCTTTGGGCAAAAAAATAAAAAATGTTATGGAAGAAGAAGTTTTGATAGAAGATGAAGCTTCAAAAAAACCTCGATCGTTTTGATTGAGGTTTTTAGCATATTTCTTAAACAATACCTTGTGCAATCATAGCATTGGCTACATTTTCAAAGGCAGCAATGTTTGCTCCTGCAAGGTAGTCAAGTACCAAGACCATATGTTTCAGCAGTTGTTTTAGCTGTGTTGAAGATGTTGGTCATGATGTCTTTGAGACGTCCATCAACTTCTTCACGGGTCCATGAGAGGCGAAGGCTGTTTTGGCTCATTTCAAGCGCTGATACAGCTACACCACCAGCGTTGGCAGCTTTGGCTGGTCCGTAAAGGATTTGTAGACTTTAATCGCATCAAGGTCGCTAGGCATGTTGGCACCTTCTGATACGAAATACCAAACTCAACATATTCCTCTGAAAGCTAAGTATCTCGGAGGATTTGATGCTTTGTTCCTACTTGGTTTTATGAATCAGCTACTCGGAACTCTGTCAGAGAAGGATAGACCAGCTATCGACGCTCTGAGCTCTGATCAACTCTGGCAAGATTGTCAGGATACTATCAAGAGAAGTATTGGTCTTTTTAAGCAAGCTGGCTATGACTTAGAGGTTGAGGATTACCATTTTACTATTTTACTGGGCAATCCAGAAAAACCTATGCTACAGCTTAATAAGGGATACAGTGGAGATGGAGGAATTCCAGGATACCTCATGCTTAGTCTGTTGCCGAATGACTATACTTTACCACGTGTGCGAGCCGCGTTGGCTCACGAGTGCAACCACAATGTTCGCTTCCAATTTATCAAATGGAACCAGCAGACAACACTAGCAGACTGGGTAGTCAGTGAAGGATTAGCAGAGTCTTTTGCTGCTGAGCTCTATTGTAAAGAGCTCATCGGATCCTGGGTCACTTCAACTAGTTCCGAGCAGTTAGAAGAGATTAAGCCCATCATCTCAAGTCAGCTTCAGCTAACAGGGATGGCGGAAATGGCTCCTTATCTTTACGGTGATGAAATAGCTGAGATTCAAGGTCAAATACCGGTTGGAATGCCCTATGCTGCAGGCTATGCTTATGGCTATCATCTGATACAAGCCTATCTGAAAAAGACTGGCAAGAGCATTATTGAGGCCACAGTAACACCGACAGAAGAAATTTTAGAGGCTACTAAAGATTTTTGGAAATGATACTTTTGCTTGCAAATCTGCCAGAGTCTGATATAATGAAAGTAATTTTTGGAGGTGACTATATGCACTATAAAAGAGTTGAATTAAAAGTCACAAATCAGGGTATCCATGAGCGCAAGATTTTTCAAGGAGTTAAAATTTTCAGTCGGAGCAAGCTGTCCAAAGATCAGAAAAGCATTCTGACGCAGAAGCTTTACCTGACACCGAAGCAAAATATTGTTTACTATCAACGGAAAGATATCAATTATGACCAGAACTGGCATCATCATAAGGACTATTATGAACTAACTTTTGGTCATATAGATAGAGAGACGGTTTTTAAGGTTTGTCAAGATTTTGACGAACTAAGTCCTTTTCTGGAAAATGAGCTGCTTGAGAAGCTAAAAGAAAAGCAGTCAACAGGCAAATTTTTTGAAAAATTAGATATATAAAAATCCGGCTGCTTTTATAAGCAGTCGGATTTCTTTGAGTTATAGTTTGATAATTTTTCATAAGGGAAAATAGATCTATTTTTATCATGAACAGCTAACTTAGTTAGAAGTTTTGGAAACAGTATAGTTGACATCTATGGGGAATAAGCATATAATCAAGAAAAGTGATTGAGTGCTCACTCAATTTTGTAGATGTGTAAAGGAGTTCATACAATGGTTGTTCAAGCAATACAATATAGTCGTTTCGGTGATGAAGAAGTGTTAGATTTAGTGAACATTAAATCTGATGTTTTGAAAGAGAATCAAGTTAGGGTAGGAGTTCATGCTGTTGGTTTAAATCCTATTGATTATAAGACTTTTGAAGGTGCAAAGCCACTCCGATTTCCATCTTTTATGACCAAACTAAGGAAGCCAAGTCGTTGGTTTGAGTCAAAATCATCTCTTTTTCCAAGAGGTGTTGGTCGGGATTTTGCTGGAGTTATCACAGAAGTTGGTGAAGGAGTAAGTCGGTTTGCAGTAGGAGATAAGGTTTTTGGAACAATGATCAGCGACCCTGGATTGGGAACCAAGAGGGGAGCTTTGGCAACAGAAATTTGTGTCAATGAATCAGAAATTGTGTTGAAGCCAGAGATGATTGATATGAACCATGCAGCTACTATGGGTGTAGCCTCTCTAACTGTGGGTGGGGCTTTTAGAAGAATCGGTTTAAATTCAAGAGATACTGTTGTTATTTCAGCCGCAGCAGGAGGTATTGGAAGTATCGCAGTACAGTATGCAGTTGCTAAGGGGGCGACAGTGATCGGAATAGCAAGTAAGAAAAATGCGGATTATCTGAAGTCTTTAGGTGCCATACCAGTAAGTTACGAAGAGAATATCAAGAAGGCTCTTCTATCAGCTAGTACAACGCCTATTACAAAATTTTTGGATTGTTATGGATCTGATTATGTTAGATTGGCTTTTAGTTTAGGCTTGAAAGGGACAGCTATTGGGACATTAGTACCTTCACCCTATGTTATGATAAAAGGTGCTCAGTTTACTGGTCCGAGACATTCCACATACGATGATTTTAGAACTTTAGCTGAAATGGTCTCAGATGGGAAAGTTCGGCTGAATATTGATCAGGTTTATGATTTTTCTCTAAAGTCTGTTAGAGAGGCATATCGTAGTCTGAAGTCGGGACACACTCGAGGTAAGAAAGTTGTAAAAGTAAGAGAGTAGCAGAGAGGTGCCAGCAATGGAAAGTTTAGAACAAAAGTATGCTCAGACATTAGAAAATAGCAACTTGAGTTTAAAACAACGTCAAGTATTATTATCAAGTCTAAAGTTATTTTCAGAAATTGGCTTTGAAAATACAACAGCCAGCCTTATTGCTAAGGAGGCTGGAGTTTCAGAAGGGACCGTTTTTAGTTACTTTAAAACTAAGGAAGGCATCTTAGAAGCTATTCTGTCAACTTTTCTCGAACAGGTTATTCCAGATGTGATTGCTGATTTTTCTGAGAAGAAATTTACAGCAAACCAAGAATCTTTTCCATTATTTTTAAGAAGTATTGTTCGAGATAGACTAGTTTTTATTCAGGAGAATCAAATGCAAGTTAAAATTATCTTGAGCCGTTCTTTTATTGATAAAACTATTTCTGATCAGTTAGGGAATGTTATTGTTCACTCTATCATTAAGCCAATTAGTCCAGTTCTGAATCAGTTTAAAGAAAATGGTGTTATTCGAGAGTGGTCAAATGAAAGAATCGTTCGTTATATTTTAGCCTTGAGTCTTTCTTATGCTCTTCCAATAATGTTGAATGATAAGGAAGATGTGAACATAGATGAAGCAGTAAACGAAATTGTTGACTGCCTATCTTCTGCCTTAGTAGAAGTAAAGTGAATTTTGATTTTTAAGCTTACTATTAGAAATAGTGGGCTTTTTTAAAACCAATATAAAAATCCCCAATCAGAGTGATTGGGGATTGAAAAATAAATTGAAACAATACCTTTACTATCATAGCCTTGGCTACATTGTTAAAAGTTGTTTTAGCCGTGTTGTGGTTCTTGGTCATGATGTCTTGAGACAGACAATCAGAGTTACTAATATCTATTCATCTGATAAGAGAGATTTTATCATCCAGATATTCATAGCTGGGTGGCCGGCGGCGTTAGAAAGTGGTTCTTGCAGTGATGTGAAACCGTAGTGTTGATAGATGGCCACGGCCGTAGCCAGTTCAGTAGAGGTTTCTAGATAAAGTTGTTCATAACCTGCTAGGCGGGTTTCATGGAATATCCGCTTTATCAACCTGCTGGAATAACCTTTGCCACGGCTATTTTTAGTGACATACAGTTTTTGTAATTCAGCAATCTTATCGGACACTGGTGCAAAGCCACCACAGCCAACCAGATATCCTTCATCTTCCAGAACAAAGTAAGCTGACCTCTCTTGCTGTTGATAATAGTCGGCCAAATGATCTAGATGAGAATCAAAGTAGACAGTTCCTGGTTTGTCAAGCCCGAATTCTTCTAGGCTAGCTCGAATGAGTTGCGCTACAGCTGGATTGTCTCTTACTTCCATTGGCCGTAAGTTCATCATTTGTTCTCCGATAGGATGTATCGACTAATTAAACAATACCTTGTGTAATCATAGCGTTTGCTACGTTTTCGAAGGCAGCGATATTTGCTCCTGCAAGGTAGTCAGTATCAAGTCCGTATGTTTCAGCAGTTGTTTTAGCTGTGTTGAAGATGTTTGTCATGATGTCTTTGAGGCGTCCATCAACTTCTTCACGTGTCCATGAGAGGCGAAGGCTGTTTTGGCTCATTTCAAGCGCTGATACGGCTACACCACCAGCGTTGGCAGCTTTGGCAGGTCCGTAAAGGATTCCGTTTTCTTTGTAGACTTTAATCGCATCAAGGTCACTAGGCATGTTAGCACCTTCTGATACGCAGATAACTCCTTGAGCAACCAGACGTTTAGCTGCGTCACCGTTGATTTCGTTTTGAGTCGCACATGGAAGAGCGATGTCGTAGATTCCAGCGTAAGTCCATACAGAACCTTCATGGTAAGTAGCAGTTGCTTTCTCAGCTGCATACTCAGTCAAACGAGCACGGCGTTTTTCTTTAACATCCGTAAGAAGGTCGAAGTCGATACCATTTTCATCAATGACATAACCGTTTGAGTCAGATACAGAGATGACAGTAGCGCCGAGTTCAGTTGCTTTTTGAAGAGCGTACTGAGCCACGTTACCAGAACCTGAAATCACCACTTTTTTACCAGCAAAGCTGTTACCATTAGCTTTGAGCATTTCTTCAGTATAGTAAACCAAACCGTAACCAGTTGCTTCTGGACGAATCAAGCTACCACCAAATCCAAGAGGTTTACCAGTCAAGACACCCGCATCAAATTGGTTAAGACGTTTGTATTGTCCATAGAGGTAACCAATCTCACGTCCACCAACACCGATATCACCAGCAGGTACGTCAAGTGATGGTCCGATGTATTTTTGCAATTCAGTCATGAAGCTTTGGCAGAAGCGCATCACTTCAGCGTCAGTCTTACCTTTAGGATCGAAGTCTGATCCCCCTTTACCTCCACCGATTGGAAGTCCAGTCAAGACGTTTTTAAAGATTTGTTCGAAGCCGAGGAATTTCAAGATTCCTTGGTTTACAGTTGGGTGGAAACGAAGTCCGCCTTTATATGGTCCAACAGCTGAGTTGAATTGAACACGGTAACCACGGTTGACTTGTACTTTTCCATCACGGTCAACCCAAGGAACACGGAAAGAAATTACGCGCTCAGGCTCAGTGATACGTGCCAAGATGTTTTCTTCGATATACTCAGGATGTTTTTCAAATACAGGTTCCAAAGTGCTGAAGAATTCTTCAACCGCCTGGAGAAATTCAGCCTCATGCCCGTTACGAGCTTTCACAGTTGTAAACACGCTTTGGATATAGTCTTTAGCAGATGTCATATCGTTCTCCTTTTTGTTGTTATATTTTATTACATGAGCCATTATAGCAGAATTTTTTTTGAGTGTAAAGAAAAAAACAGAAATTTTCTAAAAATTCTTTCAATTTACAAAACCGAACGTTTTATATAGAAATTAGTTTCTCAAAGAGAAAATCTTAAAGTGTGGTATAATATTAGAAATAAAAGGAATCTGGAGGATCAGAATCATGGTATCAACGAAAACACAAATAGCTGGCTTTGAGTTTGACAATTGCTTGATGAATGCAGCGGGTGTGGCTTGTATGACGATAGAAGAGCTTGAAGGGGTCAAAAACTCAGCGGCGGGTACTTTTGTTACGAAGACTGCGACCTTGGACTTTCGTCAGGGCAATCCTGAGCCACGTTATCAGGATGTTCCACTTGGTTCTATCAACTCCATGGGCTTACCAAATAATGGTTTAGACTATTATTTGGACTATCTTTTGGACTTGCAGGAAAAAGAGCCAAACCGTACTTTCTTTCTTTCCCTAGTCGGCATGTCTCCAGAGGAAACGCATACCATCTTGAAAAAAGTTCAAGAGAGTGAATTCAAAGGACTGACAGAGCTTAATCTCTCTTGTCCAAATGTTCCAGGAAAACCTCAGATTGCCTATGATTTTGAAACAACAGACCGTATCTTGTCAGAGGTATTTGCCTACTTTACCAAACCTCTTGGAATCAAATTGCCACCTTATTTTGATATTGTCCACTTTGACCAAGCGGCTGCTATTTTCAACAAATATCCACTCAAATTTGTTAACTGTGTTAACTCTATCGGAAACGGCCTTTATATAGAAGACGAGTCGGTCGTTATTCGTCCTAAAAATGGTTTTGGTGGCATTGGTGGAGAGTATATCAAACCGACCGCTCTTGCTAATGTGCACGCCTTTTACCAACGTCTCAATCCGCAAATCCAAATTATCGGAACGGGTGGTGTTCTAACGGGTCGTGATGCCTTTGAACACATCCTCTGCGGTGCTAGCATGGTGCAAGTAGGGACCACCCTACACAAGGAAGGCGTTGGTGCTTTTGAACGCATTACCAATGAACTAAAAACAATCATGGCGGAAAAAGGGTACGAGAGCCTAGAAGATTTCCGTGGGAAATTGCGCTATATTGACTAAATTAAATCGAAAAATCAGAAGAAAGGAGAGAAGATGCTAGCCATTGAAGACAGTCAGAAGTTGACGTTATCAAATCTATCTAGCTTGAACCTATTTACAGGGCCAGACCAGGGCCAGTTTGAAGTTATGAAGAGTCAAGTGTTGAAACAGATTGGTTATGATCCAGCTGATCTCAATTTTGCTTACTTTGATATGAAAGAAGTAGCTTATAAAGACTTAGAGTTGGAGCTGGTCAGTCTCCCTTTCTTTGCGGATGAAAAAATCGTGATATTAGACCATTTTGTCGATATCACAACAGCCAAGAAACGCTTTTTAACAGATGATGAGCTCAAGTCGTTTGAAGAATACCTTGATAACCCTTCGCCAACAACAAAATTATTGATTTTTTCTGAAGGAAAGTTAGATAGTAAAAGACGGCTGGTCAAATTGCTCAAACGTGATGCGACTGTTTTTGATGCTATTGAACCTAAGGAACAAGAGATTCGTCAGTATTTCCAAAAATGGAGTCAGACACGAGGTCTGCAGTTTGCAGAAAAGTCTTTTGAAAATCTACTAATCAAGTCTGGTTTTCAATTTAGTGAAATCCAGAAAAATCTCCTTTTTTTACAGTCTTATAAGTCAGATGGTGTGATTGAGGAGAAGGACATTGTCGAAGCTATTCCAAAGACCCTGCAGGACAATATTTTTGATTTGACTCAGCTTATCTTGGGCAAAAAGATCGACCAGGCGCGTGACCTGGTTAGAGACTTGACCTTGCAAGGGGAGGATGAGATCAAGCTCATAGCTGTCATGTTAGGACAGTTTCGTACCTTTACCCAAGTGAAGATTTTATCAGAAGCTGGTCAGACGGAATCGCAGATCGCAAGCAGTCTGGGAACTTACTTGGGGCGCAATCCTAATCCTTATCAAATCAAGTTTGCATTGAGAGATTCGAGAGGGATTTCCTTGGGTTTTCTCAAGAGAGCGATTTCTTATTTGATTGAAACAGACTACCAGATTAAGACAGGTGTTTATGAAAAAGGGTACCTGTTTGAAAAGGCACTTTTGCAGATCGAGGCAGAGGCAAATTGAGCAAAAAACTTGAAAAAAGAGGATGATTGCGTTATCATTTTCATATAGAAAGAAAAAGAGGTATTACAGATGGCTATTATCTTACCAGACCTTCCATACGCATACGACGCCTTGGAACCATATATCGATGCAGAAACAATGCATTTGCACCATGACAAACACCATCAAACTTATGTCAACAATGCGAATGCAGCTCTTGAAAAACACCCTGAAATCGGTGAAGACCTTGAAGCTTTGCTTGCTGATGTAGACTCTATCCCAGCTGATATCCGCCAAGCGCTTATCAATAACGGTGGGGGACACTTGAACCACGCTCTTTTCTGGGAATTGATGACTCCTGAAAAAACTGCTCCATCAGCAGAACTTGTAGCAGCAATCGACGCAACATTTGGTTCATTTGAAGAGTTCCAAGCAGCCTTTACAGCAGCGGCTACAACACGCTTTGGTTCTGGCTGGGCGTGGTTGGTTGTCAACAAAGAAGGGAAGCTTGAAGTAACTTCAACAGCAAACCAAGACACACCAATCTCAGAAGGTAAAAAACCAATCTTGGGCTTGGACGTTTGGGAACATGCTTACTACGTGAAATACCGCAATGTACGTCCTGACTACATCAAAGCTTTCTTCTCAGTCATCAACTGGAACAAAGTAGATGAGCTTTACGCAGCAGCAAAATAAAAAAATAGGAAGGGAAGAGTCATTCTTCTCTTTTTTGCTTTATATGGCAGAAGTCTGACAAAATCGTCAGACTTTTTTCATTTTTATGAGAAACGTGCTAACTGCTAGAAATTATGGTAAAATAGAGTGTTAAGTAATCGTGGAAAAGGAAGACTATGCGTAAAGAAATTGCACCTGAATTATACAACTATAACAAGTTTCCTGGCCCAGAATTTCATGTAAATGGGGATAAGGTTGAGACTGAAGGGATTGCTTTTACCTTGGTTGAAAATATCAAGGATGCTTTCGATGTGACAGTCTTTAATCAACGCTTCTCAGAAGTGTTGACCAAGTTTGATTATGTCGTGGGGGACTGGAGCAATGAACAGCTTCGTCTACGTGGCTTTTACAAAGACGACCGAACAGAGGAAAAAAATGAAAAGATTAGTCGGTTACAGGACTATCTTTTGGAGTACTGTAGTTATGGTTGTGCCTATTTTGTTCTAGAAAATCAAGCACCTAAGCGGGCTTCATTTGACAAGAAAATGCGTAAAAAAGAGGAGGAAAACCTTCCTAGAAGAGGCAAGAAACCTTCGCAAAACAAGAGAAAACCAAATACGGATAAGCGAAATAGGCGTCGCCATAAGGAACAGAAATCTCAGAAAGAGGACAAGGGACAGCGCCATTTTGTCATTCGTCAGAAATAGATAGAGAATAAGGAGAAGAGATGAAACCGTCTATTTATAGTTTAACACGTCAAACCATGCAAGAATGGGTATTAGAACAAGGAGAAAAGAAATTCCGAGCAGATCAAATCTGGGAATGGCTTTATCGTAAACGTGTCCAGTCCTTTGAAGAAATGACCAACCTTTCCAAGGATTTGATTGCCAAGCTCAATGACCAGTTTGTGGTCAATCCATTGAAACAGCGGATCGTGCAAGAGTCTGCTGATGGTACCGTTAAGTATCTTTTTGAGTTGCCAGATGGCATGTTGATTGAGACAGTACTCATGCGTCAACACTACGGTTTGTCAGTATGTGTGACCACTCAGGTTGGCTGTAATATTGGTTGTACCTTCTGTGCATCAGGCTTGATCAAGAAGCAACGCGACCTCAATAACGGGGAAATCGTAGCGCAAATCATGCTGGTTCAGAAATACTTTGATGAACGTGGTCAGGACGAACGTGTCAGTCATATCGTTGTCATGGGAATTGGTGAACCATTTGATAACTACAACAATGTCTTGAATTTCGTCCGTACCATCAATGATGACAAGGGAATGGCTATCGGTGCTCGTCATATCACAGTTTCAACTTCAGGTTTGGCCCATAAAATTCGTGACTTTGCTAATGAAGGCGTACAGGTTAATCTGGCTGTTTCCCTTCACGCACCCAATAATGAATTGCGTTCAAGCATCATGAAGATTAACCGTGCCTTTCCGATTGAAAAACTCTTTGCTGCTATTGAGTACTATATCGAAACAACCAATCGCCGTGTGACCTTTGAATACATCATGCTCAATGAAGTCAACGACGGTGTTGAACAAGCCTTGGAATTGGCTGAATTGCTCAAAAATATCAAGAAATTGTCTTATGTAAACTTGATTCCCTATAACCCAGTTAGTGAACATGACCAATATAGCCGTAGTCCTAAAGAGCGCGTGATGGCCTTCTACGATACCCTCAAGAAAAAAGGGATTAACTGTGTTGTCCGTCAGGAACATGGTACAGATATTGATGCAGCTTGTGGACAATTACGCTCCAATACAATGAAACGTGACCGCCAGAAGGCAGTTGCAGCGGTAAATCCATAAAATGACTAGAAAAAGAGAATTAATCTTAAGATTGGGAGTGGCTATTTACAGCCTATGCATTGTGTGTTTTTGTTTCACTCCCCAACCTCAACTTCCTACAGGAGTGGAAACTCCAGGTATTCAAACTTTTGGACGCCTGGTTTTTCTTTTAACTCCCTTAAACTCCTTTTGGAAACTGGGTGAAGTAACTAGTTTGGGACAAGTCATTTTGATCTTTTTTCAGAACATTTTAAATGTCTTCTTGCTCTTCCCCCTGGTTTTTCAACTCATCTATCTCTGTCCGAACTTGCGTCAAACGAAAAAAATCCTCCTTCTCAGTTTTCTACTGAGCCTGGGGATCGAGTGTACGCAACTACTCTTAGACTTTTTCTTTGATTTTAATCGCGTCTTTGAGATTGATGATTTGTGGACCAATACCTTGGGAGGCTATCTGGCTTGGCTCCTTTATAAAAGACTGCATAAAAACAAGATAAGGAATTAGAATGAGTATTTTAGAAGTTAAAAATCTGAGTCACGGTTTTGGTGACCGTGCAATTTTTGAAGATGTGTCCTTCCGTCTCCTCAAGGGAGAGCATATCGGCTTAGTTGGTGCCAATGGTGAAGGAAAATCAACCTTTATGAGCATTGTGACTGGTAAGATGTTACCTGACGAAGGAAAGGTGGAGTGGTCTAAGTATGTGACTGCTGGCTATTTGGACCAGCATGCTGTGCTAAAGGAAGGTCAAACTGTGCGTGATGTTCTCCGTACAGCCTTTGATGAGCTATTTAAAGCAGAAGTTCGTATCAATGACCTCTATATGGAAATGGCCGAAGACGGAGCGGATATCGATGCACTCATGGAAGAAGTTGGCGAACTACAAGACCGTTTGGAGAGTCGAGATTTCTATACCTTGGATGCTAAGATTGATGAAGTAGCGCGTGCTCTCGGTGTCATGGACTATGGCATGGATACAGATGTAACAGCCTTATCAGGTGGACAAAGAACCAAGGTGCTTTTGGCTAAACTCCTCCTTGAAAAGCCAGATATCTTGTTACTGGACGAGCCGACCAACTACTTGGATGCTGAACACATTGACTGGCTCAAGCGTTATCTCCAAAACTATGAGAATGCCTTTGTCCTTATTTCGCATGATATTCCTTTCCTAAACGACGTAATCAATATCGTCTACCATGTGGAAAATCAACAGTTGACGCGTTATTCTGGTGACTACTACCAGTTCCAAGAAGTCTATGCCATGAAGAAATCTCAGTTGGAAGCAGCCTACGAACGTCAGCAGAAAGAGATAGCGGACCTCAAGGATTTCGTAGCCCGCAATAAAGCCCGTGTCGCAACTCGAAACATGGCCATGTCCCGCCAGAAGAAATTGGATAAGATGGATATTATTGAACTGCAAAGTGAGAAGCCAAAACCATCCTTTGATTTCAAACCAGCTCGTACGCCAGGGCGCTTTATCTTCCAAGCCAAGGACTTGCAGATTGGTTATGACCGCCCTCTGACCAAGCCTTTAAATCTTACTTTTGAACGCAATCAAAAGGTTGCCATTATCGGGGCAAATGGTATTGGGAAAACAACTCTCTTGAAGTCTCTCTTGGGCATTATCCCTCCCATTGCTGGGGAAGTCGAACGTGGAGATTACCTAGAACTTGGTTATTTTGAGCAAGAAGTAGAAGGTGGCAATCGTCAAACACCACTAGAGGCCGTCTGGAATGCCTTTCCTGCTCTTAATCAGGCGGAAGTCCGTGCGGCCCTTGCCCGCTGTGGCTTGACAACTAAGCACATCGAAAGCCAAATTCAGGTCTTGTCAGGTGGGGAACAAGCCAAGGTGCGTTTCTGTCTCTTGATGAACCGTGAAAACAACGTTTTAGTACTTGACGAGCCGACCAACCACTTGGATGTAGATGCCAAGGACGAACTCAAACGAGCGCTTAAAGAGTACAAAGGAAGCATTCTTATGGTTTGCCATGAACCAGACTTCTATGAAGGCTGGATGGACCAAATCTGGGACTTTAACAAGCTAACTTAAAAGCGCTAAAAAAGCCAAGTCGAAATGACTTGGCTTTTTTGACTAGTAATTTAAATAGCTTTCAACTTCAGATTTCTCAATTTCTTTACCGTAGTGGCAAATCGGACAAGAAACGAAGTAACTTTTACCATAAGGAAAAAGTGGAATCCAGTAGAGGGTGAACTTGCGCCCAGTTTCTACAATTTCCCAATTGTCGACATTGTTACAGTGACCACATTCGATCGCAGTTTGCGTATGTCCCAAATCTTTCTGATAACCTTTAGAACCCCAAAATAAAATCATGTCATCGTCTCCTTATCTGTTGATGGCTTATTTTTTGCTGAAATCGTAGTCTTTCACCACTTCGACACTATCAATGGTGATAGCAGACGTTGGTTTGTCTTTATCATCTTTTTCAGCCTTGGCAATCTTGTCAACAACGTCCATACCATCGATGACTTGACCAAAGACAGGATGTTTGCCGTCTAGACTTGGATTTCCACCTTCTTTATAGGCTTCGATGATTTTCTTTGGATATTTGCTTGTAGGGAGTTTAGCTGAAATATCTGTTGAGTTTTGGTTGATGAAGAACTGGCTACCGTTGGTGTTTGGTTGACCAGTGTTAGCCATAGCAAGGGCTCCGCGGATATTGTATAGGTAAGGAGAGATTTCATTTTTGAAACCAGTTCCCTTGTCCTTTGTTTTATCATTATCATGCCAGATAGATTGTCCCCCTGTCCCATCTCCCTTAGGATCTCCAGTTTGGACCATAAATCCATCGATGACACGGTGGAAGGTGATGCCGTTATAATAGCCTTCCTTAGCGTGAGTAAGGAAGTTTTCAACCGCTAGTGGTGCTAGTTTTGGAAAGAGTTTGATGCGGATATCGCCTTGATTTGTGTGTAAAATGACCTCGGCTTCATCTTCAGCAACTTCTTTAGAAAGTTGAGGGAAGTTAGCATTTTCATTGGTCAATGCGTCATTTAAATCTTTGGCAGCCTGAGCAGCTGCTTTTGAGCTTTCTTCAGCAGAGATACTGGAGTCGACATATTCATCACCACGGAGACCACGCTGGATACTAGTACATCCAGCAAGAGCTATAGTTGATAGTAAAAGAAGGGTTGCTAATTTTTTCATTTTTTTCCTCTCAAAAATTCATTTCTATCATTGTACCTTAAAAGGAGATTGATTTCAAATGTAAAAGATAAGGCAAGTTTTCAGAAAATAAATTTACAGACTGCTTGATTAGAGATTTTTCTTTGGATGACGGTCGATAATTTCCTGATATTGTTCCAGTATCTGTTCTCCCTTTGGAGTCAATTTGTAGCCTCTAATCGAAAAGTGACTAGCTAATTCCTCTTCTGATAAGTTTTCATGAAGAGCTTGATTAAGATCAGCAGCTTTCATCTTAGAAAGTCCTGTAACTCCCTTACTTTTGAGGATATTCTTTTTCATTGTAGCATTCAGATGGTCGAGTGAATCAAAGGCGGTTTCGATAATAGTATAGCCTTTTTCTACCAGACTGCTTAGATGTTTTGGTGCATCAATGCCATAAGTGTACTCGAAATATTTAGAAAACCAGCTTTCAGTGGTAAAAGTACCAAACTGAATTCTCCATAGCAAAATGATATCTCCTGCTAGTAAATCATCTGTTAATAATTCCATGTTTCGTTTGGGAACAAGCTTGGGATTTAAGAGCCAAGCATCCAAATCACGTTCAGGAGAGATGAAGGGTTTGACTTGATGGTCCTTATATAATTTTTCTAAAATAGTATTCATAAACGATTTCTTTCTAATTTTTTTCTTTAAGATTATAACAAATTTCTAGTAGTAAAAAAAATTAAAACTCTGTCAAGTTTTTTTCTTGACACCTGTCAGAAATCTGCTATAATAGAACATGTGCTAAATAGCTCAGCTATTTCACCGAAATAAAAAAATAAGAAAAGAGACATTAAAAAATGGCAGTTAAAATCCGTTTGACTCGTATGGGTTCTAAGAAAAAACCTTTCTACCGTATCAACGTAGCAGACTCACGTTCACCACGTGATGGACGTTTCATCGAAACAGTTGGAACTTACAACCCACTTGTTGCTGAAAACCAAGTAACTTTGAAAGAAGACCGCGTTCTTGCATGGTTGGCTGATGGAGCTCAACCTTCAGATACAGTTCGCAACATCCTTTCAAAAGAAGGCGTATTGAAAAAATTCCACGATTCTAAATTCTCAAAATAAGTTTAAAGTAGGTTGACAGATGGATACGATTGAAAATCTCATTATTGCGATTGTGAAACCTTTGATTTCACAACCAGATGCCTTAACTATCAAGATTGAAGACACACCAGAGTTTTTGGAGTATCACTTGGATCTTGACCAAAGCGATGTCGGTCGTGTTATCGGTCGTAAGGGTCGCACTATCTCAGCGATAAGAACGATTGTCTACTCTGTCCCAACTGAAGACAAAAAAGTAAGAATCGTTATCGATGAAAAATAAAAAAGCGGGACAGATGTCTCGCTTTTTTGTGAGGAGGAGAAGATGAAGGATTTAACGTTTAGACAATTACAAGCTTACTTACTCGAACATTACCAGCAATCTCGAACTGAGGAAGGTCTCTTTATCAAGTTAGTGGAGGAAGTCGGAGAAGTAGCCGAGGTCTTGAATGGGCGCTCTGGTCGAAAAGAGGGTGTCCAGGACTCAAATGAGGAACTAGCCAAAGAACTAGCTGATATTATTCACTACACGGTTGCAATCGCGGCTATCAACGATATTGACCTAACCAAAACTATCTTTGATAAAGATAAGAAGGCTGCCATTAAGTATCAGCATGAACGAGATTTGGAAGTATTTTTGGAAAGAAAGCATCCATGATAGTAGCCTTTTTCTGCAACTTGTGAAAATCCCTAGAACGTGATAAAATAAAGGATAAGGGTTTTTAATAAATCATTGCTATAGAATGAGTGGATTTTTTTATGAAGAGGATTGAAGTGACTACAAAAATTGGTAGTCTCTCTGTTACTTATAAAAAGCAAAAGAAAGTGCTTGTCTGTTTAAATGGCGCAGGTTTGCTACCAAGTTATGAAAATTTTTCACTTATACTTGAAAAACTTCCTCCCACAATTGGTTATTTGACAATTGATTTTCCAAACACAGGCAGGAGTCCGATTCATGACCAAGCTGGAAAAAAGCTGGATAATCTTGTAGACGCGGTTTATGAAGTACTTGAAAAATTGGCGATTTCTGAATATATACTTTGTGCACATAGTTTGAGTGGAATTTTAGCTTGCAAATTGCTCAACAAACCAATTAAGTGTCAAGCTTTAGTAGCGATTGAACCGACAACTAAAAAAGTCATGTTTACTGATTTTTCAGAAAATCTTTATCCAGAAATGGAAGAGCAGATGAGACTGATTGAAGAGTGTGGTCCTGAACTTTATTTTAAGAACTTAACTCAAGCAACATTTAGCTCTGAAACGAATGAAGAAATATGGAAATTAATGGAAGAAAAAGGCTCAGAGTTGGAAAGGCAAGTTCCAGGATTTCAGATATATTGTGAGATTACTGAGGAAGATTTTGAGAATGTATCTATAGAAGCTCATATTCCTGTATTTATTTTTTGTCAGGCTTATAGAGAAAAAGAGTACAGAGAATCAGAATATTGGACTTCCAATACTAAACTCATTTTGGGAGGGAATCACCACTATTTACAATGGTCTGAATCAGAAAAAATTGTAGCTATTATCCGAAAATTGTAAGAGTATAATGGATAGAATGGGAATACAGGAGACAAGATGAACTACTTTAATGTTGGGAAAATCGTCAATACGCAGGGTCTACAGGGTGAGATGCGTGTCTTGTCTGTGACGGATTTTGCTGAGGAACGGTTTAAAAAAGGGGCAGAGCTGGCTTTATTTGATGAAAAAGATCAGTTTGTTCAAACAGTGACCATCGCTAGCCACCGTAAGCATAAGAATTTTGACATTATCAAATTCAAAGACATGTACCATATCAATGCGATTGAAAAGTACAAGGGTTATAGTCTCAAGGTCGCTGAGGAAGATTTGAACGATTTAGATGATGGGGAATTCTACTATCACGAGATTATCGGTTTAGAAGTCTATGAGGGAGATAACTTGATTGGAATCATCAAGGAAATCCTGCAACCAGGTGCCAATGATGTCTGGGTGGTCAAGCGAAAAGGTAAGCGTGATTTGCTTTTACCTTACATACCACCAGTAGTTCTCAATGTTGATATTCCAAACAAACGGGTTGATGTGGACATCTTAGAAGGGTTAGATGATGAAGATTGATATTTTAACCCTCTTTCCGGAGATGTTTTCTCCGCTGGAGCACTCGATTGTTGGAAAGGCTCGAGAAAAAGGGCTCTTGGATATCCAGTATCATAATTTCAGAGAATACGCTGAAAAAGCCCGCCATGTAGATGATGAGCCCTACGGAGGCGGTCAGGGGATGTTGCTCCGAGCCCAACCCATTTTCGATGCCTTTGATGCTATTGAAAAGAAAAATCCCCGTGTCATCCTGCTTGATCCTGCTGGGAAACAGTTCGATCAGGCTTATGCTGAAGATTTGGCCCAAGAGGAAGAGCTAATCTTTATCTGCGGTCACTATGAAGGGTATGACGAACGCATCAAGACCTTGGTAACCGATGAAATTTCCCTAGGAGACTATGTCTTGACTGGTGGCGAATTGGCGGCTATGACTATGATTGATGCGACTGTTCGCTTGATTCCGGAAGTGATTGGCAAGGAGTCTAGTCACCAGGACGATAGTTTTTCTTCGGGATTGCTCGAATATCCTCAATACACACGTCCTTATGACTATCGAGGCATGGTGGTTCCAGATGTGCTTATGAGTGGGCACCATGAGAAGATTCGTCAGTGGCGACTTTATGAGAGTTTAAAGAAAACCTATGAGCGCAGACCAGATTTGCTAGAAAACTATCAACTAACAGCAGAAGAAGAAAAAATGCTGGCTGAAATCAGAGAAAACAAAGAATAAAGGAGAACCTTATGCAAGTAATCAAACGTAATGGAGAAGTTGCAGACTTTGATCCAGATAAAATCTACCAAGCTGTTCTAAAAGCGGCTCAGACTGTTTATGTTTTGACAGATGACCTACGTCAAAACCTAGCTCAAGTCACTAAAAAAGTAGTCTTGGACTTGGAGGAAGCAAAAGTGGAACGTGCGACCATTAGTATGATCCAATCAATGGTTGAAAATCGTTTGTTGGGGGCAGGATATATCACCATCGCAGAACACTACATTTCTTACCGCTTACAACGCGATTTGGAGAGAAGTGGTTACGGAGACCATATCGCTGTCCACCTGCATTTTGAACAAATTCGTTAAGAAAAAGAGTGGGATGAAAAACATCTCACTCTTTCTTAAATCTATTTTTCTGAGCTCTCTGGACAGTAGATGGGACAAAGCGTAGCCTTTTGATGTCAGTGATTCGGATGATGCGTGTCACATTTTTTGTAAAATTTTTGACAACAATCTGTTGACGACTGGTATCATATTTGACAATATCACCAGTGAAGCTTGTTTCAGCTAGTATGACATGAACAGCAGTTTGTTTCTGGATGGCTTGTTCAATTGTAGCAATGAGGGAGTCGTTTTCAGAATAATCTCGTTCATCATGTTCATTGAGAAAGTCTTGTATCTTATCTAAGACATGCTTGAATGTATATCTCATAGGCTTCTCCCCTCTTATATAACCATATTATATAAAATTTTCCTAAAATCTACAAGATTTTACGAATAGACTATAGAAAGCATATCACATAAAGGAGTTAAAATGGCAGAATTTACATTTGAAATCGAAGAACACTTACTGACCTTGTCTGAAAATGAAAAAGGATGGACAAAAGAACTAAACCGAGTCAGCTTTAATGGCGCTCCAGCTAAGTTTGATATTCGAACTTGGAGCCCTGATCATACCAAGATGGGAAAAGGAATCACCCTTACAAATGAAGAATTTCAAGTAATGGTGGATGCTTTTAAAGGCGGGAAATGAGAGAAGGATAGTGAATTTTACTCACTATCCTTTTCTTGTAAAATCATATAGTCTCGAAGAGATATTGTTGTTAATAGGAGAAACGTTTTTTTAAACTTTTCTGGTGGAGTAGGGTTTTCTTTTCGTATCCAAGCTTCAATAAAAGTAATAATCATGTTTGCGACGACATAGGTCATGTCATCTTCACTAAAATCGAATTCCTTGTTGTAGTGGACATTCTTTAGAATCCATTTTGAATAAGTATCTCTTAGGAACTCCTTCCAACCAGGATCTGCTTGAGTTACAAAAAGTGTTCGAATGATATTCCTATTTTCATAAACCAAAGGAATTGCAAAATTAGCAAAGCATTCAATAGGATTTCCCTCTCTTCTCAGACAAGAATTATTAAATACCTGAAAAATTCGTTGATCGGTCTGTTCATGAATATACTTGATAATATCATCATAGTTTTGGAAATGTTTTTGGTAAATAGCTTGTCTTGAAATACCCGCTTGTCTAGCAATTTCACTCATAGTAAATGAACTACACTGAGGATTCTGTTTAGCCAGCGATATAAAAGCGGAAACGATGGAATCTCGAGTATCTTTAGCCATAAGTGTCCTTTCTATGAAATAAATTATGAATAAATATCAATTAAAATATTAGATAAAATTGACAACTTAAAAGAAGCTGTTTGTAAAGGATTACAGCTATAAAATATTATAATATTGTTTATTTCACTAAATAAATTATAACATAAAATGAAGCATTTTCCTAGTGAATTATATTAGAAGTTTCTATTTTGCTTATGCTATCTAAAAGAAGTTAACTGGGATAAATTATAAGAAAAAATTTAATAACTTATCATTTGAACTACATGAACTTAATATGTATGTGACTTCCAGTTTTTACAGTGAAAAATACTTAAATAATAATTTAATAATTATTCGTCATTGTTATTGCGTTTTTGATAAAAGTATAGGGATTAAATAACAAATTCTTGGATTTTTAACTAGGGGGGATAGAGAAAAAATAATGTAACAAAAACTATAAAATGATGTATAAAGAGCTAAAGTGTGCATAATATATAATTTAAAACTATCTATAACCCATGGGCCTATTTTAGACTGTATTTAGAATGGATTGTAGTTTATAAAATACGTTGAAATTTATAATGTTTAGAAATTCAGAGAATCCCCCTGAAAACAAATATCAATATGATTATGTATCTCTATGTCAAAAGTTGACAAACTGTAAATTTTTCGTTTATGAAATATTTACATATAATTAACATAATACTAGAAGTTATAGTATAATGAAGATGAATGATATTTTGCAAGTTTTCATTCATAAGTGAGTAAGAAATCCTATAGAAGATTAAATTAAATAACTATTTGAATGGTATCGCTAACCAAATCGAAAAACGAACGCAGCTATCACATAGATATTCTTGTGATAAATATTGCAATTGAAAGGAGTGTTGCCTGCTGGTAAGACATGACATACTTCTCAATTAATTTAATCGAATAGAAAGGATTTTTTATGGATAAACTAAAGAAAGTACTAGGTTTTCTAGTATTCCCTCTTTTGCTATTGCTGATGTTCTTCCCGACAGGTGAAGCACATGCTGCAACTGATGTTACCGATAAGGCCCATGTCGAGAAGTTGGAGATTACTATAGCATCTACAGGAAGCAAGACTGAAGGAATTCATGGTTCAAATGATACTTCGATGAAATTGAAATATTCAGGTGAATTCTCATTCCCTGGTGTACAGGCGAACGTGATTAAGCCTGGAGATTACTTTATCGTAAAGGCTCCAGATAACTTGAGTTTGACGGATGGTAGTCTGGATTTGATTGATTTGACGTCAAATATCAAAATGGGGACTGTCCAGGTGGATAATGCTAACCATCAGCTGGTATTTACTTTCAACGAAAAGGTGGAGGACAAGCAAAATATTCGTGGGGACTTTGTTGCAGAAGCAACTGAAACACTCCAAAAAGAGGGGAAAACGGTTACCTATGTTTTACCAAATGGTGACAAACAGACCATCACGTATAAAGTGAATAAATATCAAAAGTCCGACGTGATAGGAGAAACCATTACAAAGTACGGTTATAACGATAACAATAAGGCGATAGCACATTTTCAGATGAAGATTAATCGTGCTAAGAAAGATATGACTGGACATGTGGTGAAGATTACAGATGACGTTTCAAAGGGAGCCTTTGCTAACTATGTGGAAGGTACTTTCTATATGCATGAAGCGGAATTCGAAACGACGAATACGAATTCATCTGCTCTTAAACATTTAGGTGATGAATACGAAATCACAACCGATCCGGAGGTATACAAGGCTAACTCAGATAAAAAAGCTTTGTTGACCTTTGTCAACGGGAAACGAGGGTTTGAGTTGCTCATGCCGACTAATATGGGAACAAAGAGCTTTTTCTTAACTTATGATACGTCCTCACCAGCAGATACTTCAACGATAAGTAACTCAGCTCAGTACTTGATTGATAATCAGCCACAACTGATTTGGGAAAAATACGGAGGTAGTATTGGAACCAGAACAGAAGCAACGTTTAATTTAAAGACGGTCAAATCTGTTGGTGCATCAGTCACTGCTGACATTGCTGGTAAGATCAAAATCACAAAATACGATGAAGCGGATGCAACTGTTAAGTTGGCAGGCGTTGTCTTTGAAATCCGTGAGAAAACCACTAATAATTTGGTTGATACCGTTACAACAGATGCGGATGGGATAGCTGTCTCAAAGGCTCTCAATAATGGTAAGTATATTGTTAAAGAAAAAACTCCTAAATCAGGCTATCAGGTAAATAGTCAAGAGTTCGAAGTGGAGATGAAAGATGGAAAAGGTGTTCCCCTCAGTATCTCTAACAAACGTGTGACAGTTGACTTTGAAGCAACCAAGACTTGGGTAAACGGAAAAGCAACTGACTACAAAGAAGTCAAACTCGGTTTGTATGTGCACAAAGAAGGGCAAACTGTTGCAGATGCAAAACCTGTCTCAGGGAACTATACGCCTGAAGTGACAAAGTCTAATGGTGTTTACACTTATAAATGGAAAAATCAACTTCCTGAACGTGATGTTGATGGAAGCAAGCTAGTTTATTCTGTTCGAGAACTTGAAGATCAGATGGGTCTTCCTCTGAAAGAAGGAGAGAAAGTCAAAGTAGGCGACAACAGCTATGTTGTATCCTATAACGGAAACAACAAAGTCACCAACACTTACGAAGTTCCAAAGACAAACGTGACGGCTAAGAAAATCTGGGTTGGCGGTCAGGAACATATTCGTCCAACTGTCTACTTCAAACTCTATCGTACGCCAGAAGGTGGAGCGATTGAAGAAGTAGTTGGTGTTAGTCAAAAAGAAGTTCCCAAAACAGATGGAACTGTAGAATGGACAGACCTTCCTGCGACAGATGAGCACGGTGTGAAGTACACTTATAGTGTGATGGAAGTCGATGAAGATGGCAATCTTGTCACTGCTGTAGATGGTTATACAGCCAATCAAACAGCTGATTTAACTGTCACAAACACCTATGGTACTTCACCAACTAAGGCTGATAT
This sequence comes from bacterium, assembly GCA_905221335.1. Taxonomy (GTDB): domain Bacteria; phylum Bacillota; class Bacilli; order Lactobacillales; family Streptococcaceae; genus Streptococcus. Next base: position 381,129 of record CAJNCT010000001.1, read on the forward strand.
TGAAGTCAAAAAAGAATTGGTGGGTGGTCGTCCAACACCTCTTCAAAACGAAGAATTTGAATTTATCTTGAAAGACAAAAATGGCCAAGAAGTTCAAAGAGCTAAGAACGATGCAGCTGGTCGCGTAGTCTTCAAAGATATTCCTTTCGATAAAGCGGGTGAATACGAATTTACTGTTGTTGAAGTGAATGCTGGTCAAACCATCGATGGTGTGACTTACGATGTTAGAACAGTACCAGTCACAGTAAGTGTAACAGATGATGGAAAAGGTAAACTGGTTGCGACAGTATTGTATCATCCTATTACTGCTGTGGCACTTCCGTCAGCTAATTTGATCTCTTCAGGACCTAGTTCTAATCTTGTACCATCACTTACTGGTGCAGTGAATAGAGCTACTGATGGTGGAATTCAGACATTCAAAAATACCTATAAAGCAACTAATGCTAAGGCCGTTCTTGAAGTAACTAAGCAGTTGACTGGTCGTACGACAGGAGCTCAAGAAAATGAGTTTGAATTTACGTTGACAGACCAGGCTGGTAATGTTGAAACAGCGAAGAATGATGCCAACGGAAAAGTTAAGTTTCATGAATTGACCTTCGATGAAGCAGGTACTTTTACTTACACTATCAAGGAAGTAAAAGCTGGTACAACTGAAAATGGTATTACCTACGATTCTAAGACAGTCACAGCTAAAGTAACTGTAACTGATAATGGCAAAGGTAATTTGAATGCAGTTGTTGATTACAGCAGTGATGGTACAGCTAATAGCACAACCTTCACCAATACTTACAACCCTACAAAAGTCAAAGCTCCAGTTTCTGCAACTAAATCATTTATCAATAAGAACACTGATAAGCCAATTCAGCTTCAAAGTGGTGAATTCGAGTTTGCCTTGTTTGAGAAAAATGGTACAGCTCCAATTCAAACAACAACAAATGATGCAGCTGGAAACATTAAGTTTGAAGATTTAGAATTCAATAAAGCTGACACTTATCATTACACCATCGTTGAAAAGAATGCTGGGACAACTGATAAAGGAATCACTTATTCTAACAAGACTATCGAAGTAACGATCAAAGTTGTTGACAACGGTAAGGGAGCTCTTGAAGCAACTGTATCTTATGACAATAACGACAGCACCTTCGAAAATACCTATAAGGCTGACAATGCCAAAGCCGGTCTTGAAGTGATGAAAACTCTTTCAGGTCGTGAGTTAAAAGCTGATGAGTTTGATTTTGTATTGAAGAATGACGCAGATGGTTCAGAGCTTCAAAAAGTGAAGAACACTGCCGACGGCAAAGTGACATTCGCTCCAATCGAATATACTAAAGCTGGTACATACAAGTACACTATCATTGAAACAAACGCTGGTAAGACTGTTAACGGTGTGACTTACGATAGTCTTGAAGTCAAAGTCACAGTAGAAGTTACAGATGACGGCGAAGGAAAACTTCATGCTAACGTAACTTACTCAGCTGACAAAGAATTCAACAACAGCTACGAGGCTTCAAAAGCAAAAGCTGCTCTTGCAGTTAAGAAAGCACTTACTGGTCGTGAGTTGAAAGCTGATGAGTTTGAATTTACTTTGATAGACCAAGCTGGTACTTTGAAAGAAACAGTTACGAATGACAAAGATGGAAACGTTAAGTTCTCAGCATTGGAATTTGATAAAGCTGGAACATTCACTTACAAGATTGCTGAAAAAGCTGGTACTGCTACAGGTATCCAGTACGACACTAAAACAATCACAGCTACAGTAACTGTAGCGGACAACGGTAAAGGTGTTCTTGAAGCAACTGTTGCTTACGACGATGAAAAAGCATTCGAGAACATCTACACTCCAGCAGGAGCTACAACCGCAACTCTTGGTGCTAAGAAAGTTCTTGAAGGAAAAGCTCTTGAAGCCGGTAAATACAGCTTTGTCTTGAAAAAAGAAGACGGTAGTGTTGTCGAAACAGTGAAAAACGCTGCTGACGGAAGTGTTACTTTCGCACCAATCTCATATGATGAGAGCCAAGTGGGAACTCACAAGTACACAATCTCAGAAGTTGAGGGCGATGAAACAGGTATCACTTACGATAAGACAGTTCAAGAAGTTGAAGTAACTGTTAAAAAAGTCAGCGCAACTGAATTGAAAGCAACAGCTTCGAAAGAAGCAAAAGATCTTGTATTTAAGAACATTTACACACCAGCGAAAACTGAAGTCTCTGTGAAAAAAGTATGGAAGGATGCCGATAACCAAGATGGTAAACGTCCAACTTCAATTACAGTTAAATTGCTTGCAGATGGGCAAGATACTGGTAAGACACTTGAATTGACTGAAGCAAATGGTTGGGCTGGAAGCTTCACAGACCTTGATGCTGATAAGGGTGGTAAAGCGATTGCGTACACAGTAATAGAAATAACTAAAGTTGAAGGATATATCTCAGAGGTTACAGGTGATGCAACATCAGGCTTTACGATTACTAACAGCTACACCCCAGAAACCATAGATATTACAGTTACTAAAAACTGGAACGATGCTGATAACCAAGATGGTAAACGTCCAGACAAGATCACGGTTAACCTCCTAGCAGATGGTACCAAGATTGATTCTAAAGAGGTTCAAGCAGCTACAGATGGTACTTGGTCTGTTGAATTTACAGAACTTGCAAAATTCAAAGATGGGAAAGAGATTAAATATACTGTAACAGAAGAAGCTGTGGCAGGATATGAATCTTCTATCGATAACTTTACTATTACTAATAGCCATGATCCAGAAAAAATTAATATTTCTGGAACGAAAGTTTGGAATGATAATAATGACCAAGACGGCAAACGTCCAACTAAGATTACAGTTCAAGTCCTTAAAGGAGAACAAGTAGTTGCAGAAATGGAAGTATCAGCAGAAACTGATTGGAAGTTTGAATTTAAAGACCTTCCTAAGTATGAAAAAGGTAAAGAAATCACTTATGAGTTGAAAGAAGTTAGTGTTGAACACTATACTACAGAAGTGACTGAGAAAGATGGTAAATACACTATTACAAACACTCATACACCAGCTAAGATCAATGTCAAAGGTCAAAAGATTTGGGATGATGCTAACAACAAAGATGGTATTCGTCCAGACTCAATTGTTGTTAAGCTGTTGGCAAATGGTGTAGAAACTGGTAAAACAGCTACAGCTTCAGTAGCAAGTGGTTGGACGTATGAATTTACAGATCTTGATCGTTATCAAGATGGTGGTAAAGAGATTGTTTATACAGTTAAAGAAGTATATGTTCCTAAAGGCTATACTTCTGAAGTAATTGGCACTAATATTGTAAATCACCACAAGCCAAAAGACCCAGAACCAAATAAACCACAGGATCCAGAGCCAAACAAGCCAAAAGATCCAGAACCAAACAAGCCAGGAAAACCAGGTTCAAAACCTCAACTTCCTAACACTGGTGAAAAAGCATCTAACGCAGCAGTAGTTGCAGGACTTGCTTTGATGGCAGTGACTGGTGGATTGTACTTTGTAAGCCGTAAAAATAAATAATCTCTAGATGAGACTTGATTTTCAGTTAGTTCTTAGGAAGTAATTGGAAAGGAAATAGCCCAGAACAATTGTTCTGGACTATTTTTTTATCTTGAGAAATAAGCGATACTTTTCAATCGTTTTAGTAGTGGACGACTAATGAAACTGATCGCTATGATCTTACCGAGATCAGGAAGGATAAAAGGAAGGACACCAACAGCGAGTGCCTTATCAAATGACATACCAGCAAGGAAGTGGAGGCTGAGAATACCTCCGACAAAGACGAGAGAATCACCCAAGAGGTTGGCTAGGAAAATGCGGATATAGCCACTGTTTTGATGGATGAGATAAGATGTGAGTCCTGCATAGACAAGGTCGAACCAGAGATAGCCTGCGCTTGGACCAACTAAAACATGGAATCCTGCACCACCTCCTGCAAAGACTGGTAGACCAATGGCACCCAGCAGGAGGTAGAGAGCTACAGAAAGGACAGCTTCTCTAGGTCTAAAAACAGTAGCAATCAGACCGATCGCAAAGTTTTGCAGAGTGAAAGGTACAGGACCGATAGGGAGACTGATTTGTGCCAATACGGCGATGAGAGCAGCACCGATAGCAGGGATAGCATAGATATGAGCTTTTTTCAAAACTGTTAACCTCTTTTTAAAATTATAGTAACTATTATACTAATTCAGGAAGAAAAGTCAACCTATTTTTAAATTAAGGGTAACATTTTTTGTAACAGCCGATTTTGCAAGTAAAAAGAGACCTCAAGAGGTCTCTTGCGATAATTAGCGCATGGTTACAAATTCTTCTGAAGAGGTTGGGTGGATAGCTACTGTAGCATCAAAGTCCGCCTTGGTAGCCCCCATCTTGATGGCAACAGCGAATCCTTGAATCATCTCATCCACTCCGTAACCAAGTCCGTGAAGACCAACAACTTTTTCGTCAGCACCGGCGGTGATAAGTTTGAAGCGAGATTCTTGACGGTGGCTTGTAACGGCAGAGTACATAGATGCAAAGCTTGACTTGTAGACTTTGATGTTATCTTGGCCGTATTCTTTGATAGCTTGATCCTCGGTCAAACCGACGGTTCCGATTGCTGGGTGGGAGAAGACAACAGTAGGGATAGTCGTGTAGTCCATCTTGGCATTTGTTTTCCCGTTGAAGAGGCGTTCAGATAGGGTACGTCCTGCCTTGATGGCTACTGGGGTCAGTTCTTTCTCACCAGTAACATCTCCAAGAGCATAGATGCCATCTACAACTGTATTTTGATACTCATCCACTTGGATAAATCCACGTTCGTTAAGTGTAACGCCAGCATTTTCTAACTCAAGACCATCTACATTTGGACGGCGACCAGTAGCCCAGATAACTTGGCTGGCAGTGTGACTAGAACCGTCTTCAAAATGAATCGTTATGCCTTGCTCAGTTTCTTCGAGCTTGACGGGTACCTTATGCGTGTGCAAAGGTAGGCCTGTTTTTTCCATTTCATTGACAAGTCCTTCAACGATGTAGCTGTCAAAACCACGCAAGGGACGATCGCGACGCACAAACAAATCCGTTTTTACTCCGAGAGCGTGGAGAACGCCTGCTAATTCAACGGCGATATAGCCAGCACCTAGAATAGCAACGGATTCAGGAAGTTGTTCCCAAGCAAAGACATCGTCTGAACTACCACCGAGTTCAGCTCCAGGAATAGTTGGGATGCTTGGACTAGCTCCAGTCGCAATCACGATATGCTTGGCACGAATCAATTCACCATTGACGCTGACGGTGTTAGCATCAACAAAATGAGCACGACCTTCAATCAAATCAACCCCATTGCGCTTGAAACTTCCATCATAAGATGAGCGAGCACGGTCGATGTAGGCTTCACGATTTTGACGAAGTTTAGCAAAATCAAATTGAACATCTGAACTCGTAAAACCGTAGTCAGGGCCGTAGTGGTGGAAGCTTTCAGAGATTTGCGCTCCATACCACATGATTTTCTTAGGAACACAGCCAACGTTGACACAAGTTCCACCTAATTTTTTCTCTTCGATAACAGCTGCTTTAGCGCCATGTTCACCAGCTCGGTTCATAGTGGCGATACCGCCACTCCCTCCACCGATGGCTATGATATCATATTCTCTCATAGAAAACTCCTTATAGATTTGATAGTCATATTCTATCGTTTTTATTTTTTGAATGCAAAAATCTGCTACGCCCTAAAGAAATAGCAGAAATCACTTGCTAAATATAGAAATAAGGTGTATGATGTTACTAGTACAATTCTGCATAAATCAAATGGAAACAAGGCATGTTTCCTGAATTGTTCTCTTTTCTCTCTGAACAATCATTGTTTAGAGTAGGTAAATTTGCTATAATAGTCTTTGTATTGAAAATAAAATAGGAGTTTTGTGATGAAGGGGAATAAGAAAACTAAAAAATGGCAACTATACACAGCTATTGGTGCTGCAAGTATTATTATAATCAGTGCAGCGGGTATTTTGCTATTTAGACAGCCTTCTCAGGCTGCCGGTAAGGATGACACATCGCATCTCGTAGTCGCAAAGGAAGGAACAGTTGCCTCCTCTGTTCTTTTATCTGGTACCGTCACCGCAAAAAATGAACAATATGTTTATTTGGATGCAAGTAAGGGTGAGGTGGATGAAATCTTGGTTTCTGTTGGAGATAAGGTTGACAAAGGACAAGCGCTCATAAAATACAACAGCACAGAAGCGCAGTCTGCTTATGATGCAGCTAACCGTGCCATAGCCAAGGCTGATCGTCGTATCAATGACCTGAAGGAATCACGAAACAACACTCTAGCTGATTCGGAAGAATATGATGATGGAGCACAGAGTTCTTCTGTCTCTTCCATTGATTCTCAGATTAGTGATGCTCGTGATAGTCGTGCTGATGCAGAGGCGCAACTTAAAAAGGCGCAGGCCCAATTGGACGCAACAAAGGTTTTGAGTACTCTAGAAGGTACAGTTGTAGAAGTTAATCGCAATGTATCAAAGTCCACAACTGCTGCAAATCAAGTGATGGTTCATGTAGTAAGTAACGACAATCTACAAGTCAAGGGAGAACTTTCCGAGTACAATCTTGCCAACCTTTCTGTTGGCCAAGAAGTGACCTTCTCTTCTAAAGTTTACCAAGATAAAACTTGGACAGGGAAGATCAGCTTTATTTCAGCTTACCCTAAAAATAGTGGAGAAGTAACGAATGCTATAGCTGGGGGGAATACTGGTTCTAAATATCCCTATACGATTGAAGTGACGAGTGAGATTGGTGATTTGAGACCAGGTTTTACCGTTAGTGTTGAGGTTAAAAGTGACAAGAAATCAATCCTCGTACCCTTAACCAGTGTCATTACTGAAGACGGGAAAAACTACGTTTGGGTGGTTGACGAAGAGAATAAGGCTAAGAAGGTTGAAGTTAGCCTAGGAAATGCTGACGCAGAAAACCAAGAGATCACATCTGGTTTGACAGATGGAACCAAAGTCATCAGTAATCCAACGACTTCCTTGGAAGAAGGAAAAGAGGTGAAGGCTGATGAAACAACTAATTAGTCTAAAAAACATCTGCCGGAGCTATCGAAATGGTGAACAGGAACTGCAGGTCTTGAAAAATATTAATTTGGAGATTGGCGAAGGGGAATTTGTTGCCATTATGGGACCATCTGGTTCGGGTAAATCTACTCTGATGAATACCATCGGAATGCTGGACACCCCAACTAGCGGCGAATACTATCTAGAAGGTCAAGAAGTGGCCCGTCTAGGTGAAAAGCAGTTGGCACAGGTACGTAACCAACAAATTGGCTTTGTCTTTCAACAGTTCTTTCTTTTGTCAAAGATGGATGCTGTTCAAAATGTCGAGTTACCCTTGATTTATGCAGGAGTTCCAGCTGCCCAACGTCGCAAGTTGGCAGAGGAATATCTGAGTAAAGTAGAGTTGACTGATCGTATTCATCACCTTCCTTCGGAGTTGTCTGGCGGTCAAAAACAACGGGTGGCCATTGCGCGTGCTCTTGTTAACGATCCCTCAATCATCCTAGCTGATGAACCGACAGGCGCCTTGGATACGAAAACAGGAAGCCAAATCATGGAACTCTTGGTTGAGTTAAATGAAGAAGGCAAGACTATTATTATGGTAACGCACGAGCCCGAAATTGCAGCCTATGCAAAACGCCAAATTGTAATCCGTGATGGAGTTATTTCGTCTGATAGCGCTCGTTTAGAAGGAAAGGAGAACTAAGATGCAAAATCTGAAATTTGCCTTTTCATCTATTATGGCACACAAGATGCGCTCCTTTTTGACCATGATTGGCATTATCATCGGAGTCTCTTCAGTAGTTGTCATCATGGCTTTAGGGGACTCTATGTCTCGTCAGGTCAATAAAAATATGACAAAATCTCAGAAAAATATTCAGGTATTTTTCTCACCAATTAAAAGTAAGGACGGTTCCTTTACACAAAAGCAATCTGCACTGACACTATCTGGTAAAGAAGAAGATGTTCACGTAGAACCACCTAAAACACAGGAATCGTGGGTTAAGGAAGCCGCCAAACTAAAAGGCGTAGATGGCTATTATGTGACTAATAGTACAAATGTTACTTTGACCTATAAGGATAAAAAGGTAGAGAGAGCAAGTCTGACAGGTGGAAATATTACTTATATGTCTGCTGTAGAAAATAAAATTATTGCAGGTAGGGATCTGAGAGAACAAGACTACCGAGATTTTGCAAGTGTGATTTTGCTAGATGAAGAACTCGCTAAAAGTCTTTTTGACTCGCCTCAGGCAGCACTCAATCAAATCATTTCAGCCAATGGATATAGCTATCGCGTGATTGGTGTTTACTCTAGTCCTGCTGTTAAAAGTGCTAAGATGTTTGGTGTAGGTGGCTTACCAATTACAACCAATGCTTCTGTAGCAGCTAATTTTAATGTAGAGGAAATTTCTAATATTGTCTTTCGTGTGAATGATACGAGTCTAACTCCGACTTTGGGGCCAGAACTCGCACGCAAGATGACAGAAATTGCAGGAGTACAGCAGGGAGAATATCAGGTTGTAGACGAAACCGCCGCTTTTGCCGAGGTTCAGCAAATCTTTGGTTTTATGACCGCTATTATCAGTGCTATCGCAGGAATCTCTCTCTTTGTGGGAGGGACTGGGGTTATGAATATCATGCTGGTTTCTGTAACGGAGCGTACTCGTGAGATTGGTCTTCGTAAAGCATTGGGAGCTACACGGGCTAATATCTTGGTACAGTTTTTGATTGAGTCCATGATTTTGACCTTATTAGGTGGTCTTATCGGACTTGTTAGTGCAGCAGGCTTGACCGCACTAGCAGGGGCCTTGCTAAAAAATATGATGGAAGGAATAGAAATTGGTGTCTCGCTACCGATTGCTCTCTTTAGCTTGGCTGTTTCGGCCAGTGTTGGGATGATTTTCGGAGTCTTGCCAGCTAATAAAGCGTCTAAGCTTGATCCGATCGAAGCCCTTCGCTATGAATAAGATAAACAAGATGGACACTTGTCTATCTTGTTTTTGTATGGATTTCCCTATCGAAAATCACTAAAAATATGATATAATGAAGTGTTAGAAAAACAGGTTTCATTTGCCTGGAAAGGAAAAATTATGTCTGAAAAGAATTTTTATATTACAACGCCGATTTACTATCCATCTGGTCAACTTCATATCGGTTCTGCCTACACAACCATCGCCTGTGATGTCCTAGCACGTTACAAACGCCTCATGGGCTACGATGTCTTTTATCTGACAGGTCTTGACGAGCATGGTCAGAAAATCCAGCAAAAAGCGGAAGAAGCTGGCATCACACCACAAGCCTATGTTGATGGGATGGCGATTGGCGTCAAAGAACTCTGGAAATTACTCGATATCTCATATGATAAATTCATCCGTACAACTGATGACTACCATGAAAAAGTTGTAGCACAGGTCTTTGAACGCTTGCTTGCTCAAGATGATATCTACTTGGGTGAATACTCTGGCTGGTATTCAGTCTCAGATGAAGAATTCTTTACAGAAAGCCAGCTTGCAGAAGTTTTCCGTGATGAAGCTGGAAATGTGACGGGTGGTATCGCTCCATCAGGACATGAAGTGGAGTGGGTTTCAGAAGAGTCTTACTTCCTTCGCCTCAGCAAATACCAAGATCGTTTGGTAGAATTTTTCAAATCGCACCCTGACTTCATCACTCCAGATGGTCGTCTTAATGAAATGTTGCGTAACTTCATCGAGCCAGGTTTGGAAGACTTAGCGGTTTCTCGTACAACCTTTACCTGGGGTGTGCCAGTCCCTTCCAATCCAAAACACGTTGTCTACGTTTGGATTGATGCCCTTCTTAACTATGCGACAGCTCTTGGTTACGGTCAAGACGATCATGCTAACTACGACAAGTTCTGGAATGGAACAGTCTTCCACATGGTCGGAAAAGACATCCTTCGTTTCCACTCAATTTACTGGCCAATCCTTCTCATGATGTTGGATATGAAATTGCCTGACCGCTTGATTGCCCACGGTTGGTTCGTCATGAAAGACGGCAAGATGTCTAAGTCTAAAGGGAATGTCGTTTACCCTGAAATGCTAGTGGAGCGTTATGGACTGGACCCACTTCGTTACTACCTCATGCGTAGCCTTCCAGTTGGTTCAGACGGAACTTTCACTCCTGAGGACTATGTAGGCCGTATCAATTATGAATTGGCCAATGACCTTGGAAATCTCCTAAACCGTACGGTTTCTATGATTAACAAGTACTTTGATGGGCAAATCCCTGCCTATGTAGAAGGTGTGATAGAATATGACCATGCTCTTGCTGACGTTGCAGAACAATCAATCGCTGATTACCATACACACATGGATGCAGTTGACTACCCACGTGCTTTAGAAGCAGTCTGGATGCTTATCTCTCGTACTAACAAATACATTGATGAGACAGCCCCATGGGTCTTGGCTAAGGATGAAGCCCTTCGCGACCAATTGGCAAGTGTTATGAGCCACTTGGCAGCTAGCCTCCGCGTCGTAGCTCACTTGATTGAGCCATTTATGATGGAAACCAGTCGCGCGGTCTTGACTCAACTTGGCTTGGAAGAAGTTACTAGTCTTGAGAACTTGAGCTTGGCAGACTTCCCTGCTGGTGTGACTGTTGTTGCCAAAGGAACACCAATCTTCCCACGTCTGGATATGGAAGAAGAAATCGCCTATATCAAGGAACAAATGGAAGGAAACAAGCCAGCAGTCGAAAAAGAATGGAATCCAGACGAAGTCGAACTCCAGCTCAACAAGGATGAAATTAAGTTTGAAGACTTCAATAAGGTTGAGATTCGTGTTGCTGAAGTCAAAGAAGTTTCCAAAGTAGAAGGTTCTGATAAGTTGCTTCAATTCCGCCTCGATGCTGGTGATGGCGAAGACCGTCAAATCCTCTCAGGAATTGCGAAATACTATCCAAATGAGCAAGAATTGGTCGGCAAGAAGGTCCAAATCGTTGCCAACCTTAAGCCACGCAAGATGATGAAAAAATATGTCAGCCAAGGAATGATCCTCTCAGCTGAACATGATGGCAAATTAACCCTTCTCACAGTTGATCCAGCTGTACCAAACGGAAGTGTGATTGGCTAAAAGCAAAAAACCAACGTTATACACGTTGGTTTTTCTTGTTATGTGCGAGATTTTCTAAGAAGTGGTCCATCTCCTTTTGCGACCTGAGGACAATTACTTTCTCCGGATAGTTTTCTTGAACCCGTTGATAACGTTCCTTAGCGGATTTGCTCCGCCCATCCCAGAGAATCCATCTGATAAACTCCCAGTCAAAGCGTTCAGGGCAGCCTGGTGCCATACTTTCTCTGACCTTGTCTCGGTATGTGAGATACCGTTTAAAGGCTCGAAAGAGACAAGTCCATGGGGAAAAATTGAGAAAGATGATTTGGTCAGCTTCCTGCATTCTTTCTTCATAGCAACACCAAGAGTAGTTGCCGTCGATGACCCAAGCTTCATGCTTTGTGAGAAAGTTTTTCATCTCGGTCAACATCCATTCGCGGTCACTGTCTTGCCAACCAGGCTGAAATTGGAGAGTATCCATATGCAGTTTGGGGATGGAGTAGTAGTTTGATAACTTCTCAGCTAGAGTTGACTTGCCAGCTCCAGAATATCCGATGATTGCGATTTTCATTTTCTACCTTTTCTGATTAGAGGACAAAAAAACAGCCTCTATGGACTGTTTCTTATTTAGCAAGTTTAGTTGAAAGACGAGCTTTATCGCGACTTGCTTTGTTTTTATGAATCAAACCTTTAGTTTCTGCTTTGTCGATAGCTGAGCTAGCAGCACGGAAAAGTTCTTCAGAAGGGTTTGCTTCGAAAGCTTTGATAGCAGTACGCATAGCTGATTTTTGAGCTGAGTTTTTTTCGTTTTGTTTAACGTTCAATTCAGCGCGTTTGATAGCTGATTTAATGTTTGCCAATGTTCTTACCTCCATATTTACTAACTATACCATTATATCTGAAAACTCAGGTTTTGACAAGGGGAAATTATTTTTTTAGGTAAATTTCATCGATTTCATGGTTTTTAGCCTTGTGGAGAATGATCTCGGCACGATTCCTTGTCGGTTCGATATAGTTTTGTAGATTTATTAGATTAATGCTGGTCCAGATCTGATGAGCGAAGGCTTCGACCTCTCCAATCGGCATTTGCGTAAAGCGGTGGTAGTAGCTGTTGGGATCATTTTGGGCAAAGCTGAGGAGTTTTAAGAAACGATCCAGATACCAACCTTCAATGTCTTCGACAGCAGCATCCACATAGATGGAGAAATCAAAGAAATCAGTGATGTAAAGGCGCTCATTTTGAGGATTTTGGAAGACATTGATTCCTTCAACGATGACAAAATCCGCAGCCTTAACGCGTTGTTTCTCCCCAGGGACGATGTCATACACTTCATGAGAATAGACTGGAATATCAACATCCTGCCCATTCTTTAGGCGGTCAAGAAAATTCAGCAAGGCTTCCATGTCATAACTCTCTGGAAAACCTTTGCGATTTAAGATACCTTGGTCAATTAAAGTTTGGTTGGGATAGAGAAAACCGTCAGTTGTCACCAATTCTACAGTAGCATCCGGGAGAGTACGTGATAGAAGAATCTGAAGTAAGCGACTAGTGGTCGATTTCCCCACAGCAACACTACCCGAAACCCCAATAATAAAAGGTTGGGGCTTGCTATCTCTTTGAAGAAAGATTTCTTTTGAGAAAGACAAATCTTCTTTGGCTTTTTTATAGATATGGATAAGGTGAACCAGTGGCAGATAGATGTCTGTCACATCTTGTAGGCTGATTTGGTCATTAAAACTCTTGATGGAGTCTAGTTCTTCTTCCGTCAAGGGAGGGGTTGTCTTGCGATGCAAGGACTGCCAGGTTTGACGGCTGATTTTCTCAAAATGTAAAAATTCGTTGGTCATAATTTTTCCTCGTTCGATATCTTAGTATATCATATTTCTCATCTAAAGGGAGAATGAAATTCGATATTTATCATTCTGATTCTTGAAAGTTGCTATAAGTTGCCTCTAACAGGGAAAAATAGAGTGAAAAATACAAAGATCATTTAATTATTATCATAACAGATTTAGTTTGTTTGTTGAACTTCAGCTTTGTAAACGATTTAACATTTCACTAAAATATGGTAAAATAGTTTCATGAGTAAAATGTATTATGCAGAAAATCCTGACGCTGCTCACGACATTCATGAGTTGAGAGTGGAGCTGTTGGGACAAAAAATGACCTTTTTGACGGATGCGGGTGTTTTTAGCAAGAAAATGGTCGACTTTGGGAGTCAGCTTTTATTGAAGTGTCTAGAGGTTAATAAAGGAGAAACGGTCCTTGATGTAGGCTGTGGATATGGTCCCTTAGGGCTTTCTTTGGTCAAGGCTTATGGAGTTCAGGCAACCATGGTCGATATCAATAACCGTGCCTTGGACCTAGCGCGACAAAATGCTGAGAGAAACCAAGTTTCAGCGACGATTTTCCAATCCAATATCTATGAACAAGTTGAAGGGAAGTTTGACCATGTTATTTCCAATCCGCCGATTCGAGCGGGTAAACAAGTTGTTCATGAGATTATCGAAAAGAGCAGAGAATTCTTGAAAGACGGAGGAGATTTAACCATCGTCATTCAGAAAAAGCAAGGAGCTCCAAGTGCTAAGAGTAAGATGGAAGACGTTTTTGGAAATTGTGAAATCATAAAGAAAGACAAGGGTTATTATATCCTTAGAAGTGTGAAAGAATGAGAGCAGTTGATTTAATCCAAAAGAAACGAGATGGTCAAGAACTGACTGCAAATGAAATCAAGTGGCTGGTTGAAGGTTATGTGGCTGGAACTGTTCCGGACTATCAGATGTCTGCTTTTGCTATGGCTGTTTATTTCAAAGGAATGACCACACGTGAGATTTCTGACCTGACGATGAATATGGTTAAGACAGGTCAGGAGTTTGATTTGTCAGCCATAGATGGGGTTAAAGTTGATAAACATTCTACTGGTGGAGTTGGGGATAAGGTGACCTTGATTTTAGCGCCTTTAGTAGCGAGTTTCGGTGTGCCCGTTGCTAAAATGAGTGGTCGTGGTCTAGGCCATACTGGTGGGACAATTGATAAATTGGAGTCCATTAAGGGCTATCAAGTTGAGCGAAGTCAAGAAGATTTTATTCGCCAGGTACAGAATATTGGTGTATCTGTCATTGGGCAGTCAGATCAGCTGGTTAAAGCAGACAAGCTTCTCTATGCCCTCCGTGATGTGACAGCAACTGTCGACACGATTCCTTTGATTGCTAGTTCGGTGATGAGCAAGAAAATTGCTGCAGGAGCGGATGCCATTTTGCTAGACGTAACGGTCGGTGAGGGTGCCTTCATGAAGACTGTTGATGAGGCGCGCGAATTGGCTCAAACCATGGTGGATCTTGGTAAGGCTGTTGGTCGAAAGACGGTAGCAGTCATTACCGATATGAGCCAACCCTTGGGAAAAGCCATTGGCAATCGTCTCGAAATCCTTGAGGCATTGGAGATTTTACAAGGGAAAGGCCGTCAGGATATTACCCACTTTATCTGTGAATTGGCTCAGATTATGCTTGGATTGGCTGATGTTGAGAAAACGATCGAGGAAATCCGTCAACATCTTGAGAATGGCCAAGCACTGGCTAAGTTTGAAGAAATGGTAGCAGCACAAGGCGGTGATTTAGAAGACCTCTATCGCCCAGTCAAGGTTGCTCATGTGGTGGAAATTCCAGCTCAAGATACAGGTGTTATTTCAGCTCTTCCAGCTATGGAATTTGGGCTCTATGCCATGAGACTAGGAGCTGGTCGTGCAGTCAAGTCTGATGACTTGGACTATGAAACAGGGATTGTTTTTGAAAAGAAAGTTGGAGACTCCGTTCAAAAAGGAGAAATTGTTGCAAAAGTTTATACAAATGGAAAAATTTCGTCTGAACTAGTTACAGAATTTCAAAAATATGTTAAAATAAATAATGGAGTGCAAAGTTTACGAGAAATTATAGAAATTATCTCATAAAACCAGGGAGAATCCGAATATGAAGTTAAATAAATATATCGATCATACGCTTTTAAAGCAAGATGCAAGCCAAGAACAAATTGATCGTTTGCTATCTGAAGCGCGTGAGTATGACTTTGCCAGTGTTTGCGTCAATCCCACATGGGTTAAACATGCGAAAAAAGGGCTTGAAGGCTCAGGTGTAAAGGTTTGTACAGTAGTAGGTTTTCCTTTGGGGGCAACAACTTCAGCTGTGAAAGCTTTTGAAACAAAAGAAGCTGTCCAAAACGGTGCAGATGAGATTGATATGGTTATCAATGTTGGTGCCCTCAAATCAGGCAATCTTGATTTAGTTGAATCGGACATCCGTGCTGTCGTAGAAGCAAGTGGTGACAAGTTGGTTAAGGTCATTATTGAAGCCTGCTTGTTGACAGACGATGAAAAGGTTGTGGCCTGCCAATTATCCCAGAAAGCAGGCGCTGACTTTGTCAAAACATCAACTGGATTTTCAACTGGTGGTGCCACTATAGAGGATGTTCAGTTGATGCGTAAAACAGTCGGGCCAGATATGGGTGTTAAGGCGGCTGGTGGAGCTCGTTCATATGCAGATGCTGTCGCTTTTGTGGAAGCAGGTGCTACCCGTATCGGAACATCTGCTGGCGTTGCGATTTTAAAAGGAGAATTGGCAGATGGCGACTACTGAGTTGATTGAACTAGCAATTGAAACCAGCAAACAAGCCTATGTCCCTTATTCTCACTTTCCCATCGGAGCTGTTTTAGTTGCCAAGAACGGTAGCATTTATACGGGTGTTAATATCGAGAATGCTAGTTATCCTTTGACCAATTGTGGAGAGCGTACCGCTATTTTCAAAGCAGTTTCGGAGGGACAACGGGAGTTTTCAGAATTGATTGTCTACGGACAAACTGAAAAACCCATTTCGCCATGTGGTGCTTGTCGTCAGGTCATGGTTGAGTTTTTTGAACAAGATCTAAAAGTGACTTTAGTTGCTAAAGATAAATCGACGGTCGAGATGACGGTCGGGGAGTTACTTCCATACTCATTTACAGACTTAAATTAGTCTGAGCTACTCTTCGAGTGGCTGTGGTCTACGTGACCAAACGATCTATACTTGCAACATCGTTGCACATCTTATTTAGGAGGTTCAGTAATGAACAAGAAACAATGGCTAGGCCTTGGTCTAGTTGCAGTGGCAGCAGTTGGACTTGCTGCATGTGGTAACCGCTCTTCTCGTAATGCAGCTTCATCTTCATCTGAAATGAAGACGAAAGCAGCGATCGTAACAGATACTGGTGGTGTTGATGATAAATCATTTAACCAATCAGCTTGGGAAGGTTTGCAAGACTGGGGTAAAGAACACAATCTTTCTAAAGATAAAGGCTTTACTTATTTCCAATCAACAAGCGAAGCAGACTATGCTAACAACTTGCAACAAGCGGCTGGAAGTTACAACCTGATCTTCGGTGTTGGTTTTGCCCTTAATAATGCAGTTAAAGATGCAGCAAAAGACCACTCTGACTTAAACTATGTCTTGATTGATGATGTGATCAAAGATCAAAAGAATGTTGCGAGCGTAACATTTGCTGATAACGAAGCAGCTTACCTTGCTGGTGTTGCAGCAGCTAAAACAACTAAAACAAAACAAGTTGGTTTTGTAGGTGGTATCGAATCTGAAGTTATTTCACGTTTCGCTGCTGGATTTAAGGCTGGTGTTGAGTCAGTAGACCCATCTATCAAAGTACAAGTTGACTACGCTGGTTCATTTGGTGATGCTGCCAAAGGTAAAACAATTGCAGCAGCTCAATACGCTGCAGGTGCAGACGTTGTCTACCAAGCAGCTGGTGGTACAGGTGCTGGTGTCTTTGCTGAAGCAAAATCTTTGAACGAAAGCAAAAATGAAAACGAAAAAGTTTGGGTTATTGGTGTAGACCGTGACCAAGCAGCAGAAGGTAAATACACTTCTAAAGATGGTAAAGAATCAAACTTCGTTCTTGTATCTACATTGAAACAAGTTGGTACAACTGTAAAAGATATTGCCAACAAAACAGAAAAAGGTGAATTCCCTGGTGGACAAGTTATCGTCTACTCATTGAAAGATAAAGGGGTTGACTTGGCAGTAACAAACCTTTCAGAAGAAGGTAAAAAGGCTGTCGAAGATGCAAAAGCTAAAATCCTTGACGGAAGTGTAAAAGTTCCTGAAAAATAATGGATAAAAGTCATTTCTTAGGAAGCGGCCATCGGTCGCTTCTTTAAGAATTGAGGCAATTTTTGTCTCAATAGAGCTTGTTAATGTGATTAGCAGGTTTTATTGAAATAAAATAAACCTCTGAAAGGAAGAGCATATGGCACACGAAAATGTCATTGAGATGCGGGATATTACCAAGGTGTTTGGTGAATTTGTAGCAAACGACAAGATCAATTTGCAACTGCGAAAAGGTGAAATCCATGCACTTTTAGGAGAAAATGGAGCGGGTAAATCCACTCTGATGAATATGCTGGCAGGACTTCTTGAGCCAACTAGTGGTGAAATTGCGGTGAATGGTCAAGTTGTCAAACTAGATTCACCTTCTAAAGCTGCTAGTCTAGGAATTGGGATGGTTCACCAACATTTTATGTTGGTCGAAGCTTTTACAGTAGCTGAGAATATCATTTTGGGGAGTGAAATCACTAAAAATGGTGTTCTAGATATAGCTGGTGCTACTAAAGAAATCAAGGCTCTTTCTGAACGTTATGGTTTGGCAGTGGATCCTGCTGCTAAGGTGGCGGATATTTCCGTTGGTGCCCAACAACGTGTAGAAATCTTGAAAACACTCTATCGTGGTGCTGATATCCTTATCTTTGACGAACCCACAGCCGTATTGACTCCTTCAGAGATTGATGAGTTGATGGCAATCATGAAAAACCTTGTCAAAGAAGGGAAGTCCATTATTTTGATTACCCACAAGTTAGATGAGATTCGTGCGGTATCGAATCGAGTGACGGTTATCCGTCGTGGGAAATCAATCCAGACAGTTGAAATCGCAGGAGCAACCAATGCGGACTTGGCAGAGATGATGGTTGGACGCTCAGTCTCCTTTAAAACGGAAAAACAGGCACCACAACCAAAAGAAGTGGTCTTGTCTATCAAGGACTTGGTTGTTAATGAAAACCGTGGTGTTCCAGCTGTGAAGAATCTTTCTTTGGATGTTCGTGCTGGTGAAATTGTTGGTATTGCAGGTATTGATGGCAATGGTCAATCTGAACTCATTCAAGCCATTACGGGTCTTCGTAAGGTTGAGTCTGGTAGTATTGAATTAAAAGGCAAATCAATCGTGGGAATGCACCCACGACAAATTACGGAACTCAGTGTAGGGCATGTTCCTGAAGACCGTCACCGTGATGGATTGATTTTGGAGATGATGATTTCAGAAAATATCGCTCTTCAAACCTACTATAAAGAACCACTCAGTAAGAATGGTATCTTGAACTATGCAAATATCACTTCACATGCAAAGCAATTAATGGAAGAATTTGACGTCCGTGCGGCAAGCGAATTTGTTCCAGCAGCAGCTCTTTCAGGAGGAAATCAACAAAAAGCGATTATTGCTCGTGAGATTGATCGTGATCCTGAACTCCTTATCGTCAGCCAACCAACTCGTGGTTTGGATGTCGGTGCCATTGAATATATCCACAAACGCTTGATTGAAGAACGTGATAATGGCAAGGCTGTTCTCGTTGTCAGTTTTGAATTGGATGAGATTTTAAATGTCTCAGACCGAATTGCTGTTATTCATGATGGTAAGATTCAAGGTATTGTATCGCCAGAAACGACTAACAAACAAGAACTTGGTGTCTTGATGGCTGGTGGAGACTTGGGAAAGGAGAAGAGTGATGTCTAAAAAATTACAACAAATTTCGGTTCCCTTGATTTCCGTATTCTTAGGAATCTTGCTCGGAGCCATCGTCATGTGGATCTTCGGCTACGATGCTATCTGGGGTTATGAGGAGCTGTTTTATACAGCTTTTGGTAGCCTTCGTGGGATTGGAGAAATTTTCCGTGCCATGGGACCTCTAGTATTGATTGGTCTTGGTTTTGCCGTTGCTAGTCGGGCAGGTTTCTTTAACGTTGGTTTACCAGGTCAAGCTCTAGCAGGATGGATTCTCAGCGGTTGGTTTGCCTTGTCGCATCCAGACATGCCACGTCCAATGTTGATTTTAGCGACTGTAGTGATTGCTCTGATCGCAGGTGGAATTGTTGGTGCGATTCCAGGTATTCTCAGAGCTTATCTCGGTACGTCAGAGGTTATCGTAACCATTATGATGAACTACATTGTATTGTATGTAGGGAACGCCTTTATTCATTCTTTCCCGAAAGACTTTATGCAAAGTACAGACTCAACGATTCGTGTGAGTGCCAATGCTAGTTACCAGACACCATGGTTATCTGAGTTGACTGGCAATTCTCGGATGAATATCGGTATCTTCTTTGCTATCATTGCTGTTGGTGTGATTTGGTTCTTGCTCAAGAAAACGACTCTCGGTTTTGAAATTCGAGCAGTTGGTCTCAATCCCCATGCTTCAGAGTACGCTGGTATTTCAGCAAAACGTACAATCATCCTATCAATGATTATCTCTGGTGCTTTGGCTGGTCTCGGTGGAGCGGTCGAAGGTCTTGGAACCTTCCAAAACGTTTACGTTCAGGGATCATCATTAGCTATCGGATTTAACGGGATGGCAGTTAGTTTGCTTGCTGGAAATTCACCAATTGGAATTCTCTTTGCAGCCTTCTTATTTGGAGTTTTGCAAGTAGGAGCACCGGGTATGAACGCAGCGCAAGTTCCGTCTGAGCTTGTCAGCATTGTAACAGCGTCTATTATCTTCTTTGTCAGTGTTCACTATATTATTGAACGCTTTGTCAAACCGAAAAAACAAGTTAAAGGAGGTAAGTAAGGATGTCTATTACAACATTACTCACCCTCTTGGTCTCTTCTATGCTGATTTACTCAGCACCACTTATTTTCACGAGTATCGGAGGAGTTTTCTCTGAACGTGGTGGTGTCGTTAACGTCGGTCTTGAAGGAATTATGGTTATGGGAGCCTTTTCTGGGGTTGTCTTTAACCTTGAGTTTGCAGAACAACTTGGAGCAGCGACCCCTTGGATTTCCTTGTTGGTTGCTGGTGTCGTGGGAGCCATTTTCTCCCTCATCCACGCAGCAGCGACAGTTCATTTCCGTGCGGACCATGTTGTCAGTGGTACAGTATTGAACTTGATGGCTCCTGCCCTAGCAGTTTTCTTAGTTAAAGTTCTTTATAACAAAGGGCAAACGGATAACTTAAGCCAGACTTTTGGACGTTTTGATTTCCCAGTTTTGGCTGATATCCCAGTGATTGGAGATATCTTCTTCAAGTCAACAAGTTTGCTAGGTTATATCGCGATTGCCTTCTCTTTCCTTGCTTGGTTTATTCTCTTTAAGACACGCTTTGGTCTTCGCCTTCGCTCTGTCGGTGAACACCCTCAAGCAGCGGATACCTTGGGGATCAATGTTTACAAGATGAGATATTTGGGGGTGATTATTTCTGGTTTCCTCGGCGGAATTGGTGGAGCTATCTACGCCCAATCAATCTCAGTCAACTTCTCAGTGACTACTATTGTAGGGCCTGGATTTATCGCTCTTGCAGCCATGATCTTTGGGAAATGGAATCCAATCGGAGCTATGCTTTCAAGTCTCTTCTTTGGACTCTCTCAAAGTTTGGCAGTTATTGGATCACAACTTCCTTTCTTGCAAGGAGTACCTGCGGTCTACCTACAAATTGCGCCTTATGTTTTGACAGTCATTGTCTTGGCAGCCTTCTTTGGAAAAGCAGTTGCACCTAAGGCAGACGGTATCAACTATATCAAATCAAAATAAGCATACAAAAAAACGTCAGTTCAAACTGGCGTTTTATTTTTTAGGATTTTGATGAGTTAGGTTTAATCCCCAAGGGACGAGATTTTCAGTTTTGTTTTTGATGCGTGTGATATTATCCTTGTGACGAATGATAATCAAGCTAGCGAGTGCTAGGATAATCAAAATGAAGAGAGGGTTATAGCTACTCAGGATAAATCCAAATAGTGGAAATAGGAGAACTCCGATAACGGCTGCGATAGAAGCAGTAACGCTTGATAGTGAAATCATACTACCTAGATAGAGGCTTCCAAAGAATACGATTGCTAGATAAAGACAGAAAACAGGAGCAAATCCGAAAATCACTCCAGCACTGGTTGCGACAGCCTTGCCACCCTTAAATCCTGCAAAGATAGGGAAAGTATGTCCAATCACAGCCAAAAGTCCAAATACAAGAGGTGATACACCTTGAAGGTGGAAAAGAATAGGAAGGAGAGTGGCCAAGGTTCCTTTAAAGAAGTCAATCACAAAGGTTGCCATACCCGCTTTCTTACCTAAAATACGGAAAGTATTGGTTGTTCCGGTGTTTCCAGAACCATGTTCACGTAGATTTGTTTGAAAGAAGATTTGTCCAATCCAAAGACCAGAAGGGATTGAGCCTAGTAGATAAGCTGAAATTAATAATACAAATGTCATCATAGAACTATTATACCATGAAATGGTATAGAAAGTCAGAGAATATCCTGTGAAATTGTGACAGCTGAAAGGGAAAAGCTTTGCAAAATCGCTAGAAAACCTGTAAAATAGAAAAGATGAACAAATAGGAGGTTCCTTGTGTCAAAAAAGGAAATCAATATTAATAACTACAATGATGACGCCATTCAGGTGCTAGAAGGGTTGGATGCAGTCCGTAAACGTCCGGGGATGTATATTGGATCGACTGACGGTGCTGGTCTCCATCACCTAGTCTGGGAAATTGTGGACAATGCAGTCGATGAGGCCTTGTCTGGATTTGGTGACCGCATTGATGTGACTATCAATAAAGACGGAAGTTTGACAGTAGAGGACCATGGTCGTGGAATGCCGACTGGGATGCACGCCATGGGAATTCCAACTGTTGAAGTTATCTTTACCATTCTCCACGCTGGAGGGAAATTCGGTCAAGGGGGTTATAAGACATCTGGAGGTCTCCACGGAGTGGGATCTTCAGTCGTTAATGCCCTATCAAGTTGGCTAGAAGTTGAAATCACCCGTGACGGTACAGTCTACAAGCAACGTTTTGAAAATGGCGGGAAACCCGTCACAACCTTGAAGAAAATTGGTACAGCACCCAAGTCTAAGACAGGTACCAAAGTCACTTTCATGCCTGACGCGACGATTTTTTCTACGACTGACTTCAAGTACAATACCATTTCAGAACGACTCAATGAGTCAGCCTTTCTCTTAAAAAATGTTACCTTGTCTTTGACAGATAAGCGAACAGATGATGCAATCGAATTCCATTATGAGAACGGGGTACAAGACTTTGTTTCTTACCTCAATGAAGACAAGGAAACCTTGACGCCAGTCCTATACTTTGAAGGCGAAGACAATGGTTTCCAAGTGGAAGTAGCCCTCCAGTACAATGATGGATTTTCAGATAACATTCTATCTTTTGTCAATAACGTTCGCACCAAGGATGGGGGGACGCACGAGACAGGACTCAAGTCAGCCATTACTAAGGTCATGAATGACTACGCGCGTAAGACTGGGCTCCTCAAGGAAAAAGATAAAAACCTTGAAGGGTCAGACTATCGTGAGGGACTTGCTGCCGTCCTTTCTATCCTAGTTCCGGAAGAACACCTCCAGTTTGAAGGACAGACCAAGGACAAACTGGGGAGTCCACTAGCTCGTCCGGTTGTGGATGGAATTGTGGCTGATAAGTTGACCTTCTTCCTTATGGAAAATGGGGAACTGGCTTCCAATCTCATTCGCAAAGCTATCAAGGCTCGTGATGCGCGCGAGGCGGCGCGTAAAGCGCGTGATGAGAGCCGAAATGGTAAGAAAAACAAGAAAGACAAGGGCTTGTTGTCTGGAAAATTGACTCCAGCCCAGTCTAAAAACCCTGCAAAGAATGAACTCTACCTAGTCGAGGGGGACTCTGCCGGTGGTTCTGCCAAGCAAGGTCGTGACCGTAAGTTCCAGGCTATCTTGCCCCTTCGAGGTAAGGTCATTAATACAGCCAAGGCCAAGATGGCGGATATCCTCAAAAATGAAGAAATCAATACCATGATTTATACCATCGGTGCGGGTGTGGGAGCAGATTTTTCTATTGAAGATGCCAACTATGACAAGATCATTATCATGACCGATGCGGATACCGATGGAGCCCATATCCAGACTCTTCTCTTAACCTTCTTCTATCGTTATATGCGTCCGCTAGTTGAGGCGGGACATGTCTATATCGCCCTTCCGCCTCTTTACAAGATGTCCAAAGGGAAAGGAAAGAAAGAAGAAGTGGCCTATGCTTGGACGGACGGAGAGCTAGAAGAACTCCGTAAGCAATTTGGCAAAGGAGCCACTCTCCAACGCTACAAAGGTCTTGGTGAGATGAATGCAGACCAGCTCTGGGAAACAACTATGAACCCAGAAACGCGTACTCTTATCCGTGTCACGATCGAAGACCTAGCACGCGCTGAACGCCGCGTCAATGTCCTCATGGGAGACAAGGTCGAACCACGCCGTAAGTGGATTGAGGATAATGTCAAGTTTACGCTGGAAGAGAGTGGGGCGTTCTGAATAATGCAAAATAAACAAGTTATGATAAATGAATTGAAAGAAATAGCAACAAAATATAGACAAGCTATTGAAAAAGCAATTCAGGCGGGAGAAATTGATCATAACCTAATAAACTTTCCTGTAGGATGTTGTAGCTATATAAGTGACTACCTTCAGAGGTATTTATATGAAAAAGGAATTGAATCATTATATGTTTCTGGTGAATATGGTTCTGGATGGGAAGGAGATTCTCATGCTTGGTTAGTTGCCTACGAAGATATAATAGTTGATATTACAGGTGATCAGTATCAAGATAACAAAGGGGAACTCTTTTATGATATTCCGGTGTATGTTGGCGAAGAGGATGAGTTTCATAAATTATTTAAATACAATGGCCCACCTATTTCATATACTGAGCCAGAAATAAATGATTCTCTTAGTAGTCGTTTCAAAGAAAAGAATAACAAAAATTACAATATAATTTTGAAATACATTCAAAATTAAAGTCTTGGACTGTGAAAAAGGAGAACTCTTATGAAAGAATCAGATGTTCTGACTAGGCTTGGATTGAAAGATAAGGACGAATTGGTCTCTTTATTAGAAAATAGTGGGTTAAATGAAAGATTGTCTAGACTTACTTTTATTGATAGAGAAACACATTCTATTAAGTTAGAATTTTGTGAATCAGGATGTTACTTTAAAATAGAAGTGGACTATACAAAGGAAGTGTCGGAAATTAAAGAAGAGGCTTCTGATTACTTTAGACGAGGGTGGTCATGTGTTTTGAAAGGGTCCAGAAAAACAGGAAAAGAAGCTCCCGAAAATAAAAAAACACCAGAGAACTATCCGAAAGAAATTGGAATTAATCATTTTAATATTGGTCATATTTTGGGACGTGGTTTCCATGAATTCATTTATGGGTATCAGTTCTTAACTCCCGATTTCAAGCAAAAAGGGATTTGGAAAGATGAAGCCATTAACGATAAAGAAAAAAATTTGATTACTCAGTTTGCTAGTGCAAACCATCAGACTAAGGGAGCTCCAAGATATAGCCAAGCTTATTTTGAAGATGAAGTTGAAAAGTTTTTCAAGGATACTGAAAGTGGAGAGGTTTTCTATGAAGTAAAGGCGATTTATAAAAAGTCAGAAGATTCAATAGACAAATATCCTATTGGAACGGAAATTTATTATACAACTTTAAAACCTAATGAAAATGATCAAGCTATAGGAAAACATGTATTTATTCCGAATTGTGATATTGATTTTGATTTATCAGTTATGGGCGACTATCGGGAATATAACAGCTATCGAGAGTTTTATAAAAATGGATATAACGGAGAATATCGAAAATATTTTAAGAATAGTAATGATTCAACCGAACTACTTGGTGAAGAGCATTATTTTGCTTTAGTACTTCAAGAAAAAGTGCTTGGGATTTATAAAACTTCTAATAAGGCAAAAGATAAGATAGGAAACAAATCTATTCCTGAAATTAAGTTTGGAACAATTATTAGCGAGGGTGAACTTATTCATTCTTTTACTACAGAAGAGGAGAAAGGGATTATCCTTTTTACAAAAGAACAGATAAATACGCTGGAAAATTCTTTGAAAGGTAGTCAATATACTGAACGAACAGGAAGAAACAAGTATTTTAGACCTTTTATTAGTGAGGGAAAAATTTATCTGAAATATCATGGAGAAGATGGGAGTGCTTCTGTAACTCATGGCTGTACCGGTGGAGATATCAAGGGATATAACTCGTTAAGAGACGCTATGATTGCAATGGGATGGCTATAAATCTAATGCTTCCTCATTCCTAGGATTATTTTCCAAAATATTTCGTCTTATATAATCCTAGGGATTTGATAATGAAAAAGTTCTAGCAGACAGTCCGCTTTATAGACATATCCTTTACAGAATCAAGAGTTTTCAATAAAAAGGCAGGTATTCCCATGAGAACTGAACCCGAGATGTTTGATGTGATTTTGCAAACCGCAAAAGTGCTACAGGTCGATGCAGTCGCCATGTCCGGCTCGCGGACAAACCCAAAGTCTTCCAAGGACGAGTTCCAAGACTATGATGTAGTCTACATTGTGGAGAGTTTGGATGGTCTGTTAGCTGACCTGACTTGGTTGGATCAGTTTGGCAAGCGCATCATTGAGCAGTATAACGTACTTGACCATCGCCATCTCTATCTTATGCTCTTTGAAGATGGCAATCGAATTGATTTGACCCTCTGCCCCAAAAGTCACATCCAAGAGTGGGTGGATAGCGAGGCTGATTATACAGTTTTGAAAGATGAGAAAGGCTTGTTTGTTCCCTATTTCCCAAGTCCTCAACGTTACTGGACAAGCTCAGCTAGTGCGATAGAGTTTGACAAAGCCTGCAATGAATTTTGGTGGGTGTCAGCCTACGTAGTCAAGGGCATTCATCGGAACCACCTTGTCTATGCGACTGACCATCTCTATGGTATTTGCCAACAAGAATTGCTCAAGCTTTTAGCTTGGCAAGTGGCAGCAGATAAGGGAACGGTCGATGTTGGCAAGAACTACAAATACCTCTTTAGCTACTGGCCGGCTGAGAAAGAGAAGGAATTCTCAAATCTGCTTGATTTCTCAAGCAGTGATAAAATCACTCAGTCTTTATTTGCTACCATGAAACTTTTCCACCAAGAAGCTCAATCCCTTGCTCAAAAGATGGGCTTTGACTATGATAAGGAAGTGGCGGAAAAGATGATTCAGTATGCTGAGGAGAGACTGTCAAATCACTAAGTCAATAAAGAACGTAATTTAAAACTTTAAACTATAGAAAGGATAGTTTGGTTACTTATTGTAACTGAACACGGGACTAATTTCCGTAAAATATCCTTTATTGTATAAAAAATTGTATAAAAATCTACTCTATATTCTTTGAAAGGAGTTGAACACGCCCTAAATGCTGTGTGAAAAAGATAAATTCTCTTGTGGGCTTGCTTACTTCAAGAATTTTCTATTTTCACTTGGTATTTTACGGGCTCTGTATCCTATATGAGTAACATTCAAAACATGTCCTTAGAGGACATCATGGGAGAGCGTTTTGGTCGCTACTCCAAGTACATCATTCAAGACCGGGCTTTGCCAGACATTAGAGATGGCTTGAAGCCGGTTCAGCGTCGTATTCTTTATTCTATGAATAAGGATGGCAATACCTTTGATAAGAGCTACCGTAAGTCTGCCAAGTCTGTCGGGAATATCATGGGGAATTTCCACCCACACGGTGACAGTTCTATCTATGATGCCATGGTTCGTATGTCTCAGGATTGGAAAAACCGTGAGATTTTGGTCGAAATGCACGGTAATAACGGTTCTATGGACGGAGATCCGCCTGCTGCTATGCGTTATACCGAGGCACGTTTGTCTGAGATTGCTGGTTATCTTCTTCAGGATATCGAGAAAAAGACAGTTCCTTTTGCCTGGAACTTTGACGATACCGAGAAAGAACCAACAGTCCTGCCAGCAGCCTTTCCAAACCTCTTAGTCAATGGTTCGACTGGGATTTCGGCTGGTTATGCCACAGATATTCCACCGCATAATTTGGCTGAGGTCATTGATGCGACGGTTTACATGATTGATCACCCAACAGCCAAGGTGGACAAACTCATGGAATTCTTGCCTGGACCAGATTTCCCTACAGGAGCTATCATCCAAGGGCGTGACGAAATCAAGAAGGCCTATGAAACTGGGAAAGGGCGCGTGGTCGTTCGCTCTAAAACTGAGATTGAAAAGTTAAAAGGCGGTAAGGAGCAAATCGTTATCACTGAGATTCCTTATGAAATCAATAAGGCTAATCTAGTCAAGAAAATCGATGATGTCCGTGTCAATAACAAGGTGGCAGGTATTGCTGAAATTCGTGATGAGTCTGACCGTGACGGTCTTCGTATCGCTATTGAGCTCAAGAAAGACGCTAATACCGAGCTCGTTCTTAACTATCTCTTCAAATACACTGACCTACAAATCAACTACAACTTTAACATGGTGGCGATTGACAATTTCACACCTCGTCAGGTTGGGATTGTCCCAATCTTGTCTAGCTACATTGCCCACCGTCGTGAGGTGATTTTGGCGCGTTCTCGCTTTGACAAGGAAAAGGCTGAGAAACGTCTTCATATCGTTGAAGGTTTGATTCGCGTGATTTCGATTTTGGACGAAGTCATTGCCCTTATTCGTGCTTCTGAAAACAAGGCTGACGCCAAAGAAAATCTCAAGGTCAGCTATGATTTTACAGAAGAGCAGGCTGAGGCCATCGTTACTTTACAACTTTATCGATTGACCAATACAGACGTGGTTGTCTTGCAGGAAGAAGAAGCAGAACTTCGTGAAAAGATTGCCATGCTTGCGGCGATCATTGGTGACGAACGAACCATGTACAATCTCATGAAGAAAGAGCTTCGTGAGGTCAAGAAGAAATTTGCGACACCACGTTTGAGTACTTTGGAAGATACTGCGAAAGCAATCGAGATTGATACGGCTAGTCTTATTGCTGAAGAAGATACTTACGTCAGCGTAACCAAGGCAGGCTATATCAAGCGTACCAGCCCACGTTCCTTTGCCGCTTCCACTCTGGAAGAAATTGGCAAACGTGATGATGATCGTCTGATCTTTGTACAAACTGCCAAGACAACCCAGCATCTCTTGATGTTTACGACTCTTGGAAATGTCATCTATCGTCCAATTCATGAATTAGCAGATATTCGCTGGAAGGACATCGGAGAGCATCTGAGTCAGACCATTACAAACTTCGAAACTAACGAAGAAATTCTCTATGCAGAAGTAGTGGATCAGTTTGATGATGCGACAACTTATTTTGCAGCGACTCGCCTTGGTCAAATCAAGCGTGTAGAACGCAAAGAATTCTCTCCATGGCGGACCTACAAGTCTAAGTCTGTTAAGTACGCTAAACTCAAAGACGAGACAGATCAGATTGTAGCAGTGGCTCCGATTAGACTTGATGATGTACTCTTAATTAGCCAAAACGGTTACGCCCTTCGTTTCAATATCGAAGAGGTTCCGGTTGTTGGTGCCAAGGCTGCGGGTGTCAAGGCTATGAACCTGAAAGCAGATGATGAACTTCAGGCTGCCTTTATCTGTAACACCACCTCCTTCTACCTCTTGACCCAACGTGGAAGCTTGAAACGTGTTTCTATTGACGAAATTCCAGCGACCAGCCGTGCCAAACGAGGCCTACAAGTCTTGCGTGAGTTGAAAAACAAACCGCATCGTGTCTTCTTAGCAGGAGCAGTTGCAGAGCAAGGCTTTGTTGGTGACCTCTTCAGTACAGAAGTAGAAGAAAACGACCAAACGCTGCTGGTCCAATCCAATAAAGGAACAATCTATGAGAGTCGCTTGCAAGACCTCAACTTGTCAGAACGTACTAGCAATGGAAGTTTTATTTCTGACACCATTTCAGATGAGGAAGTTTTCGATGCTTACCTCAAAGAAGTCTTTAAAGAAGACAAAGCAAATCCGTAAAAAGAATCAGCCCAGAGGGCTGATTTCTTTATGTTGAAAAAATTTTCAGAAAATTACAAATAATACTTGAAATTTTACTAGAAAAGTGTAGAATAGAACACATAGTTTGAATAGTATAAAGGAGAAACACATGACAGTTGCAATTGATTGGGAAAACCTTGGATTTTCTTATATGAAATTACCTTATCGTTATATCGCTCATTACAAAAATGGTCAATGGGATCAAGGAGAATTGACAGAGGATGCAACCTTGCATATTTCAGAGTCTTCTCCAAGTCTCCACTATGGACAGCAAGCATTTGAAGGTCTGAAAGCCTATCGTACGAAGGATGGCAGTGTTCAACTGTTCCGTCCTGACGAAAATGCCAAGCGTCTGCAACGTACTTGTGACCGTCTTTTGATGCCACAAGTTCCGACAGAAATGTTTGTAGAAGCTTGTAAAGCAGTTGTGCGTGCAAATGAAGAATACGTACCACCATATGGAACGGGTGGAACCCTCTATCTCCGTCCTCTCTTGATTGGTGTTGGGGATATTATCGGGGTTAAACCAGCAGAAGAGTATATTTTCACCATCTTTGCTATGCCGGTTGGTAATTACTTTAAAGGTGGATTGGTTCCAACGAATTTCTTGATTCAAGATGAATACGACCGAGCAGCTCCAAATGGTACGGGTGCGGCCAAGGTAGGTGGGAACTATGCTGCCAGTCTCCTCCCAGGTAAAATAGCCAAGTCTCGCAACTTTTCTGACGTTATTTACCTAGACCCATCTACACATACAAAGATTGAAGAAGTCGGATCAGCCAACTTCTTTGGAATCACGGCAGACAATGAATTTGTTACGCCATTGAGTCCATCCATCTTGCCATCCATTACCAAGTACTCTTTGCTTTACTTGGCAGAACACCGCTTGGGCTTGACACCGATTGAAGGTGATGTCCCAATTGATAATTTGGATCGTTTTGTAGAGGCAGGTGCCTGCGGTACAGCAGCGGTTATTTCTCCAATTGGAGGTATCCAACATGGCGATGATTTCCATGTTTTCTATAGTGAAACAGAAGTAGGTCCTGTTACACGTAAACTCTATGATGAATTGACGGGTATCCAATTTGGTGATGTGGAAGCGCCTGAAGGATGGATTGTCAAAGTGGACTAAAAGACATGAAGTAAAGAAGAACTCCGTAGCAGTTGTAATCGCTGAAATGGAGTTTTTTCTTGCTAGTTTGAGCATTTTCTTGTACAATAGAAAAAGTGAAAAGAGGTACAGTATGAGTAAAAAAGATAAGAAAATTGAAATCCAATTAACAGATGCAAAAGTGACTGTTGGAAAAGACAGTTATGAAGGTTACGTTTTGACAATCGGGAAAAAGGTCATTGGTGAAATTGCCGAATTAGATAGTCAATTTGCCATCATAAAGAATGGAAATGTCGATAGTTTTTATAAAAAACTTGAAAAAGCTGTGGAAATTTTGATTGAAAACTATAATTTAACAAAATAATGCTTGTTTTTTTGAAAATTTCATGATATAATAGTTTTCGTTAAGCATTGGAGAGATAGCGAAGAGGCTAAACGCGGCGGACTGTAAATCCGCTCCTTCGGGTTCGGGGGTTCGAATCCCTCTCTCTCCATCTCATCATTGGGGTATAGCCAAGCGGTAAGGCAAGGGACTTTGACTCCCTCATGCGTTGGTTCGAATCCAGCTACCCCAGTTCTTAGGTAATAAATTCAAGATAAAAAGAAAAATATCTTAGGGTATTTTATTTTTATATTGAAAGACGTGAACAATACGAACATGTTCTTGCGGGTGCTTAGGAAAAAAATTATAAGTATGTCAAGTTTTGGAAAAAACTTGATTGTTGGAGGATTTTTTAGATGAATGAATTTGAAGATTTGCTAAATAGCGTTAGCCAAGTTGAGCCTGGTGATGTTGTTAGTGCTGAAGTATTGACAGTTGATGCGACTCAAGCTAACGTTGCAATCTCTGGGACTGGTGTTGAAGGTGTCTTGACTCTTCGCGAATTGACAAATGATCGCGATGCAGATATCAATGACTTTGTGAAAGTAGGAGAAGTATTGGATGTTCTTGTACTTCGTCAAGTAGTTGGTAAAGATACTGATACAGTTACATACCTTGTATCTAAAAAACGCCTTGAAGCTCGCAAAGCATGGGACAAACTTGTAGGACGCGAAGAAGAAGTTGTTACTGTTAAAGGAACTCGTGCCGTTAAAGGTGGACTTTCAGTAGAATTTGAAGGTATTCGTGGATTTATTCCAGCTTCAATGTTGGATACTCGTTTCGTACGTAACACTGAGCGTTTCGTAGGTCAAGAATTTGATGCTAAAATCAAAGAAGTTGATCCTAAAGAAAACCGCTTCATCCTTTCACGTCGTGAAGTTGTTGAAGCAGCTACTGCAGCAGCTCGTGCTGAAGTATTCGGTAAATTAGCTGTTGGTGATGTCGTAACTGGTAAAGTTGCTCGTATCACTAGCTTTGGTGCTTTCATCGACCTTGGTGGTGTTGACGGATTGGTTCACTTGACTGAATTGTCACACGAACGTAACGTATCACCTAAATCAGTTGTAACTGTTGGTGAAGAAATTGAAGTGAAGATCCTTGATCTTAACGAAGAAGAAGGACGCGTATCACTTTCACTTAAAGCAACAACACCTGGACCATGGGATGGCGTTGAGCAAAAATTGGCTAAAGGTGATGTAGTAGAAGGAACAGTTAAACGTTTGACTGACTTTGGTGCATTTGTTGAAGTATTGCCAGGTATCGATGGACTTGTTCACGTATCACAAATTTCACACAAACGTATCGAAAATCCAAAAGAAGCTCTTACTGTTGGTCAAGAAGTTACTGTTAAAGTCCTTGATGTTAATGCTGATGCAGAACGCGTATCACTTTCTATCAAAGCTCTTGAAGAACGTCCAGCTCAAGAAGAAGGACAAAAAGAAGAAAAACGTGCTGCTCGTCCACGTCGTCCAAAACGTCAAGAAAAACGTGATTTCGAACTTCCAGAAACACAAACAGGATTCTCAATGGCTGACTTGTTCGGTGATATCGAACTTTAATCAAATTGATAATCATAAAATCCTTTGTTTAAAACAAGGGATTTTTCTTTTGTCTCTTTCCCATTTTTGATATAATAGTTCTATGTTAGATTCAGAAAAACAATCACAATATCAATTGTTAAACGAGGAACTCTTTTATTTACTAGAGGGTGAGAGCAACGTTCTTGCCAATCTTTCTAATGCTAGTGCCCTCCTAAAATCTCGCTTTCCGAATACTGTATTTGCAGGTTTTTATCTGTTTGATGGTAACGAGTTGATTTTAGGACCTTTTCAGGGTGGCGTTTCGTGCATTCGCATCCCACTTGGGAAAGGCGTGTGTGGAGAAGCTGCTGAGTTTCAAGAGACTGTTTTAGTTGGCGATGTGAGCACCTATCCAAACTACATTTCTTGTGATAGTATGGCCAAGAGTGAAGTCGTGGTTCCCATGCTCAAGAATGGTCAATTGCTGGGTGTCTTAGACCTGGATTCTTCACTTATTGATGATTACAATGCTGTTGACCGTGATTACTTGGAACAATTTGTCGATATTTTGCTTGAGAAGACAGAATGGGATTTTACAATGTTTGAGGAGAAAGCCTAATGTATCAAGCACTTTATCGAAAATATAGAAGCCAGACTTTTTCACAACTGGTAGGCCAAGAGGTTGTGGCGAAAACTCTAAGACAAGCGGTTGAGCAGGAAAAGATTAGTCACGCTTATCTTTTCTCAGGTCCTCGTGGAACTGGGAAAACCAGTGTAGCCAAAATTTTTGCCAAGGCAATGAACTGTCCGAACCAAGTGGACGGGGAACCATGTAATAACTGTTATATCTGTCAGGCAGTGACAGAAGGTAGCCTAGAAGATGTCATTGAAATGGATGCGGCATCGAATAATGGAGTTGATGAAATTCGTGAAATTCGTGATAAATCGACCTATGCTCCTAGCTTGGCTCGTTATAAGGTCTACATTATCGACGAGGTTCATATGCTGTCTACGGGAGCCTTTAATGCGCTTTTGAAGACGCTTGAAGAGCCGACTCAGAATGTCGTCTTTATTTTGGCAACCACTGAATTGCACAAGATTCCAGCAACCATTTTATCGCGTGTCCAACGTTTTGAGTTTAAAGCGATTCGAACGCAAGATATTAAGGACCATATCCAAACTATTTTGTCAAAAGAGAATATCAGTTCTGAACCAGAGGCTGTGGAAATCATTGCTAGACGGGCTGAAGGTGGAATGCGGGATGCCTTGTCTATTCTGGATCAAGCCTTGAGTTTGACGCAAGGGAATGCTTTAACGACATCTATTTCTGAGGAGATTACAGGTACTATTAGTTTATCAGCTCTAGATGATTATGTAGCGGCCTTATCCCAGCAGGATGTACCAAAAGCTCTTGATTCTTTGAACACGTTGTTTGAAAATGGCAAGAGTATGACTCGTTTTGTGACGGATCTCTTGCAGTATTTGCGTGATCTACTAGTTGTTCAGACAGGTGGCGAAAATACTCATCATAGTCCAGTTTTTATGGACAATCTAGCTTTGTCTCAGGAAAGCCTCTTTGAAATGATTCGTCTAGCAACAGTAAGCTTGGCAGATATGAAGGCTAGCTTGCAACCCAAGATTTATGCTGAGATGATGACCATACGTTTAGCTGAAATCAAGCCTGAATCTGCGCTTTCAGGAGCTGTTGAAAGTGAAATTTCTGCACTGAGACAGGAAGTCGCCCGTCTCAAGCAAGAACTTGCCAATGTGGGCACAGCTCCTAAACAAGTTGCGCCAGTTCCTAGCCGTCCAACCACTTCCAAGACAGTCTATCGAGTAGACCGTAATAAGGTTCAGGCTATCCTGCAAGAAGCTGTCGAAAATCCTGATTTGGCACGGCAAAACCTGATTCGCCTCCAGAATGCATGGGGAGAAGTGATTGAAAGCTTAGCTGGTCCAGATAAGGCTCTGCTCGTAGGTTCTCAACCAGTTGCGGCCAATGAACACCATGCTATTTTAGCCTTTGAGTCTAATTTCAATGCTGGGCAAACCATGAAAAGAGACAATCTCAATACCATGTTTGGCAATATTCTCAGCCAAGCAGCTGGATTTTCCCCTGAGATTCTGGCTATTTCCTTAGAGGAATGGAAAGAGGTTCGAGCAGCATTTTCAGCTAAAAACAAGTCTTCTCAAGCAGATCAAGAGGTAGAAGAAGAGAACTTGATTCCAGAAGGATTTGAATTTCTGGCTGATAAAGTCATGGTCGAAGAAGACTAAAAGTGGATTTCATGGTACAATAATCCTATGAATAGACAACAATTTATCATAATAGCATTATTCACGGCTGCTGAGACTTATTTTTTCAATGAATCTTTGATGACTGGTCGCTACGTTATGGCAGCCTTTTGGGCCATTCTACTCTTTCGAAATTTTAGATTAAGTTACGTGATGGGAAAAATCGTAGATGCTATTGATCAACACTTAAACCGCAAGGATTAGCCCCCCAGCTTCTAGACAAAATCAAAGCCTTTTGGGCTTTTTTTTGTTATACTAGTAGAGTATATTTATTGACCTTTTGTCCTATTTTTTAGGGATTGTAAGCAATTTCCTAAAGTATTGAGCAAAATGTTTGAAAAAGAAAGGAACTATCATGTCAGTATTAGAGATCAAAGATCTTCACGTTGAGATTGAAGGAAAAGAAATTTTAAAAGGGGTTAACCTGACCCTGAAAACAGGAGAAATCGCAGCTATCATGGGACCAAATGGTACTGGTAAATCGACTCTTTCTGCCGCTATCATGGGGAACCCTAACTATGAAGTTACCAAAGGTGAAGTCTTGTTTGATGGGGTAAATATCCTTGAATTGGAAGTGGACGAGCGTGCGCGTATGGGACTTTTCCTTGCTATGCAATACCCATCTGAAATCCCTGGAATTACCAACGCTGAGTTTCTCCGTGCAGCTATGAATGCTGGTAAAGAAGATGATGAGAAGATTTCAGTTCGTGAATTTATCACTAAGCTAGACGAAAAAATGGAATTGCTCAACATGAAAGAAGAAATGGCAGAGCGTTACCTAAACGAAGGTTTCTCTGGTGGTGAGAAAAAACGTAATGAAATTCTTCAACTCTTGATGTTGGAACCTACATTTGCCCTTTTGGATGAGATTGACTCAGGTCTTGATATTGACGCCCTTAAAGTTGTATCGAAAGGTGTCAATGCTATGCGTGGTGAAGGCTTTGGTGCTATGATCATCACACACTACCAACGTCTTTTGAACTACATCACACCAGACGTGGTACACGTGATGATGGAAGGTCGTGTGGTCCTTTCTGGAGGTCCAGAATTGGCTGCGCGTTTGGAGCGTGAAGGATACGCAAAACTAGCTGAAGAACTTGGCTACGACTACAAGGAAGAATTGTAATTCCCTCGTATCTTTTAGGAGAAGTAAATGACTAAAGAAACTATTAAACTTTTTTCAGAAATGCACGCTGAACCAAGCTGGTTGGCTGACCTCCGTCAAAAAGCTTTTGATAAGATTGAGAGTTTGGAATTACCAGTCATTGAGCGTGTCAAATTTCACCGTTGGAATCTGGGGGGTGGAACCATCACAGAAAGTGAACCTTCAGCAAATGTTCCTGACTTCACTGCTTTAGATAACCACTTGAAGTTGGTACAAGTTGGAACCCAAACTGTTTTTGAGCAAACTCCAGTTGAGTTAGCTGAACAAGGTGTTGTCTTTACAGACTTTCACTCAGCTTTAGAAGAAATTCCAGAGCTTATTGAGGAATTCTTCATGTCATCAGTTAAGTATGATGACGACAAGTTGGCAGCCTACCATACAGCTTACTTTAATAGTGGTGCTGTTCTCTACATTCCTGATAATGTTGAGATTAAAGAGCCAATCGAAGGTATTTTCTACCAAGACAGCGATAGCGATGTACCATTTAACAAGCATATCCTCATTATCGCTGGTAAAAACAGTAAGATTAGTTATCTTGAACGTTTAGAGTCTCGTGGAGAAGGTAGTGCTAAGGCAACTGCCAATATCACAGTGGAAGTCATTGCACGTTCTGGTGCGCAAGTGAAGTTTGCGGCTATTGACCGTCTAGGAGAAAATGTTACTGCCTACATTAGCCGTCGTGGTAAACTAGGAAACGATGCAAGCAT
This sequence comes from bacterium, assembly GCA_905221335.1. Lineage (GTDB taxonomy): Bacteria > Bacillota > Bacilli > Lactobacillales > Streptococcaceae > Streptococcus. Next base: position 417,505 of record CAJNCT010000001.1, read on the forward strand.
TGACTGGGCAATCGGTGTTATGAACGAAGGAAACGTCGTTGCGGACTTTGATAGCGATTTGATTGGTAACGGTAGCCATGCTGACCTTAAAGTCGTAGCCCTTTCAAGTGGCCGTCAGGTGCAAGGGATTGACACTCGTGTAACCAACTACGGTTGCAACTCAATCGGAAATATCCTCCAACATGGGGTTATCCTTGAAAAAGCGACCTTGACCTTCAATGGTATTGGACACATTATCAAGGGTGCTAAGGGAGCAGATGCGCAACAAGAGAGCCGTGTTCTCATGCTTTCAGACCAAGCACGTTCAGATGCCAACCCAATTCTTTTGATTGATGAAAATGACGTAACTGCAGGTCACGCGGCTTCTATCGGACAGGTGGATCCAGAAGATATGTACTACCTCATGAGCCGTGGTTTGGATAAGGCGACAGCTGAGCGTTTGGTTGTTCGCGGTTTCCTTGGCTCCGTAATTGTTGAGATTCCAGTCAAAGAAGTTCGTGACGAAATGATTGCAACTATCGAAGAAAAATTGTCAAAACGCTAAGGGGAAGGCTATGTTAGATGTAGAAGCGATTCGCAAGGATTTTCCAATTTTAGACCAGATTGTCAACGATGAACCTCTGGTCTATCTGGACAATGCTGCGACGACACAGAAACCACTAGCAGTTCTGGAAACAATCAACCGCTACTATGAGCAGGACAATGCCAATGTTCACCGTGGTGTTCATACCTTGGCAGAGCGTGCGACAGCATCCTATGAAGCTGCTCGTGAAACCATTCGTAAGTTTATCAATGCAAGTTCTACAAAGGAAGTACTTTTTACCAGAGGAACGACAACCAGTCTTAACTGGGTAGCTCGCTTTGCTGAGGAAATTCTGACTGAAGGAGATCAAGTTTTGATTTCTGTCATGGAACACCATTCCAATATCATTCCATGGCAGGAGGCTTGTCGAAAGACTGGGGCAGAGCTTGTTTATGTCTATCTCAAGGACGGAGCCCTCGATATGGATGATTTGAGTTCTAAACTGAATGACAAAGTTAAATTTGTCTCCCTAGCTCACTCCTCCAATGTTCTTGGTGTGGTCAATCCGATCAAGGAAATCACTCAATTAGCCCACCAAGTTGGAGCTATTATGATGGTGGATGGTGCTCAGTCTACACCCCATATGAAGATTGATGTCCAGGACTTGGATGTAGACTTCTTTGCCTTTTCAGGTCACAAGATGGCTGGTCCTACAGGTATCGGTGTTCTGTATGGCAAAGAGAAGTATCTGGAACAAATGTCACCAGTAGAATTTGGAGGCGAGATGATTGATTTCGTCTATGAGCAATCTGCTAGTTGGAAGGAATTGCCTTGGAAATTTGAGGCTGGAACGCCAAATATGGCTGGTGCTATTGGACTTGCTGCTGCAGTGGATTATCTTGAAAATCTTGGTATGGATGCGATTGAAGCCCATGAACAGGAATTAATCTCATACGTATTTCCAAAACTGCAGGCCATTGAAGGATTGACTATTTATGGTTCTCAGGACTTGGCTCAACGTTCAGGTGTTATTGCCTTTAACTTAGGAGATCTTCATCCTCACGATCTTGCGACGGCTCTGGATTATGAAGGAGTAGCAGTTCGTGCGGGTCACCACTGTGCGCAGCCTTTGCTTCAGTATTTGGAAGTTCCAGCAACAGCTCGTGCAAGTTTTTATATCTACAATACCAAGGCAGATTGCGACAAGTTGGTCGATGCCCTACAAAAGACAAAGGAGTTTTTCAATGGCACTTTCTAAACTAGATAGCCTTTATATGGCAGTGGTGGCAGACCATTCGAAAAATCCCCATCACCAAGGAAAGTTGGAAGATGCTGAGCAAATCAGCCTCAATAACCCAACCTGTGGGGATGTTATCAACCTCTCTGTCAAGTTTGACGCAGAGGACCGCTTGGAAGATATTGCTTTTCTAAATTCAGGATGCACGATTTCAACTGCCTCTGCTAGTATGATGACAGATGCTGTTTTAGGCAAGACCAAACAAGAAATTTTAGAGCTTGCGACCATTTTTTCAGAAATGGTTCAAGGTCAAAAAGATGACCGCCAAGACCAACTTGGCGATGCAGCTTTCTTATCAGGTGTTGCGAAATTCCCACAACGGATTAAGTGTGCAACTCTAGCTTGGAATGCCCTTAAGAAAACAATTGAAGATCAAGAAAAACAGTAAGACAAGTTTCTTTTGTCTTACGAATCAGTAGAAATGAAGAATGAAAGAAAGGATATTATGTCTGAAGAAAGAGTAGAACCAAAACCAATTGACCTTGGTGAATATAAATTTGGTTTCCATGACGATGTAGAGCCTGTCCTATCGACAGGAAAAGGATTGAATGAAGAAGTCATTCGCGAATTATCAGCTGCTAAGGGAGAACCTGAGTGGATGTTAGAATTCCGTTTGAAGTCTTATGAAACCTTCAAAAAAATGCCTATGCAAACCTGGGGAGCAGACTTGTCAGAGATTGACTTTGATGACTTAATCTACTACCAAAAACCATCTGACAAACCAGCCCGTTCTTGGGATGAAGTTCCTGAAAAAATCAAAGAAACCTTTGAACGTATCGGGATTCCAGAAGCTGAACGTGCTTATCTAGCAGGTGCTTCTGCCCAGTACGAGTCAGAAGTTGTTTACCACAATATGAAGGAAGAGTTCCAGAAATTGGGTATTATCTTTACAGATACGGATTCTGCCCTCAAGGAATACCCAGACTTGTTCAAACAATACTTTGCGAAGTTGGTACCGCCGACAGATAACAAGCTGGCAGCCCTCAACTCAGCAGTATGGTCGGGTGGAACCTTTATCTACGTACCAAAAGGTGTCAAGGTAGATATTCCACTTCAAACCTACTTCCGTATCAACAACGAAAATACAGGTCAGTTTGAACGTACCTTGATTATCGTTGATGAGGGAGCAAGCGTCCACTACGTAGAAGGATGTACAGCACCAACTTATTCTAGCAACAGCTTGCACGCTGCCATTGTAGAAATCTTTGCCTTGGACGGAGCTTATATGCGTTATACGACTATTCAAAACTGGTCTGATAACGTCTATAACCTAGTAACAAAACGTGCCAAAGCTTTGAAAGATGCGACAGTTGAGTGGATTGATGGAAACTTGGGTGCCAAAACAACCATGAAATACCCATCTGTTTATCTAGATGGAGAAGGGGCGCGTGGTACTATGCTCTCTATCGCCTTTGCTAATGCAGGGCAACACCAAGACACGGGTGCTAAGATGATCCACAACGCTCCACATACCAGCTCCTCTATCGTGTCTAAATCCATCGCTAAAGGCGGAGGAAAAGTGGACTATCGTGGACAAGTAACCTTTAACAAAAACTCTAAGAAATCTGTCTCTCACATCGAGTGTGATACCATTATCATGGATGACTTGTCAGCGTCAGATACCATTCCATTCAATGAAATTCACAACTCGCAAGTTGCTTTGGAGCACGAAGCCAAGGTATCTAAGATTTCAGAAGAACAACTCTACTACCTCATGAGTCGTGGTTTGTCAGAATCTGAAGCAACCGAGATGATTGTCATGGGATTTGTCGAACCCTTCACAAAAGAACTTCCAATGGAATACGCAGTTGAGCTGAACCGCTTGATTAGCTATGAAATGGAAGGGTCTGTTGGGTAAGAATATGCAAAATCTGAACAGGAATCCTTCCTGTTCAGATTTTTTTCAAAAAAGAACCTAATAAATATTCACAAAAGTGCTTTTATATGATAAAATAAAACAATTACATTTAGTGGAGATGAAGTATGAATATTTTTAGAACCAAGGATGTTAGTCTGAGACAGACAGAGATGCATCGCCATTTGAAAGTGTGGGATTTGATTCTATTAGGGATAGGTGCCATGGTAGGGACGGGGATTTTCACCATTACAGGAACAGCGGCAGCTACACTAGCTGGTCCATCACTAGTGGTTTCCATCGTGATTTCTGCCCTATGTGTTTCTTTATCAGCCCTCTTTTTTGCAGAATTTGCCTCGCGTGTACCTGCAACTGGGGGTGCGTATAGCTATCTCTATGCGATTTTAGGAGAATTACCAGCATGGATTGCTGGCTGGTTGACCATCATGGAATTTATGACAGCTGTTTCAGGTGTGGCGTCTGGTTGGGCAGCTTATTTTAAGGGCTTACTCAGTAATTATGGTATTTTCATGCCCCAAGCCTTGAATGGAACCTTTAACCCTGAACAGGGAACCTATATCGATCTTCTGCCTATTTTAGTACTGACATTGGTAACGGGATTGGTTTTATTAAATTCCAAGGCAGCATTGCGATTTAATTCGCTTTTAGTGGTCTTGAAATTCTCAGCTCTCGCCTTATTTATCCTAGTTGGTATTTGGTATATCAAACCTGAAAATTGGTCGAATTTTGCTCCTTTTGGTTTTGGTCAGTTTTATGGAGGGAGTACTGGGATTATGGCAGGAGCCTCTTTGATGTTCTTCGGTTTTCTCGGTTTTGAGTCGATTTCCATGGCAGTTGATGAAATTCAAAGTCCGCAAAAAAATATTCCTCGCGGAATTGTGCTTTCTCTGACAATTGTCACTATTCTCTATGCCTTGGTAACAATAGTATTGACTGGGATTGTTCACTATAGCCAACTCAATGTGGACGATGCAGTGGCCTTTTCATTGCGTAGTATCGGAATTGGCTGGGCAGCCAACTACGTTTCATTGGTGGCCATTCTAACCCTGATAACCGTATGTATTTCCATGACCTACGCTCTGTCTCGAATGATTTACAGCTTAGCACGTGATGGACTTTTACCTCAAAGTTTCAAACAATTAAGCAAGACTAGTCGCGTTCCTAAAAATGCGACCATCTTAACAGGAGTTGCTTCAGCCATTGCAGCAGGAGTCTTTCCGCTAGCCAGTATCGCTGCCTTTTTAAATATCTGTACGCTAGCTTATCTCATTTTGCTTGCCTACGGTATTATCAAGCTCAGAAAGGATAAGGGCATGCCAAAAGAAGGAGAATTCAAAACTCCTTTAGTGCCGCTTTTGCCAATCCTTTCCATTCTTATCTGTCTTTCCTTTATGCTTCAGTATACCAAGGAAACATGGATTGCCTTTGGACTTGCTTTGTTGGTTGGACTAGTGATTTACTTTACTTATGGCTATCGTCACTCTACACTTTCTGAAGAAGAATAAAAGCTGGGAATTCCCAGCTTTTTTAATCTTTTACATAAGTAAATCCTTCCCCCAGAATTTCATGAGCCTCTGTGATGGTGATAAAGGCTTGAGGATCGACTTGGTGAATCACATCCTTCATTTTAACGATTTCATTTCGACCGACGATACAGTAGATAATTTTTAAATCCTTTTTGCTGTAGTAACCTTGACCAGATATAAAGGTTACGCCGCGTCCGAGTTCATCGTTAATTTTTTCGGCTAACCGATCTGGAAATTGAGTTATAATCATAAATCCTTTACCAGCATAACCTCCTTCACCGATCAGGTCGATAACACGAGCGATGATAAAGTCAAATAAGAGGGTATAAGTCACTAGGCGCAAATCTTGGAAGATAATCAAAATCAACATTAGAATAATGAAATCAAGCGAGAAAAGCAATTTTCCAATTGAAATATTGGTGTATTTGTTGAGGATGCGAGCAACAATATCTGATCCACCTGTTGTACCACCAGCATTAAAGATAATTCCTAAACCAACTCCCAGTAAAACACCAGAAACTAAAGAGACAATAATGAGATCACCTTGCAAGTCAAATTGTAAAGGAATTCGTTCAAAGACAGCAAGCCAGATCGAGAGGGAAATGGTTCCCAAAAGGCTGGAGTAGAGAGTTTTGGGACCAAATATCTTCCAAGCGAGGATAAAGAGAGGGATGTTAATCAAGAGATTCATCACTGAGACAGGAATTTTAAAGAGATAGAAGGTAATCAATGTGATACCAGTTGCTCCGCCTTCAAACAAATGATGAGGAACTACAAAATAGGTAAGACCAAAGGCATAAATAGCTGCCCCAAGTATGATAGTGATAATAGGCTGAACTTTTCGGATCATGATTCTCCCTCGCTTTTCTATAGATAGATTATACCAAAATTCCAAGCTTTTTCATTGGATTCATCATGATTTTTTAACAATTTTTTGATATAATAAAAGTGATAAATCCCTATCTTATTGAGAAGAATAGAAAGATTGAAGATATGACACAAGTAAAAATTGTAACGGATTCCTCTGTTACTATTGAACCAGAAGTGGTTAAAGAATTAAATATCACTGTTGTTCCTTTATCTGTGATGATTGATGGTATTCTTTATTCTGATGCAGATTTGAAAGAGGGAGAATTCCTTCATCTTATGCAGCAAAGTAAAAACCTACCCAAAACCAGTCAGCCTCCAGTGGGAGTATTTGCTGAAGTTTTTGAAGAGCTAGGTAAAGATGGTAGCCAGATTCTCGCTATTCACATGTCCCATGCACTATCTGGTACTGTTGAAGCTGCTCGCCAAGGAGCAAGCCTCTCTAGCGCTGATGTGACCGTTATTGATAGTTCTTTTACTGACCAAGCTATGAAGTTTCAAGTTGTTGAAGCTGCTAAACTTGCCCAAGAAGGCAAAGATTTAGAAACTATCTTGGCACGTGTGGAAGATGTGAAAAATCATACTGAACTCTATATCGGTGTTTCAACATTAGAAAACCTAGTTAAAGGTGGTCGTATTGGGCGTGTGACAGGCTTGCTCAGTTCCCTATTGAATATTCGTGTCGTCATGCAAATGAAGAACCATGAACTTCAACCAATTGTCAAAGGTCGTGGTGCGAAAACTTTCAAAAAATGGCTTGATGAACTAGCAGAGACTCTCTCTCATAAATCCGTTGCGGAAATTGGAATTTCCTACGCTGGTACCAATGAATGGGCCAATGAGATGAAGAATGTATTACAAACTTACGTTGAAAAACCGATCTCAGTACTGGAAACAGGCTCTATCATTCAGACACATACAGGCGAAAATGCATGGGCTATCTTAGTTCGATATCATTCCTAAAAAAATAGAGAAAAATCGTTAGAAATAGCGTTTTTGACTTGACCTGTGGGCAATTTTAGGATATGATTATATTTGTTAATTAGAAATTATTTGGAGGAATTATTAACATGGCAAACAAACAAGATTTGATCGCTAAAGTAGCAGAAGCTACAGAATTGACTAAGAAAGATTCAGCAGCAGCAGTTGATGCTGTATTTGCAGCAGTAACTGAATACCTTGCAGCTGGTGAAAAAGTTCAATTGATCGGTTTTGGTAACTTTGAAGTTCGTGAGCGTGCTGCACGTAAAGGTCGCAACCCACAAACTGGTAAAGAAATCAAAATCGCAGCTTCTAAAGTTCCAGCATTCAAAGCTGGTAAAGCTCTTAAAGACGCTGTTAAATAATGAATTTAGAAAAAGCCTATTGTATCAAGCTTTCTAGCTTGGTCAGTAGGCTTTTTGTTTTGGAAAATATGATTTTATCGTTCTGTGCAAAAAGAAAAAAGGCTCCCATGAAATGAGAACCTTCTTTTAATTAGTTTTTAGAAGCTGCTTGGAATTCAGGGTTTTTCCATGCTTCATCAATGATTGCTTGCAATTCTTTAGCAGATGCTTGCATTTTTTGAGTTTCCGCGTCGTTCAATGGGATGTTTACTGGACGAACGATACCGTGTGCACCAACAACAGCTGGTTGACCGATAAAGACGTTTTCAACTCCGTATTGACCTTCTTGGAAGACTGAAAGTGGAAGTACTGCATTTTCGTCATCAAGGATTGCTTTTGTGATACGAGCAAGCGCTACGGCGATACCATAGTATGTAGCTCCTTTTTTGTTGATGATTGTGTAAGCAGCATCACGAACACCTTCGAACAATTCAATCAATTCAGCTTCTTGAACGTTTTGAGTGTCTTTAAGGAATTCTTCAAGGTTTACACCAGCGATATTTGCATGTGACCAAACAGCGAATTCAGAGTCTCCGTGTTCACCCATGATGTAGGCGTGAACTGAACGAGCATCAACGTCCAATTTTTCAGCAAGTGCTTGACGGAAACGAGCTGAGTCAAGTGAAGTACCTGAACCGATAACGCGTTCTTTAGGGAATCCAGAGAATTTCCAAGTTGAGTAAGTCAAAACGTCAACTGGGTTAGCCGCAACAAGGAAGATACCATCAAAACCTGATTCAACAACTTGTGTTACGATTGATTTGTTGATAGCCAAGTTTTTACCTACAAGGTCAAGGCGAGTTTCACCTGGTTTTTGAGGAGCACCTGCAGTGATAACAACAAGGTCAGCGTCTGCACAGTCAGAGTATTGAGCAGCGTAGATTTTTTTAGGTGAAGTGAAGGCAAGGGCGTGGCTAAGGTCAAGCGCATCACCAACAGCTTTTTCGTGTAATTGTGGAATTTCGATAATTCCAAGCTCTTGTGCAATTCCTTGGTTAACAAGTGCGAAAGCGTAAGATGAACCCACGGCACCGTCACCAACAAGGATCACTTTTTTGTGTTGTTTAGTTGAAGTCATTATCTAAACATCTCCTTCATTTTTTTTAGGGGAATCCCCAGACACTTTCATTCTATCACTTTTAAAAAGCTTTGTCACGAATATTCTATTCGGTTATTGATGTAAACGTTTTAGTAGTTTCAGAAGCCTGAAATAAAGGACATTTTATGGTATAATATATCTAATTACTAATAGTGAAATGAGGCATTTATTAATGCAGGATAAAAATTTAGTGAATGTCAATCTGACAAAGGAGATGAAGACCAGCTTTATCGACTACGCCATGAGCGTTATCGTCGCGCGGGCCCTTCCTGATGTTCGAGATGGCTTAAAACCTGTTCACCGCCGTATTCTTTATGGAATGAATGAATTAGGTGTTACTCCAGACAAACCTCATAAAAAATCAGCCCGTATTACAGGGGATGTTATGGGTAAATACCACCCGCACGGAGATTCCTCAATTTACGAAGCCATGGTTCGTATGGCTCAGTGGTGGAGCTACCGTTACATGCTTGTGGATGGGCATGGAAACTTTGGTTCTATGGATGGAGACGGTGCTGCCGCGCAGCGGTACACTGAGGCACGTATGAGCAAGATTGCTCTTGAAATGCTTCGTGATATCAATAAAAACACAGTTGATTTCGTAGACAACTACGATGCTAACGAACGTGAGCCCTTGGTCTTGCCAGCTCGTTTTCCAAACCTTTTGGTCAATGGGGCAACTGGGATTGCCGTAGGGATGGCTACCAACATTCCTCCTCACAACTTAGGTGAAACCATTGATGCTGTGAAGCTCGTCATGGACAATCCAGATGTGACGACTAAGGACTTGATGGAAGTCTTGCCTGGTCCCGATTTTCCAACTGGTGCCCTTGTCATGGGGAAATCAGGGATTCATAAGGCCTATGAGACTGGTAAAGGTTCCATTGTACTTCGTTCTCGTACAGAGATTGAAACAACTAAGACGGGTCGTGAACGCATCGTTGTAACGGAATTTCCTTACATGGTCAATAAAACTAAGGTGCATGAGCATATTGTTCGCTTGGTTCAGGAAAAACGAATTGAGGGCATTACAGCTGTACGTGATGAGTCCAATCGTGAAGGCGTTCGCTTTGTAATCGAGGTTAAACGCGACGCGTCTGCCAACGTTATCCTTAACAACCTCTTCAAGATGACCCAGATGCAAACCAATTTTGGTTTCAACATGTTGGCGATTCAAAATGGCGTGCCAAAAATCTTGTCCCTTCGTCAAATTTTGTATGCTTATATCGAGCATCAAAAAGAAGTGGTTGTTCGCCGTACTCGTTTTGATAAGGAAAAAGCAGAAGCACGTGCACACATCTTAGAAGGTCTTTTAATTGCACTAGACCATATCGACGAAGTGATTCGTATTATCCGTGCTAGTGAAACGGATGCGGAAGCGCAAGCTGAGTTGATGAGCAAGTTTAAGCTTTCTGAACGTCAAAGTCAGGCTATCCTTGATATGCGTCTCCGTCGTTTGACAGGATTGGAACGTGATAAGATTCAGTCTGAATATGATGAATTGATTGCCTTGATTGCAGATTTGGCTGATATTCTTGCCAAACCAGAACGTGTGGCGCAAATCATCAAAGAGGAGCTAGATGAAGTCAAACGTAAGTTTGGTGACAAGCGTCGTACCGAGTTGATGATCGGAGAAGTCTTGACACTTGAGGACGAAGATTTGATTGAGGAGACGGATGTCTTGATTACCCTTTCTAACAAGGGCTACATCAAACGTCTGGATCAAGGTGAGTTTACTGCCCAAAAACGTGGTGGGCGTGGAGTTCAAGGTACAGGAGTTAAGGATGATGACTTTGTGCGTGAGTTGGTTTCAACCAGCACCCATGATCATTTGCTCTTCTTTACCAATAAAGGGCGTGTCTATCGACTGAAAGGTTATGAAATCCCTGAATATGGTCGTACAGCCAAAGGATTGCCTGTTGTCAATCTTTTGAAGTTGGACGAGGGTGAGAGCATTCAGACCATTATCAACGTTGAGTCTGAACGTAGTGATGATGCTTATCTTTTCTTCACAACTCGTCACGGTATTGTGAAGAGAACCAGTGTCAAAGAGTTCGCTAATATTCGTCAAAATGGGCTGAAGGCCTTGAATCTCAAGGATGAAGACGAATTGATTAATGTTCTATTGACAGAAGAAGATACGGATATTATCATTGGTACCAAGTTTGGTTATGCTGTTCGTTTTAATCAGTCAGCCGTTCGTGGCATGAGCCGTATCGCGACAGGTGTCCGAGGAGTCAATCTTCGTGAGGGTGACACAGTAGTTGGTGCTAGCGTGATTACAAACCAGGACGAAGTCCTTATCATCACTGAAAAAGGTTATGGTAAGCGTACCCTTGCTACTGAATATCCAACTAAAGGCCGTGGTGGTAAAGGGATGAAAACAGCCAATGTTGCTGAGAAAAATGGTCCTCTTGCAGGTCTCCTCACTGTTAAGGGGGATGAAGACTTGATGATTATCACGGATACAGGTGTCATGATCCGTACAAATGTTGCCAATATTTCACAAACAGGACGCTCAACTATGGGAGTGAAGGTGATGCGTCTAGACCAGGATGCTAAGATTGTGACCTTCACAACGGTTGCTGCAGCAGAAAAAGAAGAGGTAGCAACAGAAGAGAGAACAGAGGGTGAAGCATGATGTCTCACAGAAAAACGAAGAAGAATAACCGTAAAAATATACTAATCAATATTTTAGCTGGATTTTTAATTCTTCTATCCCTTGCCTTGATTTTTAATGCTCAAATTCGTAACATCTTTATGGTTTGGAATACCAATAAATACCAAGTCAGTCAGGTGACTAAGGAAAAAATTGAGGAAAATAAAGAGACAGAAGGAAATTTCGATTTTGATTCTGTCAAATCCATCTCATCGGAAGCGGTGTTAGCTGCCCAGTGGGATGCTCAGCAACTTCCAGTTATCGGAGGGATTGCCATTCCTGAAGTAGAGATTAATCTGCCTATTTTTAAAGGTTTGGATAATGTAAACTTGTTCTACGGAGCAGGGACCATGAAAGCAAATCAGAAAATGGGGGAAGGTAACTATTCTCTAGCCAGCCACCATATCTTTACTGCTGAAAATGCGAGCCAGATGCTCTTTTCACCTTTGGTTAATGCCAAGGAGGGAATGAAAATCTATCTGACTGATAAAGATAAAGTATACACCTATGAGATTCGTGAGGTGAAGCACGTAACCCCTGATCGCGTTGATGAAATTGAAGACCGTGATGGTATCAAAGAAATCACATTGGTGACCTGTGTGGACTATAATGCGACAGAGCGGATTATTGTTAAAGGAGATTTTAAAGAAGTTAAAGCATATTCGGAAACATCTGATGATATCCTAAGCGCCTTTAATAAGCCATATAAACAACGTTATTAACCTCAAAAACCAGTGAATTGTATTTTTCACTGGTTTTTGTCAAATAGAACCGTCGGTCAAAGGAGAATAATGCATGTTCGAATATTTTTTGTTTGGAATGAAAACGATGTGGGAAAGTCCTGTCTTTAGTTTTGCCTTTTACTTATTAGCCTCTATTCTTTTACTAATCTTTTGGCGACGTTTTATAATTGTCCGTCGTAGTGGTGGTGATTTTTTTGCTCCGTTTCACATTGCCAATGGGAGACTTTATATTCACAATGCTTTTGTATTTGTGAAGAGAATCATTCCGCTGAATAACATCAAAATGATTGAAGTCAAATATATTCGAAGTGTCAAATTGAATGGGGCAAGGTATCATTTGTGTATCGAAAGAAAAGATGGAAAAGCTGTCAGTTTTTTCTTCGGACAATCAAAACAGAATGATCTCCTTGTGAAGAATCTAAAGAATGAAACTAAAAACTACCATATTAGAATTGTAATAGATGGATAAGTGTTTAGCTTAAGAAAGGAATGATCATGGATAAGCTACAGGAAGTCAGAGAAAATGAGCAGTTAAGGACCTTACTGATGACTGAATGTGATATTTATTTTTATGACAAGATAAGTGAAGCCCAGTTTTCAGGGAACAATGAGGAGTACTCTCTTGCCTGTAAGGCATTTGCTCAAGACGGTAGTGGGGGAGAATATGTTTTTCTCGAAGATAACAGCATAGGCTTTATCGGAAGTGAGGGCCAAGTGGGGAGAGTAGCAGAAAGTCTGGATGACTTACTGACATTCCTACTTCATGCAGGTTGTATTTCGGATTTTAGTTGTCGGTATCTTTATCAGAACACAGACCTATTGAAAGCATTTTGTAGGGGCTATGTGTCTAAAATACGAGAAAGCTATCAGGCTAAGCATGAAAATTGGGATCTGGTACGAGGAAATATGGCTCAAAAACTATCACTTGATTTCAATCCTAAAAAACTAGAAGAAGTAGCCATGACATTTTATCAAGCGGCGACAAGGGAGCCTGTCTTTTCCTGTAAGTATATAGACGGTGAAGAAGAGTATACCTGCGATTCAGTCTTGTCGGACAGTGTAGGCTTATGGACGACAGAACTTGTAGGCATGAGTAGAGAAGAAATCGAAAACTATAAAATTTGATAATGTATGATGCTTGCAAGATGAACATTCAACTTTAATGGTATCTTTTCAATGTGAGAGGAAGCTGATCAGTAGGTTGAAAGATTTATCGTAAGCAACCGAAGAATGCTTGGCATAAGAGAGGATAGATAATGAGTCAGTTAAGAGAAAAGTCTTTCGTTACGCTCAAAGAAGACATAACAAGTAGTTTTCCATTTGACAAGGATCTTCCTATGATATTCTTGGGAGAAATTGCCAATATGGCTGGACATTGAATCTTCACAGGAAAATCGGGGGAAGTGTTATTTTGAATATCATATTTCACATTTTAGAGAACTAAGTGAAGATGAGATATAGGACTTTCGCAGTAGGAAAAATAGATGAGGAGTTGAGAATGAATAATCAGATTGACTTGGTACTTCCAAACCTATACGCAGAATTCTTGAGTAAAATCGACAAAGCAGGAGAGTTGATAATAGAGAATACAGGTATCATCTTATACTCGAAGCTAGATTTGCTAGAAAGAAACTCCACCTACCAAATAGAAGGGTGGGAACCTGATTTTTTCCTGATTGGGCAAGATGGGGATGTCGCTTTTTTTATAAAGAAAGATTCTGACGACACTATTTATATGAATGATTTGGGGGCATTAGGTTCACTGGAAATGAAACCCATATCTTTGAATATTTTCGAGTTTGTGAAACAAGCGAGTGAACATTATGATGATATCTTCTAATCATTGCAAGTGTTGTTATTTTATCGTACGCGTGTGTGGAAGACATTTTTATGAAATCATTTGAACATTTTGATTAATGTTAACAAATTTTTAGCAAATGATAATAATTTGGAGAGCGAAAAATGGATTTTGATGAGAGTTTACAGCAATACACTTATGAACGTGAGGGGGTGACCTTCGTTTGGGATGAAGAGCCTGATTGTGACTTTATGGATAAAGTTGAACTCTTGGCAAAAAATTATCAAGAGAATCTCAATAGAATTATCAACTTTATGCTAGCTGATCTTAAGGAAATGTATGGAGAAGTCAGCGAGGAAGATGTGAAGAACAAGCTGGGGAAACCTATCATTGACTACAATCAAGGAACAGTTAGTTATTGTGAGCAAACCTTCGATGACTGGCACCTATTTGAGTTTGAATTTTGGGATGATCAATTTGAAATATTGAAATGTTTTTCTGTTAATGGGTAAAGGAGAGATTTATGGAATTCCCCCAATGCTTTGATTTTCTTTGTAGAAAACGTATATAAGAAAGGCTTTTCAAAATGCGTGCTTTATGTTATAATATTCACAAATAAAAGTTTAGGAGTTTTTTTATGGTCTCTTCAGAATTTATCTCAAAGATTGAATTTGCTTGCAAGAAGAAAGAAGGTCTTTATAGCCAAAGTAAGTTTAAGTATGCGATTCGTTCCATGTTTGCAGGTGCCTTTCTAACATTTAGTACAGCTGCGGGCGCAGTTGGCGCTGACTTGATTAATAAAATAGCACCAGGTAGTGGACGTTTCCTCTTCCCATTCGTTTTTGCTTGGGGATTGGCTTACATTGTCTTCTTAAATGCTGAGTTGGTAACTTCAAATATGATGTTTTTGACAGCTGGTAGTTTCTTGAAAAAAATCTCTTGGAGAAAAACAGCTGAGATTTTACTTTACTGTACCTTGTTCAATCTCATAGGAGCTTTGATAGCAGGTTGGGGCTTTGCCCATTCAGCAGCCTACGCAAATCTGACACATGACAGCTTCATTTCAGGGGTTGTTGAGATGAAATTAGGTCGTTCAAATGAACTTGTCTTGCTTGAAGGTATTTTAGCCAATATCTTTGTAAACATTGCTATTCTTTCCTTTGTTTTGGTGAAAGACGGTGGCGCCAAACTTTGGCTTGTCTTATCAGCAATTTATATGTTTGTATTCTTAACAAACGAACACATTGCTGCGAACTTTGCTTCTTTTGCGATTGTTAAGTTCAGTGTTGCAGCTGATTCCATTGCTAACTTTGACATACCTAATATTCTTCGTCACTGGGGTGTAACCTTTGTCGGGAACTTTATCGGAGGAGGTCTCTTGATGGGCTTGCCTTACGCTTTCCTCAATAAAAATGAAGATACTTATGTAGATTAAAGAAAAGAGCACGAGTGAATCGTGCTTTTTTGTTTGATGTGTAAGACTAGTCATAGTTGTTCCTTATATCAAAATATAGAAAAACGGTATTGGAAAAGACTAGCCCAAGATGGTACAATATCCGTAATGAAGCTATTTGGAGGTCGTCTTATGACTCGTGATTTTAAATTTGAAACCCTACAATTGCATGCTGGGCAAGTCGTTGATCCAGCGACCAAGTCTCGTGCAGTACCTATTTATCAAACAACATCCTTCGTTTTTGATGACACGCAGGAGGGTGCTGATTTGTTTGCCTTGAGAAAACCAGGCAATATCTATACTCGTATCACAAATCCTACAACAGCAGCATTTGAAGAAAGAATCGCGGCTCTTGAAGGTGGTGTTGGAGCTCTAGCGACAGCATCAGGTATGGCTGCTGTAACCTACACTATTTTGGCGCTTGCTCACGCAGGTGACCATGTAGTGGCAGCGTCAACTATTTACGGTGGGACTTTCAACCTCTTGAAAGAAACCCTTCCTCGTTATGGAATCACAACTACCTTTGTCGATGTGGATAATTTGGAAGAAGTGGAAGCAGCTATCAGTGACAATACCAAACTTGTCTTGATTGAAACCTTGGGGAATCCCTTGATTAACATTCCTGACTTGGAAAAATTGGCTGAGATTGCGCATAAACACCAGATTCCTCTCGTTTCGGACAATACTTTTGCCACACCATATTTGATTAACGTCTTCTCTCACGGTGTAGATATTGCCATTCACTCAGCAACTAAGTTTATTGGTGGACATGGTACGACTATTGGAGGAGTAATTGTCGATAGCGGTCGTTTTGACTGGGCAGCTTCAGGGAAATTCCCTCAATTTGTTGAGGAAGACCCAAGTTACCACAACTTGAGCTATACTCGTGATGTGGGTGCAGCAGCCTTTATTATCGCTGTTCGTGTTCAATTGCTCCGTGATACAGGTGCTGCCTTGTCACCATTTAATGCCTTTCTCTTGCTCCAAGGGCTTGAAACTCTCTCTCTTCGTGTGGAACGTCACGTGCAAAATGCAGAGAAAATTGTTGATTTCCTTGTCAACCATCCTAAGGTAGAGAAGGTAAATTATCCAAAACTTGCTGACAGTCCTTACCATGCCTTGGCTGAGAAATATTTGCCAAAAGGTGTTGGTTCAATCTTTACCTTCCATGTCAAAGGTGGAGAAGCAGAAGCCCGCAAGGTGATTGATAATTTGGAAATCTTCTCTGACCTTGCAAACGTAGCAGATGCCAAATCTCTTGTTGTCCATCCTGCGACAACCACTCACGGTCAGTTATCAGAAAAAGACCTAGAAGCAGCAGGTGTCACACCAAACCAAATCCGCTTGTCTATTGGTCTTGAAAATGTAGAGGATTTGATTGAAGATTTGCGCTTGGCCTTGGAAAAAATTTAAAGTAAAAGAAGATAAACAGTGGGTTTTGACTCGCTGTTTTTGATTTTCCCTCAGGCATGATATAATGGTTACAGAAGTCTAGAAAGAGGAAGGTTATGAACGAAATCAAATGTCCCAACTGTGGGGAAGTCTTTACAGTAAATGAAAGTCAGTATGCCGAACTTTTATCCCAAGTGAGAACAGCTGAGTTTGATAAGGAATTACACGATCGAATGAAGCAGGAGCTGGCCTTGGCTGAGCAAAAGGCCATGAATGAGCAACAGTCTAAACTGGCTCAAAAAGACCAAGAAATCGCGCAACTGCAGAGTCAAATCCAAAACTTTGATACAGAGAAAGAGTTAGCCAAGAAAGAGGTTGAACAGTCAAGTCATGAGGCCTTATTGGCCAAGGACAAGGAAGTACAGGCCTTGGAAAACCAATTGGCCACCTTGCGTTTGGAGCATGAAAATCAACTGCAAAAGACCCTTTCTGACCTAGAAAAAGAACGGGATCAAGTCAAAAACCAGCTCCTCTTGCAAGAAAAGGAAAATGAGTTGTCTTTGGCTTCCGTTAAGCAGAATTACGAAGCCCAACTTAAGGCAGCTAGTGAACAAGTCGAATTTTACAAGAATTTCAAAGCTCAACAATCTACCAAGGCAATCGGTGAAAGTCTGGAACAGTATGCAGAGAGTGAGTTTAACAAGGTTCGTAGTTTTGCCTTTCCAAATGCCTACTTTGAGAAGGATAATAAAGTCTCTGCACGTGGGTCTAAGGGGGACTTTATCTTCCGTGAATGTGATGAAAACGGAGTGGAAATCATTTCCATCATGTTTGAAATGAAAAATGAGGCAGACGGGACAGAGAAGAAGCATAAGAATGCAGATTTTTACAAGGAATTGGACAAGGACCGTCGGGAGAAGAACTGTGAGTATGCTGTTTTGGTGACCATGTTAGAAGCAGATAACGATTACTTTAACACAGGGATTGTCGATGTCAGCCACGAGTATGAAAAGATGTATGTGGTCCGTCCTCAATTCTTTATTCAGTTGATTGGGCTTTTGCGAAATGCGGCGCTTAATTCCCTGAAATACAAGCAGGAGTTGGCTTTGGTTCGGGAGCAGAATATCGATATCACGCATTTTGAAGAAGACTTGGATGCCTTCAAAGTAGCTTTTGCCAAAAACTACAACTCTGCTTCGACCAACTTTGGCAAAGCTATCGATGAGATCGACAAGGCTATTAAGCGTATGGAAGAGGTTAAGAAGTTCCTTACTACATCTGAAAACCAACTCCGCCTCGCTAATAACAAATTGGAAGATGTTTCGGTTAAAAAACTAACTCGTAAAAATCCAACTATGAAAGCCAAGTTCGAAGCATTGAGGGGGGAGTGAGAAAGAAAAACATGAACGGTATTATTAACTTAAAAAAAGAAGCGGGGATGACCTCGCATGATGCGGTTTTTAAACTGCGTAAGATTTTGGGAACTAAGAAAATTGGTCATGGTGGGACCTTGGACCCTGATGTAGTGGGTGTTTTGCCGATTGCTGTTGGCAAGGCGACCCGCATGGTCGAGTTTATGCAGGATGAGGGCAAGGTCTATGAGGGGGAAATCACTCTTGGATATTCAACAACGACTGAGGATGCTAGTGGGGAAGTGATCACAGAGACACCAGTTTTGTCGCCCTTGGATGAAACCATTGTCGATCAAGCGATTGCGAGCCTAACTGGGCCTATTACCCAAATTCCGCCTATGTACTCGGCTGTCAAGGTTAATGGTCGCAAGCTCTATGAGTATGCGCGTGCTGGTCAGGAAGTGGAACGTCCAGAACGTCAGGTGACCATTTATCAATTTGAACGAACAAGTCCGATTTCTTATGAGGATCACCTCGCACGTTTCACTTTTCGTGTAAAATGCAGTAAGGGAACTTATATCCGTACCTTGTCTGTTGACTTGGGAGAGAAGCTGGGTTATGCGGCCCATATGTCCCACTTAACACGTACCAGTGCAGCTGGTTTACAGCTAGAAGATGCTTTGACCTTGGAAGAAATTGCCGAAAAAGTGGAGGCTGGCCAACTGGACTTTCTTTATCCGTTAGAGATTGGAACAGGGGACCTTGTCAAAGTTTTCCTAAGTCCAGAAGAGGCTACAGAAGTGCGCTTTGGTCGTTTTATCGAGCTAGACCAGACAGATAAAGAACTGGCTGCCTTTAAAGGTGATAAATTACTTGCCATTTTAGAAAAAAGAGGCAATCTCTATAAGCCAAGGAAGGTTTTCGGCTAGTCTATAGTCTAACTGGAGTGAAAGTATTAGAATTGTTATCCATAATCTATCCAAAATCAGACTATAAATTTTACAAAAAATGTGATAAAATAGACGTCGGATAAAAAAACGGAGGATAGCATGCAAAATAGACCAATCATTATCGGAGTGACAGGTGGTTCTGGTGGTGGTAAGACCAGTGTTTCAAGAGCCATTTTATCGCATTTCCCTGATGAAAAGATTTCCATGATTGAGCATGATTCATACTACAAGGATCAGTCTCACTTGACCTTTGAAGAGCGTGTCAAAACCAATTACGACCATCCATTTGCCTTTGATACAGACTTGATGATCGAGCAGATTAAGGAATTGTTGGCAGGGCGTCCGGTGGACATCCCGACTTATGACTATACAGCGCATACACGGAGCAGCAAGACCTATCGTCAGGAGCCTCAGGATGTCTTTATCGTTGAGGGGATTCTGGTCTTGGAGGACAAGCGTCTGCGCGATTTGATGGATATCAAGATTTTTGTGGATACAGATGATGATGTGCGTATTATTCGTCGTATCAAGCGTGATATGGAAGAGCGTGGCCGTAGTCTGGATAGCGTGATTGACCAATATCTAGGTGTGGTCAAACCTATGTACCACCAGTTTATCGAGCCGACCAAGCGTTATGCCGATATCGTCATTCCTGAAGGAGTCAGCAATACCGTTGCTATCGACCTTTTGACGACCAAGATTGCAAAGATTTTGGAAGAAGCACGAAACAGCAAATAATCAGATGAGGAGGCCTAGCCTCCTTTTTCTATTTTTCCTTTAGTTTCAGTAGGAAAAAGGTGATTTTTAAGCATGTTTTTGGTATAATAATACCCATGGAAAAGCAAGAAAATGAATAGTAGGTGGAGATGGAAAAGTATTTATCGGTAACAACTTTGACCAAGTATCTGAAAATGAAATTCAATAAAGACCCTTACTTGGAACGGGTCTATTTAACTGGTCAAGTTTCCAACTTTCGTAAACGTCCTACTCACCAATATTTCTCCCTAAAAGATGACCATGCGGTTATTCAAGCGACCATCTGGTCTGGGATTTATCAGAAATTAGGTTTTGACCTCGAAGAGGGAATGAAGATCAATGTGATTGGTCGTGTTCAGGTTTATGAACCGAGCGGGAGCTACTCTATCATCATTGAGAAGGCTGAACCTGATGGAGTTGGGGCGCTCGCGATTCAGTTTGAACAACTCAAGAAAAAACTAACTGAGGAAGGCCTGTTTCAAGAACGGTTCAAGCAACCTCTTCCCCAATTTTCTAATAGAATTGGTGTAGTGACCAGTCGCAGTGGAGCCGTTATTCGAGATATTATCACGACCGTCAGCAGACGTTTCCCTGGTGTTGACATCCTTCTCTATCCGACAAAAGTACAAGGTGATGGAGCTGCGGAGGAAATTGCTCGAAATATTGCGCGTGCCAATCAACGTGAGGACCTAGATGTTCTCATCATTGGCCGCGGTGGTGGTTCCATTGAGGATCTCTGGGCCTTTAACGAAGAAATTGTGGTACGGGCTATTTTTGAATCCCGTTTGCCCATCATCTCTAGTGTGGGGCATGAGACGGATGTGACCTTGGCAGACTTTGTGGCAGATAGACGGGCTGCAACGCCAACAGCTGCAGCTGAATTAGCAACACCTGTGACCAAGTTGGATGTATTAACTCATTTGCAAAATCAAGAAAAGCGGATGGCGACAGCTGTACAGAATGTCCTGTCAAGAAAAAAAGAAGCTCTGAAAAAATGCAGTCAGTCAGTCATCTTTAGACAACCAGAGCGCTTGTATGATGGTTATTTGCAACGCTTGGACCAACTGCAACTGCGCTTAAAACAAAGTTTGCGAACACGGATTTCTGATAGCAATCAATTAGTCCAAGCAAGGACGCATCAACTGGTCCAATTATCACCTGTTACCAAAATCCAGCGTTATCAAGACCGTCTAAGTCAGTTGGACAAGCTCCTACGCAGCCAAATGGCGCTGGTTTATGACGCCAAGGTTGCGGAGGTGAAGCGACTTTCAGAAGCCTTGTTGATGTTGGATACCAGTCGAATCGTGGCGCGTGGTTATGCGATTGTCAAAAAAGAAGAGTCCGTTGTAGATTCGGTTGAGATGTTGAAGGAAAAAGACCAAGTAACGCTTTTGATGCGAGATGGTCAAGTAGAATTAGAGGTTAAAGATGTTAAAACAAAAGAAATTTGAGGAAAATCTAGCAGAACTGGAAACCATTGTCCAAAGTTTAGAAAATGGTGAAATTGCTCTAGAAGATGCGATTGCGGCCTTTCAAAAGGGCATGGTCTTGTCAAAAGAGCTCCAAGCGACGCTGGACAAGGCTGAAAAGACCTTGGTCAAGGTCATGCAAGAAGACGGAACAGAAAGTGATTTTGAATGAAGAAGCAAGAAAAACTAGCTCTTGTCGAGTCGGCTTTGGAAGATTTTTATGGAGACCAGCAGTTTGCTTCTAGTTTACGAGAGTCTGTTCTCTATTCCATTCATGCTGGTGGCAAGCGTATTCGGCCTTTTCTCTTGTTAGAAGTTTTGGAATCCCTGAAAGTGCTTATCCAACCAGCACACGCGCAGGTGGCTGCGGCCTTGGAAATGATTCATACAGGGAGCTTGATTCACGATGATCTTCCAGCTATGGATGACGACGATTATCGTCGGGGACGTTTAACTAATCATAAGAAATTTGGCGAAGCGATGGCCATTTTAGCAGGAGATGCTTTGTTCCTAGATCCCTATGCCTTGATAGCGCAGGCAGATTTGCCAAATCAGATCAAGGTGGACTTGATTGCCAACTTATCCCTTGCTTCAGGAAGTCTGGGAATGGTTGCAGGGCAGGTTTTAGATATGGAAGGCGAACACCAACATTTGTCTTTGGAAGAACTTCAGACAATTCATGCCAATAAGACTGGAAAATTGCTAGCTTATCCCTTTCAAGCAGCTGCTATCATAGCTGAATTAGCACCAGAAATCCAAGCAAAACTGAAAACGGTTGGTGAATTGATTGGGCTTGCCTTTCAAGTTCGAGATGATGTGCTGGATGTGACAGCTAGTTTTGAGGAAATCGGCAAAACACCACAAAAGGATTTGCAGGCAGAAAAGTCAACCTATCCAGCCTTGTTGGGCTTGGAAGAGGCTATAGCCTTTTGTAACCAAACTTTGGATCAAGCTAATGAAAAATTAGAAGAAATTGCCCAGCAAGTCAGCTTTGAAACAGCGCCGATTGTGAAAATAGTAGAAAGTTTGAGAATCAATGGCTAAGGAAAGAGTGGATGTACTAGCTTATAAACAGGGCTTGTTTGAAACACGTGAACAGGCCAAGCGTGGTGTCATGGCTGGGCTCGTTGTGGCAGTGCTTAATGGGGAGCGCTTTGACAAACCAGGAGAGAAAATCCCAGATGATACTGAGTTGAAACTCAAAGGTGAAAAACTCAAGTATGTCAGTCGTGGTGGTCTAAAACTAGAGAAGGCTTTGCAAGTCTTTGATTTGTCAGTGGAAGGAGCGACAACGATTGATATTGGGGCCTCCACTGGAGGATTTACCGACGTCATGCTTCAGAATGGTGCTAAGCTTGTCTTTGCAGTTGATGTTGGTACCAATCAGTTGGCTTGGAAATTGCGCCAAGACCCACGAGTTGTCAGCATGGAGCAGTTTAATTTCCGCTATGCTGAAAAGACCGATTTTGAGCAGGAACCAAGTTTTGCTAGTATTGATGTGAGTTTCATTTCCCTTAGTCTGATCTTACCAGCCTTGCATCGTGTGTTGGCTGAACAAGGTCAGGTGGTAGCACTTGTCAAACCTCAGTTTGAAGCTGGTCGTGAGCAGATTGGAAAGAATGGAATCATTCGCGATGCCAAGGTTCATCAACATGTCCTTGAATCTGTCACTGCTATGGCAGTTGACCAAGGTTTTTCTGTGCTTGGATTAGACTATTCACCAATCCAAGGCGGACATGGGAATATCGAATTTCTGGCATATTTGAAAAAGAAAGATGGAGCAAGTAACCAAGTTGCCCCTGAAATAGAAAAAGTTGTAGAGAGAGCACATAGAGAATTTAAAGATGAATAAAAAAGAGAGACTTGAAAAAATTAGAAGATTTGTAACAGATTATCAAATCGGAACACAGGAAGAAATCGTTGAGCATTTGAAGGAAGCAGGTATTTCTGCCACTCAAGCGACGGTGTCACGAGATATTAAGGAACTGGGTATCGTAAAAATTCCCTTGAAGAACAATAAATACATCTATGAATTGCCAAAAACAATTGTAAGAAGTTTGCAGTTGGCTGAGAACAACATAGTAGGTTCTGAGCGCATGGGAAATATGATCAATCTGGATGTCATCCCTGGAAATACTGCCTTTGTCAAGAGTCAGCTGATGAATACTTTCTCAGAGAGAATTTTCAACTGTCTGGCAGACGACAACTCAATTTTGATTATCTTGAGAAATGAAGAAGACGCCAAGGAAATGTTTGAACAAGTAAAAAATTGGTAGGTTTATATGTTACTTGAAATTTCGATAAAAAACTTTGCCATTATAGAGGCGATTTCGCTCAATTTTGAAAAAGGCATGACAGTCTTAACTGGTGAAACAGGTGCTGGGAAATCGATCATCATCGATGCCATGAACATGATGTTAGGAGCTAGAGCGACTACAGATGTTATTCGTCATGGTGCTCCCAAGGCTGAGATTGAAGGGCTTTTCTCTGTTGAGAATAGTCGTTCTTTACAAGAACTCTTTGAAGAGCAAGGCTTGGAATTGGGGGATGAGATTATCATCCGTCGTGAAATTCTTCAAAATGGGAGAAGTGTTAGTCGCGTGAATGGGCAGATGGTCAATCTTTCTGTCCTGCGTGCAATCGGCCAGCATCTTGTCGATATTCATGGTCAACATGACCAAGAAGAGTTAATGCGTCCGCAACTTCATATCCAGATGCTGGATGAGTTTGGTGATGCAGCTTTCTTGGAGTTGAAGGAGACCTATCAGACAAGCTTTGACTCCTATCGCAAAATGCGTAAGCAGGTTCTGGAAGTCAAGAAAAACCAGCAGGAACACAAGTCTCGCATTGAGATGTTGGAATTTCAAATGGCAGAGATTGAAGCAGCAAACTTGCGGGCTGGTGAAGACTTGGCTCTCAACCAAGAACGAGATAAACTTCTCAATCATAAGAATATCGCGGATACGTTAACCAAT
Organism: bacterium; assembly: GCA_905221335.1. Lineage (GTDB taxonomy): Bacteria > Bacillota > Bacilli > Lactobacillales > Streptococcaceae > Streptococcus. The sequence continues at coordinate 441,625 of CAJNCT010000001.1, forward strand.
GCTTATAGTATGTTGGACAATGAGGAATTCTCCAGTCTTGCTAATGTGCGTTCAGCCATGAATGACATGGAAAGTGTCGAAGAATATGATCCTGAATACCTTGAAATTTCAACTTCTCTATCAGAAACCTACTATGTTTTAGAAGATGTTAGCAAGCGTTTGGAAGATATTATTGAGAATTTGGATTTTGATGGCAATCGCCTCATGCAGGTTGAAAATCGCTTAGACCTTCTGAATACTATTACCCGTAAATACGGTGGGACTGTGGACGATGTCCTGCTTTATTTTGCCAAGATTACGGATGAGTACAATCTCTTGACAGGGAATAACCTTTCTTCCGAAGACATGGAAGCAGAGCTCAAGAAATTGGAAGTTAATCTTGTTGATTTGGCAGGACAGCTTGCATCTGCTCGTCATAACTTAGCCCAGCAGCTTGAAGCTGAGATTAAGCAAGAATTGCAAGACCTCTATATGGAGAAGGCACAATTCCAGGTTCGCTTTAGTAAGGGCAAATTTAGTCGGGAGGGGAATGAAACGGTCGAGTTTTACATTTCCACCAATCCTGGTGAAGACTTTAAACCCTTGGTCAAAGTTGCATCTGGTGGGGAATTATCCCGTCTCATGTTAGCTATCAAGTCAGCCTTTTCTCGTAAGGAAGGCAAGACCAGTATTGTCTTTGATGAGGTGGATACGGGAGTTTCAGGTCGTGTGGCCCAAGCCATTGCTCAAAAGATTCATAAGATTGGTCAGCATGGTCAGGTTTTAGCTATTTCTCACTTACCACAAGTAATTGCCATCGCGAATTATCAATTCTTTATTGAGAAGATTAGCGATGAGCACTCAACAGTTTCGACTGTTCGTCTCTTAACTTTAGAAGAGCGAGTAGAGGAAGTAGCTAAAATGTTGGCTGGGGAAAATGTAACAGAAGCTGCCCTTACCCAAGCCAGAGAATTATTGCAAACGAGGGAGAAATAAATGACGGACTATTATGTAATTGGAGATGTTCACGGGAAAGCTGGTATGCTAGAAGATCTGCTCAAAACCTGGGATGGTAAAACTCAGTTGCTCTTTCTGGGGGATTTGATTGACCGTGGTGAAGACAGTCGCCGTGTTCTAGAAATGGTCAAAGACTTGGTGGACAATCAAGGGGCTATCTGTCTATCAGGAAACCACGAGTATATGTTTTTGACATGGTTGGACAATCCTGAAGAAAGCTATGACCACTATCGTCGAAATGGTGGTGATACAACCATTAACTCTATCCTAGGTCGTCCCTTGGATGCACCAGTTGATGGCGTAGAAGATGCCAAACGGGTTGCGACAGAAGCAGCAGACTTGGTCGCATTTATTCGTCAAATGCCATTTGTGGTAGAGACAGACAAGTATATCTTTGTTCATGCAGGTATTGATTTGACTTTGGATGATTGGCATGAAACTACAGATTATAAAAAAGTCTGGCTCAGAAAGCCATTCCACGAAGCTGAAAACCATACTGGGAAAACCATTGTCTTTGGGCATACACCAGTCTATGGTTTGCTGAAGCAAGACCGAGGTACTGCTGAGCTTTGGATAACAGAAGATGGCAAGATTGGCATGGATGGAGGAGCTGTCTATGGTGGTGTCCTTCATGGGATTGTCTTTACTGACCAAGGAATGACAGAACACCACTTTATCGAAAATGATGGTTTTGTTGCCGAAGATTAGTACTCCTAGCAGGGTATGGTCTTGTCAAAATGTTAAAAACAATTTATAATTAATAGATACCCTGAAAGGAAGAGCATCATGAACTTAGAAGAATTGAAACAACGACAGGAGAAGATTCGAAACTTCTCTATTATCGCCCATATTGACCATGGAAAGTCGACGCTGGCAGACCGCATTTTAGAAAAGACGGAGACCGTTTCTAGTCGTGAAATGCAAGCCCAGCTTCTGGATAGTATGGATCTTGAGCGTGAACGTGGGATTACCATTAAGTTGAATGCCATTGAGCTGAATTATACTGCAAAAGATGGGGAGACCTATATTTTCCACTTGATTGACACACCTGGGCACGTGGACTTTACCTATGAAGTTTCGCGTTCGCTAGCTGCCTGTGAAGGGGCGATTTTGGTGGTTGATGCGGCCCAAGGGATTGAGGCACAAACTCTTGCCAACGTTTATCTAGCATTGGATAATGATTTGGAAATTCTGCCCGTCATTAACAAGATTGATCTACCAGCAGCCGACCCTGAGCGCGTACGTACAGAGATTGAGGATGTCATTGGACTGGATGCCAGCGAAGCAGTCTTAGCTTCTGCCAAAGCTGGTATTGGTATCGAAGAGATTCTTGAGCAAATTGTGGAAAAAGTTCCAGCACCAACTGGTGATGTAACCGCGCCACTCAAGGCCTTGATTTTCGACTCTGTCTACGATGCTTACCGTGGGGTTATCCTCCAAGTTCGTGTCATGGATGGGGTAGTCAAACCTGGCGATAAGATTCAGCTCATGAGCAATGGCAAGGCCTTTGATGTGACGGAGGTCGGAATTTTCACACCGAAAGCAGTTGGTCGCGATTTCCTAGCGACAGGTGACGTTGGTTATATTGCGGCTTCCATCAAGACGGTTCAAGACACTCGTGTCGGAGATACAGTGACCCTAGCAAGCAATCCAGCAGCAGAACCGCTAGATGGGTACAAGCAGATGAATCCTATGGTCTTTGCAGGTCTTTACCCAATCGAGTCAAACAAGTACAATGACCTTCGTGAAGCTCTTGAAAAATTGCAACTCAACGATGCCAGCCTTCAGTTTGAACCAGAAACATCGCAGGCGCTTGGATTCGGTTTCCGTTGTGGATTCCTTGGACTTCTCCATATGGATGTTATCCAAGAGCGTTTAGAACGTGAGTTCAATATTGACCTCATCATGACAGCTCCGTCTGTTATTTACAAGGTTAACCAAACTGACGGTGAATCTATGGATGTGTCTAACCCCTCTGAATTTCCAGATCCAACCAAGATTGCGACTATTGAAGAACCTTATGTTAAGGCGCAAATCATGGTACCGCAGGAGTTTGTCGGAGCAGTGATGGAACTGGCTCAGCGCAAGCGTGGGGATTTTGTGACCATGGACTATATTGATGATAATCGTGTCAATGTTATCTATCAAATTCCACTTGCTGAAATCGTCTTTGACTTCTTTGATAAGCTTAAGTCTTCGACGCGTGGTTATGCAAGTTTTGACTACGAATTGTCAGAGTACCGTCCATCTAAACTGGTCAAAATGGATATCCTTCTCAATGGAGACAAGGTCGATGCCCTCAGCTTTATCGTTCACAAGGATTTTGCCTACGAACGTGGAAAACTCATCGTTGATAAACTCAAGAAAATCATCCCTCGTCAACAATTTGAAGTGCCGATTCAAGCAGCTATTGGGCACAAGATCGTGGCCCGTACTGATATCAAAGCCCTTCGTAAGAACGTACTTGCCAAGTGTTACGGTGGTGACGTTTCTCGTAAACGCAAACTTCTTGAAAAACAAAAAGCTGGTAAGAAACGCATGAAAGCTATCGGATCAGTAGAAGTCCCACAAGAAGCCTTCCTCAGCGTCTTGAGCATGGATGAAGAATAGAAATATAAAATAAAACTCTTGAAGATTTTTCAAGAGTTTTTTGTGTTTTTGATGAACCAAGTTATCACATACGAAAGTTGGATAAATACAAAAATCAGTTTATCATGTCTTCTTTTTATTTTTTTTACGAATAGATAGATGAGTAGAAAAAGAAATGGAGTTGTATATGAAGATCACAAACTATGAGATTTACAAATTGAGAAAAGCTGGGCTTACCAATCAACAAATTTTAACTGTTCTTGAATACGACGAGACTGTAGATCAGGAGCTCTTGCTAGGTGATATTGCAGAAATTTCAGGTTGTCGTAATCCTGCTGTCTTTATGGAACGCTATTTCCAGATAGATGATGCACAGTTGGAGAAGGAGTTTCAGAAATTTCCATCCTTCTCGATTCTTGATGACTGTTATCCTTGGGATCTGAGTGAGATTTATGATGCTCCAGCGCTCTTGTTTTATAAAGGAAATCTAGACCTGTTGAAATTTCCAAAGGTTGCTGTTGTAGGGAGTCGTTCATGTTCTAGTCAGGGAGCAAAATCGGTTCAGAAAGTCATTCAAGGTTTGGAAAACGAGTTAATCGTGGTCAGTGGTTTGGCCAAAGGGATTGATACGGCTGCCCATATGGCTGCACTCCAGAATGGAGGAAGAACAATTGCTGTCATTGGAACAGGATTGGATGTTTTTTATCCCCGCGCCAATAAACGTTTGCAGGAACACATTGGCAATCACCATTTGGTACTTAGCGAGTACGGACCTGGTGATGAACCCTTGAAATTTCACTTTCCAGCTCGTAATCGCATCATTGCTGGACTATGCCGTGGTGTTATTGTAGCAGAGGCAAGGATGCGTTCAGGGAGTCTCATTACCTGTGAGCGAGCTATGGAGGAAGGTCGTGATGTCTTTGCCATTCCAGGAAACATTTTAGATGGCCATTCAGATGGCTGTCACCATCTGATCCAAGAGGGAGCAAAGCTGATTAGCAGTGGTCAAGATGTGTTGGCTGAGTTTGAATTTTAAGGAGAAATTTGTTTACTAATATAAACTTTTCTTCTATATATAGGACTTAGGTCTTGACAGCTATAGAAAAATGGTTTACACTTTATAAAGTTTATTACTTTGAAAAGGTGTGATAGTGTGGCTACGGCAACAAAGAAGAAAAAATCAACAGTTAAAAAAAATCTAGTCATCGTGGAGTCGCCTGCTAAAGCGAAAACGATTGAGAAATATCTAGGCAGAAATTACAAAGTTTTAGCCAGTGTAGGGCATATCCGTGATTTGAAGAAATCTAGTATGTCAGTCGACATTGAAAATAACTATGAACCGCAGTATATCAATATTAGAGGAAAAGGTCCTCTCATCAATGATCTGAAAAAAGAAGCCAAAAAAGCTAACAAAGTCTTTCTGGCAAGTGACCCGGACCGTGAAGGAGAAGCAATTTCTTGGCATTTGGCTCATATTCTCAACTTGGATGAGAATGATGCCAACCGTGTGGTCTTCAATGAAATCACCAAGGATGCAGTCAAAAATGCTTTTAAAGAACCACGCAAGATTGACATGGACTTGGTCGACGCCCAACAAGCTCGTCGTGTCTTAGACCGCTTGGTAGGGTATTCGATTTCACCAATTTTGTGGAAAAAGGTCAAGAAGGGCTTATCAGCAGGACGCGTGCAGTCGGTTGCCCTTAAGCTCATCATTGACCGTGAAAATGAAATCAATGCCTTCCAACCAGAAGAATACTGGACAATTGATGGTGTATTTAAGAAGGGAACCAAGCAATTTCAGGCTTCTTTCTATGGTATGAATAGCAAAAAGATGAAATTGACCACCAACGAAGAAGTCAAAGAAGTCTTGTCCCATTTGACCAGTAAAGATTTCACAGTAGACCAGGTAGATAAGAAAGAGCGCAAACGCAATGCGCCCCTACCTTATACGACTTCAACCATGCAGATGGATGCGGCTAACAAAATCAATTTCCGTACTCGAAAGACCATGATGGTGGCTCAACAACTCTATGAAGGGATCAATATCGGATCAGGCGTGCAAGGTTTGATTACCTATATGCGTACAGACTCGACTCGTATCAGTCCTGTGGCTCAGAATGAAGCGGCAAGCTACATTAACGACCGTTTTGGTAGCAAGTATTCCAAGCATGGTAGCAGGGTCAAGAATGCCTCAGGTGCTCAGGATGCTCACGAAGCCATTCGTCCATCTAGTGTCTTTAATACACCTGAAAGTATCGCTAAGTACTTGGACAAAGACCAGCTCAAGCTCTATACCCTTATCTGGAACCGTTTTGTGGCTAGCCAGATGACAGGCGCTATCTTTGATACCATGGCTGTTAAGCTTTCTCAAAATGGAGTTCAGTTTGCGGCAAATGGAAGCCAAGTTAAGTTTGATGGTTATCTTGCTATCTACAACGACTCTGACAAGAACAAGATGTTGCCAGATATGGCAGTAGGAGATGTGGTCAAGCAGGTCAATAGCAAGCCAGAACAACATTTCACCCAACCACCTGCTCGCTATTCGGAAGCGACCCTTATCAAGACCTTGGAGGAAAATGGGGTTGGACGTCCGTCAACCTATGCTCCAACAATTGAAACTATCCAAAAACGTTACTACGTTCGTCTGGCAGCCAAACGTTTTGAACCGACAGAACTGGGAGAAATTGTCAATAAACTCATCGTTGAATATTTCCCAGATATCGTAAACGTGACCTTCACAGCTGAGATGGAAGGAAAACTGGATGATGTTGAAGTTGGAAAAGAGCAGTGGCAACGGGTTATTGACGAATTTTACAAACCATTCTCTAAAGAAGTAGCCAAGGCTGAATCCGAAATGGAAAAAATCCAGATCAAGGATGAGCCAGCTGGATTTGACTGTGAGGTTTGTGGCAGTCCGATGGTCATTAAGCTAGGACGTTTTGGTAAATTCTATGCTTGTAGTAATTTTCCAGATTGCCGTCATACACAAGCGATTGTCAAAGAGATTGGTGTCGAGTGTCCAAGCTGTCATCAAGGACAAATCATCGAACGCAAAACCAAGCGCAATCGTATTTTCTATGGTTGCAATCGTTATCCAGAATGTGAATTTACTTCCTGGGACAAACCAATTGGCCGTGACTGTCCAAAATGCGGACACTTCCTTGTGGAGAAAAAAGTCCGTGGTGGTGGCAAGCAGGTTGTATGTAGTAATGGTGACTACGAAGAGGAAAAGATTAAATAAAATGAAGAGTCCTGAAAATGAATTTCAGGCTCTTTTTACTTGAAGCTTGACAAATTTCCTCATTGTATGCGAAACTAGAGGAAGAGTAATTTATCTAGGAGAAGTTATGCGCATTATTTATTTCTGTATTGGTTTTATTTCTTTGGCTCTAGCTCTTGTAGGTGTTGTCCTGCCGCTCCTACCAACAACTCCCTTTCTTTTGCTGTCTATCGCTTGCTTTTCAAAATCTTCTAAGCGTTTTGAAGACTGGCTTTATCACACCAAGCTCTATCAGACTTATGTAGCTGATTTTCGCGAGACCAAGTCAATCGCGCGAGAACGCAAGAAAAAAATCATCGTATCTATCTATATCTTGATGGGGATTTCTATTTATTTTGCCCCTCTTTTGCCAGTCAAAATCGGTTTGGGAGCCCTGACCATCTTTATCACCTACTATCTCTTTAAAGTCATTCCTGATAAGGATTAGTTTTTGAAATTTGATATTTCCTTTGATAAAATTGAAAGCATATTCAAATAATATGATATAATAAATTAAAAGTAATCTTCAAGGAGAATCAAATGATTTACGAATTTTGTGCTGAAAATGTGACCTTGCTTGAAAAAGCCATGCAGGCTGGAGCTCGTCGAATCGAACTCTGTGACAATCTAGCAGTAGGAGGAACAACACCTAGCTATGGAGTGACTAAGGTAGCGGTTGAACTGGCAGCTAACTATGGTAGCACCATTATGACCATGATTCGTCCCCGTGGTGGCGACTTTGTCTATAATGATGTGGAAATTGCGATTATGCTAGAAGACATTCGTTTGACTGCTCAGGCTGGAAGTCAAGGAGTCGTTTTTGGGGCATTGACTGCTGATAAGAATTTGGATAAGGCTAATCTTGAGAAGCTGATTGCCGCATCTAAAGGAATGGAAATTGTCTTTCACATGGCCTTTGATGAATTAAGCGATGAAGATCAGTTGGAAGCCATTGACTGGCTCAGCCAAGCTGGTGTTACCCGTATCCTGACTCGTGCTGGAGTGTCTGGGGACTCGCTAGAGAAACGTTTTACTCACTATCAAAGAATTTTGGAACATGCAGCTGGTAAAATTGAAATTCTACCAGGTGGGGGGATTGACCTTGACAACCGTCAAACCTTTATCGACCAGCTGAGCGTGACACAATTGCATGGAACCAAGGTTGTCTTTTAAAAAATAGAAAGGAACTGCTAGCTTTGGGTAGCAGTTTTCACTTATGTTTGAAATTTTTAAATCCTATCAGTTTAATAAAGAAAAAGCTCATGCCTATGGTTTTGTAGAAAATGGGAGAGTCTGGACTTATAACTGCCAAATTTTGCAAGGTGACTTTTTCATGACAGTCTCTATCACTCCTGATAATGTGAGCTTTCAGGTCTTTGACCAGGAAACGGGTGACCTCTATCCTCAAGTACATATGGAAAGTATGAGGGGAAGTTTTGTCGGAAGTGTCCGTGAGGCTTGTTTGGTGATTCTCTACCAGATTCGGAAGGCTTGTTTTGATGCACAGGATTTTATCTGTCCTCAGACTAAGCGTATCATGGCTCAAGTTCAGGAAAAGTATGGTAATCAGTTGGAGTATCTGTGGGAAAAATCACCTGATACAGCTGTATTGCGCCATGAAGGCAATCAAAAGTGGTATGCTGTTATGATGAGAATACCTTGGGATAGGCTAGATAAGGGGAGAGAAGGGCTAGTGGAAGCGGTCAATATCAAACACGACCAAGTAGCTGACCTGCTTTCACAAAAGGGAATTTACCCAGCCTTTCATATGAACAAACGCTACTGGCTTAGTCTGGCGCTTGATGATAGTTTGCAAGATGAAGAAGTGATAGAACTCATCGAAAGAAGTTGGGAATTGACTGTGAAAAAATAAGGAAATTCGCTTGAGTTTTCAAATACTTTCAATTAGCAAAATATTCTTTACTGAAGAAATTTTCAGAAAATAATGGATTTTTTCTTGACAAGTGTTTTTAGCTATGCTAGAATACTAGACAAGATATCAAACGAAGGAGAAAGTCAAACATGAAAACAGCTAAGTTTAATCAATTTGCTTTGTTGTTGAGGTACTCGGGCTAGTGCAAAAGCATTAGTCCTGTTTGGCTTACCAAGCGGGAGTAAATCAACATCTCGCTTGGGTTTCTGAGCGAGATGTTTTTTTTAAACCACATTTGGAAAAGGGGAAATCTTATGCGAACAGTTGAATTTTTTGATACAAGTCTTCGTGATGGGGAACAAACACCTGGTGTTAACTTCTCAATAAAGGAAAAAGTTTCCATTGCAAGACAGTTGGAGAAATGGGGAGTTTCTGTAATTGAAGCTGGTTTTCCGGCTGCTAGTCCAGATTCATTTATAGCCGTTCAAGAAATTGCTAAAGTCATGAAAAAAACGGCGGTAACTGGTCTAGCACGTTCGGTCAAGTCTGATATTGATGCTTGTTATGAGGCGCTTAAGGATGCCAAGTATCCTCAAATTCATGTCTTTATCGCTACCAGTCCGATTCACCGCAAGTATAAGCTCAATAAGAGCAAGGAAGAGATTTTAGAAGCTATCAAAGAACATGTTTCTTACGCGCGTTCTAAGTTTGAAATCGTCGAATTCTCTCCTGAAGATGCGACTAGAACAGAGTTGGATTTCCTATTACAAGTCGTTCAAACTGCGGTCGATGCAGGTGCATCTTATATCAATATCCCTGACACAGTTGGCTTTACGACTCCAGAAGAGTTTGCACGTATCTTTGATCACTTGACTGAAAATATTAAATCAGATCATAAAGTTGTCTTTGGTGTTCACTGTCACGATGATCTCGGTATGGCAACTGCAAATACTTTGACAGCAATTAAACACGGTGCTGGACGTGTCCAGGGAACTATTAATGGTATCGGTGAACGCGCAGGTAATGTTGCTCTTGAAGAAGTAGCTGTTGCTTTGAAGATTCGTGAGGATTTCTTCCAAGCAACTAGTGATATTGTTTTGGATGAAACAATGAATACGTCAGAAATGGTTTCTCGCTTCTCTGGTATTCCAGTCCCTAAAAACAAGGCTGTGGTTGGTGGGAATGCCTTTTCTCACGAATCTGGCATTCACCAAGATGGAGTTCTTAAAAATCCTCTCACTTATGAGATCATCACACCTGAATTGGTTGGTGTTAAGAGCAATAGCCTTCCGCTTGGAAAATTGTCTGGTCGCCATGCCTTTGTTGAAAAACTAAGAGAATTGGCCCTAGATTTTACAGAAGAGGATATCAAACCACTCTTCGCTAAGTTCAAGGCACTAGCGGACAAGAAACAAGAAATCACAGATGCAGATATTCGAGCTCTGGTAGCTGGAACCATGGTTGAAAACCCAGAAGGCTTCCACTTTGATGATTTACAACTTCAAACTCATGCGGATAATGACATCGAAGCGCTTGTTAGCCTAGCCAACATGGATGGTGAAAAAGTCGAATTTAATGCAACAGGACAAGGTTCCGTTGAAGCAATCTTTAACGCTATCGATAAGTTCTTTAATCAATCTGTCCGCTTGGTGTCCTATACCATTGACGCTGTGACAGATGGAATTGATGCTCAAGCTCGTGTCTTGGTTACTGTTGAAAACAGAGATACAGAAACCATCTTTAACGCGGCAGGACTTGATTTTGATGTACTGAAGGCTTCGGCTATTGCCTATATCAACGCTAATACCTTTGTTCAAAAAGAGAATGCTGGTGAAATGGGGCGCAGCGTTTCCTACCGAGACATGCCTAGTGTGTAAAGGAGAAGGCTATGACAAAGAAAATAGTAGCTCTAGCAGGGGATGGGATCGGTCCAGAAATTATGGAAGCTGGATTAACGGTTCTGAAAGCTCTAGCTTCAAAAACAGGCTTTGACTATGAAATAAATAGACGCCCCTTTGGAGGTGCAGGTATTGATGCTGCGGGGGATCCCTTACCTGATGAAACCCTCAAGTCATGTAGAGAAGCAGATGCTATTCTCCTTGCGGCTATCGGTAGTCCTCAGTATGATGGGGCAGCGATTCGGCCTGAACAAGGCTTGCTAGCTCTTCGTAAGAAACTCAATCTCTATGCCAATATTCGGCCTGTAAAAATCTTTGATAGTCTCAAGCATTTATCACCGCTTAAACCAGAACGAATTGCTGGTGTAGACTTTGTCGTGGTGCGTGAGTTGACAGGTGGTATCTACTTTGGGGATCATATCCTTGAAGAGCGAAAAGCGCGTGATATCAACGATTACAGTTATGAGGAAGTAGAGCGGATCATTCGCAAGGCATTTGAAATCGCAAGAAGTCGCAGAAAAATCGTTACTAGTATCGATAAGCAAAATGTTCTAGCAACATCAAAACTCTGGCGGAGAGTAGCTGAGGAAGTCGCTCAGGATTTCCCAGATGTAACCTTGGAACACCAGTTGGTGGACTCAGCTGCCATGCTCATGATTACCAATCCTGCCAAGTTTGATGTTATCGTGACGGAGAATCTTTTCGGAGATATTCTATCTGATGAATCAAGCGTTCTATCTGGCACACTTGGGGTTATGCCATCAGCCAGTCATTCTGAAAAAGGTCCAAGTCTTTATGAACCTATTCATGGTTCAGCGCCTGATATTGCAGGTCAAGGAATTGCCAATCCTATCTCCATGATTTTGTCAGTTGCCATGATGCTGAGAGACAGCTTTGGACGTTATGAGGATGCGGAGCGTATCGAGCGTGCTGTTGAAGCTAGTTTAGCGGCTGGCATTTTAACAAGAGATATAGGAGGACAGGCTTCAACCAAGGAAATGACAGAAGCCGTCATTGAAAGATTATGAAGATAAATGAAGGAATCACGCTTGCTCTCTTGATTTGGAATTTGCTGATTTTCTTGATTTATGGCATTGACAAATCCAAGGCAAGAAGAGGTGCTTGGCGCGTACCAGAGAAAATTTTACTCATTTTAGCCCTTACTTGTGGGGGTTTTGGTGCCTGGTTGGCAGGAATCACCTTTCACCACAAGACTAGAAAATGGTATTTCAAAACAGTTTGGTTTCTCGGGATGGTGACCACACTAGTAGCCTTATATTTTATTTGGAGGTAATGGATGGCAGGAAAATCGATTTTTGATAAATTATGGGACCGCCATGTCATCACGGGAGAAGAGGGGCAACCCCAACTCATGTATGTGGACCAGCACTATATTCATGAAGTGACTAGTCCCCAAGCTTTTCAAGGATTACGAGATGCAGGCCGCAGATTGAGACGGCCAGACTTGACATTTGGAACCTTTGACCACAATGTACCAACTGTCAATATCTACGATATTCGAGATGTCATTTCTAAAGCACAAATTGATAAGCTTGCTGAAAATGTTGAGGAGTTTGGGATTGAACATGCTGCCCATGGTTCTGAAAAGCAGGGCATCGTTCACATGGTAGGTCCAGAAACAGGACGGACGCAACCAGGAAAATTCATCGTTTGTGGAGACAGTCACACAGCTACTCACGGAGCTTTCGGAGCTATCGCTTTTGGGATTGGGACCAGTGAGGTCGAGCATGTCTTTGCTACTCAGACACTCTGGCAAGTTAAACCTAAGAAAATGCTGGTAGAATTCACTGGTGTTCCTCAAAAAGGAGTTTATTCTAAGGATTACATTCTCGCCTTAATTGCCAAGTACGGCGTTGCCTGTGGTGTTGGCTATGTGGTGGAATATCGTGGAGAAGCCATTGATGAACTGACCATGGAAGAGAGAATGACTATCTGCAATATGTCCATCGAGTTTGGCTCCAAGATGGGAATTATGAATCCGGATCAGACTACCTATGACTATCTCAAGGGACGGGAATGCGTTCCCGAAGCTTTTGAGGAGGCTGTGGCGGATTGGAAAACCCTAGTCAGCGATGATGATGCTGTTTATGATAAAGTTATCCGGATGGATGTCTCAGACTTAGCTCCTATGGTGACCTGGGGAACCAATCCTGCTATGGGCGTTGACTTTGACAGTAGCTTCCCAGAAATTAAGGATATGAACGATGAACGCGCTTATCATTACATGGACTTGGAGCCTGGTCAAAAGCCAGCGGATATTGAACTAGGTTATATCTTTATCGGGTCTTGTACTAATGCTCGACTCAGTGACTTACAGCTGGCTGCGCGATTTGTCAAAGGGAAGAAGATTGCTCCCAACTTAACGGCTATCGTAGTCCCGGGCTCTCGTCCTGTCAAACGAGCTGCTGAAAAGTTGGGCTTGGATAAAGTATTCTTAGACGCTGGCTTTGAGTGGAGAGACCCAGGTTGCTCTATGTGCCTAGGGATGAATCCCGACAAGGTACCTGATGGAGTCCACTGTGCTTCAACCAGTAACCGTAACTTTGAAGACAGACAAGGATTTGGTGCTAAAACCCATCTTTGCAGTCCAGCTATGGCAGCGGCGGCAGCTATTGCAGGGCGTTTCGTAGATGTTCGGCAAATGCCAGAGGCCCAGTAAGGAGAGGATATGGAGAAATTTACAGTTTATACGGGAACGACCGTTCCTCTCATGAACGATAACATCGACACCGACCAAATACTCCCCAAGCAGTTTCTCAAGTTGATTGATAAAAAAGGCTTTGGTAAGTACCTCATGTATGCTTGGCGTTATCTAGACGACAAGTATACTGAGGACCCAGACTTTGTTTTTAACCGACCTGAATACCGAAAAGCTAGTATTCTCATCTCAGGGGATAACTTTGGGGCAGGTTCTTCGAGGGAACACGCAGCTTGGGCACTAGCAGATTATGGCTTTAAGGTCGTGATTGCAGGCTCTTTCGGTGACATTCATTACAATAATGAACTCAATAATGGCATGTTGCCTATTGTTCAGCCCAGAGAGGTTCGAGAGAAACTAGCCCAGCTACAACCGACCGATCAGGTAACTGTGGACTTGGAACAGCAAAAAATCATTTCACCAGTTGGAGAATTCTCCTTTGAGATCGATAGTGATTGGAAACACAAGCTTTTAAATGGTTTGGATGATATCGGAATTACTTTGCAGTATGAAGACTTGATTGCTGCCTATGAAAAACAACGACCAGCCTACTGGCAGGACTAGAAGAAAAATAGAAAAGGAAATATAGAACTATGACAAAACACATTCAATGGAATGGAACACTTTCACAAGAAGGCTACGACATTTTAAAAGGTGAGGGCGGGTGCATTGTTTGCCCTACAAAAGTTGGTTACATTATCATGACCAGCGACAAGGCAGGATTGGAACGCAAGTTTGCAGCCAAAGAACGTAACCGTAACAAACCAGGTGTTGTACTTTGTGGTAGCATGGACGAGCTACGCGCTTTAGCACAACTCAACCCAGAAATTGAAGCCTTCTACCAAAAACATTGGGACGAAGACATTCTCCTCGGTTGTATCCTTCCTTGGAAACCAGAAGCTTTTGAAAAACTCAAAGCTTATGGGGATGGTCGTGAAGAGCTCATGACCGACGTGCGTGGTACTAGCTGTTTTGTCATCAAGTTTGGTAAAGCTGGTGAACAGTTGGCTGCTAAACTTTGGGAAGAAGGTAAAATGGTCTACGCCTCATCAGCTAACCCATCTGGTAAAGGAAACCGCGGTAAGGTGGAAGGTATCGGAGAACGTATCGAAGGAGCAGTGGACCTTGTCATCGAGGCAGACGACTATGTGGCATCTATCCAACCTGACAAAACGATTGAAACGCGCTACGAGCAAGGTGTGATGGTGTCTATGGTTGATAAAGACGGCAAACTAATCCCAGAACAAGGAGGAGCTCGCTCAATCTCACCAGCCCCAGTTGTGATTCGTAAAGGGCTTGACATTGATAAAATCATGATGCACCTGTCAGATACCTTTAACTCATGGGACTACCGTCAGGGTGAATATTATTAAGCTGGGTAGATCCTAAACGGCTATCCTTTCACATGTTTTTATATATAGTGATTTCTGAGAATTAATTAGACATAATGAAAATAATAGTCTAAAAATTTTAAAAATTCAGTATAAAACATGCAAAATCTTAGAAAAAAAGGTAAAATAAAGATAGAGATTGGTAGCGATTACATTTTGAAGTGAGTTTGAAGTAAGGTAGTTTATTAGTGGGATTTATCATTAGGAGACCCTGATTTATACAGATTACCGTTCGCTTAATGTAACTTATAATATATAAAGACTAAGTGGCATTTGAGTGCTTAAAAGTCCAAGATACTGTTTAAGAGGTTTTACGAGTAGTTTTTCTACTGAAAACAAGTTGATAGAACCTCACCATCATCATATAAATATTAGAATTATCCATTTAACGTCGTTCTTTTGCTTTCTACACTCTCCTTGTTAGCTTGCTGAGAGTTGTAGCTGATGACAGCTAGAATTATACTGTAAGTGGCTCATTTAGACTCCCTTCGCATGTTTTGCTACTTGCAGTCGGGGTTTAAGTGGGCTTTTTTGAGTTATAATTGATTAGTTGTCAACAATATTTTTAATAGTTGATATGCCTAGAATCGCTCATACCAGTAATCACAATGAATGGGAGGTGGAAAGGATTATTTAAATAGAAAGGCGGTAGGCAAGTGAGTTATTAATGGCTCACTGATAAAAAGAAAAGAGGCGCATTATGGGACTTATTAGAGCAGGTGCAGGAGCTGTAGGTGGTTTATTAGCTGATCAATGGAAAGAATTTTTCTATTGTGAGTCTATGGACAAATCTGTCATGGTTGTCAAGGGGCAAAAGCGGGTCTCTGGTCGATCATCCAATACTAAGGGCAGTGATAATATTATTTCCAATGGTTCAGGTATTGCAGTGGCTGATGGTCAGTGTATGATGATTGTTGAGCAAGGTAAGGTTGTAGAGGTTTGTGCCGAACCAGGTGAGTTCACTTATGATACCTCCAGTGAACCAAGTATTTTTACAGGAAATCTTGGAAATTCTATCAAGGATACTTTCAAACAAATTGGGAAACGTTTCACTTACGGTGGCGATACTGGCAAAGATCAGCGTGTGTATTATTTTAATACAAAAGAATTAATTGATAATAAATTCGGTACACCGAACCCAATTCCATTTCGTGTGGTAGATTCTAAGATTGGTTTAGACCTTGACGTTTCTGTTCGATGCTCAGGGGTTTATTCTTATAAGATCGTTGACCCGCTTTTGTTTTATACAAATGTTTGTGGAAATGTTGAAAGAGAGTATTTGCGTGAAGAAATTGACTCACAGTTGAAAACTGAATTTATCAGTGCCTTGCAACCTTCATTTGCTAAGTTATCTGATATGGAATTGAGACCGAATCAAATTGTCAGTCACAATACAGAATTAGAAAATGCCCTCAATGAAACTCTCTCAGAAAAATGGGGTCAACTTCGTGGTCTTAAAGTTATTAGCATTGCACTCGGCTCTGTTACTCTCCCAGAAGAAGATGCCGAAATGATTAAGCAGGCTCAACGTACTGCTATTATGAAAGATCCGACTATGGCGGCCGCAACCTTAGTTGGTGCACAGGCAGACGCTATGAAGGCAGCCGCAAGCAATGAAGCAGGAGCTATGACTGGCTTTATGGGCTTTGGCATGGCAGCCAATGCAGGCGGCGGCATGAATGCACAAAATCTCTTTGCTATGGGACAAGAACAGGCAGCTAATCAAGCACAAGCAACCAATCAAGCTGCAACAGCTACTCCGAATGTCAATAAGTGGATCTGTCCAAATGGCCATGAGGCTATGGGGAAGTTCTGCCCAGAGTGTGGCAGTCCGAAACCAGTGGACAATAGCTGGACTTGTTCATGTGACACAGTAAATACAGGTAAATTCTGTTCAAATTGTGGCAGTCCAAAACCGATAGTTCATCAAGCAAAACATTGTAGTAACTGTGGTTGGAAAGTTCCAGATTCTGGCCAGGCACCAAAATTCTGTCCTGAATGCGGGTCAACGTTTTAGAACAAGACAACTCTAGATTGGCTTAGTGTCGGGAGAGGAGATGATGACATGGCTGATAATTTAGAATACAAATGTCCTTGTTGTGGTGGTGCACTATCTTTTGACGCTAAAATTCAGAAAATGAAGTGCCCTTATTGTGACTCTGAGTACGAAATGGAGAGTCTCAAGCACATGGACGAGCATTTGGATGAAGCCCAGTCTGTTTCAGAGCCATCTCTAGCAACGGATTCTGCTACAGAATGGCAAGAGGATGATGAACAGCTGAACGTCTTTATTTGCAATTCCTGTGGTGGACAATTGATTGCTGATGAAAATACTGCTGCGACAACTTGCCCTTATTGTGATAATCCAGTTGTTCTCAAGGAACGTCTGGTAGGTGATTTGAAACCAGAGTTGGTTATTCCGTTTAAACTGGATAAAAAAGCTGCCAGAGAGGCGCTTAACAAGCACCTTCTCGGCAAGCGTTTATTGCCAAAAATTTTTAAGGATCAGAACCATATTGATGAAGTAAAGGGTGTTTACGTGCCATTTTGGCTATTTAATACAGAAGCAGATGCGGATATTAAGTACAAAGCAACTAGGATAACGACTTGGAGTGACAAAGATTACAATTACACCCAAACTGAATTTTACTCTGTCCTTCGTTCTGGTCAGTTAGCCTTTTCTCATCTACCTGTTGACGGTTCTAAAAGTATGGACAATACCTTGATGGAATCCATTGAACCTTTTGATGTTTCAAAAGCAGTTGACTTTCAAACAGCCTATTTAGCAGGTTATTTGGCCGAGCGTTATGATGTGACGGCAGAAGAAAGTATCGCCCACGCTAATAAACGGGCTAAAAGGAGTACTGAAGATAGATTTGCGGAAACAGTTAAAGGCTTTACAATGGTAACTCCAGAAAGTAGCCATATTGAGTTTAAAAATAGCAAAGCCAAGTATGTCCTTTATCCAGTCTGGTTGTTAAACACAACTTGGAATAATGAAAAGTACGTTTTTGCTATGAATGGTCAAACAGGAAAATTTGTAGGTAATCTTCCCTTGGATAAACGAGTCTACTGGCGCTATTTTATGACGATTGCAGCATTTACTTCTATTGTTTGCTATGGCATCGTTTGGTTGATTTATCTAATGTAAGGAGGAAGATATGATGAAAAAACTATTATCATTCCTTCTTGCGGTTTTTCTCGCTTTTACCTTGATTGGGATTGTGTCAGCTGACATGTCAAGTCAAACTTTAATTTATGATGAGGCCGGCCTCCTATCATCCAATGAGAAAAGCAAATTAGAAGAAGAAGCACAAGCTATTTACAAAGAGCATCAGTTCAAATCTTATCTGCTCATTGCTGACTCTTATGATGATGTAACTCAATATACAACGGATTTCTTCAAGAGAGGGAAGGAAGATGCTATTCTTCTGATAATAGGGAAGTCTAAAGATTATAGAACTATCTGCTACAAGGGAAAAGCAAAAGAGCTTCTAGGAGATTTTTGGGATACCTTTATCAAAGGAGTTTATCATAGCAATAGTAGTTGGTATGACAGTGCCCACCGTAGTTTGACTGCTATTGCTGCTAAGTTTGGATCCCTGAAGCGTCTCGTGGATGAAGCGGATTTACTGAGTGATGCAGAAGAAAAAGATTTATTAAGTAAACTTGATGAGATTAGTGAGCGGCAGAAATGTGACCTTGTTATTGTGACTGTCAAGGATCTGGGAGGGAAGACACCAGAAGCCTTTGCAGATGATTATTTTGACTATAATGGTTATGGTCAGGGTGAGGACTATAGTGGTTTATTGTTATTGTTAAGTATGAAGGAACGGGATTGGCATATCACCACAACAGGTTATGCGATTCGAGCATTTACCGATGCAGGTTTAGAATATATGTCTAATCGGTTCGTTCCGAAACTAAGCAACGGAGAATATGAGCAAGCATTTAGCAGTTTTGCAGAACTGAGCGATAAGTTCTTAACGCAGGCTAAGACAGATAAACCTTATGACAAAGGGAATCTTCCTAAGGAACCGATAAGTTGGATATGGGTGCCCCTATCTCTAGGTGTAGGTCTTGTCATAGCCATTATAGTTGTTTCAAGTATGGCTAGCCAACTCAAAAGTGTGGAGCCTGATGTGGCAGCGACAAATTATATTGTAGAAAATAGTCTCACTGTCACTCAAGCAGAAGAAAAGTTTCTATATAAAACGGTTGATAAGGTGGCGCGTCCCAAAGAGAGCAAATCTTCTTCTGGAGGTAGCAGTACTCATACATCTTCATCAGGAAGAACTCACGGTGGTTCAGGAGGCAAGTTTTGATTAGAATAGATGAGTGAATGAGATAGACTTTCAAATCTATTTTAGGAGAAAGGGAAGTAAAATGAAAAAATTATTTAGCTTGATATTGGCACTTCTGTTACTTATCACGCTTGGAGCTTGTGGAAAATCAGGTGGAAGAGCGGACGATGCCTTAGTGGGCAAATACGTAGCTGTTAGTGGAACGGCCATGGGAGTAACGCTCTCTGGTGATGATATGGCTGGCTTCAAACTCGAATTGATGAGTGGAGGCAAGGCGAAACTAAACGTAGAAGGAACAACTGCAGAAGGTAAATGGAAAAATGATGATAACACATTAACTCTTACTATTGAAAATACTGATATGGTTGGCAAGCTTGGTAAGGATACGATTACATTTGAAAGCATCTTGAAAGAGCTTGTCGGAACTTCAATGGATGTGAAACTTGCAAAAGAAGGAACAGATGCAGCGAAACCTGAGAACTTCTTGCCAGAAGAAGAGAAAGCTCTCTTAGGAGACTGGATAGGCGCGTCTGTAGCGGATGTAATGGATGCAGACGCATCTGGAGAAATAGCACCAGATTCCTTGAAGGCGACTTTAAAGGCAGATCATACTTCTACCATCACCTATAAAGGAGAAGTAATTGCCACTCCTAAATGGAGTTATGTGACAGGCACCATTATATTTGACGGTAAGGTTGCTGGAAATGCGAGTCTATACAGCGAACAAAAAGACGGAGTCTTTAAAATAACGTATAGCGGAGACAAGTATTATACCTTTACAATGAAATCATCTAAAGGAGATTAGAATAATAAATGGGCTAAATCAGTGTGGTGATGGTATGGAACTGTCATCGCACTTTTGGATTGGCTAAGGTAGTTATCAGCTATAATTTACGAATCTAATAATTTTTAGTGATTTTCAGAAGATTTTGATTGCGATAAAAAACGAACGTTTACAGAAGGTTTGTTTTAAAAATTGACAAAATATGTACTTTGTTGTAGAATTAATTAAGGAAACGTCGGAAAAAGACGTAGTGATGCGAAGGCATAGGTAGGTCATTACAAAAGAAACGAGACATCGATATGTTAAATGAATTTCCAATTTTTGATTACGAAGATATTCAATTGATCCCAAATAAATGTGTCATTAAAAGCCGTGCAGAAGCGGATACAAGTGTCACACTTGGAAATCACACTTTCAAACTACCTGTTGTACCAGCAAATATGCAGACGATTTTAGATGAGAACGTAGCAGAGCAACTTGCTAAAGGCGGTTACTTTTACATTATGCACCGTTTTGACGAGGCGGGGCGCATTCCTTTTATCAAGCGCATGCACGATCAAGGGCTCATTGCTTCCATTTCTGTTGGTGTTAAGGATTACGAGTATGACTTTGTTAGCAAGCTCAAGGCTGATGCTCCTGAGTATATCACGATTGATATTGCCCATGGTCATGCGGATAGCGTGATTTCTATGATCCAACACATCAAGAAAGAATTGCCAGATACTTTTGTCATTGCTGGTAACGTTGGGACGCCAGAAGCTGTGCGTGAATTGGAAAATGCTGGTGCCGATGCTACTAAGGTTGGAATCGGTCCTGGTAAGGTTTGTATCACCAAGGTCAAGACTGGTTTTGGTACAGGTGGTTGGCAGTTGGCAGCACTTCGCTGGTGTGCTAAAGCAGCTCGCAAACCGATTATTGCTGATGGAGGGATTCGTACACACGGTGACATTGCCAAGTCTATCCGTTTCGGAGCTAGCATGGTCATGATTGGTTCCCTCTTTGCAGGACACATCGAAAGTCCAGGAAAAACGATTGAAGTTGACGGTGAACAATTCAAAGAATACTATGGTTCAGCTTCTCAATATCAAAAGGGTGCTTATAAAAACGTGGAAGGTAAACGCATCTTACTTCCTGCCAAAGGGCATTTGCAAGATACTCTTACTGAGATGGAGCAGGACTTGCAAAGTGCTATCTCTTATGCAGGTGGACGCAAGGTTGCCGACCTTAAACATGTTGATTATGTTATCGTGAAAAACTCTATCTGGAATGGGGATGCTTCCCACTAATGGACGCTTAGTCTACCCATAAAAAACTTGTTATTAGAGCAAATTTCTGTTATAATAAAACAAGTTTCCACCCTTAGTGTAATGGATATCACGTAAGATTCCGGTTCTTGAGATGGGGGTTCGATTCCCTCAGGGTGGATGTAAATAGTCTAAGAAAGCCTTTAAATAAGGCTTTTTCTTTATATTGCCTCCAAAATTGGAAATTTTTTTTCAAAAACTATCCCACTCTCCCCTAGTCCCGTTTTAAAGTGACTCAGGGGGCTTTTTTTGTTATAATAGAAAGGATCGTAATTAATAGAAAGAGGTCAGTATGAAAGAATTACAAACTGTACTGAAGAAGCGTTTTGCAATCGAATTTGAAGACAAGAATTTGCTGGAAACGGCCTTTACTCATACGAGTTATGCCAATGAGCACCGCCTCTTAAAAATTTCACACAATGAGCGCTTGGAATTTTTAGGAGACGCTGTTCTGCAATTATTGATTTCGGAATATCTGTATAAAAAATATCCTAAGAAACCAGAGGGAGATTTGTCTAAACTCCGTGCCATGATTGTCCGTGAGGAGAGTTTGGCTGGTTTTGCGCGTGATTGCCAGTTTGATCAATTTATCAAATTGGGTAAAGGGGAAGAGAAGTCTGGTGGGCGCAATCGTGACACCATTCTTGGAGATGCCTTTGAAGCCTTTTTGGGAGCGTTGCTTTTAGACAAGGATGTTGCTAGGGTAAAAGAGTTTATCTATCAGGTCATGATTCCAAAGGTTGAAGCAGGTGACTTTGAGATGATTACGGATTACAAGACGCACTTGCAAGAGTTGCTCCAGGTTAATGGCGATGTGGATATTCGCTACCAGGTGACTTCTGAGATGGGACCTGCCCATGACAAGGTTTTTGATGTAGAAGTTCTAGTTGAGGGCAAGAGTATCGGAAAAGGTCAAGGCCGTTCTAAAAAATTAGCAGAGCAAGAGGCCGCCAAAAATGCAGTTGAGAAAGGGCTGGATTCATGTATTTAAAGGAAATTGAGATCCAGGGATTCAAGTCCTTTGCTGATAAGACCAAGGTCGTCTTTGACCAAGGTGTGACAGCTGTCGTTGGGCCCAATGGTTCTGGGAAGTCAAATATCACTGAAAGTCTGCGATGGGCCTTGGGAGAGTCCAGTGTCAAGAGTCTTCGTGGTGGCAAGATGCCCGACGTTATCTTTGCTGGAACTGAAAGCCGCAAACCACTCAATTATGCCTCTGTTATCGTGACCTTGGACAATGAAGATGGTTTTATCAAGGATGCGGGGCAAGTTATTAAGGTAGAACGCCATATCTATCGTAGTGGGGATAGCGAGTATCGAATTGATGGCAAGAAAGTCCGTTTGCGTGATGTACATGATCTTTTCTTGGATACAGGTCTGGGACGGGATTCCTTCTCCATCATTTCTCAAGGGAAAGTTGAGGAAATTTTTAACTCCAAGCCTGAAGAGCGTCGAGCTATTTTTGAAGAAGCTGCTGGAGTTTTGAAATACAAGACTCGTAGAAAAGAAACAGAGAGCAAACTGCAACAAACTCAGGACAACCTAGACCGTTTAGAGGATATTATCTATGAGTTGGACAATCAAATCAAGCCCCTTGCAAAACAAGCCGAGAATGCTCGCAAGTTTCTCGACTTGGATGGTCAACGCAAGGCTATTTACTTGGATGTACTGGTTGCCCAAATCAAGGAAAATAAGGCCGAACTAGGGCTGACAGAAGAAGAGCTAACGCAGTTTCAGGAACTCTTGACCAGTTATTACCAAAAACGTGAAGAGTTAGAAGAAGAAAATCAAATTCTTAAAAAGAAACGCCAGGATCTCCAAGCTGAAATGGCCAAGGATCAAGGAAGCTTGATGGATTTGACCAGTTTGATCAGTGACTTAGAGCGAAAACTAGCCCTATCCAAACTGGAATCTGAGCAGGTAGCCCTTAATCAACAAGAAGCACAAGCACGTTTGGCGACTCTGGAAGATAAGAGAAAGGCTCTAAGTAAGGAAAAGGCTGAAAAAGAAGGGAATCTGGAACAGTTAGAGGAAAGTTTAGCTGAAAACAACAAGGAACTCAATCGTTTAGAAGCAGAATTGTTGGCATTTTCAGATGATCCTGACCAGATGATTGAGCTCTTACGTGAACGTTTTGTGGCACTTTTACAAGAAGAAGCGGATGTCTCAAACCAGTTGACACGAATAGAGAATGAACTGGAGAACAGCCGTCAACTATCTCAAAAACAAGCAGATCAACTTGAGAAATTGAAAGAACAGCTGGCTACAGCCAAAGAGAAGGCTAGTCAGCAAAAAGACGAGCTTGAAACTGCCAAGGAGCAGGTTCAGAAATTATTGGCAGACTACCAAGATATCGCCAAGAAACAAGAGGAGCAGAAAGTTTCTTACCAAGCCCAACAGAGCCAACTATTTGATCGTCTGGATAGTCTCAAAAACAAGCAGGCTAGAGCCCAGAGTTTGGAAAACATCCTAAGAAATCATAGTAATTTTTACGCGGGTGTTAAGAGTGTTCTTCAAGAAAAAGACCGCTTAGGTGGGATCATTGGTGCAGTCAGTGAACATTTGACCTTTGATGTGCATTATCAAACTGCTTTGGAGATTGCACTTGGAGCTAGCAGTCAGCATATCATTGTAGAAGATGAAAACGCAGCAACAAAGGCGATTGATTTCCTAAAACGTAACAGAGCTGGTCGTGCGACCTTTCTTCCTTTGACGACTATCAAGGCGCGTACGATTTCTAGTCAGAATCAAGACGTTATCGCTGCAAGTCCAGGATTTCTGGGTATGGCAGATGAGTTGGTGTCGTTTGACAAGAGACTAGAAGCCATTTTCAAGAACTTGCTAGCCACAACGGCTATCTTTGATACCGTAGAACATGCGCGTACGGCAGCTCGTCAAGTTCGTTACCAGGTTCGTATGGTGACGCTTGATGGTACCGAATTGCGTACAGGTGGTTCCTACGCGGGTGGTGCTAATCGTCAAAACAACAGTATTTTCATCAAGTCAGAGCTGGAGCAATTACAAAAAGAAATTGCTGAAGAAGAAGCTAGTCTGTGTTATGAAGAGGCAAGCTTGAAGACCTTGCAAGATGAGATGGCGGTATTGGCAGAAAGATTAGAAGCTATCAAATCTCAAGGTGAGCAAGCTCGTATCCAGGAGCAAGGTTTGTCCCTAGCTTATCAGCAAACCAATCAGCAAGTGGAAGAGTTAGAAACTCTTTGGAAACTTCAAGAAGAGGAATTAAATCGTCTTACTGAAGGAGATTGGCAAGCGGATAAGGACAAATGCCAAGAGCGCCTTGCTACGATCGCCAGTGAAAAGCAAAATCTGGAAGCTGAGATTGAAGAGATTAAGTCTAACAAAAACGCTATTCAAGAACGTTATCAAAACTTGCAGGAACAGATTTCTCAAGCTCGCTTGCTTAAGTCGGAACTACAGGGACAAAAACGTTACGAAGTAACTGATATAGAACGCTTAGGCAAGGAACTGGATAATCTGGATATCGAGCAAGAGGAGATTCAGCGCCTCCTCCAAGAAAAGGTTGATAATCTTGAGAAAGTTGATACGGATTTGCTAAGTAAGCAGGAGGAAGAGGCCAAAACTCAGAAAACAAACCTCCAACAAGGTTTGATACGCAAGCAGTTTGAGTTGGATGATATCGAAGGTCAGCTGGATGATATTGCCAGCCATTTGGATCAAGCTCGTCAGCAGAATGAGGAGTGGATTCGCAAACAAACACGCGCTGAAGCTAAGAAGGAAAAGGTCAGCGAACGCTTACGCTATCTACAAGTTCAATTAACAGACCAGTACCAGATCAGCTACACAGAGGCGTTAGAAAAGGCTCATGAACTGGAAAATCTCAATCTGGCAGAGCAAGAGGTTAAGGATTTAGAGAAGGCTATTCGCTCGCTGGGTCCTGTCAACTTGGACGCTATTGACCAGTACGAAGAAGTTCACAACCGTCTGGCTTTCCTCAATAGCCAACGAGACGATATTTTGTCTGCGAAAAACCTGCTCCTTGAGACCATCACAGAAATGAATGATGAGGTTAAGGAACGCTTCAAATCAACCTTTGAAGCTATTCGTGAGTCCTTTAAAGTAACCTTTAGACAGATGTTTGGCGGTGGTCAGGCAGACTTGATATTGACTGAGGGCGATCTTTTAACAGCTGGTGTGGAGATTTCTGTTCAACCACCAGGTAAGAAAATCCAATCCCTCAACCTCATGAGTGGTGGCGAGAAAGCCCTATCTGCTCTGGCTCTGCTCTTCTCAATCATCCGAGTTAAGACCATTCCTTTCGTCATCTTAGACGAGGTAGAGGCGGCGCTGGACGAAGCCAATGTCAAACGTTTTGGGGATTACCTCAACCGCTTTGACAAGGATAGTCAGTTTATCGTCGTAACCCACCGTAAGGGGACGATGGCGGCAGCGGACTCTATCTATGGAGTTACCATGCAAGAATCAGGTGTTTCTAAGATTGTTTCGGTTAAGTTAAAAGATTTAGAAGAAACAGTAGACTAGTTACCAAACGATAGCATTTCTTAGGAGGTGCTATTTTTTTAAACTAAAGTGCTACATTTTCTCTTAAGGTCAGTTCAGGCGCAAAAAACGACATTTGGGATTTCCTCTTAGCGAAAAGACTTTCTCTATGATATAATAGTTTCATGATTACAACAGTACCTATTAAGAACGAAAAAGATATTGCAGTACCGGGTAAAACAGTCCTTGTACTAGGTTATTTTGATGGCATCCACAAGGGGCATCAGAAACTTTTTGAAGTGGCTAGCAAGGCCTCGATGAAGGATTATCTGCCAGTTGTCGTGATGACCTTTACAGAGTCGCCAAAACTTGCCTTGCAACCTTACCAACCTGAGCTCATGCTCCATATCGTCAATCATGAGGAACGGGAGCACAAGATGAAGTGGCACGGAGTAGAGGCTCTTTTCTTACTTGACTTTAGTAGCAAATTTGCTAGTTTAACGGGTCAAGAGTTCTTTGATACCTACATCAAGGCTTTAAAACCAGCCATCATCGTGGCAGGATTTGACTATACTTTTGGTTCTGATAAGAAAACTGCGGATGATCTGAAGGATTATTTTGATGGAGAGATCATTATTGTTTCTCCGGTCGAGGACGAAAAGGGCAAGATTAGTTCCACACGGATTCGCCAAGCTATTCTTGATGGAGATGTCAAGGAAGTTAAGCATCTGCTCGGCACTCCGCTCCCATCTCGTGGGATGGTCGTTCATGGAAATGCTCGTGGGCGAACTATTGGTTATCCAACAGCCAATCTGGTCCTAAGAGATCGAACCTACATGCCAGCAGATGGTGTCTATGTAGTCGATGTCGAAGTGCAACGTCAAAGATATCGTGGCATGGCGAGCGTTGGCAAAAATGTTACCTTTGATGGAGAAGAACCACGTTTTGAAGTCAATATTTTCGATTTTTCAGATGACATTTACGGTGAGACAGTCATGGTCTACTGGCTGGACCGTGTCCGTGATATGGTCAAATTTGACTCCATCGAAGAGCTCGTAGACCAACTCCAGAAAGACGAAGAGATTGCTCGGAACTGGAAGGATGGGGAGTAGAAAAGTTTAAAAAAGTGAACCATATTTTGTGTTTGCTTTTTTATTTTTGAAAGAAATTTTTATAGCGAGAAACATAATTGAAGCTTGATTGAAAATCTGTTAAAATAGTGATATTCATAACTTTAAAAACCAAAGAAAAGAGACTATATGATTACAGGCGAATTAAAAAGTAAAATCGATCAACTGTGGGAAATGCTGTGGACTGAAGGAAATGCTAATCCTCTAACAAATATTGAACAATTGACTTATCTTCTGTTTATAAAGGATTTGGATAGTGTTGAACTTGGACGCGAAAGCGATGCTGAGTTTTTAGGGATTTCTTATGAGGGAATTTTTCCAAAAGACAAACCTGAATACCGTTGGTCGACTTTTAAAAATATAGGAGATGCTCAGGAAGTTTATCGTTTAATGACCCAGGAGATTTTTCCATTTATTAAGAATCTTAAGGGTGATACTGACGATACAGCTTTTTCACGTTATATGCGTGAAGCCATCTTTCAAATTAATAAACCAGCTACGCTCCAAAAGGTGATTTCTATATTAGACGAGTTTCCAACTAGAGGGTCAGATATAGATTTTGATAGTGACACACAGGGAATTAATGATATTGGAGATATCTATGAATATCTGCTATCAAAATTGTCAACCGCAGGTAAAAATGGACAGTTTCGTACACCTCGTCACATCATCGATATGATGGTTGAGTTGATGCAACCAACTATCAAGGATATTGTCTCAGATCCTGCTATGGGGTCTGCTGGTTTCTTAGTATCTGCTAGCCGTTACTTAAAGCGTAAGAAAGATGAATGGGAAACCAATCCAGATAATATCAACCATTTTCATAACAATATGTTTCATGGAAATGATACGGATACAACT
Organism: bacterium; assembly: GCA_905221335.1. Taxonomy (GTDB): domain Bacteria; phylum Bacillota; class Bacilli; order Lactobacillales; family Streptococcaceae; genus Streptococcus. The sequence continues at coordinate 469,212 of CAJNCT010000001.1, forward strand.
ATGCTGAGACTTGGTGCAATGAACATGATGCTACATGGAGTGGAAAATCCACAAATTAGTTATCTTGACTCACTATCTCAAGATAATGAAGAAGCAGATAAGTACACTCTAGTTTTAGCAAATCCTCCATTTAAAGGGTCACTTGACTACGATTCAACTTCAAATGATCTCCTTGCAACTGTAAAAACCAAAAAAACAGAATTGCTTTTCCTAGCTCTTTTCTTGCGTACCTTGAAACCAGGGGGGCGTGCAGCAGTTATTGTACCTGATGGTGTCCTCTTTGGTTCCTCTAAAGCCCATAAAGGAATTCGTCAAGAAATTGTTGAGAATCATAAATTGGATGCTGTAATCTCAATGCCTAGCGGTGTTTTCAAGCCTTATGCTGGAGTTTCAACCGCCATTCTCATCTTCACAAAAACTGGAAATGGTGGAACGGATAAGGTCTGGTTTTACGATATGAAAGCAGATGGTTTAAGTTTGGATGATAAACGACAACCGATCAGTGATAATGATATTCCAGATATTATTCAACGTTTCCATCAACTTGAAAACGAAGCAGAACGTAAGAGAACGGACCAGTCTTTCTTTGTTCCAGTCGATGAGATAAAGGATAATGATTATGATTTATCGATCAATAAATACAAAGAAATCGAGTATGAAAAAGTTGAATATGAACCAACAGAAGTCATCTTAAAGAAAATTAATGATCTAGAAAAAGAAATTCAAGCTGGCTTGGCAGAGTTAGAAGAATTACTCAAGTAGGGAGATGGAAGTATGAAAAAAGTGAAGTTAGGGGAAGTTTGTGAGATTTTATCTGGTTACGCTTTTAAATCATCACAATTTAACGATAAAAAAATCGGTCTCCCCTTAATACGAATTCGAGATGTAGAAAGAGGTTTTTCTGATACCTACTTTGAAGGAGATTTTCCAAAAGAATATCTTATTCATAGGGGAGATTTATTGATTACAATGGATGGTAGTTTTATAATGAAAAAATGGGAAGGAGATTTGGCACTACTTAATCAACGTGTTTGTAAGTTAAGAATAACTGATGAAAATGTGGATGAAGGTTATCTTTCTTGGATGATACCTAAATTTTTGAAAGAAATTGAAGACAAGACTCCTTTTGTAACGGTAAAACATCTTTCAGTTGCTAAAATTAAAAATATCTCGTTTTTCTTGCCTGATATACAAGAACAGAAGATAATATCAAAGAAACTGGATACTATAAGGCAGATTTATAATTTTCGTAAAAAACAGTCAGAGAAATATAACGAGCTCGTCAAATCCCGATTTAACGAGATGTTTGAAGAGTATCCTGACTCAGTATTCTTAGATACATATATAAAAGAACTAAGAGCAGGTAAAAGTTTAGCTGGTGAGGAAAATAATAAGAATAAAGTATTAAAAACAGGAGCTGTATCGTACGATTATTTTAATTCATCTGAAGTAAAAAATTTACCAATTGATTATATTCCCTTAGATGAACATAAAGTTGAAATAGGGGATGTAATTATTAGTCGTATGAACACTTCTGAACTAGTTGGGGCTGCTGGGTATGTTTGGACTATTAATAGTGATAATATATATTTGCCAGATAGATTATGGAAGGTTGTTCTGAATGATCGAGTAAATCCAGTATTCTTATGGAAACTTATTACAAATGAGATAACAAAATTAAAAATTAAGAGAATTGCCTCTGGAACTAGTGGGAGTATGAAAAATATTTCGAAATCAAAATTTTTACAAATTAGAGTCCCCCTCCCCCCTCTTTCCCTCCAAAACGAGTTCGCGGACTTTGTGGCTCAGGTCGACAAATCACAATTGGCAATTCAAAAATCTCTGGAAGAATTGGAAACCTTGAAAAAATCACTTATGCAGGAGTATTTCGGTTAAGATTCGAGATGAAATAGCAGTTTTACACTATCATTGTAATTACCGTAATTATTTGTTATAATACTTCAAAGGAGGAAATCAGATGGTCGTAAAAACAAGAAAACAAGGAAATTCAATCACCATTACGATTCCAAGCGAGTTCAATATTCCAAGTGGTGTTAAATACGAAGCGAAATTGTTACCAAGTGGTGAAATTATCTTTACTCCTGAAGAATTGGATCATCAAGTCTCTTATGTTTCTGATGATGCCTTTAACTTAAAATTGGATACAATTTTTGATGAATACGACGATGTTTTCAAAGCTTTGGTGGAAAAATGACAGTCTATCTAACAGAAAAGCAAATTGAAAAAATCAATGCTTTAGCAATTCAACGGTATTCTCCAAAGGAGCAAATTCAAACAGTTAGTCCTTCAGCGTTAAATATGATTGTGAACTTACCAGAACAATTTGTTTTTGGCAAACCTCTTTATCCAACAATTTTTGATAAAGCAACAATATTATTTGTCCAATTGATAAAGAAGCATGTTTTTGCCAATGCCAATAAACGAACGGCCTTCTTTGTTTTGGTGAAGTTTTTACAATTAAATGGTTATCACTTTACTGTTTCCGCGGAAGAAGCGGTTGATATGTGCGTGACTATAGCGGTAGAAGCTTTAACTGATGAAAAAATGATAAGCTACTCTAAATGGATTTCTGGACATTCTATCAGAGAAAAGGTCAAAAAGTGAGATAGTATGCTGGATTGAAATGAGCATAAGAAAATAAATGAACAGGCAATATTAGAATTCTGTAATGCAGAAACTGATATTGCCTCTTTTTATTGATGAGTAATAATGAAAGTGAGAATTTATGGAATCAAAAGTTACAATTATCATACAAGAAATGTTACCACTTTTAAACAATGAACAATTACTAGCATTGAGAGAGAGTTTAGAACGCCATCTAGTGGATGGAAAAAAGCAGCAAAAGTATTCGAATAATTATCTGTTGCAACTATTCATCACTGCTAAGCAGGTGGAGGGCTGTAGCGTAAAAACAATACGTTATTATCAGAGAACAATTGAAAATTTGTTTCATGATATTAAGGAGTCTGTGACACAACTGACAACAGATGATCTAAGAAGTTATCTTGCAAATTATCAGTCTGAAAAGGACTGTAGCAAGGCGAATTTGGATAATATTCGGCGTATATTGTCTTCTTTTTTTGCTTGGCTTGAACAAGAGGAATATATCATCAAGAATCCTATTCGAAGGATTAAAAAAATTAAGACAGAACAAACTGTAAAAGAAACTTATACGGATGAACATCTGGAAATTATGCGGGATAACTGTGAAAATTTAAGAGATTTGGCAATGATAGATCTACTAGCATCAACAGGTATGCGTGTAGGTGAACTGGTCCAGTTGAATCGTTCTGATATTGATTTTGAAAACAGAGAGTGCGTTGTTTTTGGAAAAGGAAAAAAAGAAAGACCCGTATATTTTGATGCTCGTACGAAAATTCATTTAAGAAACTATCTCAATGATAGAAAAGATAGCCATCCTGCTCTTTTTGTAACGCTAGTTGGAAAAGCCCAGAGACTTGGAATTGCGGGTGTCGAGATTCGATTGAGAAAGTTAGGACAAAAACTTGGAATACAAAAGGTTCATCCACATAAATTCAGAAGAACTTTAGCGACTAAGGCAATTGATAAAGGAATGCCTATTGAACAGGTCCAAAAACTACTAGGTCACAGCAAAATTGATACAACCCTGGCCTATGCCATGGTTAACCAAAGCAATGTCAAACATTCGCATCAAAAATTCATCTCTTAAATGCAAATCCCGATATTCCGAGGAGGTGGTTGCGTGAAGAAAGTGAAGTTGGGAGAAATTTGTGATATACAAGCAGGAGGAACTCCTTCAAGAAATAAAAAAGAATTTTGGGTTCAAGGTAACATTCCCTGGGTAAAAATAAAAGATATAAACTCAAAATACATTTCTAAAGTTGAAGAACATATTACAGAATTAGGATTGCAGTTTTCCTCCGCAAAATTATTTTCAAGAGGTACGATACTGTATACTATTTTTGCTACTATTGGTGAGGTAGCTATATTAGATATTGATGCTGCAACAAATCAGGCTATAGCAGGTTTACATTTAAAGTCTGAAAAAGTATTAAAAGATTATCTTTATTTTTTCCTTCTTTCTATTAAAAATAGAGTAAAAAACGACAGTAGAGGAGTGGCTCAGAATAATATTAATTTAACTTACTTGAAAAATATAGAGGTCCCTATTGTTGAAAATAGTATTCAGCAAGAAATTTGTAACAATTTAACTAAAATAAATCAAATAATTACTCTACGTAATCAGCAGCTCATAGAACTCTCAAACCTTGTAAAATCCCGATTTAACGAGATGTTTGATGAAAATAAACGGTTTGAAATCCTTGATAACTTATTTGATATTATAGATGGTGACAGGGGTAAAAATTATCCGAAATCAGATGAGTTATTTGATGAAGAATACTGTTTATTTTTGAACACAAAGAATGTTACAAAAAACGGATTTTCATTTAATATAAAGCAATTTATCACTGAAAAAAAGGACAAATTACTTAGGAAAGGTAAATTAGAACGTCATGATATAGTTTTGACAACAAGAGGTACCGTTGGGAATGTGGCCTACTATGACGAATCAATTAATTATGATCATTTACGTATTAATTCAGGTATGGTCATTTTGCGTGCTAAGAAAACTGAATTAAATAGGCAATTTATCCTTCATGTTTTAAAGGATGATAATTATTATAAACGATTAATATCTGGTAGTGCTCAGCCTCAGTTACCAATAACAAAAATAAAAAAAATACTACTCCCCCTCCCCCCTCTTTCCCTCCAAAACGAGTTCGCGGACTTTGTGGCTCAGGTCGACAAATCACAATTTGCTTGTGGGATAGTTATAAAACTGTGGAGAAATAGCTTGAAATCTAGTATAATATAGCTATCTATTTATTCAAAGTGAGAGAAAAATGGGAAATTTTGATTTTCTTTTAAATAACGAAGAGTATGAATCTTTTTCAAAGCCTTGTATAGAAGCTGAAAATATGTTTGCGACATCTACTGTGGCTACTGCTTTTATGGCGCGTCGTGCTTTGGAGCAGGCTGTTCATTGGATATATAGTCACGATTCATATCTAGAAGCTCCCTATCGTGCTACCTTATCTTCTTTGGTATGGGATGATGATTTTAGAGAGATTGTGGATCCTGAGCTCCACAGGCAGATTGTTCTTTTAATTCGATGGGGAAATCACGCTGCACATGGTGGAGAAATTAAGGAACGAGAAGCGATTTTGGCTTTGCATCATTTGTTTCAGTTTGTCAATTTTATTGATTATTGCTACAGTAACAAGTTTGTGGAGCGTTATTTCGATGAGAAGTTATTGCCACTTACAGCAAACATCAAGTTTCGAGAAACGCCGCAATCTATGGCGAAATTACAAAACAGTTTGCCAGATCTTCCTGATTTCGATGAACAGATGGCTAGTCAGTCCTTGGCTGCTCAAGAGACTTATACTGAAAAACGTGAAACAGCAGCTCTACGGCAAGATGTATCTTTCCATATCGATCAACTATCTGAAGCAGAGACAAGAAAACTCTTTATTGATATTGATCTCCGTTTAGCGGGTTGGACATTTGAGGAAAACTGTCGTGTTGAGGTAGCCGTTCATGGTTTGAAGCATGGTACAGGAACTGGATACTGTGACTATGTCCTTTATGGCAAAAATGGGAAAGTTCTAGCAATTGTTGAAGCTAAAAAGGCATCTGTAAATCCAGAAGCAGGGGAAGTACAGGTCAAAGAATACGCTGAAGCTCTTGAGAAACAAATCGGCTATTGGCCAATTTGCTTTATTACCAATGGTTTAAAGCACTACATACTTGATGGTGTTAATCGTCGCCAGATTGCAGGGTTCTACTCTCAAGAAGAGTTGCAACTGTTGATGGACAGACGTCACTTGCAAAAACCACTCGAGGATATTTCTAGCAAAATTAGGGACGACATTTCTGGACGTCATTATCAGAAACATGCGATTACAAGTGTCTGTGAAGCATTCTCCAATAATCGTAGACAGGCACTCTTGGTTATGGCAACTGGTTCTGGGAAAACCCGTACAGCGGTTTCTCTAGTTGATATCCTATCGCGTCATAACTGGGTTAAAAATGTTCTTTTCTTGGCTGATAGAACATCCCTAGTTAAGCAAGCTTATGACTCGTTTAGGAAATTACTTCCAGATCTTTCAGTTTGCAATTTCTTAGAGGATAAAGATGGTGCTCGATCTAGTCGAATGGTTTTTTCAACCTATCCGACTATGATAGGGGCGATCAGTGATCAAGAAGAAGTAAATCAACGCCCTTTCACTGTTGGGCACTTTGATCTCATCATAATTGACGAATCTCACCGTTCTATTTATCAGAAATACAAATCAATTTTTGATTATTTTGATGCACGGATTGTAGGATTAACTGCCACTCCGCGTCAAGATTTAGATAAAAATACTTACGGTTTCTTTAACTTGGAGAATGGTGTTCCAACATACGCATACGATCTGGAAGAGGCTGTCAAAGATGGCTATTTAGTAGCTTATCATTCGATTGAAACTAAGTTGAAACTACCTACGGATGGTCTACATTACGATGATTTATCTCAAGACGAAAAAGAATATTTTGATAGCCAATTTGAAGATGGTAGTTCTGAGAAAGATATTGATCCTGAGGATTTTAATACCTCTATTTTCAATAAAAAAACAGTCAAAATTGTTCTAGATGAACTAATGACAAGAGGGATTCAGACAGCTTCAGGTGACGAAATTGGTAAAACCATTATCTTTGCTAAAAACCATCGACACGCTGAATACATCAGAGATATTTTTAACGAACGCTATCCTGAAAAAGGAAGCGATTATGCTCAAGTGATTGATTATAGCATTAAGCATTATCAAACCTTAATTGATGATTTTAAAATTAAAGAGAAGTACCCTCAAATCGCAATTTCTGTTGATATGTTGGATACAGGTATTGATGTACCAGAAGTTGTTAATTTAGTCTTTTTCAAGAAAGTACGCTCTAAAACTAAGTTTTGGCAGATGATTGGTCGAGGAACTCGTCTTTGTAAAGACTTATTTGGTCCTGAGCAGGATAAGGAAAATTTCTTGGTATTCGATTATGGTGGTAATTTTGAATATTTCAAAGCTGATCCAAGAGCAGGAGAAGGCCGTCACATTGTTTCTCTGACTCAACGTTTATTTAACATCAAGGTGGACTTGATTCGAGAACTGCAAGGACTTCATTATCAAGATAATCAGTTTGCTAGAGAATACCGTCAGCAACTTGTCACAGAACTTCATGGACGTATGGTGGGCTTAAATGAGTTAGACTTTAGGGTTCGTATGGTCTTAGATACAGTTTATACTTACAGAAAGTTGGAAAATTGGCAAAATCTAACGACTGTCACAAGTGAAACAATCCAGAAAGATCTTTCTCCGCTTCTATTTGAAGAAAGTAAAGAGGACGAGATGGCGAGACGATTTGATTTATGGTTGTTTCAGATACAGTTAGGACGACTGTTGGCTAAGCCAGCAACTATCCATATATCTCAAGTTATGAAAACAGCTAAAGCTCTTGCCAGGGTTGGCAATATTCCACAGGTTTTTGCACAGGCTGAAATCATCAGGAAAGTACAGGAACCAGAATTTTGGGAAGAAGTTGATTTATCTGAGCTGGAAAAAATACGCCTTGCTCTTCGAGATTTACTACAGTTTCTGGATAAAACGGAACGCACTGTATATTATGTCAATTTTGATGATCACATTCTTTCCACTGTCCATGATACTAAGCCATATTTACAAGTCAATGACCTGCGATCTTATAATGAAAAAGTTGAACATTATTTGAGAACTCATCTAGATGATGAAGCAATTTCTAAGTTATACCATAATGAAAAATTGACCTCTCAAGATTTACTTGCACTTGAAACATTGCTTTGGGAAAAATTAGGTAGCAAGTCAGATTACCAACAACATTATGAAAATAAGGCAATTCCTAGATTGGTTCGTGAGATTATTGGTTTAGATAGAGAGGCTGCCAATCAAGTTTTTTCTAAATTTTTATCGGATGAGAGTCTCAATGCCAAGCAGATTTCCTTTGTGAAATTGATTGTAGATTACATTGTAGAAAATGGTTGCTTGGAGACCAAAGTTTTAACACAAGAGCCGTTTAAATCGTATGGTTCAGTTCAACTACTCTTTCAACACCAACTCCCTATACTTCGTAATATTGTCCAAACAATTGAACTCATCAATGATCGAGCTGGAGAAGCAGCGTAAATAATAAGAGGTTATAAATGCAAACGCAAGAAGAAATGAATATTCTGGTACCTGAAAAATTAGCAGAAATTGAGCGTGATTACGATGTCACAGTTTTGTGGGCTATCGAGTCTGGTAGTCGTGCATGGGGTTTTGAGTCTCCTGATAGTGACTTTGATGTACGATTTATCTACAAACACAAGCGAGATTTTTATCTCCATTTGAATGAACGGCGTGATGTTATCGAGTTACCAATTGACGATACTTGGGATGTGAGTGGCTGGGATTTAGACAAGACTTTAAAACTCCTTTATAAGTCAAATCCAACACTGTTTGAATGGTTACAGTCACCAATTGTCTATCAACAAACGGATTTTATCGAACGCATACGTCCTCTTGCCAACCAGTATTTTTCAGAGAAAAAAATGCTCTACCATTACTTGAACACTGCTAGAACTCAAATGAATAAGTATCTTTCAGGAGACAAGGTTAAAGCTAAAAAGTATTTCTATGCGCTGCGTCCCATTTTGGCTTGTCGTTGGATTGAAAAATACCATTCAGTTCCTCCGATTTTATTTGATGATTTGGTGAAAGAATTGCTGCCGTCTCAAATGAAGGAGCATGTTTCAAGATTGCTTGACATTAAGATAAACAGTCCTGAAGGTATACAAATTGAGCCTATAAAGCCAATTCAAGATTATATTTTAGATAATATCCAAGAACTGGATGCATACGTTCAAAGTGTTAGTGAGGAAAAGAAAGACTGGAAATCTCTAAATCAATTTTTCCTTGAAGAATTATGCCACGACTGAGGTTGTTTATGGGTAAATGGACATGTAGATGCGGGCAAGCAATGAACGACCATAGATCGCCCGATCCAAATGCTTATTCAGTTTATTCGGATGAGTTGTTTGAAGAAATCATGAATAAAGCTGACGGCCATAATAAAATTTCTTATGATGATATTTCTGAAGCATCCTTTTATATGTGGAAGTGCCCTGAATGTGGCAGTTTTATGGTTTTTGGCGAAGACGGGGATAGGGAACGCTTTACTTTTTATGAGCGCCAAGAAGCAGAACAGGTTGAGCCTCTCTTTGATCCGAATCAAGAGCTAAATCTTGTTGTAGTTGAGTTTCAGGAGGGAGGGAATGGCTATACTTATATTTGTGATGACCCAAATATCCATATTGGACATGCTGTTATTGTCCCAGTAGGAAAGGAAAATACTGAAAAAACTGCTTTAGTTGTACAGAAGTATCATGCCCTACCAAAGGATATCACTTTTCCTGTTGAAAAGTTAAAACGAGTCATCCGTAGATATTCACATTTTGACCCACACACTTCAAAAATCGTTTGTAGAAATTTAATTAAGCTTGGAAGAATTCTTGACGCTTGCTCTAAAAATGCTAAACCTGTCACTCAGCAAACATATTATAGTATCAAAACTCCCTTAGGCTATTTCTGGTTAGAATTAAATGGAGTTCCGATTCCAATGAAAATCACACAGATTCAAGTCAAAGATAAACAGTACCAAGTAGAAGGTGCGTTTTATATTAAGCCTTTAGAGATTAACTGTAGAAAATTCTATGAGCTGGAATTATGTGCAGATTTTGATATTGATGCCTCGAGATGGATCGATGTTCTTTCTGATGAAAATGTTTGGGGCAATAGCTGGGAACTAAATGGTTTTCAATTTGGTATTACTGCAGGTGAGTCTCCAGAATTTGAAGACGAAGTTGTTGCAAGAAAATATAGTCGTATCCCACTTTATTATGACTGGCACCCTGAATTTCAGGATTATTATGGTTTCAGTTTAGCCTGGAAAAAATACGAGTCTGATAGCGATTTGTCAATAGATTTCTATACAACGTAAGGTGCAGGAGAATAAGCATGAATCAAGCATGGGAATTATTGTTTGAGGGCAAGATTGAAGAGGCTAAAAAATTAGTTGAAGCTGATTTTTCTTTGGAAACTTGCACTAATTTTAGTTTATTAAATTTGCTGGGCTATATCTATCTTGAAGAGCAAAATTATAACGAGTGCTTAAGTATCTACCAGCGTTATATTGACTTAGCCCGAACTAAAAGTGACCAAGAAAATGAACATATAGGCTATCATCAGTTAGCGATGGTTTACAGGGAAATGGGTCATTTTCAAAAAGCTCTACTCTATATCGATCAGGAAATGCAAATTATAAAAAAATATTTTCCCAATGATGCTTTGAAATTTTCTGTTAACAACTATGAACAAGGCTACCTTCGTTTAAAGTTGGGAAATCTAGAAGAGGCAGAAAGCTATATGCAAAAATCCCTAGATTTTGCTTTGACAACTGAGGACTTCATTGCCCAAGCCTGTTCCTATAGAGGGATGGGAGAGATTTATCTGAAGCAAGATTCAGTCAAATCACGAAATTATTTTTATCAATCTATTCAACTCTTTGAAAAAGCTAAGGATAAAATTGGAGCAGATGAGGTAAAAGCTTTGTTACAAAATGAGAAGTAGTCCAACTGAGCTGAAGAAAAACAGTAAAAAGCGGAGATTCATGGCGCAGAAAAGAGGCTAGTTTATAATTTCAACAACTGGAAGCTATGAAGTTTGACTGAAAAAATCCAGTTATGGGACTTAGTGCATTTATATTATGTCTTCATCTTACAGAAACCGAAAGTAAATAACTATTTTTAATATAAAATTTTGTCTTTTATCATATTTTTTTGAAAAAAGCTAGTAATTTGACTGAAAAAATTTGCAATTCTCCACAAGAAAATATATAATATAGTTGAGATGGAAAAACGTTTTTCAAAAGGAGGTGCACATTATGTTCTTAGGATTCTACTTCCGTTTTTGGTTCAGCATTTGGTGGCGTTAATAGAGGTTAGTGGTTGCTAAATTAAACTCAAATAGCTTTATGCCAGTAAGAAACTGAAATATTCAGTTTAATATGAGTTTTATTTTTTCTAGTAAATTAACGTTTTCTATCACAACTCTATTGCAGTTAAGCTATAATGTGTGATAATTGTCAACCCTATCTTATTAACATTTTTATGGTCTCGAGAAATCTTATTTCTTGGGACTTTTTCTATTGTTTGAAAGGTTGTGTGTTGATTTTGTTGAACTAGGAGAACAAAAAAGACAAGCTACTTTAAAAAGTAATTTGTCTGTTGTTGGGTCACTTTTTATTGAAACACACGATAAACGTAGGGATTGTCTGGTTTGTCTACTTTTGTGAAACTCTCAACTTCTAGTGTTGGGAGTTTTTGTTTGAGTTCTTTATGATAGTGGAGGGTCAGGATTCCTCTAGCGGTGATCCAGGTATTGTCAGGATACTGGCGTGAATTCCCCTTTGTCAAGAGTCCATATACACCAGAGTCTGCGATACAGTGGATAATCCCAAAGCGAAAGAGGAACTGGCTATCTGGGTGGCTAGGGTCGTTATAGACAAAGCCTGTAAACTCGATTTTCTTTCCTTCAAACTCCTGAGGATAGTCATAGAGAACTTCCATGACCTCCATATAGTTTTCATCAGTGATTTGAATGGTTGGTTGGGTGATGTATTTATCAGATGTAGCTCTCATTTCCTTTTCATAAGCAGATTTGGAAAAAAAGGTACTGGTATCGGGTTTGAGGTATTGACTGGATGTGCCTTCGCTTGCCTGAATAGCTGTGTCGATTCCCTCAGCAAGTGGGAAATGATATCCCTTAGCAGATACGGTTCTCGAGTCCAAACTTACTGTCGGAAATGCAACTCCAATCAAGAGAGGTAGTGACAGTAAAAAGAAGCTGATTCGTCTAGCTTGACGGCTTTCCAAATGGCTGTGAGAGTTGATTTTCTTGATCCAGATGTAGAATTGAACCAGAGCCAACATAAGAGAAAGGACCATAGAGATATAGACTAGATAGGAATAGTGGAGGTTAATGTAGTGACTGAGCTTGCCAGATAGCTGCAGATACAGAGTTAGGGCAAAATAACCCAGTAAAATGAAAAATCGGATCATAGCATCGCCCCCATCATGTAAGAATAAAGCAAGACAAGCACTGTCACGATGCCCATGAATTGCCAGATGAAGCGCGCTTTGAGATAGTGTTTCATCATGAGGAGATTTTTGATATCAAGCATGGGACCAATGACCAGAAAAGCAAGGACTGGCGCTAGGCCGAAGCTCGAGAGGAGAGAAGCACCGATAAAGGCGTCTGCCTCACTGCAAAGAGAGAGGAGAAAGGCTAGAAACATGAGCAAGAGAATCGCAAGGACTGGACTAGCACTGATAGAGGTCAGGATCCGAGTCGGGACATAGACCTGCACGATAGCCGCAAAGAGACAGCCAAAGACCAAGTAACGCCCCATATCGAAAAACTCATCAATAGCTTGTATAAAGACCTGAAAGACCTTTCTAGCAGGAGTCAAGTGTGAAAAGTCATGTTCATGACAAGTGGTAGGATTCTCTTTTTGAATGGGCTCCTTCCAGAAAAATCCTAGGAAAATCCCCAGAACCAAAGCAATCACAATAGCTCCCAGAGCTCGCAAGAAGGCAAGTTTTATTGAATTTCCAAAGGCAGAATATGTGGCGAAAAGAACGATAGGATTGATGATGGGAGCAGTCACCAGAAAAGGAACGGCCGTGTAGCTGGGCACTTTCTTTTCCAGAAAACGATTTATGATGGGAACGATTCCACACTCGCAGGATGGAAAGAGAAAGCCAATGAAGGTACCAAAAAAGATCCTCCCCCAACGATTGCGAGGGAGAAACTCATAGACCTTGTCAGGTGTGATATAGACCTCAATCAATCCCGAAATGAGACTCCCAATCAAGACAAAAGGAAGGGCTTCAATCATGATGGAGAGAAAAATAGCCCCTGCTTGTAAGATGCTAGGAGGAAGAGATTGGAAAATCGTCATCTATTTTTTCTTCTCAACTTTTTCTTTTTTGTCTTTGTCATCTGGGAAAGTGACCTGTGTTAAGTCAGGAAGTTTGGCGAATTCTTCGAACATCTTGTCCAAGTCATCCGTTTTTGTAAATTTAACAGCCATAGGCCTACCTCTTTTCTACATTCTATCTCTATTATACTATTATTTTGTGGAAAAGGGATTATTTTTATTTTGATAATCAAAGATGCGAAAATAGGTAAGGCAAAACAAGAGCTGTTCCTTATGGTATAATAGGTTTATGGATAAAAAATATGAAAAAATTTCCCAAGATTTGGGAGTAACGTTAAAGCAAATTGATACCGTTCTAAGTTTGACGGCTGAAGGGGCGACAATTCCCTTCATCGCGCGTTATCGCAAGGACATGACTGGTAGTCTGGATGAGGTGGCGATTAAGGCTATTATTGACCTGGATAAAAGTCTGACCAATCTCAATGATCGCAAGGAAGCTGTCTTGGCTAAGATTCAAGAACAAGGCAAACTAACCAAGGAATTGGAAGCAGCTATCTTAGCTGCCGAAAAATTAGCAGACGTAGAAGAACTTTATCTTCCATACAAGGAAAAGCGTCGGACCAAGGTAACTATTGCCCGTGAAGCTGGACTCTTTCCTCTCGCCCGCTTGATTTTGCAAAACGTAACTGACATAGAGAAAGAGGCTGAGAAGTTTGTCTGTGAAGGATTTGCGACAGGTCCAGAAGCCTTGGCTGGTGCGGTTGATATCTTGGTCGAAGCCTTATCGGAAGATGTCAATTTACGTGCTATGACTTATCAGGAGGTGCTGAGACACTCTAAACTTACTTCGCAAGTCAAGGATGAAAGTCTCGATGAAAAACAAGTTTTTCAGATTTATTATGATTTTTCAGAGACAGTTGGCAACATGCAGGGCTATCGTACCTTGGCACTCAATCGTGGTGAGAAACTAGGTGTCTTAAAAGTCGGATTTGAACATGCGACAGACCGTATCCTAGCATTCTTCGCTGCTCGTTTCAAGGTGAAAAATGCCTATATAGAAGAGGTTATCCAGCAATCTGTTAAGAAAAAAGTTTTGCCAGCTATCGAACGACGCATTCGGACAGAGTTGACTGAGAAAGCAGAAGAAGGAGCTATCCAACTCTTTTCAGACAACCTGCGTAATCTCCTCTTGGTTGCTCCGCTGAAAGGGCGCGTGGTTTTAGGATTTGACCCTGCCTTTCGTACAGGTGCCAAGCTTGCTGTCGTAGATGCAACAGGAAAAATGCTGACAACTCAGGTCATTTATCCTGTTAAACCAGCATCAGCTCGTCAGATTGAAGAAGCCAAGCGAGACTTAGCCGATTTGATTGGTCAGTATAGCGTAGAAATTATTGCCATCGGAAATGGAACTGCAAGCCGTGAGAGTGAAGCCTTTGTGGCGGAAGTTCTGAAAGATTTTCCAGAAGTCAGCTATGTTATCGTCAATGAAAGTGGTGCTTCTGTCTACTCTGCTAGTGAACTTGCTCGTCAGGAATTCCCAGAACTAACCGTTGAAAAACGTTCGGCTATCTCAATCGCGCGTCGTTTGCAAGATCCCCTTGCCGAATTGGTCAAAATCGATCCTAAGTCAATCGGTGTCGGTCAATACCAACACGATGTCAGCCAGAAGAAATTGTCTGAAAGTCTGGATTTTGTCGTCGATACCGTTGTCAACCAAGTTGGTGTCAATGTCAATACAGCCAGTCCTGCTCTTCTTTCCCACGTAGCTGGACTCAATAAAACTATCTCTGAAAATATTGTCAAATACCGCGAGGAAGAAGGAAAAATCACTTCACGCGCTCAAATTAAGAAGGTTCCTCGTCTGGGTGCTAAGGCCTTTGAACAGGCTGCTGGTTTCCTCCGTATCCCAGAAAGTAGCAATATCCTCGATAATACGGGAGTTCACCCAGAAAACTATGCTGCCGTCAAGGAGCTCTTCAAACGCTTGGATATCAAGGATTTGAATGAAGAAGCACAAAATAAGCTTAAATCCCTTTCAGTCAAGGAGATGGCGCAAGAACTAGATCTTGGCCCAGAAACCCTTAAAGATATCATTGCTGACCTTCTCAAACCAGGTCGTGATTTTCGTGACTCTTTTGATGCACCTGTGCTTCGTCAAGATGTTCTGGATATCAAGGACTTAAAAGTCGGCCAGAAGCTGGAAGGTGTGGTGCGTAATGTCGTTGACTTCGGTGCCTTCGTTGATATCGGGATTCACGAAGACGGCTTGATCCATATTTCCCACATGAGTCGTAAATTTATCAAACATCCTAGCCAACTGGTGTCTGTTGGAGATTTGGTAACGGTTTGGGTTAAGAAAATCGATACTGAACGTGAAAAAGTCAATCTGTCGCTCCTAGCTCCAGATGAATCTAACTGAGTACGTTAAACGTGTTTCCCTCGAAGACTTTGGTAGACCTTTTACACACCAAGCCCAGTGGAATTCTCGTCTGCGAACGACAGGTGGACGATTTTTCCCCAAGGATGGGCATCTGGATTTTAATCCCAAGGTTTATAATGAACTAGGTTTGGAAGTCTTTCGCAAAATCGTGCGCCATGAACTCTGTCACTATCACCTTTATTTTCAGAAAAAGGGTTATCGACATAGGGACCGAAATTTTAAGGAACTGTTGAAAGAAGTGGATGGCCTGCGCTTTGTTCCCGCTTTGAAAGACCAAAGTACCTACCTAGTCTATCAGTGCCAATCTTGCCAGCAAAGTTATCAACGCAAGAGGAAGATCGATACCAAGCGCTATCGCTGTGGCGTCTGTCGAGGTAAACTCGTCATCTTAAATCGGCCTAAGGACTGATGTTCTTGGTCTCGTTTTATGCTATACTACTTGTAAGAATACCGAAAGAGGAAACAATCATGAATACAAAATTTTATAAAATGAGACGAAATCGTATGGTGTCAGGAGTTTTAGCTGGTCTATCAGACAAGTGGAAACTTGATGTAACCCTAGTCCGCTTTCTCTTCGCCATTTTTACCATATCAAATTTTGGGATTGGTGTGATTATTTACATCATCCTCGCCTCTATCCTGCCAACTAAGGAAGAGATCGAAGCAGAAATGTACGGAACAGGACCACGCAAGCGTAAGGAAGCTCAAGCCATTGAAGACAATGATGGCTGGTTTTGGTGAGATTTAACAGGGAAAATTTATTATTTGCACTATGTTACTTAAAAGAAGTAGCATAAATGACTGAAAATCCCTTGTGGTTATTTAGCCACAAGGGATTTTGATATTTAAGTATATTCTTTTCCATCTTGAGAGAGATGAATTACCTGATCAGCCATTTTCCAAATACTAGGATTGTGAGTTGCGATGATAATTGTTCTATTAGCATTACGAAGTTCAAGGAGAATTTCCATAATTTCCTTGGAATTTTTTGGATCCAGCGAGGCGGTAGGCTCATCGGCTAAAATTAAAGGAGGATCTTTCAGGATAATCTTAGCAAGCGCTACGCGTTGAGCTTCACCACCAGATAATTCATAGATTTTTTGGTTGAGACTTAGATAATCTAGTCTGACAGCTTGTAGTGCTTGAAGAAGAAGTCTCTCTTTTTCTTGTTTCTTGTTCTGTTTTTTGCCAATCAGTCCCAGCTCAAGGTTTTCTTGAATGGTCTGACTTTCTAATAATCCGAAGTTCTGGAAGAGATAACCTAGCTCGTTACGATAGAATTCCTCATTTTTTAGTGAAGTCAAAGACTTTCCTTTGTAAACGATTTCTCCTTTGTCGAAAGTCTCTAGTTTTGCAAGCATATTGAGCAAAGTGGTTTTTCCACAACCACTGTCTCCTATCAAAGCATACACCATACCACTTTGAAAATTCAGATTCAAGTCTGAAAAAATAATACGAGAACCAAATTGTTTCCAAATATGTTGTAATTCAATCATACTATCCTCCTTTGATAATGCTAACATAGGTTTTACTTTCCTTCTTATCACAGATTTTCAATAGAAGAACGGCTAAACTTGAAAAGCTGAAAAATAGGATCAGGGTAATCCAGATATTCTTAGAAATAATGAAAGCTAGACCACTTCCGAGAAAGAGAGCTATTATTTGAGAAGTGATATATCTACGGTGTAATTCAAAGAAATAATAGCCTGCGATTTTTTTCAAGAATATGGTTTTGCGAAAGGCTTCAAAATAGAGCAGATTTAAACTTGTAAACAGCAAAATTGAAGTCAAAATAGCAAACATAGCACTCGCTAAGTTACTAAAAATTTCGATTTTAATTTTTTGATTTAACTGGAGATAGGTTTCCCTAGCAAACGATAGCCTAGAGACCATATGATCAAGTTGATAGTGTTTCAAAAGTTCTTGTGTTTGGTGGAGGTCTGTAAAATAGAGATATTCTAGATTTGTAAACCAGAAGATGGAGGAAGCCTTGCCAAGTGCTTTAGGAGAAAGCACAAGAAAGATGGGATTTGATAACCATTGATCATAAGCAATATGGGCGGTATTATAGAGAAATACATCATTATTTTGATTGGTATAAGCTATACTAACTTCGACAGTTTGATTAGACTCGCTACTGTATAATCGGTTGGTTAACTCTTGTTGCAAGGTTGATTTTATATCTTTTTCATTTTTTTGTAGTTCTTCTGGGAGTATGGCAAGAATCTGTCCATCTTTGAGGGTGTTGATTTTTTGAAAGGTTTCTGATGTTAACTTTATACCTTCTTTTTTGAAGTAGTTAGGTGTTACATAGAGAATATTTTTTCCTTCCACACCATAAGGGTTATTTTCAGTTTCATTATGATTTGAGGTAGCTTGCTTAAGAGCTTGCTCAACTAGATTACGTTTAATAAGGAAGGCATTCTCATTATCTATAGCATGCTGAATAAAGTCAAACCATTTATCAGCATTTGTCTGCAGTTCATCTAAATTTTTAATCTGACTGGAACGCCCTGTTTGAAGAGTAACAACATTGGAGCGTTGTTCCCAAGTAGCTTGTCCAGCCTCATTTTTCTCAAGTATATGATAGTAAGTAGACATACGTCCAAATCCTACAATAACCAGTAGAATGGCAAGTACCTGACCAAAGTAGAGAATGCGTAGAATTGACTTGATTGGTAATTTTCCTTTGATGATAGAGAGGAGATGGACTTTTTTTAAAGAAATGGTAAAAAGAAAGGCAATTAGAAGACTAAGTAAGAGAAGTAGGCTATTGTAAAGAATAAAAAGTATTCCTAGAAAAGTCTGAACTTCATAAGGATATCCCAAGGAAATGAGCAAGATACATGCTATCAGCAAAGCAGGTAGACCAAAAAGAAGGATATCAAGTCCGTCTCTTGCGAGAGAACGAAAGAAGAGATAGCTCAGCCGCTCTCCAGAAATCAATCGAATCCCTGACTGAGAGAGAGATTGAATTTGGCCAATAACAATCAAAGCTAAGAAAGTCAGCAAAAAGATTAACATACTGATGAGCTAATCAGGTTGGGTAAAGATGGCCAGTACGAAGGATACTCTGTCATTTTCAAATGCATTCGCTTTTTCTAGTCCAAGTTCTTTCAGATGAGTAGCCAATTCTTGACTAGTTAGGGATCCGCTGATAATATTGTAGTTGTTGAGAAGATCGCTCTTGTGAATGCTTTCTTGACTTGCTGGAGGCATCCAGTCTGGGAGTTGCCCATCTCCAAAAGCTTCGTAGAGAGTTCTTGATTTTCCATCACTATCTACTTCCCAAATGGTTCTTGCGATGAGACTATTATGTTTTCTAGCAAGGCTGTCTAATTCTTGTTTGAGGGTAGTATAATCGGCTTGTCCACTGTGTACAGCCACACCTGGAAATAGGCGTTGAGGAAGAGCTTCTTTCCAAAAGGACAGAGTGGCAATGAGAAAGAAAGTTAAAAGAAGATTGCTGATAAAGAGAAAAACACGTTTCATAGGAACCTCTTTCTAAAAGAGGGGCTGAACCTCCCTCCTTATAGCAGTGATACGAATGATAGTTTAGCACTTTTAAAAATAATTAGCAGAAAGCCAATTCTTTTAAAAGATGTTAAAGAAAGCCTTTTCATAATTTAATTTTACTATTATTTTAAGAATAAAACAAGCAATGACAGGACTTCTTATAGTAGCTATTTTCAAAAAAATTCCTCAATCTTACAAAAATGTAAGATTAAAGTCTCTTTTGTAAGGTTAGGTTATGGCAAGCCGTCTTTTTTTGCGATAAACTAGACTCATAAAGAACAAAGGAGCAAAACCATGAAAAGAATTTTACAAAAGAAAACAAGAAAACCAAGTCAAAAAGATATCGAGCGTGTTCAACTGGGATGCGCTATGATGCAAGCACAGTTTCAATTGATGGGATATTAAGAAGGAGAAAATCATGACACTTTTAGATGTAAAACACGTTCAAAAAATCTATAAAACACGTTTCCAAGGCAACCAAGTAGAAGCTCTCAAAGATATTCACTTTACCGTAGAAAAGGGTGACTACGTTGCCATCATGGGTGAGTCTGGTTCAGGAAAGTCAACCCTGCTCAACATCCTAGCTATGCTGGATAAACCAACTCGAGGTCAGGTTTACTTAAACGGAACAGACACAGCCACTATTAAAAATTCACAGGCTTCGAGTTTCCGTCGTGAGAAGTTGGGATTTGTCTTCCAAGACTTTAACTTGCTAGATACCCTGTCTGTTAAGGACAATATCTTGCTTCCGTTAGTTCTATCACGAAAACCTATTACGGAGATGATGAAGAAATTGGTAGTGACAGCTGAAAATTTGGGCATCAACCAATTGCAAGAGAAGTATCCTTACGAGATCTCTGGTGGTCAAAAACAGCGGGTAGCAGTAGCACGCGCCATCATCACTGAACCTGAAATTCTCCTTGCGGATGAGCCAACAGGAGCCCTTGACTCCAAGTCATCTGCAGCACTTCTGGATGTATTTGATGAAATCAATGAACGCGGCCAAACCATTCTCATGGTAACCCACTCAACGGCAGCAGCAAGTAGGGCCAAGCGTGTACTCTTTATCAAAGACGGCATTCTTTACAACCAAATCTACCGTGGAGACAAGACAGAGCGTCAGATGTTCCAAGAAATCTCTGATACTTTGACTGTTATGGCAAGCGAGGTGAATTAGTATGTTCCGATTAACCAATAAGTTAGCGGTATCCAACTTGATTAAAAACCGCAAACTCTACTATCCCTTTGCCCTTGCTGTTCTCTTAGCAGTGACCATCACCTATCTCTTTTACTCACTGTCACTTAATCCTAACATTGGCAAGATCCGAGGGGGAGAAACTATCTCTATGACCCTGGCTCTCGGTATGGTGGTTGTTACCATCGCTTCTGGAATTATTGTCCTTTATGCCAATAGTTTTGTCATGAAGAACCGCTCCAAGGAGCTAGGTGTATATGGTATGCTGGGTCTCGAAAAGCGCCATTTGATCAGTATGGTTTTTAAGGAGCTTCTTATTTTTGGTTCCTTAACCTTGACAGCTGGTCTCGGCCTAGGAGCTCTCTTTGATAAGCTAATCTTCGCCCTTCTTCTGAAGCTGATGAAAATGAAAGTGGAGCTCGTTTCGACTTTCCAACCAATTGTCTTTATCCTAGTTCTCATCGTCTTTGGAGCTATCTTCCTAGGTCTAATTTTTATCAATGCCTTTCGCATCGCACGCATGAATGCCCTTCAGCTCTCTCGTGAAAAAGCCAGTGGTGAGAAAAAAGGACGTTTCTTAGGCCTTCAAACCATTCTAGGTCTAATCAGTTTGGGAGCGGGTTATTACCTAGCAGTTACAGTTGAAAATCCACTTTCTGCTGTTCTGATTTTCTTCGTAGCAGTCTTGTTGGTAATCTTTGGTACCTATCTCTTGTTTAATGCAGGGATCACAGTTTTCCTACAAATATTGAAGAAAAATAAGCGTTACTATTACCAACCTAATAACATGATTTCCGTGTCCAATCTCATTTTCCGCATGAAGAAAAATGCGGTTGGTCTGGCGACGATTGCTATTCTCTCAACCATGGTCTTGGTGACTATGTCTGCTACAACGAGCGTCTTCAAGGCTTCAGAAACTTTCAAGAAAGTCATGAATCCGCATGATTTTGGGATTACAGGGCAGAATGTTGAAAAAGAAGACATCGAAAAACTCTTGAGCCAGTATGCTAGCGATAAGGGATTGACTGTAACAAAGAAAGAAGTCCTTACATACAGTAACTTTGGTGTGGCAAATCAAGAAGGTACGAAATTGACAATTTTTGAGAAAGGTCAAAATCGTGTTCAACCGAAAACTATTTTTATGGTCTTTGACCAAAAAGATTACGAGAATATGACGGGGCAAAAACTTGCACTTTCAGGTAAGGAAGTTGGATTGTTTACTAAAAACAAAGAACTTCAAGGACAAAAAGAACTGACTCTGAATGACCAGATCTACACAATCAAAGAAGAAATCAAAAAAGATTTTATTCTTGAACATGTCCCAAATCAGTACAATATTCTAACTTCGGACTATAACTATCTGGTTGTTCCTGACCTACAAGCCTTTCTTGACCAACATCCTAATTCTTCTATCTTTAATCAATACTATGGTGGTATGAATGTAACGGCTAGCGAGGACGAGCAGCTTAAAATTGCAGATGACTATTCAAAATTCGTTAACAACTTTAATAGAGAAATAAACAAAGAGGGAAGCTATGTTTACGGAAGCAATCTGGCTGATAGCAGTGCGCAGATGAGTGCTCTCTTTGGTGGAGTATTCTTCATCGGTATCTTCCTCTCTATCATCTTTATGGTGGGAACGGTTCTTGTCATCTACTACAAACAAATCTCTGAAGGCTATGAAGATCGCGAACGATTTATCATTTTGCAAAAAGTTGGTCTCGATCAAAAGCAAATCAAGCAAACTATCAACAAACAGGTTCTAACTGTATTCTTCCTTCCTTTGCTCTTTGCCTTCCTACACCTCGCCTTTGCCTATCATATGCTTAGCCTCATCCTAAAAGTCATTGGGGTGCTAGATGCGACCATGATGTTGACAGTCACTTTGTCCATCTGTGCTATCTTCCTCATCGTCTATGTTTTGATCTTTATGATTACTTCAAGAAGCTATCGAAAGATTGTGCAAATGTAAAAAAGATACCTCGATGCTGGTCGAGGTATTTCTTTTATCTTAGATACTAAAGAGTTGTCCCAAGAGGAAGGTTACACCCATGGTGAGAAGTCCGATACAGAGGTTACGGATCATAGCAGTTTTCGTAGGAGCCTTGCCTAGTTTAGCACTGGTATAGCCTGTGATGAGAAGAGAAAGGGCTACGATAAAGACAGTAGCAGGGATCCGATAGTCACTTGGAAAGACGATGATTGAAAGCATAGGAGGAAGACTTCCCAGTACAAAGGCGATAAAGCTAGATATGGCAGCATGCCAAGGATTGGTAAACTCTTCGTACTCGATACCGTATTTTTCCTCGACAAGGGCTTTGAGTGGATTTTTTAAAAAGGCCTTGTTAGTCAGGAGTTGGGCGGACGTTTCACACTCACCATTTTGAAGGTAAGCAGCATAGAGGGATTGTTTTGCAGATTCGATGTCCTTATCCAAGAGCAATTGTTCTCTGGCAACAGCGGCTTCCTCCGTGTCTTTTTGAGTGGATACAGAGACATATTCGCCACCTGCCATAGAAAAAGCACCAGCGAGAATAGCAGCCAATCCTGATAAAAAGATAATCCAGATATTGCTTGTCGCACTGGCAACCCCGATAACGACTCCAGCGATGGAAATAATCCCATCATTGGCACCGAGAACACCTGCACGCAGGATATTGAGTCGTCCTGCAAAGTTTGCATCAATTTCATGTTTTATTTCTGTCATAGTCATCTCCTTTCTCTCCATTATAGAGAAAAGAGTAGGGGAATACAAACTTTTTAAACTATCTGAAAAAAGTTCTACGATTCTAATTTTTAAGCCCTTTCTAATTTTGCCGAAAAATGCTACTTCAAATTCTCAAATATTAAATTTTCTGACAATTTATTGAAAAATTAAGGAAAGGATGTTATAATGGAACGTAAAATAAATTCAGGCTTCCTGAACCAATAGGAGTAAATAATGAAAAAATTAGGTGTTGTCCTTTTATCTTCTGCTTTGCTATTGACAGCATGTGCAGTCCGTTTTGAAAAATCAACCGAGACAAGTGATTCCTCTAAGGTGACAGCTTTATCAGATGACAAACAAAAATTGCTTGGTAAGGCAACCGCAGATTATAAGACCTTTGTTCAAGGACAAATTGATAAGCTTTTAACGGATACAGAAGGATTTGTCCAGCTTTTGAAAGACGGAAAATTGGAGGAAGCCAAGAAAGCTTATCCGCTTGTTCGTATGGCTTACGAACGCTCCGAGCCAATCGCTGAGAGTTTTGGTGAATCTGATGTTAAGATTGACTTTCGTCTAGCAGACTATGTGGATGAAAATAAGACTGAGGAAGGTTGGTCAGGTTTCCACCGTATCGAGCGTATCCTTTGGGAAGAAAACACAACTAAGGGAACCGAAAGTTATGGAGATCAGCTTGTCAATGATATCAAAGAGTTGAAGGCTAAGGTAGCGACTGTTGAAGTAGATCACAAGATTATGTTGACTGGAGCAGTTGACTTGCTCAATGAAGTGGCGACAAGCAAGATTACGGGTGAAGAGGAAATCTACTCTCATACAGATTTGTACGACTTCCGCGCTAATATCGAGGGAGCTGAAAAGATATTCCAACTCTTTAAACCTTTACTAGAAAAATCAGATGCTGACCTAGTTAAAGAATTAGAAGCTGATTTCAAATCTGTTAATAGCTTGTTGGACAAACATATGACAGACAAGGAACACTACAAACTCTATACAGATTTGACAAAAGAAGACACCAAAGAATTGGCTGAAGCCGTGACAAAACTTGGTGAACCTCTATCACAAATGGGCAAATTTCTTGATGGAGAATAAGCAGTATGACTAAGAAAGACGAAAAGTTTTTTGAGAAAAAAATGGACCGTCGAGAATTTCTAAAAAAAGCGGGTATTGGAGGTGCTGGTCTTGCACTAGGTCTCTCTGGTGCCTCCGCTTTTTTAGCGCCTAAGGTAGACAGACAGGAAAAAATCTCGTACGGTAATGAAAAGATTGACTTTTATGGGAAACACCAAGCGGGTATCACGACCCCTATGCAGAAGAATATCTATTTTGTTGTCCTAGATTTGCATACTACAGATAAAGATAAGATTATCCAGCTTTTTAAGGATTGGACGGATTATAGTAGCAAGTTGGTAGAAGGAGAATTGGTCAAAAAGGATGGTCAGAATGCCCTCTTGCCTCCTAGTGATACTGGAGAAACCGTGGGGCTAAATCCTCATCGTTTAACGCTGACTTTTGGTGTGTCTGCAAGTTTCCTGAAAAAGATGAATTTGGAGAACAAGCGTCCTCAACTTTTTAGGGATTTTCCACCCTTTCCAAAGGAGCAACTGCGTGAAAAGTATACAGGGGGAGATATTGTTATCCAAGCCTGTGCAGATGACGAGCAAGTTGCTTTTCATGCTATTCGCAACCTCATTCGTAAAGGGAGAAATGCAGTGACCCTCCGTTGGAGTCAGTCTGGTTTTGCAGCCATCGGAGATCGTATGGAGACACCACGCAACCTTTTTGGTTTCAAAGATGGAACAGCTAATGTGACCAAAGAGAAGGATTTTGATCGTGTTGTCTGGGCCGACAGCAAGGACTGGATGGGAAATGGATCCTATATGGCCGTTCGTCGCATCCAAATGTTTCTCGATACTTGGGATCGAACCAATCTTGAAGAGCAAGAAAATACCTTTGGTCGTTATAAGGAAAGTGGCGCCCCCTTTGGTAAGAACA
Source organism: bacterium (assembly GCA_905221335.1). Taxonomy (GTDB): domain Bacteria; phylum Bacillota; class Bacilli; order Lactobacillales; family Streptococcaceae; genus Streptococcus. The sequence continues at coordinate 494,190 of CAJNCT010000001.1, forward strand.
ATGAGTTTGATGAAGTTGATTTGAGTCTTTTACCAGATGATTCGCATGTTCGATTAGCCAAAGAGGTAGATAAGCCACTCTTACGACGATCCTATTCATACTCAGATGGCATTGATGAAAAGACTGGACAATTTGACACAGGCTTACTCTTTATCTCTTTCCAGAAAGATCCAGACAATTTTGTCAAGGTTCAAACCAACCTCGGAGCTACAGACAAGATGAATGAGTATGTAACCCACATCGGTAGCGGTCTCTTTGCCTGCTTTGGTGGAGTAGAGAAAGGAGGCTATATTGGTCAGAAATTATTGGAAGACTAACATTTGTTTCTTGGCTTTGTCTTTTCTCTTTTTAGCTAGTTCTCCTGTCGGTGCGAAGGAAAGTCTGAGTTCTTATTTTGTAAAGATAACGGATGCCTCTCAGGCTTTAAAAAATGGAAATCAGGCAGAAGCCAAGGCCCTAGTTGGAGAAATGGCGATGGATTTTGAAACAGTAGAACATGCTGATTCGGATGCTGGAAAGGCTGTCAAGGAGAAACTTGCTCTGTCAGGGGAGATTAGTGAAGAAAATCTGACACAAATCTCTTCTGCCCTTCTAGCTTTTGAAAAAGAACAAAATCCAATAGATCTGAATGCGGAGAAGGAAAAACTTGTCAGTCGCTTAAGACCACGTTTTGAGACTTTTGATAAGGCAATTTCTTCAAAAGATATAGAGCAAGTCCGAGAAGCCTATAAAAAAATGAATTCAACTTGGACACTCAATGAAAGTGTCGTCCGCGATAACAGTACAGCTCATTATGGTCAAGTAGAAACAGCTATTTCTTTCTTACGGAGTAGCATTGAAACGGAGCCGACAGATTATGATGCTATCCAGTCTTCTTTTAATGACTTAAAAACTGCCATTGATAACTTCGTAGATGGCAAAGAAGTGGCGACAAGTTCCTCTAATCTAAGTCTCAAAGATGGCATTTCCCTTCTCAAAAAAGCCTTGGAAGAATTTAAAGCTGGAAACCTGACGGCAGGGACAGCTGCCATGAAAGAGTTTATTACTATATGGCCAACTGTTGAAGGTTCTGTTAGCACGACCAATCCTTCCCTCTACACCCGAGTCGAAAGCGAAAGTCCTGTAATCATGGTCAAGGGAAGTGAGAAGGAATATCAAGAAAAATTAGAAAAACTGATTGCGGATTTATCTCAAATTGATACGACTGCAAGCTACAATGCTTTTGATGCCATGCTTATTCTCTTACGTGAAGGAGTAGAGGCCCTCTTAATCGTCATGGCCTTGGTCACAACATTAAAAGCAGCCAAGATGCGCAAAGGACTCAAGTGGGTATACGGTGGAGCCCTAACAGGTATCGTTGCGAGTCTAGTGATTGCATTTATACTACAAATTGCCTTTCCTGCTGTAACATCGGGGGCCAATCGTGAAATTATCGAAGGTGCTGTTGGCATTTTCGCAGTAGCGATGATGATTGTGATTGGTATCTGGCTTCACAGTAAATCCTCGGTCAAAAAATGGAATGATTTTATGGATAATCAAATGAAAACTGTGACCAAGACAGGTTCATTCATTTCCATGTTTGCTCTTAGTTTTCTAGCTGTTTTCCGTGAAGGGGCAGAGACCATTCTATTTTACGTGGGGATTTTACCGAGAATATCTCGTTTTGAGTTTATCCTAGGTATTTCTCTAGCTTTGTTAGTCTTGCTGATTATTGCATTTCTGATGAACAAGGCGAGTCGATTATTCCTACCTCATAAGGTCTTCTTTATCTTAACTTGGATGATTTATGCTCTTGCCTTCAAGATGCTTGGAGTTAGTGTGCATGCTCTGCAGCTGACAAATATGGCACCAAATCACCTGCTATCAAGTTTCCCAACTGTCGACCTATTGGGCATCTATCCAAGTTGGGAAGGTTTAGGAAGTCAGCTAGTCTTCTTGATAATTGTTTTGGCTGTCACATTGAGACAGGGTGAAAAGTAGATGGATACAAAAGAATTGACAATCGTTGAACATCTGGTAGAATTTAGAAAGAGGTTCATTGCTGTTATAGTCTGTTTTTCTATAGTTTTCTGCGGAGCTTTATTGTTTGCAGATCAGCTTTACTACTATCTAACTCAGTCCTTTAATAAAAAATTGATTGTATTAGGTCCAAATGATATTCTGTGGATTTATTTTCGCTTAGCGAGCTTAATGTCCTTTACTATTACTCTACCTTTTACAATTTATCAGATTTGGAGTTTTATCAAACCGGGGTTGAAAATAGAAGAAGCAAGAGCCATTTTTGCCTATATTCCAGCTAGTTTTATTTGCTTTTTACTTGGACTAGCCTTTGGATTCTACTTTGTAACGCCTGCCTTACTTCAAGTGCTTTTAGGACTTGGGGAAGGATTATTTGAAACTCAATTAACGGCGCAGAACTACTTAGCCTTTGTTTTTCAAACAACCCTACCCTTGGGTTTCATCTTTGAATTGCCTGTCATCATCGCTTTTCTAACGTCGATTGGCTTGATTGGACCAGGGCTCTTAGTTACCTATAGACGTTATGCCTACTTTGTTTTATTGGTGCTCGCTGTTATTTTGACACCAGCTGATTTTATTAGCGATCTAGCCATGACAATTCCTTTAATCTCGCTCTATGAGCTTAGTATTGTAATCAGCAAGAGGATAATAAAGAAAAAAATGAAAGGAGAAAAGCATGGGAATCTTACGTGATATCGGTGCTCCAGGATTGATTATCATCGTTCTAGGTGCACTCTTAATCTTTGGACCAAAACGTTTACCAGAACTTGGTGAATCAATCGGTAAAATGCTGTCTGAGTTTAAAAAGGCAGTTAAAGGAATTGGTGACCAAGATCAGGAAAAGTAATCTATTCCATAATCATACATAAAAACAAGAAAGTTAGGAACTGTAGCTGTTTAGGCCTAGGTGAGCAGTTTCCTAGCTTTTTATTATATTCTTAAAAGTGACTTTAAGTTTTCTTTAAGGTTTGTATTATATTCTGAAGAACTCTATATTAACCGAATGTTGAGTAAAAAAATATAGAGGGAAATCTAATTTTATTTCTCAAATTTAGATAGATAGTTTTCTGTCTTTTCTTCATGATAGAGGCAGATTGTGATATAATAGATGGTAATGAGTTTTTTAGAATAAACTAAAGGAGAATATATATGATCTATGCAGGAATCCTAGCAGGAGGAACTGGCACACGCATGGGAATCAGCAATTTACCAAAGCAATTCTTAGAATTGGGTGATCGTCCTATTTTGATCCACACAATCGAAAAATTTGTCTTGGAGCCAAGTATTGAAAAAATTGTAGTTGGAGTTCATGGAGATTGGATTTCACACGCTGAGGACCTGGTTGACAAGTATCTTTCTCTCCACAAGGATAGAATCATCATTACCAAAGGTGGTGCTGATCGTAATAGCAGTATTGAGAAGATTATTGAAGCCATTGATGCCTACCGTCCAATTACTCCAGAAGATATCGTGATTACGCATGACTCTGTTCGTCCATTTATCACGCTCCGCATGATTCAGGACAATATCAAGCTCGCTCAAGATCATGATGCAGTTGACACAGTAGTAGAAGCGGTTGATACCATTGTCGAAAGTACCAATGGTCAGTTTATCACGGATATTCCAAATCGTGCTCACCTCTATCAAGGTCAAACACCTCAGACTTTCCGTTGCAAGGATTTCATGGATTTGTATGGTTCCCTATCAGATCAAGAAAAGGAAATCCTGACGGATGCATGTAAGATTTTTGTTATCAAAGGGAAAGACGTTGCTCTAGCTAAAGGGGAATATTCAAACCTTAAAATCACAACTGTGACAGATTTGAAAATTGCAAAAAGCATGATTGAGAAAGACTAAGGCTATGATTAATCAAATTTATCAACTGACAAAACCAAAGTTTATCAATGTAAAATACCAAGAAGAAGACATTGATCAGGAGAATCATATCCTTATCCGTCCAAATTATATGGCGGTTTGTCATGCGGATCAACGTTACTATCAAGGGAAACGCGATCCAAAGATATTGGCTAAAAAGCTTCCTATGGCGATGATTCACGAGTCTTGTGGAACTGTTATCTCAGATCCAACTGGTACTTATGAAGTCGGTCAAAAGGTAGTTATGATTCCAAATCAACCGCCTATGCAGAGTGACAAGGAGTTCTACGAGAACTACATGACAGGGACCTACTTCCTATCTAGTGGTTATGACGGCTTTATGCGAGAATTTGTCTCTCTTCCCAAAGACCGAGTTGTTTCTTATAATGACATTGAGGACACAGTTGCTGCTATTACCGAGTTTGTGAGTGTCGGTATGCATGCCATGGATCGTTTCTTGAATCTCGCTCATAGCAAGCGAGAGCGCATTGCAGTTATCGGAGACGGTAGCTTGGCCTTTGTGGTTGCCAATATTATCAATTACACCTTGCCAGAAGCAGAGATTATCGTGATTGGTCGCCATTGGGAAAAACTGGAGCTCTTCTCTTTTGCAAAAGAGTGCTACATCACGGATAATATTCCAGAGGATTTGACCTTTGATCATGGATTTGAATGTTGTGGTGGTGATGGTACGGGTCCAGCTATCAATGACTTGATCCGTTATATTCGCCCACAAGGAACGATCCTCATGATGGGAGTCAGCGAATACAAGGTCAATATCAATACACGAGATGCCTTAGAAAAAGGCTTGCTCTTGGTTGGTTCATCTCGCTCAGGACGCATTGATTTTGAGAAGGCCATCCAGATGATGGAAGTCAAGAAGTTTGCGAATCGTTTGAAAAATATTCTTTATATTGAAGAACCAGTGAGAGAAATCAAGGACATTCACCGTGTCTTTGCCACCGACCTAAATACTGCTTTTAAAACAGTATTTAAGTGGGAAGTGTAGAAGATGGAGGTTAATTGTGGAGAAACTCATCAGAGAAAAAATTTCTTCTTTGCTATCTGAAGAAGAGGAAGTCCTCAGTGTTGAACAACTGGGTGGCATGACCAACCAAAACTACTTGGTTAAAACAACCTCCAAACCTTATATCGTTAAATTTTTCGGAAAAGGGACTGAAAAGCTCATCAATCGTCAAGATGAAAAATATAATCTTGAATTGTTGAAAGATTTGAATCTTGATGTCAAGAATTATCTTTTTGATATTGAGTCAGGAATCAAGGTAAATGAGTACATTGATTCTGCCACAACGCTTGATTCCACTTCAATCAAGACCAAATTTGAAAAGATTGCCCCGATTCTACAGACCATTCATGCATCAGGCAAAGAACTAAGAGGGGAATTTGCACCTTTTGAAGAAATCAAAAAATACGAATCCTTGATTGAGGGGAATATCCCTTACGCCAACTATGAAGCCGTGAGAAAAGAAGTATTTTCACTAGAGAAAAGATTGGCTGACTTAGGTATTGACAAAAAGTCTTGTCATATTGATTTGGTTCCAGAAAACTTTATCGAGTCACCCCAAGGACGCATGTATTTGATCGACTGGGAATACTCTTCTATGAATGACCCGATGTGGGATTTGGCTGCTCTCTTTTTGGAGTCTGAATTTACAAATCAGGAAGAAGAAGATTTTCTAACCTACTATGAGAGTGACAAAACTCCAGTATCACGTGAGAAGATTCGTATCTATAAAATCTTGCAAGATACTATCTGGAGTTTGTGGACAGTGTACAAAGAAGATCAAGGCGCTGACTTTGGAGATTATGGTGTCAATCGTTACCAAAGAGCTGTCGAAGGTTTGACTTATTATGGAGGTTAGGATGAAGAATAAAAATGGTGTTTCCTTTGGTCTGCTCTCTGGAATTTTCTGGGGATTAGGTCTAACGATTAGTGCTTATATCTTTTCTATTTTTACAAATCTTTCACCCTTTGTGGTGGCGGCTGCTCATGATTTCTTGAGTATCTTTATCTTGTTAGCTTTTCTTTTGGTAAAAGAAGGAAAAGTTCGACTCTCGATTTTTCTAAATATCCGAAATGTCAGTGTTATTATCGGAGCCTTGCTAGCTGGTCCCATTGGCATGCAGGCCAATCTTTATGCGGTTAAGTATATCGGAAGTTCTCTTGCATCTTCAGTATCAGCTATCTACCCAGCAGTTTCTGTTTTACTAGCATTTTTCATTTTAAAACACAAGGTATCTAAGAATACTGTGTTTGGTATTTTGTTGATTATCGCAGGTATTATTGCCCAGACTTACAAAGTTGAGCAGGTTAATTCTTTTTATATCGGAATTCTTTGTGCATTAGTTTGTGCCATCGCTTGGGGAAGTGAAAGTGTTCTCAGCTCCTATGCTATGGAAAGTGATTTAAGTGAAATTGAAGCACTATTAATCCGCCAAGTAACCTCATTCTTGTCATATCTTGTCATTGTCCTCTTTTCTCATCATTCATTTGCAGAAGTAGCAGATGGACAATTGCTGGGTTTGATGTTAGTCTTTGCAGCATGTAATATGATTTCTTACTTAGCTTACTATATTGCTATCAATCGTCTGCAGCCAGCAAAAGCAACTGGTTTGAACGTAAGCTATGTCGTTTGGACAGTATTGTTCTCAGCAATGCTTTTAGGAACACCACTCGATATGGTGACCATTATTACATCGCTTGTTGTCATGGCTGGTGTTTATATTATTATTAAAGAATAAAGGAGAATAGCGTGAAAGCAATTATCTTGGCAGCGGGGTTGGGAACTCGTCTGCGTCCTATGACTGAAAATACCCCCAAAGCCTTGGTTAAGGTCAACCAAAAACCTTTGGTAGAATACCAAATCGAGTTTTTGAAAGAGAGAGGAATTGATGAGATTATTATCGTTGTTGGCTACCTCAAAGAACAATTTGACTACCTAAAAGAAAAATATGGTGTTCGTTTAGTCTTCAACGACAAGTATGCTGATTACAACAACTTTTACTCACTTTACCTTGTAAAAGAAGATTTAGCTAACAGCTATGTTATTGATGCGGATAATTATCTTTTCAAAAATATGTTTAGAAATAATCTTGAACGTTCTACCTATTTCAGTGTTTATCGTGAAGACTGTGAGAATGAATGGTTCTTGGTTTATGGTGATGACTATAAAGTTCAAGACATCATCGTTGATAGCAAGGCTGGTCGTATTCTGAGCGGCGTATCATTCTGGGATGCTCCAACTGCAGAAAAGATTGTTGGTTTTATTGACAAAGCCTATGCAAGCGGCGAATTTGTTGATCTCTATTGGGACAATATGGTTAAGGATAATATCAAAGAATTAGATGTGTATGTCGAAGAATTAGAAGGCAACAGCATCTATGAAATCGATAGTGTTAAGGACTATCAAAAGCTAGAAGAAATTTTATCTTCCATTAACTAAATAACATTAGAAATTAGTAACAAAAAGACCTATTTTGGTCTTTTTTTGTTTGAAATGCACGAAAATAGAATTTAAAAAGATTGTTTGATAATGATTGTAATAAATTAACAAAACACAATCAACAAAAAAGAAACAAAATAAAACAAAAAGTATTGACAACGATTTCATATAGTGTTATACTTATAACGTAAAAGTTAATTGAAAGAAGGGAAACTGTTATGGGATTAGATCATTTCTTTGACAAAGACCTCGTGTTTTGCTTAGAAGCGGATAATCAAGAACAACTCTTTGATCAGGTAGCAACCCTGTTGGAAGAACGAAAAATAGTAACTCCAACTTATCGTGAAGCCTTGATCACGCGTGAAAAATCATTTCCGACTGGCTTAGATATGGAATTTCTGGGAAAGGACTTGCCAAACGTAGCGATACCTCATACAGATATTGTTCATAATCTGGCTGAGAAAGTAGTGGTTGTTCGATTAGAGAAACCAGTAACTTTTCACAATATGATTGCTCCTGATAAGGAAGTGGAAGTATCTTTACTCTTCTTTATCATTAACAATTCAAGTTCGAGTCAAACAAATATTCTGGCTCAGTTGATGGACTTCTTTACAGGAAATGGACATCTGGAAGATTTATCAAAAATTTCCGAACCAGAAAAACTTTATGCTTACATTGCTGAAGCAACAGCTTAAATCGTACATTATAAAAAATAAATCGGAGGAAATCCTAATGATTAAAATTCTCGCTGCCTGCGGTGCAGGTGTTAACTCAAGTCACCAAATTAAAAGTGCTCTAGAAGAAGAACTTTCAAACCGTGGTTATGATGTTCACTGCGATGCAGTTATGGTAAAAGATGTGAATGAAGACCTTATGAAAGGCTACGATATCTTTACACCAATCGCTGCAACTGACCTTGGTTTTGAACCAGGAATTCCAGTAATTGAAGCTGGACCAATCTTGTTCCGTATTCCAGCAATGAGCGCTCCAGTATTTGACAATATTGAGGCAGCTATCAAAGAACACGGACTAAGTTAATTATTATTTTGTAAGATTCCATAAAAATAAAGGGAGGAACTATTATGGATGTCATTATCGAACTAGCCAATAAGATTTTCAAGCCAGTCTTGGAAATGGGTGGTCCTATCATCATGCTGATCATCTTGACAGTATTGGCTCTACTTTTTGGAGTGAAATTCTCCAAAGCGCTTGAAGGTGGTATCAAACTTGCCATCGCTCTTACTGGTATCGGTGCTATCATCGGTATGCTCAACGGAGCTTTCTCAGCATCACTTGCGAAATTCGTTGAAAATACTGGTATTCAATTGAATATCACTGACGTTGGTTGGGCACCACTTGCAACCATCACTTGGGGTTCTGCATGGACACTTTACTTCTTGCTTGTGATGCTGATTGTCAACGTTGTGATGCTTGCAATGAAGAAAACGGACACACTTGACGTCGATATCTTTGACATCTGGCACTTGTCAATCACTGGTCTTTTGATCAAATGGTATGCAGACAACAATGGTGTTAGCCAAGGAGTTTCACTTTTCATCGCAACTGCAGCAGTTGTCCTTGTAGGTGTTTTGAAAATCATCAACTCTGACTTGATGAAACCAACATTTGACGACCTTCTTAATGCACCAAGTTCATCACCAATGACTTCAACTCACATGAACTACATGATGAACCCAGTTATCATGGTCTTGGATAAGATCTTCGATAAAGTATTGCCAGGTCTTGATAAATATGACTTTGACGCTGCAAAATTGAACAAGAAAATCGGTTTCTGGGGATCTAAATTCTTCATCGGTTTCATCCTTGGTATCGTTATTGGTTTGATGGGGACTCCACATCCAGTTGCTGGTGTAGAAGGAGCCGATAAATGGGAACTTGTTATTAAAGGTTGGTTGAGCCTTGGTTTGACTGCCGGTGTCTGCTTGGAGCTCTTCTCACTTATCGGATCTTGGTTCATCGCAGCCGTAGAACCACTTTCACAAGGTATTACAAACGTTGCTACTAAACGTCTTCAAGGACGTAAATTCAACATCGGTCTTGACTGGCCTTTCATCGCTGGTCGTGCTGAAATCTGGGCTTGTGCCAACGTACTTGCTCCAATCATGCTAGTAGAAGCAGTGCTTCTTTCAAACGTCGGAAATGGTATCTTGCCACTTGCAGGTATCATCGCTATGGGTGTAACTCCAGCTCTCTTGGTTGTTACTCGTGGTAAATTGCTCCGTATGATCATCTTCGGAACACTCTTGTTGCCACTCTTCCTTCTTTCAGGTACTCTTATCGCTCCATTTGCAACTGAACTTGCGAAAGGTGTAGGTGCTTTCCCAGAAGGTGTGAGTCAAACTCAATTGATCACTCACTCAACTCTTGAAGGACCAATCGAAAAACTATTTGGTTGGGCAATCGGTAATGCTACAACAGGTGATATCAAAGCAATCCTTGGTGCAGCAGCCTTCCTTGTATTCTATGTAGGTATCTTTGCTTGGTATAGAAAACAAATGATCAAACGTAACGAAGAATACGCAGCAAATGCTAAATAATTCGCTCCTATAAAATGTAAATTGTGAAAACTAGGTTGTCAATTTCCGACATTGGGAGTGGCAACCTAGTTTTTATCTAAAAATCTAAAAATAGTTGGAGAACATTATGGTAATTGAAGTAACATCAGACCAGTTAACGGTCCAGTTTAAAACCTTAGGTGGCGCCTTGTCGTCAATCAAGGATCGAGAAGGCATTGAGTATTTGTGGCAAGGAGATGCCACTTACTGGAGTGGACAAGCTCCAGTACTTTTTCCAATCTGTGGCTCTTTAAGAGAAGATACAGCCTTCTACAGTCACGAAGATGGAACAGAGACGAAAGGAAACATTCCTCGCCATGGTTTGGTTCGTAAAAAAGAATTTGACTTAGTTGATCAAACAGAAAACAGCGTAACCTTTGCTATCGAAGATGATGAGAATACTTATCAGAACTATCCTTATCATTTTCGCCTTGAAATCACTTATCTAGTGACTGGCAAGACTGTTCGTACTCAATACAAAATCTTTAATAAAGAAACGAATAAAGTAATGCCATTCTTTATAGGAGGACATCCAGGATTTAATTGTCCTCTACTTGATGACGAAGTCTATGAAGACTACTATTTAGAGTTTGAAAAAGAAGAGACTTGCTCTGTTCTACGTCCTTTCCCAGAAACGGGAATGTTAGACTTCCAAGATAGAAGTCCATGGTTGGATTCACAAAAGGAAGTTAACCTCAGTTACGATCTGTTTAGTGTTGATGCAGTGACACTCGATGAGTTACAATCCAGAACAATTGCCCTTCGTTCGCGCAAGCATGAGAAGGGATTAAAAGTACACTTCCAAGAGTTCTCAAATCTCATCATTTGGTCAACTTTGAATAAGGGACCTTTCATTGCGTTTGAACCATGGTCTGGCTTGTCAACATCTCTTGAAGAAGGAGATCATTTAGAAGATAAGAAAAACGTTCGTCTCTTGGAACCCGGTCAAGTGGATCAAATTGGTTTTGATATTGAAATCTTTTAGATTAAAAAATAAAACACAAAAACAAACATTTACTGTTGACTTTTTCCCAAAATAGGAGTATATTGTGTTTGTAAGCAACAAATGATGTTTGCAACAAACAAACAATCACTTGTTATATTCTCTTTCGCGGAGAAAGTTTGTTTCTAGGAAATTGATTTCCTGGACTTGGATAAGGTGTTATTCATCTCATTCAATCAAATTTGTCAATAAACTGCTAGAAAGTCTTTTGTAGGTAAACTGCTAACTATAAAAGTCTTTACTAGCCTAGAAAAATAAAAAGGAGTATACAATATGTCTATTGTTATCGGTGCAGATGCTGCAGGTTTGAGATTGAAAGAAGTTGTGAAAGACTTCTTGGAAAAAGAAAACTTCCACGTTGTGGATGTTACAGCTGAAGGTCAAGACTTTGTTGATGTGACTCTTGCTGTTGCTGCAGAAGTAAACAAAGAAGAACAAAACCTTGGGATCGTGATTGATGCTTATGGGGCTGGTCCATTCATGGTCGCAACTAAAATCAAAGGAATGGTTGCTGCAGAAGTTTCTGACGAACGTTCAGCTTATATGACTCGTGGACACAACAACTCACGTATGATCACTATGGGTGCACAACTTGTTGGTGATGAATTGGCTAAAAATATTGCTAAAGGATTTGTTAACGGCAAATACGACGGTGGTCGTCACCAAATTCGTGTTGACATGTTGAATAAAATGTGCTAATTAGATTACAGTAAGAAAGGTAAGATAAAAATGAGAATTGCAATTGGATGTGACCACATCGTAACAGATGAAAAAATGGCGGTTTCAGAATTTTTGAAATCAAAAGGATATGAAGTCATTGACTTTGGTACCTATGACCACACACGTACTCACTACCCAATCTTTGGTAAAAAAGTTGGTGAAGCCGTTACAAGCGGTCAAGCTGATCTTGGGGTATGTATCTGTGGTACTGGTGTTGGTATCAACAACGCTGTAAATAAAGTTCCAGGAGTTCGTTCTGCCTTGGTTCGTGATATGACAACAGCTCTTTATGCAAAAGAACAGTTGAACGCTAACGTTATTGGTTTTGGTGGTAAAATCACTGGCGAATTGCTCATGTGCGATATCATCGAAGCTTTCATCAATGCTGAATACAAACCATCAGAAGAAAATAAAAAATTGATTGCGAAAATCGAGCACGTTGAAACTCACAATGCTCATCAAGCAGATGCAAACTTCTTTACAGAATTCCTTGAAAAATGGGATCGCGGTGAATACCACGACTAAGAGGTGACGCATGATTTTAACAGTCACAATGAATCCATCCATTGATATTTCTTATCCTTTGGATGAATTAAAAATTGACACTGTCAACCGTGTGGTGGACGTGACCAAGACAGCTGGTGGTAAAGGTCTCAATGTTACACGAGTTCTTTCAGAATTTGGTGATTCTGTTGCAGCTACTGGTTTGGTCGGTGGTAAACTTGGTGAGTTTTTAGTAGAGCATATTGACGATAAAGTAACGAAACGTTTCTTCTCCATTCAAGGAGAGACTCGTAACTGTATTGCTATTCTACACGGAGATAACCAAACAGAAATTCTTGAGAAAGGGCCTGAAGTTCTGGAGCAAGAAGGGCAAGATTTCTTGGCTCATTTCAAAAATCTTCTTGACACTGTGGAAGTAGTTGCTATCTCTGGTAGTCTTCCAGCTGGCCTTCCAGTTGATTATTATGCGAGATTGGTAGAGCTTGCTAATCAAGCAGGGAAACCAGTTGTTCTGGATTGCTCAGGTGCAGCTCTTCAGGCTGTCCTTGAATCACCGCACAAACCAACAGTTATTAAACCAAATAACGAAGAATTGTCTCAGCTTCTTGGGAAAGAAGTTTCAGAAGATTTGGATGAATTAAAAGAAGTTCTTCAAGAGCCTCTATTTGCAGGGATTGAGTGGATTATCGTTTCACTTGGTGCCAATGGTGCTTTTGCAAAACATGGTGACACTTTCTACAAGGTCGATATTCCTAGAATTCAGGTAGTCAATCCTGTTGGATCTGGAGATTCTACTGTTGCAGGTATTTCATCAGGACTTCTTCATGAGGAATCGGATGCAGAACTCCTCATCAAGGCAAATGTCCTTGGTATGCTCAATGCTCAAGAAAAGATGACAGGTCATGTCAATATGGCTAACTATCAAGGTCTATACGACCAACTAATCGTAAAAGAGGTATAAAATGGCTTTAACAGAACAAAAACGCAAATATTTGGAAAAACTCTCTGACGAAAACGGCATTATCTCAGCTCTTGCCTTTGACCAACGTGGTGCTTTGAAACGCCTCATGGCTCAATACCAAACAGAAGAGCCAACAGTAGCTCAAATGGAAGAACTCAAAGTCTTGGTTGCAGATGAATTGACCAAATACGCATCATCTATGCTTCTCGACCCAGAGTATGGACTTCCAGCTACAAAAGCGCTTGATCCAAATGCTGGTCTTCTCCTAGCTTATGAGAAAACTGGCTACGACACAACAAGCACTAAACGCTTACCAGACTGCTTGGATGTTTGGTCTGCCAAACGCATCAAAGAACAAGGTGCAGATGCTGTTAAGTTCTTGCTTTACTATGACGTAGACAGCGCTGACGAACTCAACCAACAAAAACAAGCCTACATCGAACGCATCGGTTCTGAGTGTGTGGCGGAAGATATTCCATTCTTCCTTGAAATCCTTGCTTACGATGAAAAAATCGCTGACGCTGGTTCTGCAGAATACGCCAAAGTGAAACCACACAAGGTTATCGGTGCCATGAAAGTCTTCTCAGATCCACGCTTCAACATCGATGTCTTGAAAGTGGAAGTTCCAGTCAACGTCAAATACGTTGAAGGCTTTGGCGATGGTGAAGTCGTGCATACACGTGAAGAAGCAGCAGCCTTCTTCAAAGCACAAGATGAAGCAACTAACTTGCCATATATCTACTTGAGTGCAGGTGTGTCAGCTAAACTCTTCCAAGAAACACTTGTCTTTGCCCACGAATCAGGTGCAAACTTCAACGGAGTTCTTTGTGGACGTGCAACATGGGCTGGATCAGTTGAAGCCTACATCAAAGACGGTGAAGCAGCAGCTCGTGAATGGCTACGTACAACAGGTTTTGAGAACATTGACGAACTCAACAAGATTCTTCAAACAACAGCGACTTCATGGAAAGAACGCGTGTAAAATCTTCCTCCTAGTTTAGGAACATGAATCTAAAAAAATTTTTAAAAAAAGTTACATGTAAAGGTTTACAAAATAACTTACTTGTGCTATACTTAAATCACAAGTTAATACAAGGTGAGTGTTACTAAGTAATATTAGGCATGATCACAGGTGGATTAGAAATCAAAGGATTTTCTAGTTCATTTGTGGTCATTTTTTGTACTCATATACCTTTAAGATATAAAAGGAGGTTGCCATGTATCGAATTCTAAACCCAATGAATCACAACGTCTCTCTTGTCAGAAATGACAAAGGAGAAGAAGTGATTGTGATTGGTAAGGGGATTGCATTTGGGAAAAAGAAGGGGGACTTAATTGCTGAAGATCAAGTTGAGAAGATCTTTCGGATGAAGACAGAAGAGTCCAGGGAAAACTTTATGGCTCTGCTCAAAGATGTTCCGCTTGATTTTATCACAGTGACTTATGAAATCATTGATAAGCTATCAAAGAAATATCATTATCCGATTCAAGAGTATCTCTATGTGACCTTGACAGATCATATTTACTGCTCTTACCAAGCTCTAGCACAAGGAAGGTACAAGGATAGCAATCTGCCAGATATTTCTGCCAAGAATCCTGTCGCTTTTCAAATCGCAAAGGAAGCCTTTGAAATCTATCGTCAGAAGTTGACAGATCATTTCCCTGAGGATGAAATTATTCGGATCGCTTATCATTTCATCAATGCCGAAGGGGAGCATGAAGTTCAAGTGGTTGAGTCGATTGATAAGAGGAAAGAAATTCTCAGGAATGTCGAAGAAGTGCTAAAGGGTTATGCAATTCAACGAACCAAAGAGAATAATCATTTCTATGATCGTTTTATGATTCATTTGAATTATTTCTTGGATTATTTAGACAGATCTAGAGATGATAACCAATCACTTCTGGATATGGAAGATCATATTAAACAATCCTATCCAAAAGCGTTCGAGATTGGTTCCAAGATCTATGATGTGATTACGCAACATACGGGTCTTGATTTGTATAAGAGTGAGCGAGTTTATCTAGTTCTACATATACAACGTTTACTGTCATAAGATTTATCAAACAATATATAAGGAGGATTCTATCATGAATAGAGAAGAAGTAACATTGTTAGGTTTTGAAATTGTTGCCTATGCTGGCGATGCTCGTTCAAAACTATTGGAAGCCTTGAAGGCTGCTGAAGCTGGCGATTTTGCGAAAGCTGATACTCTCGTGGAGGAAGCAGGTGGTTGCATCGCGGAGGCACACCACGCGCAAACAAGTCTATTGACTAAGGAAGCAGCTGGTGAAGATTTGGCCTATAGTGTAACCATGATGCACGGTCAAGACCACTTGATGACTACCATTTTGTTAAAAGATTTGATGCACCATTTAATCGAACTCTACAAGAGAGGAGTTAAGTAATGAACAAACTAATTTCATTTATCGAGAAAGGAAAGCCTTTCTTTGAAAAACTATCTCGTAATATCTATCTTCGTGCTATTCGTGATGGTTTCATTGCAGGTATGCCTGTTATTCTCTTCTCAAGTATCTTTATCTTGATTGCTTTTGTACCAAACTCATGGGGCTTTAAATGGTCTGATGATGTTGTTAATCTCCTCATGAAACCTTATAGCTATTCAATGGGGATTCTAGCTCTATTGGTAGCTGGTACAACAGCTAAGTCATTGACCGACTCAGTAAACCGTAGCATGGAGAAAACCAATCAAATCAACTATATGTCAACATTGTTGGCAGCAATTGTTGGTTTGTTGATGTTGGCAGCTGATCCGATTGAAGGTGGCTTTGCAACAGGATTCCTTGGAACAAAAGGTTTGCTTTCAGCCTTCCTTGCTGCCTTTGTTACTGTAGCCATCTATAAGGTTTGTGTTAAGAACAACGTTACTATTCGTATGCCTGACGAAGTTCCACCCAATATCTCACAAGTTTTTAAAGATGTGATTCCATTCACTCTTTCAGTTGTTTCTCTTTACGTCCTTGATTTACTGGCTCGCCAATTTGTTGGTGCCAGCGTTGCAGAATCAATTGGAAAATTCTTTGCACCATTATTCTCGGCCGCGGATGGCTATCTTGGTATTACCATTATCTTTGGGGCCTTTGCCTTCTTCTGGTTTGTTGGTATCCATGGTCCTTCCATCGTTGAACCTGCAATCGCAGCGATTACCTATGCAAATGCCGAAGTCAACTTGAACCTTCTTCAACAAGGGATGCATGCAGATAAGATCCTTACTTCAGGTACACAAATGTTTATCGTTACCATGGGTGGTACAGGTGCAACACTGGTTGTTCCATTCATGTTCATGTGGTTGACCAAATCAAAACGAAACCGTGCAATCGGACGTGCATCAGTAGTTCCAACTTTCTTTGGTGTAAATGAACCAATCCTGTTTGGTGCCCCTCTTGTCTTGAACCCAATCTTCTTTATTCCGTTCATCTTTGCTCCAATCGCAAACGTATGGATCTTTAAATTCTTCATTGAGACGCTTGGCATGAACTCATTTACTGCCAACCTTCCTTGGACAACACCAGGTCCGCTCGGTATTGTTCTCGGTACAAACTTCCAATTCTTGTCATTTGTACTTGCTGCTTTGTTAATTCTTGTAGACGTAGCCATTTACTATCCATTCCTCAAGGTTTATGATGAACAAATCCTTGAAGAAGAACGTTCTGGTAAAGCCAATGATGAATTGAAAGAAAAAGTAGCTGCAAACTTCAATACTGCCAAAGCAGATGCTATTCTTGAAAAAGCAGGTGTAGAAGCAGCGCAAAACACAATCACTGAAGAAACAAATGTCCTCGTTCTCTGTGCTGGTGGAGGTACAAGTGGTCTTCTTGCAAATGCTCTAAACAAAGCAGCTGCAGAGTACAAGGTTCCTGTGAAAGCAGCAGCTGGTGGCTATGGAGCTCACCGTGAAATGTTGCCAGAGTTTGATCTGGTTATCCTTGCTCCTCAAGTTGCTTCAAACTTTGAAGACATGAAGGCCGAAACCGACAAACTTGGTATCAAACTTGCCAAGACAGAAGGTGGCCAATACATTAAATTGACTCGCGATGGAAAAGGCGCTCTTGCCTTTGTTCAAGCGCAGTTCGAAGAATAAAAGGTAAATAGCGAAGAAGTGAGATGGAGGAACTCCTCCCAACTATATCCCCATCTCATTTCTATTTCTTGAAAGGTGAATCAAATGACAAAAACACTTCCAAAAGACTTTATCTTTGGCGGAGCAACAGCAGCCTATCAAGCAGAAGGTGCGACCAATACCGATGGTAAAGGACCGGTTGCCTGGGACAAATACCTCAAAGATAACTACTGGTACACTGCTGAACCAGCCAGTGATTTCTACCACAAATACCCAGTTGACCTCAAACTAGCAGAAGAGTATGGTGTCAATGGTATCCGTATTTCAATCGCTTGGTCACGTATCTTTCCAACTGGTTACGGGAAAGTCAATGCCAAGGGAGTTGAGTTCTATCACAAGTTGTTTGCAGAATGTCACAAACGGCATGTTGAGCCCTTCGTGACTCTTCATCACTTTGACACGCCAGAAGCACTTCATTCAAACGGAGATTTCCTGAATAGAGAAAATATTGATCACTTTGTGGATTATGCAGCCTTCTGTTTTGAAGAATTTCCAGAAGTCAACTATTGGACGACCTTTAATGAAATTGGGCCGATAGGGGATGGCCAGTATTTGGTTGGGAAATTTCCACCAGGTATCCAGTACGACCTTGCCAAAGTCTTCCAATCTCATCACAATATGATGGTATCGCATGCGCGTGCAGTAAAATTTTTCAAGGATAAGGGATATAAGGGTGAAATTGGTGTGGTTCATGCCCTGCCTACTAAGTATCCTCTGGATCCAGATAATCCAGCAGATGTTCGTGCAGCTGAGTTGGAAGATATCATTCACAATAAATTTATCTTGGATGCGACTTATCTAGGTCGATACTCTGACAAAACCATGGAGGGTGTCAACCATATCTTAGCAGTCAATGGTGGAAGCTTAGATTTGCGTGAAGAAGACTTCGCAGTCCTAGAAGCTGCAAAAGACTTGAACGACTTCCTCGGTATTAACTACTACATGAGTGATTGGATGCAATCCTTTGACGGAGAGACGGAAATCATCCACAATGGAAAAGGTGAAAAAGGAAGTTCTAAATATCAGATTAAGGGAGTTGGACGTCGAGTGGCGCCTGACTATGTCCCACGTACGGACTGGGACTGGATTATCTACCCTCAAGGTTTGTATGATCAAATCATGCGCGTGAAGAAAGATTACCCAAACTACAAGAAAATCTATATCACAGAGAATGGTCTCGGATACAAAGATGAGTTTGTGGATGGGACAGTCTACGATGATGGACGGATTGATTATGTTAAGAAACACATGGAAGTGATTGCAAATGCAATCTCTGATGGAGCCAATGTCAAAGGCTACTTTATCTGGTCGCTGATGGATGTCTTTTCTTGGTCAAATGGTTACGAAAAGCGTTATGGACTCTTCTATGTTGATTTTGAAACTCAGGAGCGCTATCCAAAGAAATCGGCTCACTGGTACAAGAAACTAGCTGAGACACAACTTATTGATTAAAATTCAACAAAAATTCCCCGCCAAAAGGCAAGGGAATTTTTATGGTTTTGATAAAAGAATGGTTGTTTGTTTTGACAGGTCTTCAAATGTTTCCTGACTCAGTTTAGAATCTGAAACGATGGTATCAATCTCTGAGATATTGTAAAAAGTGTAAAAATCAAACTTATTAAACTTACTGTGGTCTGCCAGTAAGTATTTTTTATTGGCATTGTTCAAGGCGATTCGTTGCACCTCGCCCTCTTCTTCACTGAAAGTAGCAATTGCCTTATCCTTAATACCATTACAACTTACAAAAGCTTTAGAAAACTGAAGGTTGGTCAAATCCTGCAAGGTGAGTGTTCCCACAAAAGCACCAGTGATAGAGCGATAATTTCCACCAATCAAAATCAAATCCGTTAGTTTTCGTTCGTTTAGGATGAGAAAAACAGGAAGACTGTTTGTTACAACACGAATGTTATCGATAGGGAGTTCACGAGCAAAACATTCTAAGGTTGTTCCTGGGCCGATAAAAATGGTCTCTCCTTCGTCAATCAAATGACCAGCAAAACGGCTAATTTCTTGTTTTTCAGCAATCTGCAAGCCTTGTTTTTCGACGTTTGAGCGTTCGTTGTTTAATAGAGAACCTGTACGAAGTTTTTCAGCGCCACCGTGTACACGGACCAGCAAATCCTTATCTGCCAATTCTTGTAAGTAGCGGCGAGCTGTCATATCTGACACATCAAGACTCTCCATAATCTCTTTTACAGTAATAGTGCCTTTTGTGTTTACTGCTTCTAGAATACTATCTAGTTTTTCTTGCTTTAGCATCCTTATCACCTCGATTTCTACTATTATTATCTTACCATAAAACGCTCAATCAATCAAATAGAAAAAAACAAAAGAAAACAAAAACAAAAATATCATGGTTATTTTAAACAAACCATGATATTTTGAATGATTGGTCAAATTAGTCCAAACCGTAGTTGTAATCCTCGTCTTGCATGGCTTCAACTTCACCAAGGAGGTATCCATTTCCGACTTGAGAGAAGAAGTCGTGGTTAGAGGTTCCTGTTGAGATTCCGTTCATGACGATAGGATTGACATCATCAGCTGAATCTGGGAAGAGCGGATCTTGTCCTAGGTTCATAAGCGCCTTATTGGCATTGTAACGAAGGAAGGTTTTAACTTCCTCAGTCCAGCCAACACCGTCATAGAGGCTTTCTGTATAGCCCTCTTCGTTCTCGTAGAGAGTGTAGAGCAGGTCGTACATCCATTCTTTGAGCTTTTCTTGCTCTTCTTCAGGCAATTCATTGAAACCAAGTTGGAATTTGTAACCAATGTAAGTTCCGTGAACAGACTCATCACGAATGATCAGTTTGATGATTTCCGCAACGTTAGCCAGTTTGTTGTTACCAAGATAGTAAAGCGGTGTAAAGAAACCAGAGTAGAAGAGGAAGGTTTCAAGGAAAACGCTGGCAACTTTCTTTTCAAGGGGGCTACCATTGAGATAGATTTCATTGATAATTTCCGCTTTTCTTTGTAGGTAGGGATTAGTGTTGGTCCATTCAAAGATTTCTTCAATTTCAGCCTTGGTATTCAAGGTCGAAAAGATAGAAGAGTAAGATTTTGCGTGGACAGATTCCATAAACTGGATGTTGTTGAAAACAGCTTCCTCATGCGGTGTACGGATGTCTGAGCGAAGCGCTTGAACCCCTGTTTCTGATTGCATGGTATCCAAAAGGGTCAAACCACCAAAGACTTTTCCAACCAAGTCTTTTTCTTTGTTTGATAGTTTTCTCCAGTCATCAAGGTCATTTGACAAGGGGATACGAGTGTCGAGCCAGAATTGCTCCGTCAACTTTTCCCAAGTTGATTTGTCGATGACATCTTCGATGGCATTCCAGTTAATGGCTTTGTAGTAAGTTTCCATTTGAAATCTCTTTCTGTGTTTAGTATTGCGAACTCACAATTATTTCTATTTTATCATAGTCTGAGAAGAGTATCGCACAAAAAGTCGGAGGCCCGACTTTTTAGTTTTTCATAGTATTTAAGATACTTATCAAGTTTTGTCTGGCGGTTAACTTAATCAGTAGTCTGAGAAAAAGTGGTTGCCTCAGATAAAAATTAAATCACACAGCTTTCACATTGGTTAGCACCAACTTCCCCACCGTCGTCTGTAAAGGTACGGACGTAGTAGATAGATTTGATACCCTTGTTAAAGGCATAGTTACGAAGGATAGACAAGTCACGTGTCGTTTGTTTGTTTTCTTTCTTCCATTCGTAAAGACCTTTTGGAATGTCACTACGCATAAAGAGAGTGAGGGAAAGTCCCTGGTCCACGTGCTCAGTCGCAGCCGCGTAAACATCAATCACCTTACGCATATCCATGTCATAAGCAGAAGTGTAGTAAGGAATGGTATCTGTAGACAAGCCTGCAGCTGGATAGTAGATTTTACCAATTTTCTTTTCTTGACGTTCTTCGATACGTTGTGTAATCGGGTGGATAGAAGCAGAAACATCGTTGATGTAGCTGATAGAACCATTTGGAGCAACAGCTAGACGGTTTTGGTGATAAAGTCCATCTGCTTGAACCTTTTCGCGAAGTTCAGCCCAGTCAGCAGCACTTGGGATAAAGACATCTTTGAAGAGTTCTTTGACACGGTCTGATTTTGGAACAAATTCGCCAGTTACATACTTGTCGAAGTAGCTTCCGTTAGCATAGTCTGATTTTTCAAAGTTGTGGAAGGTTACACCACGCTCGCGAGCGATATTGTTTGATTCTACTAAGGTCCAGTAGTTCATAAGCATAAAGTAGACGCTTGTAAATTCAACTGACTCAGGTGATCCGTACTCAATCAGTTGTTGGGCAAGGTAACTATGAAGCCCCATGGCACCAAGACCAAAGGTGTGAGCTAAACTGTTTCCGTGGTCGATAGTAGGGACAGCTACGATGTGTGAACTATCTGTAACGAAAGTAAGGGCACGAACCATAGCGCGAATAGAACGACCAAAGTCAGGTGAAGTCATCATGTTGACCACGTTTGTTGAACCAAGGTTACATGAAACGTCTGTTCCCATTTGAAGGAATTCCTGAGCATCGTTGATCAAGCTTGGTTCTTGAACTTGAAGAATCTCAGAACACAAGTTACTCATGATAATCTTACCATCAACGGGATTAGCACGGTTGGCTGTATCAATGTTGACCACATAAGGGTAACCAGACTCTTGTTGCAATTTAGAGATTTCAGTTTCCAAATCACGCGCCTTGATTTTTGTCTTGCGGATATTTGGATTTGCGACTAATTCATCGTATTTTTCAGTGATGTCGATGTAGTTGAACGGCACACCGTATTCAAGCTCTACAGAGTATGGACTGAAGAGGTACATTTCTTCATTTTTACGAGCCAATTCGTAGAATTTATCGGGTACTACAACACCAAGTGAAAGAGTCTTTACACGAACTTTTTCATCGGCATTTTCTTTCTTAGTGGAAAGGAAGGCGATGATATCAGGGTGAAAGACGTTGAGGTAGACAACCCCAGCACCTTGACGTTGACCAAGTTGGTTTGAGTAAGAGAAGCTGTCTTCAAAAAGCTTCATAACTGGTACGACACCAGAAGCTGCTCCTTCATAGCCCTTGATAGGAGCTCCAGCTTCACGAAGGTTGCTGAGGGAAATTCCCACACCACCACCGATACGTGAAAGTTGAAGAGCAGAGTTGATAGAACGTCCGATAGAGTTCATATCATCAGTTACTTGGATCAAGAAACAAGATACCAACTCCCCACGACGAGCACGACCAGCATTCAAGAAGGAAGGAGTAGCTGGTTGGTAGCGTTGGTGGATGATTTCATTGGCAATATCAGTAGCAATCGCCTCATCCCCGTCAGCAAAGTAAAGTGCATTAAAGAAGACACGGTCTTCCATACTTTCAAGGTAATATTCACCGTCATTAGTCTTTAAGGCATATTGATTATAGAACTTATAGGCAGCCATGAAAGACTTGAATTGGAAGTTTTGATCCTTGATAAATTGATGCAATTCTTCCAAAAACTCTGGACGGTATTTCTTGAGAAATGCAGTTTCGATGTAGTTGTGTTCAATGAGGTAGTTGATTTTATCAGTAATTGAATCAAAAACCATGGTATTTGGAACCACATTTTCTTTAAAGAAGGCATCCAAGGCTTCTTTGTCTTTATGAAGCATGATTTGTCCATTGACAGGACGGTTGATTTCGTTATTGAGACGGAAGTAAGTTACGTCCTCAAGATGTTTTAATCCCATAAAAATTCCCTTATCTAATTACAAAAGAAAGGCTTCTAAGTTAGCCCTAGAAGCAGTTTCTTCTGGATGATGTACTAAGATTATGCTAATTGTTTCAGTTTTCCTGGTTGGAAGCCTGAAAAGACTTCAGTTGGTGTTTGGATAACAGGAGCTGCGCTGAAACCGAGCTCTTTAACCTGATCAATATACTCTGGTTGCTCGTCGAGATTGATCTCACGATAAGCGACATTGTTGCTATCCAAGAAACGTTTGGTCATTTTACATTGTACACAATTATTTTTAGAATAAACCGTTACCATTTTCGTAACTCCTCATAAAATTTGATTACTTTCTTAGTATATCAGAAAAAAAAACTTTGTCAAACTTTTTAAACTAAATCTTGTGCCTAAAAGTTACAGTTTTAAAAACAAAATACAAGATATAGTGGTTTTTAAAACATGAGCTTTGACTTTCATTGAACTATCAAAGTTTATTAAAACAAAAAAACTATATCCTGTATGTTGGTAATTTATATAGAAGATTTTCAGCAAGTTATCTGAAAGGAAATTGAAGAAAGTCCATAAAACACTTGAAAAATTATCTTGAAGGTGATATAATACACTATTGTAAGGGTTATCACTTATAACTCAAATAGAAAACACTTAAAGGAGAGTCAAACTATGGCTTCTAAAGATTTCCACGTAGTGGCAGAAACAGGTATTCACGCACGTCCAGCAACATTGTTGGTTCAAACAGCTAGCAAATTTGCTTCAGATATCACTCTTGAGTACAAAGGTAAATCAGTAAACCTTAAATCTATCATGGGTGTTATGAGTCTTGGTGTTGGCCAAGGTGCTGATGTTACAATTTCAGCTGAAGGTGCAGATGCTGACGATGCAATCGCTGCTATCTCTGAAACAATGGAAAAAGAAGGATTGGCATAAGGAAATGACAGAAATGCTTAAAGGAATCGCAGCGTCAGATGGTGTTGCAGTTGCTAAAGCATATCTACTCGTTCAACCGGATTTGTCATTCGAGACTGTTACAGTCGAAGATACAAACGCAGAAGAAGCTCGCCTTGATGCCGCTTTACAAGCATCACAAGACGAGCTTTCTGTTATCCGTGAGAAAGCAGTAGGTACGCTAGGGGAAGAAGCTGCTCAAGTTTTTGACGCTCACTTAATGGTGCTTGCTGATCCTGAAATGATCAGCCAAATTAAAGAAACTATCCGTGCTAAGAAAGTGAATGCAGAAGCAGGTCTGAAAGAAGTTACAGACATGTTCATCACTATCTTTGAAGGTATGGAAGACAACCCATACATGCAAGAACGTGCAGCGGATATCCGCGACGTGACAAAACGTGTATTGGCAAATCTTCTTGGTAAAAAGTTGCCAAACCCAGCTTCTATCAATGAAGAAGTGATTGTGATTGCGCATGACTTGACTCCTTCTGATACAGCTCAATTGGACAAAAACTTTGTTAAAGCGTTTGTAACAAACATCGGTGGACGTACAAGCCACTCAGCTATCATGGCACGTACACTTGAAATTGCGGCAGTCTTGGGTACAAACAACATCACTGAAATCGTAAAAGACGGTGACATTCTTGCCGTTAACGGTATCACAGGTGAGGTTATTATCAACCCGACTGATGAGCAAGCGGCTGAATTCAAGGCTGCTGGTGAAGCTTATGCGAAGCAAAAAGCTGAATGGGCGCTCTTGAAAGACGCTAAAACAGTAACTGCTGATGGTAAACACTTTGAATTGGCTGCCAACATCGGTACTCCAAAAGACGTTGAAGGTGTCAATGACAACGGTGCTGAAGCTGTTGGTCTTTACCGTACAGAGTTCTTGTACATGGATTCTCAAGACTTCCCAACAGAAGACGAGCAGTACGAAGCTTACAAAGCAGTACTTGAAGGAATGAACGGTAAACCTGTTGTCGTTCGTACAATGGATATCGGTGGAGATAAGGAACTTCCTTACTTCGATATGCCTCACGAAATGAACCCATTCCTTGGATTCCGTGCCCTTCGTATCTCTATTTCTGAAACTGGAGATGCTATGTTCCGTACACAAATCCGCGCCCTTCTTCGTGCGTCTGTTCACGGTCAATTGCGTATCATGTTCCCAATGGTTGCGCTCTTGAAAGAATTCCGTGCAGCGAAAGCAGTCTTTGACGAAGAAAAAGCAAACCTTCTTGCTGAAGGTGTTGCAGTTGAGGATAATATCCAAGTTGGTATCATGATCGAAATCCCAGCAGCAGCAATGCTTGCGGACCAATTTGCTAAAGAAGTTGACTTCTTCTCAATTGGTACAAACGACTTGATCCAATACACAATGGCAGCAGACCGTATGAACGAGCAAGTTTCATACCTTTACCAACCATACAACCCATCAATCCTTCGTTTGATTAACAACGTTATCAAAGCAGCTCACGCTGAAGGTAAATGGGCTGGTATGTGTGGTGAGATGGCTGGTGACCAACAAGCTGTTCCTCTTCTTGTCGGAATGGGCTTGGATGAGTTCTCTATGTCAGCAACATCTGTACTTCGTACACGTAGCTTGATGAAGAAATTGGATACAGCTAAGATGGAAGAGTACGCAAACCGTGCCCTTACAGAATGCTCAACAATGGAAGAAGTTCTTGAACTTCAAAAAGAATACGTTGACTTTGATTAATTGAAAGGTCCTTGCAACTCAGTTGCAGGGATTTTTTGTTTTAAAAATTTGGTGATTGATTTTCAATATAGGATTCTCAAATCAGACTGTTCAGATAGAAGATAGTGTAGAAAACAAAAAAATCGTTAACTGGTTCATAAAATTCTTGACAAGTTGAAAATTTAGGAGTAAACTATTAACCAGTTAACTTTTAGAGAGGAGTTTCTGCAATTTAGAAATGAATTGCAACTAGAAATATCAAAAAGAAAGAGAGCTTCGATGAAAATTAATAAAAAATACGTAGCAGGTTCTGCGGCAGCCTTGATTTTAAGTGTCTGTTCTTATGAGTTAGGACTGTATCAAGCTAGAACAGTCAAGGAAAATAATCGTGTTTCCTATATAGATGGAAAACAAGCAGCGCAAAAAACGGAGAATCTGACTCCTGATGAAGTCAGTAAAAAAGAAGGAATCAATGCGGAACAAATCGTCATCAAGATAACAGACCAGGGCTATGTCACTTCGCATGGCGACCACTATCATTATTACAATGGTAAGGTTCCTTATGATGCTATCATCAGTGAAGAGTTGCTGATGAAGGATCCAAACTACCAGCTCAAGGACGAGGATATTGTCAGTGAAATCAAGGGGGGGTATGTTATCAAGGTAGATGGAAAATACTATGTTTACCTTAAGGATGCAGCCCATGCGGATAATGTCCGTACAAAAGAAGAAATCAACCGACAAAAACAAGAGCATAGTCAGCATCGTGAAGGAGGAACTTCAGCAAACGATGGTGCGGTAGCCTTGGCACGTTCACAGGGACGCTACACCACAGATGATGGTTACATCTTTAATGCCTCTGATATCATTGAAGATACTGGTGATGCTTATATCGTTCCTCATGGCGACCATTACCATTACATTCCTAAGAGTGAGTTATCATCTAGTGAATTGGCTGCTGCCGAAGCATTTCTATCTGGTAGAAGTGGTCAATCGAATACGCCTACTTATCGTCGTACCAATAACAACAGTGCTAGCAGTGATGTAGATAGATGGACCCCATCCTATAATAACCAAGGCAACAGCTATACAAATACGAACACAAACAACAACAGCAACACTAACAGTCAAGCAAGTCAAAGTGATGACATTGATAGTCTTTTGAGACAGCTCTACAAACTGCCTTTGAGTCAACGACACGTGGAATCTGATGGCCTTGTCTTTGATCCAGCGCAGATTACAAGTCGAACAGCTAGAGGAGTTGCTGTGCCTCATGGGAACCATTACCATTTCATCCCTTATGCACAGATGTCTGAATTGGAAGAACGAATCGCTCGTATTATTCCTCTACAGTACGGTTCGAACCATAGGGTGCCGGATTCAAGACCAGAACAACCAAGTCCACAACCGACTCCGGAACCTAGTCCAAGCCCGCAACCTGCACCAAATCCTCAACCATCTCCAAGCAATCCAATTGACGAAAAATTGGTCAAACAGGCAATTCGAAAAGTAGATGATGGTTATGTATTTGAGGAAAATGGAACATCTCGTTATATTCCTGCCAAGGAATTATCAGCTGAAACTACTGCAGCCATTGATAGTAAGCTAGCCAAGCAAGAAAGTTTAGCTCATAAGCTCGGAGCTAAGAAAACCAATCTCCCATCTGGTGATCGAGGATTTTACAATAAAGCTTATGATTTACTAGCAAGAATTCATCAGGACTTACTTGATAATAAAGGTCGTAAAGTTGATTTTGACGCTTTAGATAAACTGTTGGAACGACTAAATGACACCTCAAGTGATAAAGTCAAGTTGGTGGATGATATTCTGGCCTTCCTAGCACCGATTCGTCATCCAGAACGTCTAGGAAAACCAAATGCGCAAATTGCTTACACAGATGATGAGATTCAAGTAGCCAAGTTGGCAGGAAAGTATACCACAGAAGATGGTTATATCTTTGATCCTCGTGATATCACCAGTGATGAGGGGGATGCCTATGTAACTCCACATATGACCCATAGTCATTGGATTAAGAAAGATAGTTTGTCTGAAGCCGAAAGAGCGGCAGCCCAGGCTTATGCTAAAGAGAAAGGTTTAACCCCTCCTTCAACAGACCATCAGGATTCAGGAAATACTGAAGCTAAAGGAGCAGAAGCTATCTACAACCGCGTGAAAGCAGCTAAGAAAGTGCCCCTTGATCGTATGCCTTACAATCTTCAACATACCGTGGGAGTTAAAAATGGAAGTTTAATCATTCCTCATTATGACCATTACCATAACATCAAATTTGAGTGGTTTGACGAAGGACTTTATGAGGCACCTAAGGGTTATACTCTAGAAGATCTCTTTGCGACTGTCAAGTACTATGTCGAACATCCAAACGAACGTCCGCATTCAGATAGTGGTTGGGGCAATGCAAGTGCCCATGTTCAAAGAAACCAAAATGGTCAAGCTGATACCAATCAAACGGAAAAACCATCAGAGGAGAAACCTCGGACAGACAAACCTGAGGAAGAAAAGCCACGCGAAGAGAAGCATCAAAGTGAGAAACCAGAATCTCCAAAACTAACTGAGGAGCCGGAAGAAGAATCACCAGAGGAACCAGAAGAACCTCAGGTCGAGACTGAAAAGGTTGAAGCGAAGTTGAGAGAGGCTGAAGAGCTACTTGCAAAGATCCAAGACCCCATTATCAAGTCCAATGCCAAAGAAACTCTCACTGGCTTAAAAAAAAACCTGCTATTTGGTGCTCAGGATAACAATACCATTATGGCTGAAGCTGAAAAGCTGTTGGCTTTATTAAAAGAGAGTAAGTAAAGGTAGTAGCATTTTCTAGCTCCTAAAAACAGGATAGGAGAACTAGAAAAGATTAATCGAAAATGAGAGCAGAATGTGAGTTCTAGTTCTCATTTTTTTCATGAAAATGTGCAAAATATCTTGACATATAGTATAAATAAAGATAAACTATTTACTAGTTAATTAAATGGTTAAATACTAGTTAAGGAGTAATGATGAAAAAAAGAACATTTCTATTATTGATAGCCAGTCTGCTGCTTCTTGTCTTAGGAGCATGTGGTCAAAAAGAAAAACAAGAAGCAAAGGGAATGAAGATTGTAACAAGTTTTTACCCAATCTATGCCATGGTCAAAGAGGTATCGGGGGACTTGAATGACGTACGGATGATTCAGTCTAGTAGTGGAATTCACTCCTTTGAACCTTCAGCAAATGACATTGCTGCTATCTATGACGCGGATGTATTTGTCTACCATTCTCATACGCTCGAATCTTGGGCTGGAAGTCTAGATCCTAACTTGAAAAACTCAAAAGTTAAGGTTTTAGAAGCTTCTAAAGGAATGACCTTGGAGCGTGTTCCAGGTTTAGAAGATGTAGAAGCTGGTGACGGTATTGATGAAAAAACACTCTACGACCCTCACACTTGGTTAGATCCAGAAAAAGCAGGTGAAGAAGCTCAGATTATCGCTGACAGACTTTCGGAGATTGATAGTGCTAATAAGGAAACGTATCAAAAGAATGCTAAAAACTTTATCGCTAAAGCACAAGAATTGACCAAGAAATACCAGCCTATTTTTGAAAAAGCGAGCCAAAAGACTTTTGTTACACAACATACAGCCTTTTCTTATCTCGCTAAACGGTTTGGATTGAAACAACTTGGTATAGCAGGGATTTCCCCTGAACAAGAACCAAGTCCGAGACAGTTGACAGAAATCCAAGAATTTGTCAAAACCTATAATGTCAAAACGATTTTTACCGAGAGCAATGCTTCCTCTAAAGTTGCTGAGACCTTGGTCAAATCAACAGGAGTTAGTCTAAAGACACTCAATCCTTTGGAAGCAGATCCTGAAAATGATAAAACATACTTAGAAAATCTAGAAGAAAATATGAATGTTCTTGCAGAAGAATTAAAATGAGGAGATGATGAAAATGAAGAAGAAATACCTTGCGGCAGGATCGGCTCTAGTCCTTTCCCTAAGCCTTTGCATCTATGCATTGAACCAACACCAGGTCGAAGGAAACAAAGATAATAATCGTGTGTCTTATGTCGATGGGAAGCAAGACTCTCAAAAAACAGAGAATCAGACACCAGATCAAGTTAGCAAAAAAGAAGATATTCAGGCAGAACAAATTGTTGTGAAAATCACTGATCAAGGTTATGTGACTTCACATGGTGATCATTTCCATTATTACAATGGTAAAGTTCCTTTTGACGCGATTTTCAGCGAAGAGCTGTTGATGAAAGATGGCAATTATCAACTGAAAGACGCTGATATTGTCAACGAAATCAAAGGTGGCTACATTATCAAGGTTGATGGTAAGTATTATGTCTACCTTAAAGATGCGGCTCATGCTGATAATGTTCGTACGAAGGACGAAATTGAGCGCCAAAAACAAGGTCATACTCATGATGCACCAACTTCTAACAGTGCAGTGGCGCTTGCTCAATCTCAAGGTCGTTATACTACCGACGATGGCTACATCTTTAATCCGTCTGATATTATAGAGGATACTGGAGATGCTTATATTGTCCCTCATGGTGGACATTACCACTATATTCCAAAGAGCTCCTTGTCTGCTAGTGAATTGGCTGCTGCCCAAGCCTACCTTTCTGGAACTAGAAAACAAGCAAGTGTGACTGACTATCGTCCGAGTCCAAACACAACTAGTCAAACTAGCAATCCGAGTCAAGAAGTTGAAAGACCAAGCAATCCAGAAGAGAGCTTACAGAGTCTGTTGAAGCAGCTCTATGCACTTCCAAGTAATCAACGTTATGCAGAATCAGATGGTTTGATTTTCGATCCTGCTAAGATTTCAAGTAGAACGCCAAGTGGCGTGGCGATTCCTCACGGTAATCACTATCATTTCATCCCATATACAAAGCTTTCTGCCTTGGAAGAAAAGATTGCGCGTATGATTCCTTTATCTAGCGATAGTGGGCAGCCAACACCTTTGGAAAATCCAAGCAAGCCAATAGACCAACCAACTCAACCAGATTACCCTCATGACCAAGATGGTGACCATGGAAGTCAGGATACCAACCATGAAGAACATGACCATGATGGAGAGGAGCATGACCACCATCACGGCGAAGAACATGATCATGGTTTTGCAGCTGACCGTGTTATTAGTGAAGATGAGCAAGGTTTTGTAGTTTCTCATGGAGATCACGCTCATTATTTCTTTAAGAAGGACTTGACTGCAGCCCAAATCAAAGCTGCCCAAGATCACTTGAAAGAAAATCATCAGTCCCAGCACGTTCAACCACTTGCAAAGACTGTGGAAAGTTTCTCAAGAGATGCTAGCGATGAAGAAAAAATCAAGTATATCTCACAGACCTACGGAGTACCGCTCGAAGCGATTCGCATTTCAAATGGATTCTTTGTCTTCGGAAATCCAGACCAAGCTTATGATCCAACCCATATCCATCCCTATGCTGTTCGAAAAGAACATGTTCGTATTCCTCTCCAAACTGGGAATCCAGAACTGAATTTCCTAAATGAACTCTATACCACTGCCTTACGTGATGGAGTGTCTCCTTATAGTTTGCAAATAGAAAATGGTAGTTTTGTGATTCCTCACGGAGACCACAATCACTACATCAAGGTTCAAACCAAAGGCTATGAAGTAGCTCTGAAAAACAAGATTCCGGCCCTACAATCGACCTATCAACCTGGAGCTTTTGATGAACAAACTGTTCTATCTAAGGTGGATCAACTTTTAGCAGATAGCAGAAGTCTCTACAAAGACCAGCCAATCATGCAGAGACGTGTTGAACTTGCTTTGGGGCAGTTCACCGAAAATATGAAAAAACTGGCAACAAACTCAACTGCTGGATATCTAGCAGCCTTGGATCTCTTTGATAAACAGTATATCCATGTGGATCAAAGTGTGTCTCCAGTTGAAACGTCAGCTTTGGACAAGAAATACCAAGCCCTTGTAGATAAGATCAATACACTGGATACGGACACTTATGGTTTGCCTAAGAAAGATCTTTTGGTGCATTTGCAGGAAGCAAAACTAGCACAGGATGAGACAGAGTTGGCTGCCATTGAAGCGAAACTTCAGGCCTTGCAAGATTTCCGAGATCGGACAGGGGTTACAACAGTAGAGTACATCAAGTATTTCTATGAACATGTATCTGATGGTCGTTTGAGAGAAGAACTTCGGAACCATGTTGCCCAGCTGACATGGGAACTTTACCAGTCGCAATCTTTCCTCAAAGCAACCGATTTGAACAAGTTATTCCCAACTATTTACCAAACTAAGCTAGAAGTTGAAGAAGCTCTTAAAGAAGAACCCGTTTCTACAAAAGCTGGCAAAACCATTCTGGATACAGAAAAAGTGGATAGTCAAACTGCTAAGACCGCTATCTATGAATTCCTAAAAGAACTCTATGGTGATTTTATGCCAGAAGAGCGGGTTAGCCATGTTAAGAAGGAAGAAGTGGATGCTCTCCTAACAAAAGCTGCCCAACTCCTAGCGCGTGTCAAAGAAGATGGTGTCAAACAATCTCTAGCTGAAGAAGCAGCTAATATCAAAGCGGCTACTGAAAAGGAAAATGCAGACCTTGACGAAGCTAAAACACAACTTGAGGATCTTTTAAATCGTATTGCAGCGACTATCCAACGAGAGAAAAAAGAAGCAGAACAAGATCCACAAACGGTGATTATCTACCAAAAACTCTATAATGTCTTGCTCTCTCTTCACAAGTACTTAGAGGATAACAAAGGATCCGATGCTGACTTTGAACGTGTTGATGGCTTATTTGATCAACTTGCAGCCAAAAGCAGTGATAAAGAAGGTCTCCTCACTCTAGCTAAAGAAATCATTAGCTTGAACCAAGAACTCCGTTCAAAAGCAAGTGAAACTGATAGCCAATCTAAGTCTGAGAAAGACAGTGAAACAGCTGCTTCTCAAGCGCTAGAAAGACAAGCTCAAAGTGAGTCTGAGCCAAGTGCTCAACCAAACGAATAAAAAAAGGCGAAGTAGCTGAGCTACCTCGTCTTTTTTAGTCTTTATAAGATACAATGCCAATGATGGTATCCACCGCACGCTCCATAGTCTGAAGGCTGACGTATTCAAAACGTCCATGCATGTTTTCCCCACCAGCAAAGATATTTGGAGTTGGGATCCCCATAAAGGAAATCTTAGAGCCATCTGTTCCGCCACGGATTGGTTCGATAATTGGCGTGATACCTAAATCTTCCATAACAGCTTTAGCAATGGTAACGGGCGTCATGTCTTTCTCAATAACTTCTTTCATATTGTAGTACTGGTCTGTCAGAGTCAAGGTCACTCGATTATTTCCAAGCTCTTGATTCATCTTGTCAGCAATAGACTGCATAGCTGCTTTACGTGCTTCAAAGGCATCTTTTTCAAAGTCACGGATGATATAGCTTGCACGCGCCTCCTCAACGCTTCCAGTCACATCCATAAGATGATAGAAACCTTGGTAACCATCTGTCAGTTCAGGTCGGTCATTTTCTGGAAGTTGATTATGAAAATCAATTGCTAGCTGAAGGGCATTGACCATCTGACCTTTAGCAGTACCAGGGTGGACATTGCGGCCTTGGAAATGGAGTTCAGCACCAGCTGCTGAGAAAGTCTCGTATTGAAGCTCCCCTAGTGGTCCACCATCAACAGTATAGGCAAAGTCAACGTCAAAGTCTTCAGCATCAAACTTGTTAGCTCCAACACCGATTTCTTCATCTGGTCCAAAACCAACTCGAATCTCACAGTGTTTGATTTCAGGATGAGCAGTCAAGTATTCGATAGCCGTCATGATCTCAGCAATCCCAGACTTGTCATCAGCACCCAGCAAGGTCGTGCCATCGGTTGTGATGAGGGTTTGGCCTGGATATTTCTCAAGACTCTTGAAGTCAGCCGGATCTAGTTTAAATCCAGAATCACCCAAGTTGATAACTCCACCATCGTAATTTTCGATGACTTGCGGATTAACTCCCTCAGCATTAAAATCAGCTGTATCCATGTGGGAGATGAACCCGATTTTACGTGTCAAGCTGGGATCATTTGCTGGTAAGGTACCAATGGCAAAACCATTTGGGAGGTAGTAAACATTTTGCAGACCAACACGTTTCATTTCAGGAATAAGAATATTGGTCGCAAAATCTACCTGGTTTTGCGTACTTGGAGTAGTAGTCGAGTGTTCATCAGAACGCGTATTGACCTTAACGTAGGTCAAGAAACGCTCTAAAAGGTTGGGATAAGTCATAAAAACTCCTTTAATATCATTTTTTTCATTGTATCATAGAATGGAGAGAAAAACAAAGAGGAGTAAATAAA
Organism: bacterium; assembly: GCA_905221335.1. Taxonomy (GTDB): domain Bacteria; phylum Bacillota; class Bacilli; order Lactobacillales; family Streptococcaceae; genus Streptococcus. The sequence continues at coordinate 528,122 of CAJNCT010000001.1, forward strand.
AATAAAATGAATGAAAGCGTTTATTTATGATATATTTCATGGTAAAATGGTAATTGAAAAAAATATCACAAGGACTTATCAATGAAAAAAGCAATTTTAATGATGACATTCGGTTCGCCAGAAGAGATTACCTTTGAGAGTGTGGGGGATTTTTTTACCAATATTCGTCGTGGAATCAGACCCAAAGATCACGAGATTCAGACTCTTTATGATAATTATGTTCGTATAGGTGGTACGCCCCTGCAGAGGATTACACGTGAGGAGGTCAGTCTAGTCAAGGAACGGTTAGGAGAAGAGTATGGCATCTACTTTGCTAACAAATTTTCTCGCCCCTTTATTCCTGATGTAATCAAGCAGATGGAGGCTGATGGCGTTGAAGAGTGTATTTGTTTGATTTTAGAACCTCATTATTCCTTTTACTCAGTCATGGGGTATGAGAAGTTTCTGGAAAGCCAGCAAATACAATTTTTAGTCATTAAGGATTGGTATCAGCAACAATCTTTGCTGGACTTCTGGACAGATGAGATTAGCAAAATTTTACGAAATCAGGTAGGAGAAGAGTCCTTTAAGGTGATCTTCTCAGCCCATAGTGTTCCAATTTTTGCCTTGGACTTTGGAGATCCTTATATCGATCAGATTTTTGATAATAGCAAGTTGATAGCAGAGCAACTCAGTCTAACAGCCGACCAGTATACCAATACTTGGCAGAGCGAGAGTGATATTGGAATACCTTGGATCAAGCCAGATGTACTCGAGTATCTGAAAGAACAGAAACAACATCCAGAGCATTATATCTTTGTCCCAATTAGCTTTATCAGTGAGCATATTGAAGTTCTTTTTGATAACGATGTAGAATGTTATGAATTATGTCAAGAATTAGGTGTCACCTACCATCGACCAGCTATGCCAAACACAGACTCTCGTTTAATTGACGCTTTAGTTGATACTGTAAGAGCCAATGAACAAAAAGAATTTAAGGAATTTCTCCCAGAAGAAGAAACCTTTGATGAGTTAGCACCTTCAGCAACCACCAAGGATATTATGGAGGAGACAGATGACCTTCAGATGCCAGAATTTGTGAAAAAACTCATTGAGAAAAAAGGCCGTGAAAATGTGAAGATGCCTTACTTGATTAAGAAAATGCTCGAAAAGGCTGGTAAATTGCCGAAAGAGTAAAGAAAAAGGATTTAGCATGAGGCTAGATCCTTTTATTGTCTTATTTCTTCTCAAGAAGGGCTTTGATTTCTTGAAGGACTTCAAGTTCAGTTGGAGCAGCAGGTGTATCTTCAGCTGGCTCTTCTTTCTTAGTAAGGTTTTGAGCTTTTTCAACAGCCTTGATAACGAAGAAAAGAACAGTACCAATCACTAAGAAGTTGATAACAGCACTCAAGAAGCTACCGTAACCAACACCATTCCATGAAAGTTCAGCGATACGTTCTACGTTCGCCGCTTTCAAAGCTGGGTTCAAGATAAGTGGAGTGATGATGTCATTTACAAGTGAAGTAACGATAGCACCAAAAGCAGAGGCGATGATCACACCGACAGCGAGATCAACGACATTGCCACGAAGCAAAAATTCTTTAAGATCTTTTAACATTTTCATAATTTCCTTTCAAAAACTAATCTTAATTGTACCTGAAATACCTAAATATTGCAACCTTAATGCTTAATGACATCCATTTCATTTATAAAAAACGTATACTTTACTAAAAATATAGTTAAGAATGATAATCAAAACCTGCGCAATTAGCGTTTCGATGGTATTGACCTGATCTAGTTGATCGTTGACAAATTGCCCGATAATATCGGGATAAGATGTAACAAAGATATAAGTTAAAAGAACGTCAAGACCAAGAGTAGAGAGACGAGCTAAGAAAAACTTAGCCAGGCGAGTCGGCCAATTTCTTCTCTCTTGTTTAAAGACGATAGTGTCATTTGTGAGAAAGGCAAAGAGAATCCCAATGATATTTGCAAGAGCAGTCGCTAGGATTTCCTGATGGCTGATATGGTAAATAACCAAACGTGATAAAATCGAGACCAAAGTAGTAGCGCCACCGAAAAATAAGTAGGAGAGGATTTCGTTATCGAAGAATGCTCTTATTAATTTTTTCATGATTTTAGTATAGCATAAAGCTAGCTATTATGCTATACTAGTAAGGTTGATAATCTCAACCCTTGGTGCTTAGCTTCTTTCACCAAGCATATTTTACGCGGGAAACCGCCAAAGGAGAAAACATGAAAAAATTAACTGTTCGTGACATGGCAGATATTGCTATCGTTGCTGCTATCTATGTGGTTTTGACCATCACCCCACCCCTTAATGCCATTAGCTACGGTGCCTACCAGTTCCGTATTTCTGAGATGATGAATTTCTTGGCCTTTTACAATCCCAAATATATTATCGGTGTGACGATTGGTTGTATGATTGCTAATTTCTTTAGCTTTGGTCTAATAGATGTCTTTGTCGGTGGAGGATCTACCCTAGTTTTCCTAAGTCTAGGTGTATGGCTCTTTAGCAAGTACAAGAAAGATTATCTGTTCAATGGTTTGATTCGAAAAGATCATTTCTTCTTTTCAATCCTGTTCTCCATTTCAATGATTACCATTGCAGCAGAACTCTATATTGTCGCAGAAGCTCCATTCTTCTTGACATGGTTTTCTACTGGAATTGGTGAGTTTGCATCACTTATCGTAGGTGCTATTTTGATCAATAAACTGGGACAGCGAATTGATCTTACAAAATAAGAAGTTTATAAGCTAGATTCTTGCTAAATCTAGCTTTTTTCATTCCAGAAAATTAAAAGAGAGCGCTTGACAAGAGCATAGAACTATAGTATACTTTTTAGGTAAGCTGATTTAGCTCAGTTGGCAGAGCGCATCCATGGTAAGGATGAGGTCGCCGGTTCAATCCCGGCAATTAGCATGATAGAAACGAAATAACCTTGGGAGACCAAGGTTTTTCTTGTGCCACAAGGAGAATAAACTCAAAGAGTTTTGTTTGTTGACAAAAGTGACTCTATCTAGTAGAATAGTAGTTGCGATGAGTCGATAGGTAGTCTTCGGACTACTATTGAGCATAAGGAGGTCATAACGCAGGAGCGGACCTTGATGAGTTGTGTGAACCTGCTCATCACATGAAGATGCCTCTTAGTCCCTGGTCAACGACTAGGGATTTTTAATTTTCAGAAAATATAGTCTAAAAATGCTTTTCAATTTTTAGAAAAAGTAGTATAATACTTCTATTATAGAAATTTTTAGAAAATTCCGAAAGAGGTTAGTTATGGGATATACAGTTGCTGTAGTCGGCGCGACAGGTGCTGTCGGAGCTCAAATGATAAAAATGTTGGAAGAATCTACACTTCCTATTGATAAAATCCGTTACCTTGCTTCTGCACGTTCAGCAGGCAAGACTTTGAAATTTAAAGACCAAGATATTACGATTGAAGAAACGACTGAAACTGCTTTTGAAGGTGTTGATATTGCTCTCTTCTCAGCGGGCGGTTCGACATCAGCTAAGTATGTACCATATGCAGTTCAAGCTGGAGCGGTAGTGGTTGATAACACATCTTATTTCCGTCAAAATCCAGATGTTCCTTTGGTTGTCCCAGAGGTCAATGCTCATGCACTTGATGCCCACAACGGAATCATTGCCTGTCCTAACTGTTCAACAATCCAAATGATGGTAGCGCTTGAGCCTGTTCGTCAAAAATGGGGCTTGGACCGTATCATCGTTTCAACTTACCAAGCCGTTTCAGGTGCTGGTATGGGAGCGATTCTTGAAACACAGCGTGAACTTCGTGAAGTCTTGAATGATGGTGTGAATCCACGTGATTTGCATGCGGAAATCTTGCCTTCAGGCGGAGATAAGAAACACTATCCTATCGCTTTTAACGCTCTTCCACAAATCGATGTCTTCACTGACAATGATTACACTTACGAAGAGATGAAGATGACCAAGGAAACCAAGAAGATCATGGAAGATGATAGCATCGCAGTTTCTGCAACATGTGTGCGTATTCCTGTCTTGTCAGCTCACTCTGAGTCTGTTTACATCGAAACAAAAGAAGTGGCTCCAATTGAAGAAGTGAAAGCAGCCATCGCAGCCTTTCCGGGTGCTGTTCTTGAGGATGACGTGGCTAACCAAGTCTACCCACAAGCCATCAATGCTGTTGGCTCACGTGATACCTTTGTTGGTCGTATCCGTAAAGACTTGGATGCCGAGAAAGGAATTCATATGTGGGTTGTGTCAGATAACCTTCTCAAAGGTGCTGCTTGGAACTCTGTACAGATTGCAGAAACGCTTCATGAGCGTGGTTTGGTCCGTCCAACAGCTGAGCTGAAATTTGAGTTGAAATAATGGTTTAGGAGTTCGAATGAACTCCTTCTTTGAAATAGAGAGGTGTTTCTCATGTCTTACCAAGAACTAAAAGAATGTAAAATCATTACAGCCTTTATTACCCCCTTCCATGAGGATGGTTCCATCAACTTTGATGCCATTCCTGCCTTGATTGAGCATTTATTGGCCCATCATACAGACGGCATTCTTCTTGCAGGGACGACTGCTGAGAGTCCGACCTTGACTCACGATGAAGAGTTGCAACTCTTCGCGGCTGTGCAAAAGGTTGTCAATGGACGTGTTCCTTTGATTGCGGGTGTAGGGACCAATGACACACGTGACTCTATCGAGTTTGTCAAAGAAGTCGCAGACTTTGGTGGATTCGCTGCTGGACTTGCTATCGTACCGTACTACAACAAACCTTCTCAAGAAGGGATGTACCAGCACTTTAAGGCTATTGCAGATGCGTCAGATTTACCTATTATCATTTATAACATTCCAGGACGTGTAGTAGTGGAATTAACTCCAGAAACCATGCTTCGTTTGGCTGATCATCCTAATATCATCGGTGTTAAAGAATGTACCAGCTTGGCAAATATGGCTTACTTGATCGAGCACAAGCCAGAAGAGTTCTTGATTTATACGGGTGAAGATGGGGATGCCTTCCATGCCATGAATCTTGGTGCAGATGGGGTTATTTCTGTTGCATCTCATACAAATGGGGATGAGATGCATGAGATGTTCACTGCAATTGCAGAAAGCGATATGAAGAAAGCTGCAGCTATTCAGCGTAAATTCATTCCTAAGGTCAATGCGCTCTTCTCTTATCCAAGTCCTGCTCCAGTTAAGGCAGTTTTGAACTACATGGGATTTGAAGCTGGACCAACTCGTCTACCTTTAGTTCCAGCACCAGAAGAAGATGCCAAACGCATTATCAAGGTTGTCGTAGATGGTGACTACGAAGCAACTAAGGCAACCGTAACAGGTGTCCTAAGACCAGATTACTAATAAAGACAATAAAATCCATGACCGCAAGAAGGATCATGGATTTTGCTTATTTTCCTAAACAGAATTGGCTAAAGAGTTGTGTAATGAGTTCATCAGGAGCAGCATCCCCAGTGATTTCTCCGAGAATTTCCCAAGTACGGGTCAAATCAACTTGAAGCAAGTCAACTGGCATCCCCAGTTCAAGACCTTCATTAACAGCTTGTAGGCTTTCAACAGCCTTTTCAATCAAGGAAATATGACGGGCGTTTGACAAGTAAGTAGCATCTTGCTCGACCAAACCAGCATTTTCAAAGAAGAGGTTGTTGATTCTCTCCTCGATCTTATCGATGTTTTGATTTTTAAGAACTGAAATACGGATGACATCTTCTAGAAGTTCAGAAGTTTCAATCGCTTCAGGCAGGTCAGTTTTATTGAGTAGAATAATTCGGTTGGTGTCCTGGCTGATTTCAAGGAGTTGTCTGTCTTGAGCAGTTAGTGGTTCACTGGCATTTAGTACTAGTAGTACCAAGTCAGCTTCCTTGAGGGCTTTTCTCGAACGCTCGACACCGATTTGTTCAACGATATCATCTGTTTCTCGGATACCAGCTGTATCAATCAATTTGAGAGGAACCCCGTTAATGTTGACGTATTCTTCGATGACATCACGGGTGGTACCAGCGATGTCAGTTACGATAGCCTTGTCTTCACGCAAGAGGTTATTGAGGAGGCTGGATTTCCCAACGTTGGGACGACCGATGATAGCAGTGGAAATTCCCTCTCGAAGGATTTTACCGCGGCGGGCTGTCCTAAGGAGATTGGTTAGCAATTGCTCAAACTCCATAGTCTTTTCACGGACTACGGCAGTAGTAGCTTCCTCAACATCGTCATACTCTGGATAGTCGATATTGACTTCTACTTGGGCAAGCGTATTGAGGATTTCTTGGCGAGTATTATTGATAAGATCAGAAAGGGAACCATCTAGTTGTTTGACTGCAATGTTCATGGCCTTATCTGTCTTGGCACGGATGATGTCCATCACCGCCTCAGCCTGTGTCAAGTCCACACGACCGTTTAGAAAGGCACGCTTGGTAAATTCACCAGGTTCTGCCAACCGAGCTCCTTCACGAATAGCTAGCTGGAGAATTTCATTGGTTACCGCAATCCCGCCGTGGGTGTTAATCTCGATAATATCCTCACGAGTGAAGGTCTTTGGAGACTTCATAGCTCCAACCATAACCTCATCCATAACTTTACCAGTTTGAGGGTCAACAATGTGACCGTAGTTCAGCGTGTGGCTAGCAACCTGACTTAAGTCTTTGCCTTTAAAAATCTTTTGCGCAATGGCAAAACTGTCAGTTCCGCTCAAACGGACAATACCAATGGCCCCTTCACCTAGTGGTGTAGAGATAGCAGCGATGGTATCAAATTCACGTGTAATCATACTAATTCCTTTTGTATTTCTTTTCTTAGGATAGGTATCCAAGTATCTCTTCAAATTGTAACAAAATTAGGTTATTTCTTCAATGGATGCTACTTGGAGATTGAAAAAGCCTAAGCAATTCTGCTTAAGCTAGTTTATTTGGTGCGCATTTCCCCTTGTGGGAAGTAAGTTCCTTCTGGCATATCGTTGATGATGACATGAACGGCTGATTGAGGTGCTCCAGTGTTACGGACAACAGCTTCCGTTACTTCCTTAGCAAGAGCTTTCTTTTGCTCGAGCGTGCGACCTTCAAATAAATCGATGCGTACAAATGGCATAATAGCTTCCTCCACTAGTTTTTGATTTCTTCTATTTTACCACATTTTGCCGTTTAAAGCTTTAGAAAATTATGATATACTAGAATGTAGCAAAAATTTAGAAATGGACGTGAAGTAGAAGCATGGCACAGTTGTATTATCGTTATGGGACCATGAACTCTGGTAAGACGATTGAGATTCTCAAGGTGGCCTATAACTACGAGGAGCAAGGAAAGGGAGTTGTGATTATGACTTCGGCTCTGGATACACGTGACGGTGTTGGCTATGTATCCAGCCGAATTGGCATGAAACGCCCAGCCATTGCGATTGAGGAAACGACGGATATCTTCGGCTATATCCGAGACTTACCTGAAAAACCATACTGTGTGCTGGTCGATGAGGCCCAGTTTCTCAAGCGTCACCATGTTTACGACCTAGCTCGTGTTGTTGATGAGTTAGACATACCTGTCATGGCTTTTGGTTTGAAAAATGACTTTCGCAATGAATTATTCGAAGGTTCCAAACACCTTTTGCTTTTAGCAGACAAAATCGATGAGATTAAAACCATCTGCCAGTATTGCAAGAAAAAAGCGACTATGGTACTCAGAACCCTAGACGGAAAGCCTACCTATGAGGGAGAACAAATTCAGATTGGTGGCAATGAAACCTATATCTCAGTCTGCCGTAAACATTATTTTGCCCCTGAAATCAATAAGGAGAATGAAGAAAAATGAACATCTATGATCAACTACAAGCTGTAGAAGACCGTTATGAAGAATTAGGAGAGTTGCTTAGTGACCCAGATGTCGTCTCAGACACCAAGCGTTTCATGGAGCTTTCAAAAGAAGAAGCTTCCACTCGTGACACCGTAACAGCCTACCGTGAATACAAACAGGTCCTTCAAAACATCATCGATGCCGAAGAAATGATTAAGGAATCAGGTGGAGATGCGGACTTGGAAGAAATGGCCAAGCAAGAGCTCAAAGATGCCAAGGCTGAAAAAGAAGAGTATGAAGAAAAATTGAAAATTTTGCTCCTTCCAAAAGATCCAAACGATGACAAGAACATCATCCTTGAAATCCGTGGAGCAGCTGGTGGAGATGAAGCAGCACTTTTCGCTGGGGATTTGCTAACCATGTACCAAAAGTATGCGGAAGCCCAAGGATGGCGCTTTGAAGTCATGGAGGCTTCTATGAATGGTGTCGGTGGTTTCAAAGAAGTGGTTGCTATGGTATCAGGTCAGTCAGTTTACTCTAAACTTAAGTATGAATCTGGTGCCCACCGTGTGCAACGTGTCCCTGTGACAGAAAGCCAAGGGCGTGTTCATACCTCGACAGCGACTGTCCTTGTCATGCCTGAAGTGGAAGAAGTTGAGTACGACATTGATCCAAAAGACCTTCGTGTTGACATCTACCACGCATCTGGTGCGGGTGGACAGAACGTCAACAAGGTTGCGACTGCCGTTCGTATCGTTCACTTGCCAACCAATATCAAGGTTGAGATGCAGGAAGAACGGACCCAGCAGAAGAACCGTGAAAAGGCTATGAAGATCATCCGTGCGCGTGTTGCTGACCACTTTGCGCAGATTGCCCAAGATGAACAAGACGCTGAGCGTAAGTCTACTATCGGTACTGGTGACCGTTCAGAACGTATCCGTACTTACAATTTCCCACAAAACCGTGTCACAGACCACCGTATCGGCTTGACCCTTCAAAAACTAGATACCATCTTGTCTGGTAAATTGGACGAAGTTGTAGATGCCTTGGTACTCTATGACCAAACGCAAAAATTAGAAGAATTAAACAAATAATGAAATTAGCTCAATTATTTTCAGATTTTGAAGAAGAGTTGATAAGACAAGGAGAGGAAGCAGAAAGCCTCTCTTTTGTCTATCGTAGCTTAAAAAATCTCTCTTTTACGGACTTTGTCTTTGCCCTTCAGCAAGAGGTAACAGAGAAAGAAAGACAATTTGTAGAAGAAATTTATCAGCAGTTAGCAGCTCACAAACCAGCTCAGTATATCATTGGTCACGCAGATTTCTTTAGAATGCAGTTAAAAGTAGATGAGCGGGTTTTGATTCCTCGTCCGGAAACAGAGGAGTTGGTAGAACTAATCTTGGCAGAAAATCCTGAGACGAATCTTTCAGTACTTGATATCGGTACAGGTAGCGGGGCCATTGCTATTGCTTTAGCAAAAAATAGACCAGATTGGTCAGTTGCGGCAGCAGATATTTCTCAAGATGCTCTAGATTTGGCATCTGAAAACGCTAAAGTTCAGAATCTCCAGATATTTTTAAAAAAATCCGATTGTTTTACAGAAATTTCTGAAAAATATGATATAATTGTATCCAATCCACCCTATATCTCTCGTGAAGATGAGTCAGAGGTCGGTTTGAATGTTTTGCATTCAGAACCTCACCTAGCTCTCTTTGCAGATGAGGATGGCCTAGCTATTTACCGTAGAATTGTGGAAAATGCAAAAGACTATCTCAAAGATGGTGGTAAGATTTACCTTGAAATTGGATACAAGCAAGGTCAAAGTGTTCCTGCGCTTTTTAGGAAACATCTTCCTGAAAAACGAGTACGAACACTCAAGGACCAATTTGGTCAAGATAGGATGGTTGTAGCTGATGATGGACAGGATTAGACAAGAGTTGGAAAAGGGCGGAGCTGTTGTTCTACCAACCGAGACAGTTTATGGTCTTTTTGCTAAGGCTTTAGATGAAAAAGCTGTCGACCATGTTTACCAACTCAAACGTCGTCCTAGAGAAAAGGCGCTCAATCTTAATGTCGCTTCTCTAGAGGACATTTTGCACTTTTCTAAGAATCAGCCAACTTATCTAAAAAAGCTTGTGGAGAGCTTTTTACCAGGTCCCTTGACCATTATCCTCGAAGCAAATGACAGAGTTCCCTATTGGGTCAATTCTGGTCTTGCAACTGTTGGATTTCGGATGCCGAGTCACCCCATTACACTGGATTTGATTCGAGAGACAGGTCCCTTGATTGGACCGTCTGCCAATATTTCAGGTCAGGCAAGTGGAGTGACCTTTCAGCAAATCCTTGAAGATTTTGACCAAGAGGTTTTGGGTCTGGAGGATGACGCTTTTCTAACTGGACAGGATTCGACTATTTTGGATTTGTCTGGAGACAAGGTGAAAATCTTACGCCAGGGGGCAATTAAACGAGAAGATATTCTTGCTCAGTTGCCAGAGATTTCTTTTGAGGAGGATTGAGATGCTAAGAGATTTGCAAGAAACAGATGTAAAAGCTATATGTGACATCAATCAAGAGACTTTGGGCTATACTTTTAGTCCAGAGGACACAGCTAGTCAACTAGCTAGACTATCTCAGGATTCACACCATTTTCTACTTGGATTTGAGGATGCAGCTAGCCATGTCCTACTTGGATATGTCCATGCTGAAGTTTATGAATCCCTCTATTCCAAAGCAGGATTTAATATCTTAGGCTTAGCGGTTTCACCTCAAGCACAAGGGCAAGGTATTGGTAAAAGCTTAATGCAAGGGTTGGAAGAAGAGGCAAAAAGACGGGGCTATGGGTTTATCCGCTTAAACTCTGCTGATCATCGTCTGGGTGCTCATGCATTTTATGAAAAAGTTGGTTATACTTGTGATAAAGTGCAAAAACGGTTTATTCGCATCTTTTAGTTTATTTTGTAAAAACAAACTAAAGGACCAGTCACACTATAAAGGAGAAGACCTATGATTTTTGACAAAGAAGATTTTAAAGCATACGATGCTGATCTCTGGAATGCTATTGCCAAAGAAGAAGAACGCCAACAAAACAACATTGAGTTAATTGCTTCGGAAAACGTTGTTTCCAAGGCTGTAATGGCTGCTCAAGGGTCTATCTTGACCAACAAATATGCCGAGGGTTACCCAGGCCGCCGTTATTATGGTGGAACTGATGTGGTAGATGTGGTAGAGACTCTTGCTATTGAACGCGCGAAAGAAATTTTCGGTGCTAAATTCGCCAATGTCCAACCACACTCAGGAAGCCAAGCCAACTGCGCGGCTTACATGGCCTTGATTGAGCCAGGTGATACGGTTATGGGGATGGATTTGGCAGCAGGTGGACACTTGACCCACGGAGCTTCAGTTAGCTTCTCTGGCCAAACCTACAACTTTGTTTCTTATAGTGTAGATCCTGAAACAGAACTCTTGGACTTTGATGCGATCTTGAAACAAGCCCAAGAAGTAAAACCAAAATTGATCGTAGCTGGTGCTTCAGCCTATTCTCAAATTATCGACTTCTCAAAATTCCGTGAAATTGCAGATGCTGTTGGTGCTAAACTCATGGTCGATATGGCCCATATCGCTGGTTTGGTTGCGGCTGGTCTTCACCCAAGTCCAGTACCATACGCTCATATCACCACAACAACGACCCACAAAACCCTTCGTGGACCACGTGGTGGGTTGATCTTGACAAATGATGAGGACCTAGCTAAGAAAATCAACTCAGCTATTTTCCCTGGTATTCAAGGTGGTCCTTTGGAGCATGTTGTCGCTGCTAAGGCTGTTTCCTTCAAAGAAGTTTTAGATCCAGCCTTTAAGGAGTATGCTGCCAATGTCATCAAAAACAGCAAGGCTATGGTTGAAGTCTTCTTGCAAGACCCTGATTTCCGTATCATTTCTGGCGGGACTGAAAATCACCTCTTCCTAGTGGATGTAACTAAGGTTGTAGAAAACGGAAAAGTTGCTCAAAACTTGCTGGATGAAGTTAATATTACCCTAAATAAAAACTCAATTCCATACGAAACCTTGTCACCGTTCAAGACAAGTGGGATTCGTATCGGATCTGCAGCCATCACTGCACGTGGATTTGGTGAGGAAGAAAGCCGTAAAGTTGCTGAACTCATCATTAAAACCCTTAAGAATGCAGAAAATGAAGCTGTCTTAGAAGAAGTGAGAAGTGCAGTCAAAGCATTGACAGATGCCTTCCCACTATACGAGGACTAATACTTTTATGGACATTTATATTAAGAAAGCTATTATCCATCAGTTCAGCCCAGATGACACCGAGCTGTTCCTAGCGGATAAGTTTCTCAATATCACTCCAAAAATCGAAGAATACTTGCGCAAAAAAATCGAACGCGTGTATTCAGATGAAGCCAAGACTGGGATTTTCGAAGAAGAAAATCCCTTCTTCAATCACATCACAGATGATTTATTGGAGACATCAGTAACACTGGCTAATCTTTGGAAAGAGGAGTTCAGTATTTCTGAAAACCTCAAGACCAATGACTTGGTTTTTGTTCAGTTTTCTAAAGAAGGCGTTGAACATTTCGCTTTCTTGCGAATTGCTCTACGTGAGACCTTGACCCATCTCGGTGGAGAAGTTGATAATCCAATCAAGCTGACTCAGAATAACCTGCCTGGATTTGGAACGGGGGCTGATGAGGCCTTGGTGGTTAATCTTCAAAGTCGCAAGTACCATCTGATCGAGAAAAGAATCAAGTACAATGGGACTTTTTTGAACTACTTTTCAGAAAATCTTCTCGCTGTCGCTCCTAAGATTTCTCCCAAGAAATCTATCAAGGAATTGGAAAAAACAGCCCAGAGAATTGCAGAGTCCTTTAACACAGATGACTTTCAATTCCAATCAAAGGTCAAATCAGCGATTTTCAATAATTTAGAAGAAAGCAATGAATTGTCGCCTGAGAAATTGGCCAATGATCTTTTTGATAACAACCTGACAGCCCGTCTAAGTTTTATCGATCAAGTCAAGGAAGCCGTACCTGAACCAGTCCAGTTTGATGAAATTGATGCCAGTCGTCAGCTCAAGAAATTTGAAAACCAAAAACTTTCCTTGTCAAACGGAATCGAACTCATCGTTCCCAATAATGTCTATCAAGACGCCGAGTCTGTTGAGTTTATCCAAAATGACAATGGAACCTATTCTATTTTAATTAAAAATATCGAGGATATTCAAAGTAAATAATGTTTAAATTACTACGAAGAGTGCTAATGCTAGCAGTCTTCCTTTTCGCTGTCTATAAAGTCTATCATATCCATCAAGATGTGAAGCAAGTCATGACCTACCAACCCATGGTTCGAGAAGTTCTCAGTGAAAGAGACACTCCAGCCAATGAAGAGCTTGTGCTCGCCATGATTTATACCGAAACGAAAGGAAAAGAAGGCGATGTCATGCAGTCTAGCGAGTCTGCTAGCGGTACTACAAATACTATTAATGACAATGTCTCTAGTATTCGACAAGGGATTCAAACTCTAACAGAGAACCTTTATCTAGCTCAGGAAAAGGGCGTTGATGTTTGGACAGCTGTGCAAGCCTATAATTTTGGTCCTGCTTATATCGATTTTATTGCTCAAAATGGCAAGGAAAACACTCTCGCCTTGGCCAAACAATATTCTCGTGAAACCGTCGCTCCCATTCTTGGAAATACAACTGGAAAAACTTACACCTATATCAACCCGATTTCTATCTTCCACGGAGCAGAACTTTATGAAAATGGTGGGAATTATTATTATTCTAGACAGGTTCGATTCAATCTCTATATTATGAAATTCTTTAATTTTTTCTAAACATCTGGTTTTGCCAGGTGTTTTTAACTATAAGCTTTCTTTAAGATTGTTTTATTACCCTAGAAAGGTAAAGGAGGGAATATCCCATGAGAAAGAAATTCTTTCTAACAAGTGCTGCAGTATTGTGGGTCGCAACAGCTATGACGAGCGTCCACGCAGCAACAGATGTTCAAAAAGTAATCGATGAAACCTATGTACAACCCGAATATGTCCTAGGTTCTTCTCTATCTGAAGACCAGAAAAATCAAACTCTTAGCAAACTTGGCTATGACGCATCAAAAGACACCAAAGATATCAAAACTATGACACCTGATATCTATTCGAAAATCATGAATGTGGCTAATGATGCTGGTTTACAGCTCTATTCATCAGCTAAGATTCAAAAGCTGGGTGATAAGTCGCCTCTAGAAGTCAAGATTGAAACGCCTGAAAATATCACCAAGGTGACGCAGGATATGTACCGTAACGCAGCAGTGACGCTGGGAGTGGAGCATGCCAAAATCACAGTTGCAGCACCCATTCCAGTTACAGGAGAGAGCGCCCTAGCAGGGATTTACTACTCGTTAGAAGCCAATGGTGCTAAAGTACCGCAAGCCAATAAAGACTTGGCCCAAGAGGAGCTAAAAGCCTTATCCGATATCAATGCTGAAAACAAGGATAAATCAGGCTACGATGCCAATAAACTCAATGTCGCCTTGGCAGATATCAAGGCAGGAATCGCAAAAGCAAAAGAAGCCAAAGGTAATCTGACAGAAGAAGATGTTCGCAAAATCGTTGAAGACACGCTGAAAAACTACAAACTCGATCAGGTTATAACAGGAAACCAGGTCAATATCATCATCAATTTTGCACTTAACCTCTCGAAGAGTGACATTTTGAACAATGCTGATTTCACTAAAACCCTAAATGACCTCAAGCAAAGCATTGTTTCCCAAGCTGGTGATAGCTTTAAAAATATCAACCTCAACTTTGATGCCAATAAAGCGCTAGAAGAAGGGGGCAACTTCCTGAGCTCCCTTTGGCAAGCAATTATCAACTTTTTCAAGAGTTTTGGTGCTTAGGTCATTTCATGATATAATAGATGGTAACAGAAATGTTGCCGTCTTTTTTTGTCGGCCGATAGAAAGTGAAAAATATGTTAAAGAAAAATGATATTGTAGAAGTTGAAATTGTTGATTTGACCCATGAAGGTGCTGGAGTTGCTAAGGTAGAAGGTTTGGTTTTCTTTGTAGAAAATGCTCTACCAACTGAGAAAATCCTCATGCGAGTCCTTAAGGTCAATAAAAAGATTGGCTATGGGAAAGTTGAGGAATACCTTACACATTCTCCGCATCGTAACCAAGACCTTGACCTAGCTTATCTACGCTCAGGTATCGCTGATTTGGGGCATCTTGCCTATCCAGAGCAGCTCAAGTTTAAAACCAAGCAAGTCAAAGACAGTCTCTACAAGATTGCTGGTATTACAGATGTAGAGGTCGCTGAAACGCTCGGCATGGAACATCCAGTCAAGTATCGAAATAAGGCACAGGTGCCCGTTCGTCGAGTGAATGGTGTCTTGGAAACTGGCTTTTTCCGTAAGAATTCGCATGACCTCATGCCTCTTGAAGATTTCTTTATCCAGGATCCTGTTATTGACCAAGTCGTAGTAGTTCTACGCGATTTGCTTCGTCGCTATGATTTGAAACCTTATGATGAAAAGGAACAGTCTGGCTTGATTCGGAATCTTGTGGTGCGTCGCGGGCACTATTCCGGACAAATCATGGTTATCTTAGTGACTACACGTCCTAAAGTTTTCCGAGTGGAGCAGTTGATTGAACAACTTATCAAGCAGTTCCCAGAGATTGTGTCTGTCATGCAAAATATCAACGACCGAAATACCAATGCGATTTTTGGTAAGGAGTGGAAGACTCTTTATGGTCAAGACTATATTACGGACCAGATGTTGGGAAATGACTTCCAAATCGCTGGCCCAGCCTTTTATCAGGTCAATACTGAAATGGCAGAGAAACTTTATCAAACAGCTATTGACTTTGCGGGGTTAAGAGAAGATGATGTGGTGATCGACGCTTATTCTGGTATTGGAACGATTGGTTTGTCAGTTGCTAAGCACGTCAAGGAAGTCTATGGAGTTGAGGTCATCCCAGAAGCAGTAGAGAATAGTCAGAAGAATGCTGCATTAAACAATATCACTAATGCCCACTATGTCTGTGATACAGCTGAAAATGCAATGAAGAACTGGCTTAAAGATGGGATTCAACCAACCGTTATCTTGGTTGATCCTCCACGCAAGGGCTTGACCGAAAGCTTTATCAAAGCAAGCAGCCAAACTGGAGCTGACCGCATTGCTTACATCTCCTGCAATGTTGCTACCATGGCGCGTGATATCAAACTCTACCAAGAATTGGGATATGAATTGAAGAAAGTCCAGCCGGTGGACTTGTTTCCGCAGACGCATCATGTTGAGACGGTAGTTCTTCTGTCAAAAGCAAACTAATAAAAGAGCCAGAAACGGCTTGAAATAAAGGGGTTCCGAAAGATTACCCTGATGAGGGTGGTCTGCCGGAATCCTTTTTTGCGTTACTGATAATAGTTCTGACCACTGAAAAACACATAGTCGAGGCTGAACAACTATTGTTTTTGCGGTGAGAGACTATGGAACTATTGTTTATTCTTCTTTATTAGCCTTTGATTTAGAACGGGGCTTTTTAGTCGGGGTAGGGATCGTGAAATCCAGAATATATTCGAAAGTAGTACCCATTGTAATGTAACTACTTGGACATCCGAATATGCCGATTCGGTTCACTAAGTTCCTGCGGTCCCAAATAATAGTGTTTCTAAACTCATATCCAGCATTGCGCATGACATTTATAATGTTAATATGCAATGGAACGCGTTTACCGTCAATCCAAGCATCTGTGATGTTAATCAATATATGTGCTTTTTCGTTAAACACAGGCATCATTAGTCTAAATATTTCAGAAATCTCTCTTTCAAAATCGTCTGCTTCGAGAATTCCTAAATCTCTCGGGTCTTGACTATATTGTTCGACTTTACCAAATTGTTCGTTTTGTTGAAGATCACCACGACGGCTTTTATTCTTTCGTTCTCTATTTAGAATGTTCGCGTAAGGCGGTGAAGTAAATGCTAATTTGACGGTACCAGGTGTTACACGATTAACTATATTTCTCGCGTCATCGCAGAAAGCAATTTGTTTACAATGATTGCTCTCGGGCGGTACAGAAACACGGGAATTAGAAAGATCAACATACTCCTGTTTTAAATCAAAGCCTAATGCGTTTCGATCTAAGTCCTGTGCAGCAAGCAGGGTTGTTCCTGATCCGACAAACGGATCTAAAACAAGCTCTCCTTTATGTGTGAATTGTTCGATGACCCTTTTAGCCATTGCGATTGGAAATACTGCTGGGTGAACGTTCTTGTCGCGAATATCTCGTGGCTCGTACATAAACTGCCATACGCCAATTTGGTTTTTCATCCATTCTCTTGTTTCTATACACGAGAGAACCCCCTTTTTGCAATCACAAAGTCGCGTATTGTCAATTTCTATGAAATCGGTAGTTTGCATTGTTCGAATTCCCTGATTTCTTTAAATCTGCTTTGTGCGAAATCAAAAAACTCTTGATTTATTTCAAAGCCTATACAATTTCGCTCAAGACGATCGCTGACTATCCAAGTGGTTCCTGTTCCCAAAAAAGGATCAAAGACAACTCCGCCTTTAGGACTTCCACATAGTACAATTTGTTCGACTAGTTGCTCTGGAAATGTTGCTGTATGGTTACCGTTTAGAGGTTGTGTATTAATTGCCCAAACATCACCAGGATTTTTCATCCGACCATTTGCTCCAAGAATCTTTATGGCATCAAGGTCAAAAAAATACTTTTTATTTAACACAAAATGAAAAACATGTTCGTATGTGTTGTTCAGACGGTCAGTAACACTGGCCGGAATTCTATTAGGTTTTTGCCAAATAATATCATCTCGTAGAAGCCAACCTCTCTCTTGCATCTCGATAGCAAAGCGAGAAGGGATAAGAAGTAGCTGCTTATTTTGATAAAGTTTCCCATTTTGTTTAATCTTTGGTTGAAGCGGTTACTGAATACTCGGAGGCCCTGGTACGAAGGCTCATTGAGAAGATTACCGTTTGCGACGAGAAGCTGATCGTTGAATTCAAATCCGGCCTGGAAGTCGAGATCGATGCATAAGGATATTACTTACCGGCGCTCCTTCGGGGGCGCTTTTTTTTGGTTTTTTGTTGGTATGTTAAAAAAGTGGTGAAATTTAGAAGAATTTGTGATATAATAAATTGACCTAATAGTGAAATTGAATTAAAATGAATGGAGAAAACAGATATGGGAGCTGAGGTTGTTAATTGTACATGTGAGGCCGCGACATCCGGCTTTTCTATCTTAGAAGTTTTTTTGTCTAGCTTTTTAGCTTTCCTCTCTGCGCTTGCAGTAGAAGCTTTATGGGAATGGCATAAGACCACAAGTTTGCGGAAGCAATTAAAGAAAACATTAGCTGAAGAACTAAAGAATCTAAAAGAAGCACTTGCTGTCATTAAGGATGATGAAATCTATATTAATCCTTATTCTATCCCTGTGTGGACCGGTGCAAGCAAAAGCGGATCAATACTGTGTCTTGATAAGGATAAAGATTTTAATGAAATTCTGAAATTCTTTTCTCTTGTTGAAGAGGCTAATATGATTGAAATGAAAGCCTACGAAATCTTAAACATCAATCCGTCCGCAAATAAGACTGCAATTCTACAGAATGTTATCGAATCCAGGGCTCAATTGAAAAACGAAATTGATACTATTATCAGTGTTTTAAAGAGGTGATAATAATGGCAATAGGGATGAAAGCATCTAGTACTGGAAGTGCTAACGATTTTAAAACTGGGAATAGAGCCAGAACAATGATCACTAAGGTGAAGAAGATTATACGTAAATATGGACTCGATGATAAATCTTGGGCAGAAGCGATTTCTTCTCAGTATTTTTTATTGTGCCTTGCGAAGCAACTTAAATTAGAAAAGCATGATTATGAGAATCTAATTAATAAGTGCCTAAAACCATTTAGGGTTACATACGAATTTGAGTTGGTATTAGATGATAAAGAAATACTGATAACACCGAAAGAAACAGATCGCATTACGAAGTGTATGCAGGAAGAGGATGAAAAAGATTCCTATTACAAAAGATCTGCCAAAATGCAGGCTGTTAATATCAACCCTCAGTTGATGTATCAGAATTTTCATTTTGGGTTACTTGTTAGAAACGCTACAACCAAAGAGTCTGATGTTTTAAACAAAGTCAAGACACTATGTTTGAATAGGTTGGTCAGCGATGAGTCGATTGATACTTCTGGTGGTTGGTATCCGTACCGTGTGCCTTGGATAACGGGAAGAATACTTATCAGTTTAAAAGCGATTGACTTTAGCCAATATCAGAATGCAGATAAATTGGATGAGATAATTGATGATGCTATTGATTCTTTATATCAAAGAATCAATGAGGATTATGCGTATTGGAGAAGTGGAGTTGGTGACTGGGTAACTAAATGGGAGTCAACAGCACTTTGCTTAGAAGCATTGTATGTATGGGATTCGATGAGAGATTATTTGAAAGAAATTGAAAGAATAATAACTTATGTTTGTAATGAGGAGCAACGGCAAGAATGGTTGGAATGTAAGGTGGACTTTTCAGAGGCCAAGTCAGCAAATGCAGTTTTGTCTGCTGTAACTTTGGCGTCTGTTGTATACCGTGTTACAAAACAGTTTTATCCTGAGTCTTTTGAAAGAATTAATGAGGAAATCATAGCCTTTTTCGATAAAGTAATAACCCAAATTGATAAACAGGGAGTTTATAATGTTCAGCAGTATTGTACGCTTCCGCAGATTTTACATTATGTTGTAGCTTCATTTGAAACAGACGGCGAGGAGGTGGTTATATGAGTGGATGGGGACGAGAATTAGCAACTATATGGACTAATAATGTTGCGCCTTCAAGACCTTCTAATTCTGAAATGTGCGTGTACACGAAATACCTAAGACAACTGCAGGAAACTTTTAGAAGGCGCATTAAGATTTTGATTCTTGGATCAACACCTGAGTTTCGCGATTGGGGGTATGAAGAAAACTTGATAATCCATGTTGTGGATAAAAGTGAAGATTATTACAATACAGTTTCCAGGGAAATCAGACATAAAAATTTAAAAGAAGAACTTCATGTATCCTTGTGGGAGAATATGATATTTTCTGAACAATTTGACATCGTAATAGGTGATCTGTCAGTAGGAAATGTTGATCCTGAGAAATTCGATGAATTCCTAGAAAATGTTGAAAAGGCACTTGTACCGGGTGGCCTTTTCATGGGGAAAAGTTTTATCTGGGATGATAATGAACTCGTAAAAGACCCAAAGAATATTATTGACGAATACAATTTGTCAAACGGAATGCATCCGTATACATTTATTAATCACCAGCTTGGGCTGTACTGTTTGGACAAAAAGAATTACTTGATTGATTTTAGCCAAATGTATAAAGAACTGGTTGATTTGCGTAATATTGGATATATAGGAGAAGACCTGTTCTCTTTTTTCGCCGATGTAGGATGGAATACGGAAATGAAGTTCAAGTTTTTTTCGCCATCTCAAGAGTTATTCAAACGAAAGGTAAATGAACATCTATCGTTTATAACTTTCG
Organism: bacterium; assembly: GCA_905221335.1. GTDB lineage: Bacteria > Bacillota > Bacilli > Lactobacillales > Streptococcaceae > Streptococcus. Next base: position 548,463 of record CAJNCT010000001.1, read on the forward strand.
AGCATACAATGGATATGTATACAAATGTGTTTCCAATTTATGTAGCAAAAAAAAGAATAATGGAGGTATAACAATGGACGTATTTTTAGTACATGGAACGATGGGAAAGCCTTTTGAAAACTGGTTCCCCTGGATTGAAAACAAACTTGTGGAAAAAGAAATACGCTGTAACATTCCTACATTTCCTACTCCGGAACACCAGAATTATTCAGATTGGGAACGCTTGATGGATTATTATTGCGGACTAGGAGTTGTTAATGAAGATACAGTACTAGTAGGACATAGCTGCGGATCAGTTTTTCTTGTGCACTATTTGCTGACTCATAAGATTCACGTCAAAGGCCTAATATGCGTTTCTGGATATAATAACTTTATCAGTGGATTTGAAATGATGGATAAGCTAAATGAAAGCTTTTATATGGATGCTGAGAGTTTAGATATGACAGCTTATGCAGACAAAGTATTCAGCTTCTTTGGCGATGATGATCCTAATATTCCGCAAGAGATATTAAAGAGCTTTGCATTGGAAATAGGAGGCGATGTGCAATGTATTCCGAATGCGGGCCATTTCAATGCTGCCGCGGGGTATACTACTTGTTCCGTTGTTCTTCAGGCCATAGAAAGCTGTCGGTAAATGTGTTTTATCAGTGGAAATGATATTAGCATGCACGGACAACACATTGACTTTTGCCCTGAATATAAGCAGACAAATTCGAATATAACAAAAGGGCAGCATGGGATTCTGGTAATTCAAGCTGTCCTTTTTGTAAAAAAGAAAAGATAAACTGATTTGTGTGGTATTAATGAAGTTTCATCAAATAATGGGTGGTGGTGATATGTTAAAGAATAATATCGAGATAGATGTAAAAGTAAAATGCGTAGAAGAACAGACTACGCAGGCTGAATTAGCTGAAAAGGTGGGGACTTCTCCCTCATATGTGAATCGCCTTATTAAAAGCCCGGAGAAGATTGTGAACGCCACCTACATAAAGATGATGGAGCAGCTTGGATACGATGTCCAGCTTACTTACGTTAAAAAAGAATAGTAGAAAAGAGAGACACACTCATGGCTAATGAAGAGAAAAAAATATGGGGAATTCACACGAAAGATGACAACCTGTTCCTCAAAGAGAATGTGATTGCAATCGGCTGGCACGAGATGGGTGACCTGAGTAAGATTGAAGCCAACCGTGACGCTTTTAAAGAAAAATACACGGCGACATATTCTGATGCCAAGAAAGGAAGTATAGCTACCGGCGCAGGTATGCTGTATCGTTTTTGCTATGAGGCACAGATTGGCGACTATGTGGTGTTCCCTTCTAAAATCAACCGCGAGGTAAATATTGGTGTTGTGGAAGGAGCCTATGTATATGATCCTTCTCAGCCTGATTACGTCCAGACAAGAAAAGTGAAGTGGTTGAAGCATCTGCCACGTACCGCTTTTTCGCAAGGGGCACTTTATGAGATAGGCTCGGCCATGTCTTTCTTTACCGTTAAGAACTATGCTGATGAGTTTATGGCGGCACTTGATAAGGGTTTCAAGAAGAATTACTCTTCCGATTCCGAAGACGATAGTGTTGGTGCTACTGCTGAAGATATCATTGAGAATACGGCAGATTTCATACTAAAAGAACTGAGCCGTAAACTTAAAGGATACGACCTGGAGAACTTTGTGGCCGATCTTTTACGCGCAATGGGCTACAGGACAAAGGTCTCTCCGCAGGGTGGTGACAGCGGAATTGATATTACGGCATACAAAGATGAGCTTCCGCCTCGTATTCTTGTGCAGGTTAAGAGCCAGAACGGAGATATAAATGAGACGACGATCCAATCTCTGAAGGGAGCTATGCGTGAGGGTGATTACGGCCTGTTCGTTACATTATCAAACTATACGAAGAATGCACAGAAGTATTTGGAGAGCACACCTATTATCCGTGGTATCAATGGCACTGAGCTTGTCGATTTGATTTTGAAATACTATGAAGACTTGAGTGAAAAGTACCGGAAAATGATCCCGCTCAAGAAGGTTTATATTCCAGTTTCGAAGGAGGAGTGATGGTATGAGGACTGTAAAAATCGATGTGCCGCATCCTTCTTCTGAGCAGGTTGAGCATTATCTTCGTGCCTGGGATGAGCTGGAAAACTATCATCTTCAGGAAGATGCATTGGACAAGCTCTTTTTTACGCTTTGTCCCGAGAACGCGGATATGTCAGATATCCTTTTAAAGGTTGCGGCGTTGAATGACTTTTACAGCACAAATATCTTCTCTGTATATCCGGTGGCAAAACATATCCTGTCATTGAATATTGATGATCGGCTTAAGAATGGTGATGTAGCACTGGTTTCAGATATTCAGAAGGTTACTATCAACGGAGTCAAGAGGAATTTCTATTCATTCGCAACGAAGTATTGCAGCCATCATCGTCCTTTGGATTTTCCTATTTATGATAGTTACGTGGAAAAGGTGCTGTGCTATTTCCGGGATCGAGATAAGTTCGCATCATTCAAGACTCCGGATTTGAAGGACTATGCAAAGTTTAAAAGGACACTTATCGATTTCAGGTCGTTTTACGGTCTCGACCAGTACAACCTGAAAGAGATAGACAAATATATTTGGCAGCTCGGGAAGGAGTACTTTCCTAAGAGCTACGGAAAGAAAAAGGTACAGGAGGAGCAGTGATGAGTTGGGAAGAAATGTATACTTGCTCAGCCACCTGCCCGTGTGGTAAAGGAAAGATAACTCAGACCAGTTATGGCGATGACTGGAACAGATATAAAGATGGCCCTGTAGTAATTGAATGCGAAGAATGCGCCAAGAAGTATAAAGTCGAAGAAGTGACGCATCATGGTTTACTTTCATCAGACGGTTCTTGGAGTACATATTATTTGACACCCAAGGATTATCCTGATTATGACGGGCCAAAGGAATCGGACTTATACCCTGCAGCGCTTAATCAGTATCAGGATTTTCCAGTCTGGCTGATAGAGAATTTTACAGAAGAAGAGTTGCGCGGCGTGTTAGCTCAGCTAAATAATACTACTTCAAGTGCTAAGTTGACAGGAATTGCAGCCGGAATTCGTGAAGCACATAGAAAAGCAAAGAAGACCGTTCGTGTGGGCGAGATCACAAAAACGGTTGAAGCAGCTCTGGGGAAGTATCCGAGCCATGTCGGAAACAAGATCCAGCGCGACGAGATAAGGAAGAAAGAATCTGATGCACGTGACGCTTACATAAAAGAAAAACGTAAGCATCAAACGGTCATCGATTTACAGAGATAATAGATGAAAACAGTCAAAGTCGTAGCAGCGGTCATATGTGATTCGCTGTCGGAGAAGAAAAAAAATATTTGCCACGACCAGGGGCTATGGTGAGTTTAAGGGTCAGTGGGAGTTCCCTGGTGGAAAGATCGAGGCCGGCGAAACACAGCAGCAAGCCCTGGTAAGAGAAATACATGAAGAGCTGGATACCGAAATTAGTGTCGGAGATCTTATCGGAACGATCGAATATGACTATCCTACCTTTCACCTGTCGATGGATTGCTTCTGGTGTGAGGTGGTCGATGGGGAGCTAAAACTCCTGGAGGCAGAAGACGCTAAGTGGCTATCAAAGGAAAAACTGTATAGTGTTCAGTGGCTTCCGGCAGACATTACGCTTATCGAGAAGATCGAGCAGCAGATGACTTGACCGGGGTGTATAAATGGAATCAAGCCTAATTTTTGAAATAGGAGATTAAGATCTATGAATGATTTTTATATGCAGTTATTATCTGCTGGAGTGGTGGTTGCTATTGTTGAAGGCTTTTTTTGATTTTTCTTGCTCATCGAAACAATAAGCTATTGCTCAATCAACAAAAAAGCGAACATCATTTTGAAATTCAAAAGACACAGTATGAGCAACTGACAAAAGCTTACGAGATTTTGATGCAAGAATTGCCGGAAGAAAAGAAACTGTCACATGCATTTGCAAATTCCCCAATTGGTTCTTCGGAGTTGAAACGTAGTGAAATCAAGTCGCAGTTAGGGAATATTGGTACTGTTGCAGCAGAAGAAGAAATGATTTTGTACAAACATTATCAAAAATACAGATACTTGCTTAATGATAGCCAGATCAAGGAGCTTGAGAAAATTATTGCTGATCATGATGAAAAGGCGCAGGAGCAAGATCCAATGTGGCTCTTAACCCATAGTTCAATTTGAAAAATCATACGCTCAAGCAATCCGTGATAGACTGTCAGAACTTTCCAAAATATAAGTGGAAGTATTTTTACTGCAGTCTATAGTGACTGATCTTCGAAGCGTGGGGATATCTTTTGTGTAGTGGAGGTTGTATGCGTTCAATTAGTATAGAAGAATTGCGTAGCGAGGTCGAAGCGTATATAGAATCAGGAAAATCAGCAAGTGGGGATTCTGCAGTACGATATTTAAATCGAGCTGAGACAGCTCTCAGAAGTTATGATGGTGTGCCAGAACGATTCAAGAATACTTATTTCCGCTTGATAGAGGATATCAGGAATGACCTGGAACAGTAGATTTGTTTGGTAGGAGGCGCTATGGACCTGTTTAGTAAGAGCCCTGACATTCATAATGGTGTCTCGGGGCATGTTGAGTGTGTAAGCTTGTTAGTGAAACGTAGTTAATCCTCAAAAGGTTCCCCGAACCTTTTGAATTCCGCAAACGCATCATGTTGAGGTGGTATCACTGCTTGTACAAGTTGATTAAACATGGGTGTAGCTAGTGAAAGTTCTACAGTAAGGAGTTTAAACATGAAATTCCATGAATTTGGTGATAAGAATTTGCCTCCTATTTTACTGATACATGGTGGTGGCAGTTCTTGGTGGAATTATCTTCGTCAAGCACGAATCTTGTCAGAAGAATACCGTATAATTCTACCCACTTTGAATGGCCACGGCGAGGAATATCAACTTGATTATGTTTCTACTGAAGATTCTGCTTTGGAGATTCTAGACTATATCAAAGCAAACTGTGGTGGGAAATTGTTTGCAATCGGTGGTGTTTCACTTGGTGGTCAAATTGCCATGGAGCTTTTGTCTTTAGACAGTGAAATTGCTGAGAAGGCCATCATAGATGGAAGCCTCTGTATTCCTCAACCAAGGTTAGCTAAAATCAGCATCTTTATAGTGTCTCTATTTGGTAAACTGATGTTCAATAAATTCTCTTGCAAACTTCAGTTAAGCATGATGAACAAACTCTATCCTAAACTGGCTTTTCCAGAGGAAATAAAAGCTTATTATTTGGAGGATTTTCCAAGGACCCCTGTCAAAACATTGGTGACCATTTACAAAAACTATATGGGATGTTACAAGCTGAAAGATATGATTTCTGCTAGCAAGGCTCAGGTTCTGTATATCTATGGTGAAAAAGAATTGAACTGTGTGAAAGAATCAGCGAAATTATTTCATCAGCTACATTCAAATACAATTTTGTATGAAGCAAAGGGCTATAACCACGGCTATTTATCAGCTTACCTGCCTTATGAGTGGATTGATTTGGTGGTGCCATTTTTAAAGAGTGACTCATTAGAAATGTGTAACGAATCTGATATGCCATAAGGAGGAATCATATGCTAGGAGCAATTATTGGAGATATTGTAGGTTCAGTTTACGAATGGAATAATATCAAAACGAAAGACTTTCCATTATTTCGGAAGGATTGTTTTTTCACAGATGATACTGTCATGACCTGCGCTGTTGCTAGTAAAAACATTAAAACTTTGTAGCAAAAAATTATAAAAGCCTTAATTGTAAGGCTTTTTGTTATATTAAAAATTACAAATGAAAAGCAATCAATTTAAATGATAATATTGCTCATATAGATTGTTAAATATTGAACTTATATTACTGTTATGGTATAATATAAACAGATAAAACAGAGATGACAGTTGGATAGTTAGGAGGATATGGAGGGTGAATATACAGATTGATAATTCAAGTGATAATCCGATTTATTTACAGATAAAAAATCAAATAAAGGCTCAGATTATTTCGGGAGAATTAAAGGTTGGCGAGCAATTACCATCAATCAGATTCTTAGCTAAAGAACTTCGAGTGAGTATGATAACAGCTAAAAGAGCTTTTGATGAACTAGAACTTGATGGTTTCATTAATTCAGTTCAAGGTAAAGGTAATTTTGTTGCAACTCAAAATAAAGAGCTTATTCGAGAAGAATATTTGAAACGAATCGAATCAAAGATGCAAGATATTGTTGAGCTTTCAGCGATTGGAGGTGTCACCAATGATGAGTTGGTAGAGATGTTTAGTAGTTATATGGAGGGAAAATATGAGTAATTATGCTATTGAAATCAAAAATTTGGTTAAAAAGTTTGATGGCTTTACATTAGGACCGATAGATTTGTCTATTCCTAAGGGGGCTATCGTCGGATACATTGGTCAAAACGGAGCAGGAAAAAGTACATCTATAAAATTGTTGTTAGGATTACTTAAGAAAGATTTAGGAGAAATTAAAATTTTAGGTTATGATAATCCTAATAGCATTGAATTAAAAGATAAAATTGGAGTAGTGTTTGATGACTTACTAGTACCAGAAGAGATGACACTTATTGATTTGGAAAAATTTTGTTCAAGGGTATATTCAAAATGGGATAGAGATTTTTTCTATCAACTAAAAAAGAAATTTAATTTATCAGAAAAACAGGTTGTTAAAAGCTATTCTCGTGGAATGAGAATGAAATTATCGATGGCAGTAGCTTTATCTCATAATGCAGAAATTCTTATATTGGATGAAGCTACGAGTGGTTTGGATCCGATAGTAAGGGAAGAAATTTTAGATTTTCTTCTTGACTTTATGCAAGATGAAAATCATACAATTTTAATATCGTCACACATCCTATCAGATTTAGAGAAGGTAGCAGATTATATTGCTTTTATCAATGATGGTAAAGTTCTTTTTGTTGAACCAAAGGATGAACTCAAAGAAAACTATGGTATCTGCACTTTATCTAATGAAGAAGTTGAAAATCTTGACGAGGAAGCCATAATTGGAAGAAGAATACACTCATTTGGACAAGAGTTACTTGTTAAAAGAAATCTTGTTCCAGATGGAATCAGATTACAAAAACCGTCTATCGAAGATATTATGATATATTTTGTGAAAGGAGGTAAAAGATAATGACTGCATTGATATTAAAAGATATAGCTACTTTAAAGAAAACACTACTATTAACAATTACTCTCAGTATTGCACTCATTGTGTATGGGGTATATGAAAATGAAATTTTTATGATACCGCTTATTTGTACAATGATACCGTTAATTTTAACTGCAATCGCTTTTGGTTATGATACGAAATCGAAATTTGAACAATTTGCCTTTTCAATGCCTGTAAAAAAGAGTAGCTTTGTACTAAGTAAATTGTTTTTTGCATTTGTTTTTGGGTTAGTCGGTTCAGTATGTTTATTTGTTCAATTGGTAATAAAAAATGAGATGTTAATAGACAGCATCATATTTATCTCACTAATTACATTAGTTGCAAGTATTTTGATATCAGCTATTCAACTTCCTTTTATCCTAAAGTACGGTGCCGAAAAAGGTAGGCTTATCATGGTTATAACATACTTTACAGCATTTGCTCTATCTAGTCTTTTTAAAGCAAAATCAGATTTACTGACTAAAGTTGTGGAGTTTTTCTTAAAGAATTCGAGGGTAATAATTTTTCTTGGAATAGTCTTTGTTAGTATTGTTATCATAGGAATTGCTATAAAAATATCTATTTTAATTATGGAGAAAAAAGAATATTAGAGAAGTTGAGAGTGCATTGTAAAAACTTAGAAGGAGAAATCTTATGCTAGAAGCAATTGTGGGAGATATTGTGGGTTCAGTTTATGAATGGAACAATATTAAAACGAAGGATTTTCCCTTATTTAGGGACGATTGTTTTTTCACTGATGATACGGTAAGTCCGAACCGCTGAGTGCGTGAGTTTGTTAGTGAAACGTTGCTAATCCTCAAAATAAAGAAACCAAAATACCATTATTTAGAAATGAAAACCTAAACTGTTTTTAAGGAGGTGTTATATTGATAGAGAGCAGACCTGAGTTTAATAAAGTCGAATCCTTTGATGAATTTAATAAATACTATTGGTATCGGGATGAACTTTCACAGATATGCAAGTCATTAGGGCTTGAAAATAGAGGTACAAAACAAGAACTCAATCATATTATTGAGCAGTACTTTAAGGGCAATTTGATTAAAAAATCATCAGTAAAAAGGAAAAAGAAACGAGTAGAAGTCGTTACCTTAGATACGCCCTTGCTTGAATGCGGGTTCTCCTTTAACGCACACTTTAGAGAATATTTCTCAACTTTAACAGGTGTTTCCCCCTTTAAATTTACTGCTGATATGGCCACTGCTTGGAGAAAAGTAAAAAGAGAACATGATTTAAGTTTTACCATTCAAGATATGTTAAAAGTTTATTATGGAAATTCAGATTATGCCAAGTATGATCATTCGGTTTGTCAATGGAATCAATTTTTAAAGGATTTCTGTGCAGACGAAGATAGTCATAATTACTCGAATAAACTAAAAGTAGCTTCTATTCTTTGGAAAGAAGTTAGAAATTCAAGTAATGAAAAAATTTATTCAAAAAATCTTTTGACTGAATATGCTGATAAAATAAACGAGTATGAAAAGTAGAAATGTCAGTCTCAACCAATAGTTTGTAAGGAGGAATACCATGCTAGGAGCAATAGTTGGAGATATTGTAGGTTCAGTTTACGAATGGAACAATATCAAAACGAAAGACTTTCCATTATTTCGTGAGAATTGTTTTTTCACTGATGATACGGTTATGACCTGTGCTGTTGCAGAAGCCATTATGAATGGCGGTCAGAAGGATGACTTTATTGACGCCATGAAAAAATATGGTAGGATGTATCCCGATGCAGGTTACGGTGCAAGATTTTGGAATTGGGTTGATGGCGACGATCGAGAACCTTATAATAGCTTTGGAAATGGCTCAGCAATGCGTGTTTCTCCCTGTGCTTGGCTTATGGACTGCGGCTTTTGTGCAAGAACGGGGATGACACCATCAACTAGAAAGCTTGCACGACTTTCAGCAGAAGTCTCTCATAATCATCCAGAAGGTATCAAAGGAGCCATGGCGACAACTGATGCTATCTTTCTGTGTCGTTATTACTTTGGAGGTTATTGCGGAGATTATGAGCAACCAATCAATGACAATCCTACAGAGTGCAAAAGACAGATCAAGGATTATATTGAGCAGGAATATGGCTACAATCTATCTCAAACTCTAGATGAAATCCGTCCTAACTATCGTTTCAATGAAACCTGCCAGGATACTGTACCCCAGGCCATTATTGCATTTCTAGAAAGCAGAGACTTCGAAGATGCTATAAGGAATGCCATCTCCCTAGGTGGCGATAGTGATACTCTTGCTGCAATTACTGGGAGCATAGCTGAGGCGGCATATGGTATTCCGGACTGGATCAAGGAACAGGCCTATTCCTATCTAGACGAGCCTTTAAAGAATGTCATTGAACGATGGGAGCTTTACATAGCAGGAAAATGATGGTTTAGTTAAGTAGAAAGGTGGCACCGATGGAATTACTTGATAAGCATAAAAAAGAAAAAGTGATAGACGTTATCACAAATATTTTAAAGGCTATTCACCTGAAAAAATATGAAGACATTATGAATTATGTCGATGAGTCAGAGATTGATGATTTAAATGAATTCTTTGGTTATGTTGAAAAGACATTAGAATTAAATGATTTTGATACGATTGATGAGTATGGTGTGGAATGTCATTTCAATCCGCCTTATGAGTATTCTCAATTGGAGATTTATGATTATGATGACCAGACTGGGTTTGCTGTTGATTATGATTTGACTTCATATTCTGAATTAGTAGATATGAGATTGCAAGTAGAGTTTCTATATACCGACAATGGCTATACAGTAAGATTTCTTGATGTCGATCCTGGTTAGGAGAAGTTTAACAAGCAATATCCTTGATACACTATTTATACAGGCATTTAAGATTTTCTTGAATGTCTTTTTTGTACAAGAGTACGGTCAAAGCTTTTAAACTATAAAGTTTTCCTATCAATAGGTCAATTGTCTTTAAATGCATTTTATAAATGAATTTAAATGGTTATAGAAAGTTATTTTCAGCGTGTTCATGCTATAATAGTTTTAGACTTTTTATTTTTGGAGATATAAATGAAAAAATATAAGCATTTATTATGGCTTTCTGCCTTGATCATCATACTGATATCACTATTTTCACTGAATGGGTGTAGTTTGGGTGGTGAGACCATTCCCAAAAACAGAACAAAAGAACAGTACGAATTTGAAAAAACGTTTGAGCCCATATTTAAATTTTTGGAACAAGAGCAGAAAGATTTTAATGGGCTGGAAGTTTATAAAAGCAGAGTCTATATAAAAAATGGTGATGAAGTCAAAAGATATGAAATTGACCTAGATATTAGCAAGGCAGATGGTAAGGGTGACTATAGAATACAAATCGGAGAAAACAAAAAAACGGTTCCCGTTAGTTATTCTAATGGTAAGTTGCATTACGATTCGGAGATAGACCCTTTATTTGACGAAGAGATTCTTAACTTAGTTGTCAAAAGAGATGTTTTTGACTCCTTGAATGTAAAAAGAACGTTAAGAACCGGAACAACAGAGCTTAGTGAAATTATCTACCAGCCAGAAAATAACTCTGACCTCTTTCAGAAACTGAAAAGCAAATATGATCTACCAGAGGAAACAACGTGCCAAATTAGAATAGATTACTCAGATAAAACAAATTATGGGATTACAATTCAGCTAACATCGAAAGAGATGTCTGTCAAAATTGGTTTAACTATTATTAAAAAACGGGGCTAACGATTTAGGAATGTTATTGAAAAGAGTTTTTTAACTCTGAGAAGGATTTAAAGGTGACTATGAAAGTAAAATTTAAAGAAACGAATAAAGTATTTTTCAAAATAGTAGAAGTAGAGGGAGAAAAGTATATTCTAGATTTGACGACTGTTAGACCAAAATCCTATTTCTGGGGTTCTCTTCCCGATGAAATTACTGCAAAAATGCAAAAGTTAGATAAAAGAGATATGCGTTTTGAGAGTGTAGCTCCAACTATGAGTAAATCAATTGGGATTGCAATTGGTACAGCAATAGGGGGCTCTGGCTATCGGCTTGTGACAAATTTTTTTAGAAACAATGGGATTAGTCACAACCTTCCTTTAAAGATAGGCTTATATGGCCTATTCATTTTCCTAGCTTATCTTGCTTTCTGGTTCATTGCCATAAGAGCTCGTCATAGCGTCCAAAAAAGACTTGAGAATAAAGTTTCAAACTATCAAATAACCTTTAAACCAGTTGGAAATAAACGTCAATTAAAACATTACAAACTTCTTCCTTTTATCCTTGTTCCGACTCTTGGATGTTTTGCATTTTATCTATATACAGTTAATGGAACAGAGGGAGCCCTACTTGTTATTAATAGTATTCTATTATTGGGACTTTTTACAGTGATTTTAGGCATGTCACCACTCCGAGAAAGTGTCGAAAAGCAAGAGATTATTTTTGATAGAATAGAGAAGTTATAAGTTAAGATGAAAGATGAAAGCTATTTTATGATCCTCTTTTGCAGGTCACATTGGGCTATTTTATCAGAAAAAATTATGTAATAGCGAAGAAAGTGTTTATGTTACTCAATGACTCATTTAAGGTTCAGAACTTCTCTCGTAATGCCACATTGTAATTTAGAAAAGGAGTAAAAATGAATTATTTAGAAATACGCAAGAAATATGGATTTTATAGACAAGTCGTGATTGTTTTGGCTGTTCTTCTCAGTCTTTTTATAGCTTGGATGGTGAAAGATAGGACTATTCAAACCTTTTGTATTTTATTCATAAATGCACTCTTATTTCTTTTCATAGCACTAATCAGAAGAGGGTATTTAAGGAGTGGTACTAAGTTACTGCATATGGACTTAGATTTACTATCATGGCAGCAATACATTGAGTTGAACAAAAGTGCAAAAAGAGCTCTTATAAAATTGGATGTGACGCTAACATCTGTTGGGTATTCCTATATGATTGGTGATTTCGATGCTGCCATTAAGGAGGCTTCTGAAGCAATGACTGATCAAAAACTGAAGCCGAAATACAGGGATTTCTTTGAGAGTTACCTCGTTCGCTCGACAGTTCTTGCAAATCCAAACCTGACCAGGGACCAGCTTGATCTTATGCTAAACAAAATGTCCATATCAGATTCCTCTCTAGCTGAGAAAACAAAAAGCGTTAGTATTGCGCTTTACGATTTAACAATTGCTCATCAATCCAATGATTACTTTGAAGACTTGGAAAACGAATTTAAATATCAACAATTGGAAATCACTTACTATCAAGCCTTGAACTCTAAATTAAAAGGAGATATGACTAGGGCGAATGAGTTGTTTAGAAAACTCGCTCAAGAAGATGAACAGCTCTATATCGTCCAGAAGGCTAAAGAATTTTTAAAAAGTGAATCTATTAATTAGCGATGAATAAGTACAGAAAAGGATTGAATATGAAATCAAACAGTTTATTTTTTTTTAATGGAATTTTTGCTTTAACGTGCTCTCCCATAATTGCATTTGCATTTTTCTATAGATGGGAGATAAGATTTATCAATGGGGCTCTTCATTTTGTTGATAAATCAGCATGGGCTTTTTCAGTAAATTTAATTAGTTTTATATTTCTTGTTTGTTCCATACTTGCAATTTTCATTTATAGAAAAGAATCAAATGGTCGTAAGAAAAGCTTTTTGTTTCTTTTAGTTGCATCTATCACAGGTTTTATCCCTTTCCTTTCAATTTTTTCAGCAATTTTTGCTCTTATTGCTGGAATTTTATATTTGGTTGATTTTAATCGATTGGTAAAAGAATAAACTAGAAGGTATTTATCATTTTCAGCATATCCAACCTTTTTTAGAACTGATTCTCTTAATCTCCAGTACGTCTGATTTCTATTTTCTGAGGTTTCATTATATAATAGCATTATATGTAATGACTGATGTAGTTACACTAACATTTCTATTTAAAAATTAAGGAGAAAATCAATGAAAAAAGCAATGTTAATTATCAACCCTACCTCTGGTGGGGAAAAGGCTTTGGATTATAAGGTCAAGCTGGAGAATAAAGCAAAAGATTATTTTGAGCATGTGGAAACCAAAATTACCGAAAAAGCACTGGATGCAACACTCTTTGCTGAGGAAGCGTCTCGTGAGCAGTACGATGCAGTGGTTGTTTTTGGTGGAGACGGGACGGTCAATGAAGTTATTTCAGGTATTGCTGAGAGAGAATACGTTCCTAAGTTGGGTATTATCCCAGGCGGTACGGGTAACCTCATTACAAAACTTTTGGAAATCAATCAAGACATCGATGGCGCGATTGATGAACTCGATTTTAACTTAACCAATAAGATTGATATCGGTAAAGCGAATGACAACTATTTTGGTTATATTTTTAGTATCGGTTCTCTGCCTGAGGCGATTCACAATGTGGAGATCGAGGACAAGACAAAATTCGGTATTTTAGCCTATGCTGTAAATACCATGAAGTCTGTGATGACGGATCAGGTCTTTAACATTAAGGTTGAGACAGAAAACGGAAATTATGATGGTGAAGCGAGTCATGTTTTGGTTCTCTTGACAAATTACTTCGCTGATAAGAAAATCTTTGAAGAAAACAAGGACGGCTATGCTAATATTTTGATTCTAAAAGATGCTTCAATATTCTCTAAATTATCCGTCATTCCAGATTTACTAAAAGGGGATGTTGTCGGCAATGATAATATTGAGTATATCAGAGCGCGTAATATTAAAATCTCTTCAGATAGTGAGTTGGAGTCAGATGTTGATGGCGATAAGTCGGATAATTTACCTGTAGAGATTAAGGTGCTAGGCCAGCATATTGAAGTCTTTTCACAACCGAAAGAGTAGAAGATAGAAACAAGTTTGTCTTTCACTTAGAAATCAAGTTTTTATCAAGGATTGGAGGAGGGATGAATTCTCTATTTGATGAATTTCGAATAATTTGTTCTCATTTAAACCGAGTCGGAATCATACCAACACTCATGGGCTCTTTGGGTTTTGAATACCGATCAAATGAAGAATGGGAGCCGTCTGACATTGATATTCATGTTCCTGGAGATCCTAGAGGCTGGGAAGCGCCTGATCATCTCAGAATTTATGACTGGGACAAGATAATGAAAGTGATGAACCACTTAGGCTACACCTTAATAGATATTCATGAGCACGAATTCCAAAAAGATGGTGTGAGTGTTGAATTCGGAAGTATCGATTCTTTACCTGATTTTGCAGGAGTTTCGGAATCAGATATAGAGCTGATTCATCTCGAAAACATCACTTTTCGCGTTCCAAGTTTGGAACAGTTTTTAAGTATTTATAAGTCTTCTTCCCAAGATTCCTATAGAAATGACCACAATAACAATAAGGATTTTAAAAAGATAGAATGGCTGGAAAGACATTTGTAAATCATCATTCAGAAAGTAGTAGGTATTAAGACTTACTGCTTTTTTATTCTCGAAAACAATCCACTCAAAACTACGGACTAGTCTTGAAAAAAAAATTTTAAAGTAGTATACTAGAATCAAAACCATGAAAACGTTTGCGTTGTAAATAAACTCAAGTTAATTAGGAGACAAAACAGTGGAATTAACAGCAATTTACCATAGACCAGAGTCGGAGTATGCCTATCTTTATAAAGATAAGATAATGCACATGCGTATCCGGACTAAGAAAGATGATATTGAAAGCATCAACTTGCATTATGGAGACACTTTTATCTTTTTAGAGGACCACTATGAAGCAAACAAGGCGATGGTCAAAGTGACTTCTGATGCCTTATTTGATTACTGGCAAGTGGAAGTTACGGTTGGCTATGCGCGACTCCAATATCTCTTTGAACTCAAGGATAAGCAAGGTCAGAGTATTTTCTATGGCGATAAGGGATGTGTTGAAAATACGCGAGAAAACCTTCATTATGAAGGAAATGGCTTTAAAATTCCGTACATCCATGAGGTTGATGCTTGCCATGTTCCTGACTGGGTAGCAAATACAGTTTGGTATCAGATTTTCCCAGAACGTTTTGCTAATGGGAACCCTGGGATTTCATCTGAAGGTGCGCTAGCTTGGGATTTCTCTATCAAGCCAAAGACGAGCGATTTCTTTGGTGGTGATTTACAAGGCATTATTGACCATCTGGATTACTTGCAGGACTTGGGCATTACAGGTCTTTATCTCTGTCCGATTTTTGAATCCCCAAGCAATCACAAGTACAATACGACGGATTATTTCGAAATTGACCGTCATTTTGGAGATAAAAAAACATTCCGTAAACTGGTGGATCAAGCCCATCAGAAAGGCATGAAAATCATGCTGGACGCTGTTTTCAACCATATCGGAGACCAATCTCCACAGTGGCAGGATGTTCTCAAACATGGTGAAGATTCTGTTTACAAAGACTGGTTCCATGTTCAAGAGTTCCCAGTGACCAAGGATAAGCTAGGTAATCCGAGAAAACTCCCTTATCACACCTTTGCCTTTGAGAGCTATATGCCTAAGCTCAATACGGCAAATCCTCAAGTGAGAGACTATTTGTTGAGCGTTGCGACCTACTGGATTGAAGAGTTTGATATCGATGCTTGGCGCTTAGATGTGGCGAATGAAGTTGATCACCAATTTTGGAGAGATTTCCGTAAGGCTGTCTTGGCTAAAAAAGCTGACCTTTATATTCTTGGAGAGGTCTGGCACACTTCTCAGCCCTGGCTAAATGGTGATGAGTTCCATGCGGTCATGAACTATCCTCTCTCTGAGAGTGTCAAGGATTATTTCTTGCGTGGGGTTAAGAAGACCAGTCAATTTATCGATGAGATCAATGGCCAGTCTATGTACTATAGACAGCAGATTTTGGAAGTGATGTTCAATCTTTTGGATTCGCATGATACGGAGCGCATTTTGGCTACTGCCAAGGGAGATAGCCAACTGGTTAAGTCTGCCCTAGCCTGCCTCTTTTTACAAAGGGGAACTCCGTGTTTCTACTATGGAACCGAGCTAGAATTAGACGGAGGGCCAGACCCAGATTGTCGTCGCGTTATGCCTTGGGAACGTGTTTCCAACAGCAATGAAATGCTTAATTTCATGAAGAAATTGATTCAGCTTCGTAAGGATGCTTCAGGCATTATCCAACATGGAACATATAGCCTGAAAGAAATCAAGTCGGACGTGCTTGCTCTCGAATGGAATTATGATGGACAAAAAATCCAAGCTATTTTTAACCAATCAGCTGAAAACTATCTTGTAGATATTGATGCTGTAGCGTTAGCCAGTCATTGCCAAGAATTGGAACAGCAACTGGTGATATTGCCTAAAGGATTTGTTGTATTTTAGGATGATATGATGTTTTAATATAACATTATTTAGAACTTTTCCTTGCTGAAGTTTCTGTAAAAATATTAAAACTAAGAAAGTGAGCAATAAGCAGATGCCTTATAAAAATATTCTTCGAGACAAAACAAGGAGTGAGCGACGGGTAACTTGGGGTAATGTTGAAAAAGATTGCTATCAAGCTGAGGCGGAATTTAGTGAAAATACTCATTTTAAATTAGCTACAATTTTATTAAAAGGGAAGAAGCGTCGAGTACGCATACGTTTTCCTTTTAGTTATTGTTATCAAATTACCGATAGAAATTTAGCTTCGGTGATTTGGGATATTCCAGTCAATCAAAGCAAAGGCGCTGAATATCCTCTCTACAGAATTGAAAATAGTTTTTTAATTGAACAAATTGTCCATAATGCAGGAGGAGTACTATACAAACAAGAACTTGAGCACTATCGGGTCCTTACTAATAATTTACTTATTGACATCATTCTCTATGAGGAGCAAGGTGGTGATATCCAGATAGAAGAGGTGGTGAAAAATGAAGTGGGATAAGATTGATAATGAGATTGAATATGATTGGTATGAATTGCGATGTCAACTATCCAGAGATAATCATCTCAAGGTTTCTTTATATGGTTTGAAAAATCAAAAGAATATTTATTATCTTGATTTTGGAAAAGTATTGTTTTGCAGAGCAATAGATGAGGGGTGGGATTTGAATTCTTATGAAGAAAAGTTTGAAAGTGATGAAAAACAGCCTCATATACCTGATGGAGTTTTGGGGGAAGTCACTAATAGCAACCTTAAGAATCAAATCAAAAGCCATTATCCTCAGCCTATTCACCATTTTCAAATTCTTGGTATTAATTTTGGGCTAGATGTAATCTCAGAAAACTTTCCAATTGTTATACGAGAAAGACTGTAATGATGGGCAACCATTCGTTCCAGTCTTTTTTCTATTTATGTAGTATAATAAAGGAAATACCAGAGGCAAAATCTTAGAAAGAAGAGAACGATGAACATCTGGTCCAATCTTTAAAAGAAAAGTTCACTGACCAAATGTCTTTAGAAGATATGGTGAATGTCTTTGAAGAGATGTGTGACACACCATTTGATGAGGAAATAATTTTGTTTGAAACGGGAACATTTACTAGACTATCAAACAAGCCCTTGTTCCAAATCTCCATGGTTCGACAAGTTCCTAATGACGATGAAGAATTTTATCAAGTCCATTTAGATATTTTCTATAAGCCGACTAGTGAGAATGCAGAGTTTAGAGAGTCTATATGGGACGAAGATCTTGATGAGAACATTTTTGACTATATTCGAAACTCTGAGGTCTTTGCCGATGCTAAAGACAAGGACTACCTCGAAGTAAAAATTTATTTAGATGAAACTTAGTGAGGAGAAATCATGTTTAATTTTTTTAAGCGAAAAAGAAACAAGCGGTTCAATCAAGAGTCACATGACAAGGCTAAAGAAAATCAGGCTGTTTCTGAAAAGAAACTTGATGTAGAAAATGATGAAGCAAATATGGATTTTGAACAAATCCTCCATTTTGATCATTTGAATTTTAAATTGGCCGTCATTCAGGTCTTAATGTACGATTTAGAAGTATTGAAACCATCCTTTGATATAGATGTTTTTGCTGATCAATACAGTACAGAAGAGATTGATACTGAAAGCATGGAAGTTATCAAACCTGCTCTTGAGTATTTTGAAGCATTATCTATTCCTAAAAAATATGCTGAAGAGGTCAAAGAAATTTACATGGATGGTGGAAATGAGATTTATATGAATATCATTCCGCAATGGGATGGAGAAGATGGAACATTTGATCTAAATGAGCTCAGTTTATCCGAACTGCAACAATTTCCAAACTTGAAAGAAGCAACTATTTTAAGTAGCAATTTTGATAGCGTGAAAGAAATCTTTGATGCGGCTGGTATTGAAGTAGAGCTATTATAATTTTAGTTATCAAGTCAATTCATGTTAAGACAATAATTGGGTCACGCTTTAAAAGGAGTATGAAAATCAATGGATGCCAACACACTTAGAGTTGTGAAAATAGATAAAGAAGCACTTTATGAATTTATCTATGAAAACTTTATAGCACAGCAGGAAGAATTGTTAGACATATCCAAATCTGAGGTGATGAATGATTTTGCAATAGATTGGGAAAAAGGGGAGTTTCTATTTACTGCGCATAGACAGGAAAACATGGCTGGAGAGTTGATTTCCTTACCACAAGGGGTGAATACGAAAAGATTACTGGAAAATTTGCCTGTTACAACTGATTCTGTACTTAAACCAAAGCAAATCTATAAAGATTATTCATTTGACGATTTGAGCAAATTTATTTGATGAGAGTATTTTATATCGCAGAGGTTGTAAATGCTAGAGTGCAGTGAGTTACAGTTAATTACAAGAGAAAAGTGTGAAAAAATACAATTTTTACTCAATCTAGTGTAACTTACTCGAATTTAAATAGTCGATCTAGTGTTGAAGAAGTGAAGAATTTATTATCCACTCATACTATCATTAGAAGGAAGCAAGTCAAAGAATTCAACTTATAAAAGTCCCTTTATCGTAGAGAATATTGATTAGATAGCAAGGAAGAGGAAAAAATGAAACTATTTAAAAAAATTTCCTGTCTATTTATTATTATAGTTGGCGCCTTTCTACTAAGTGCCTGTACCTCGCATAAAGAAGACAAAGAGCGACTAGTTCGATATCTCAATAACGTCTATGGAGAAAATGCTTATGAGATGAAAGAAGATCCCAGGCATTCCTGTTATTGGTTTGTGACATTGAAGGATTATCCAAATATTCCCTTTATTTGTAGTGTGTCCCATGATTGGCTAGCAATGGGATCACCTTTTATTCATTCTGATTTTGAAGAAATCTTCTGCACAATAGCTCTTGCGGAATATAAGGAAAATCATAATCTAGGTGATGATGTCCTTTCCTATCTGCATCCTGTAAATTTTGTCTATTCTACAGAAGTAACAAATTTAGATCAACTAAAAGAATCCTATGACAAGATGTTGGACTTTATCAACTATACTAGCCTGAAGTATCCTATTTTAGTAGAAACTGATTGTTTCGGGGTACGAATGGATATCAGTGGTATTCGATTAAAGAGCTCGAGGAGGAATCTTGATGGTTCAATCGATACCAGTATTTATCGACAAATTTGCAACGCAGAAAATGGGAAATTAAACATAAGACATTTTGAGGAAATTCGTCAAGAATTGGAACCCCAACTACGAACACACCCTGAGAATTCAAAAGGATTTGTATTTGTAGTAAACACGAACTCCTTTGTACTGGGAAGCGATACACTCGATGATTGCTTATATAAGCAATTCGAATTATCATCTACCACAGTAGAAGGACTTCAAAAGATCAAGTTGCAACCTGGAGAAAATAGCGAAAACTATATATTGTCCAAAGACTATAATGATAATAGTTTGGGGTATTATACAAAAGTTACAGTGCAGGTGAAAAATCTAAGTGATAAGGAATGTTCTGTTTTAGATGGAACGTTGGTGAAGGCTGTCATCTCTGATCCGGCAAGTATGTATATTGGGGATGTCTATTTTGAATTTGATAAAAGAAAAGAATTAACCGCTGATTTATATGATATGCTTGGAACAAAAAGGCCCTCCACTAGTGAAGAGGAGAGCGACGGAGTTCCCTATAAAAATATAAGAGTTTTATTTAAGATGAAGACCTATTTCAAAGAGATAGACAGCGTTACATTATCCTATCAGGAGTAGGGATTTTCTCACTCCCAGATTGTATGCTGGACTCTTACACCGTATCGATAGGGGGATTGATCACTATTGAAATTCGCCACAAAATGATAGCTATTCCATAGCACATAGTCAGCAGTTTGCAGCCTCAGACTGAAGTAGGTGTCCTGTTTCACTTCTTTCGCATCAGCAGGTTTCAGTGAAAAGATATCTGTTAATTTCTTTGTTTTAAAGTCATTGATTGTTAGTTTGGAGAGGTCTTGGTTATTGATGTTAACTTGGGAGAGTTGCGGGCTCTCTGCTGAGATTTCATAGTATGTAACCACGCAGTTCTCGAGTTTATCAGTGTCTTTCCACTTTGGTGTAATGCTCATGAGACCGTAAGATTTACCATCTCGGACTATTTCAAGCAGTTCTCCATAATAGAAGTGGTCATTGCGTTTGTTCACAATCTCGCTCTCAGGATTTTTTCCAGTAAAGCTGAACCCCTGATCCAGTAGTTCTGAAGCCCTTGTTTCTCCGACCACCACATTGGTCTTATCGATTTGTATTCCAAAAGGTCGAGCAGGAAAGCCAGTAATGAAGATGCAAAAAGTAAAGATGAAAGTAGTCAAAAAGACAGCACCAACAACCGCATTAGATGATGAATAGCGGTGATGGTTTTTCCTTGGACGCTTTACTATAAGTAAGATTAAGTTGATAAGATTTCTAAACAGCATACTTGCTACAACAATGGCAAATTGAGCCTTTAAACAAGTATAAAGAGCTGCTGGAAAATTGTCCGTTTTAACATACAGTGCCACTAAAGTGAGGATATTAGCCAGAACAAAATAGAAAATAAATAGGTTTACTTCCTTTAGAGCGTCCCTATTAGTGATATCTTCATATTCAATATGGTAGCGTCCTTGAAAACCTTGCCCAAACTGATACATCCACTTAGGAACTTCTTCGCCGGCGCTAACGGCACTCGCCAGTTTAAAATAGAGATAAATCGTACAGACTAAGAACAGGTAAAAAATAAAATAAAAAGTCAAAGCAAATATAAAAAAGCCCATCGCTATTCTCCTTTTCAAACTATGATCCACATTTTGGATACACCTTTATTATAACACTTTATAGGGAAAACATCTGAGGATACAATAAATCAGGCAAAAACTAAACCTGGGCGAAATTGAGCTTATATAAAAATGTCATTCAACATAGAAATTTTGGAGGAAAAACAAATGGGAATGATTGCTAATTATAGATATATCAATGATCAGTATTTACATCAAATGAAAAGTTTTAATGCTGAAGAAGATGATCAATTTGAGGTAGTAGAGGAAGCAGAACTTCTACTTGATATAGATAAAATGTGGGATGTTCTTCATTTTGTGCTTACAGGTGTTGGTACTTCAAATCCTAGTGGAAATGATCCTTTGAGCGTTGCTATTTTGGGCGTGATACCTCTTGAAAATGTTACGGAATATATTGCTTATACAGAAAAAACAAAAGTAGTAGAGATTTGTTCAGCTTTGGAAAACTTTGATATTGAAGAAGCCATGGCGCATTTTAGTATGCAAGCTTGTAAAAATGCTGATCTTTATCCTGATATTTGGGATTATGATGACGAAGAGGAAGAAATTGAAGAAGAAATCTGCGAGTATTTCCAAGCAATGAAAGATTTTTACAAGAAGATTTTAGAGCTCAATGGTAATGTCATGGTCACTATTTGTTAAAAGGTTTATCAAACGTTTCTAAAAGAATAAAACAGCTTGAGGCAAAAAATGGATAAAGAAGATTTACAAAAAGCATATCTTGACTTGGAAAAAGAAAGCTTTCCTTCTGGTAAAAGAATCAAATTTGTAGCTAATTTGGGTAGTTCCCAAGAAATCGCATATCATTATGAACTGATTTGCAAAGATTGGAATGAAGGTAGAAACCTGCATTTAGAAGGTAGCTTTGATAAACATGGAAGAGATGGATTAGAGTTTCTATTTGAACAGTTGGATGAAGTTAAAGATGAAAAACAAAGTGTATTGACTGCGTATCTTATAGCAGAAATCCTTTCTAAATCAAAGCATCGAGATTTTTATTGGTCGCTTTGTGACCAACTGATTCCTATTCTCATTTCACTTTTAGATATAAAGAATACTATTCTTCGTCAAAAGGTGGTCATAGCTTTAGGTTGGGTAGGAACAGAAAAAGAAATTGGTCTTTTGACAAGACAAATGCTAGGTGATGGAGATGCTTTTTGTCGTGCATGGTCTGCGACAAGTCTCATGCAACTGTCCTTTCATAGAGTAAAAGTAGAAATCATATCCAAAGAAGTAAAGACCAGTTTTATTCAAGCTATTACCGAAGAAAAAGATCTCTATGCTTGCGGTATGATGATAGAAGCAGCTCAAATATTATTTGGCAAGAGATGGATATCATCTTCTGCGGTAGAAAATATGGACCTTGAAAAAATTAAAAAGGCTCAAAAATCTGCTATTAGATTTCTAAGTAAGCCTTAGACACCAATCATATAGAAACATTTGAGAGTTATTTGATAGATAAGTTTCTGCATCTCTAAAACTACAAAGGAACATATTATCAATATCAGCACCTGAAATGTATGAATGTTGTGGTCATCATTGTTTCTTTCTACATAGTAAGCCTGCAGTACACTGAAACTACAGGCTTTTGTCGTTTAAGTGATATAATAGAAGAAAAACGAGAAGTATTTTATATATAAAGAGTTTCAAGATCCAATAGTAACCGAGGATGGCATGAGATAAAAAAGATTTATTGGCATTATGGAAGGGAAGAAACTGGGAAAATAATGATTCGGAGATCAATTTTCTAGGGCGATGTCTTAATAAAACCATAAATGTTCATTTTACAGGCTATTGTGAACAGGATCTACTCTTGTTATCGGGTGATTTGATGTCTAGGCTCTACAGAGACTTGGAGCAGCTAGATAAAAAAGCTCAAAAGGTTATTCAAGATAACTGGCCTGATGAAGCTATTTCAGAACTGGAATTAACTGAGCTAATCTTTGATAAAAGTGGTTTTGATGAGGAAACTTGGTACAGTGACATGCTTTAAATGAATAGGAGTCTATATTCTCATACTAGGTAAGAAAAAGGAGAAATTTTATGAAATTCTTAAAAAATTTTTTTGGTAGCAAGAAAGAAAAGGTAGAAGAAAAAACAAAAGTAGTCTTATCCATGCCACTGTTTAAGGGAGAAGAGACTTATGACTTAAATACTCTTATCGAGGATTTGAAAAACTACTGGGGCCTTGATGTCAGTGAAGTGGATGAAGATGAAAACACCTCAACATTTCAAATAAATGGGGACCTTGTCGCCCTAGCTTCTATGCCTTTCCCAATTCCTGCAAGTGAGTTTGATGATTTATATGCTTATTCTTATCTATGGAATAATGTTGAAAATGAAGCTAGAGAGCATACCAATCATGCCATTGTTTCAATCTTGTCTAAGACTCTTTCATCAGTAGAACAATATTCCCTACTGACCAAGGTCAATGCATCTATTTTGAGAACCTGTGAAAATGCTATTGGGATATATCAAGGTTCTGCAACCTTGTTATTACCTAAAAATCTTTATCTTGACTTTTCAGACTTTTTGAAAGAGGACAATCTGCCCCTTCAACTCTGGCTTTATATCGGGATTATCAATCAAGAGGATAAAAGTAGTGTCTACACCTATGGTATGAAAGAATTCGGTAAATCTGAAATCGAGATTATAGACTCTGCTATGGACAGTGATGAATTATATTATTTCCTTTTGTCGATTCTTCAGTATATTCTGGAGGGTGATGTGACCCTAAATGATGGTGAAACCATTGGATTTTCAGAAGAGGAAAAAATCAAAATCACTGAGTCGAAGGCAGTCTATCTAGATGGAAATTCCTTGAAATTAGAAATCTAAACAATGATTTTGAATTTGTTGTCCAAGACTTAGACGAGGTTTGATATGAAAGGTCATAAGCGAAAAGATTACCTCTATCGGTATCTACTTTATCGGTTTGAAAAGGAAGCTTGCAAGAATAGTGGTCTTGAAGGCATTAATCAAGAGACCAAAGAAAGAATCTGTCAGCAGGCAACAAAAACCACCAGACGAATTAGTGTATTTGTCGGTCTGGTCTATTTGATTCTGTTTTGCTTGATAATTATCTGGCTGAATGCGAATTGCTCCCAAAATCCATTCTTCCGATGGTATCAAGGCTATATAGAATCACTATTTCCATTGATCAATGGTGATTGGGGAGGGACTTGGATTGAGAAAAAAGGGACGATTTTATGGATTTCTATCAAGGCCTTCCCTATATTTGTTCTTAATGGTGTACCCTTTCTTTTGCTTGTACTACTGATTGCAAATAGAACTTTAAAAGAGAAAATAAAGGCTGAATGTATCAACTAAGGAGAAAAAAGATGGGCAGAATGATTGCAATCGGATCACTGGCTTTTCTTGGACTAGCGTTTTTGGGGATTGGACTCGGAATGTATTTCTTCCTCAAAAGGCTGGTAGTGAATGGGAAATCCGTCTTAGACGAGCCAGTAAATGAGCAAACTCGTACAGATAAGATGGGGCTTGGCGAACTTCTAGTTTACTTGTCGATAATTGCGATTGCTGGCGTTTTTGTAGTGCAAATAATGAGTAGGGGAGGAACTGGTAATGCTATTTTGGCAAGAATTGTGATCCTACCACCGATTATGGCACTTTTTAATGCTAGAAAACGCACGGGAAAAGCGATGATCGCACTTGTGGTTTCTTTTATGGTGGCATTATTTGTTATGATTGCATACGGTCAGATCGGTTCACCTCCCAAAGCGCCTGAACTAAAGATAGATGACAAGTCGATCACGCTAACACAAACAAGTGTGAGCGACCTTCTAAAAGAAGGTTTTGACATCTACATCAGGGAGAATGACAGCTTTAGTAACGATTATGATGAGGCTCTTTCTTCGGGGAAAATCAAAAAATATCAGGCTGATAAGAGTATTTTTATCGAAAAAGGTTTTCATCGAGATAGTAATGCTGTGTCGTATGCTCCCTATCTTCTTGGAAAAGATGGTTTAATCCTTGGAAGTATTGCCTTATACGGAGATGAAACAAAAGAAACCGCCTTAGAGGACTGTAAAATTATCCAATTTAAGCTAGATGAAGATCGTATCAAAGCAGCAAAATCAAAAGCTATCTCCTACAAGCTGGATGGTGTGGATTTACTAGCTAGGTTTGAGGAAGGGAATATGCGAACTACTTTTGGTGATAAATTATGGTCTGTCCCGCCTGCCCATCCTCTAGATTCGACCCAACTATGGTATGGTATCCAGTGGAAAAGTCGCAGTGATCACCTGTTTTGGAATGAATATTTTTCCTTAATTCGCTTGGATGAAAACTACCATATGATAGATTTTGAGCTAGTTGGAGAAGTAGCGCGTGATAATTAGTGAAATAAAGACCTACTAAGGTGTTTTGATGTTATCCTATTTGTACTTTGGTCAGGATTAGTATATAATCTATCATAGAGAAATTTACTAACTAGGAGAAGCATCATGGAATTAAAAGATTTTACTGAAAAAGAACAGGACATGATAAAGCAGGGACTGACAACTTCTGAAATTAGCGATAAGGAAACCGCTGCGAAAATCCTTGCTCTAGTACCTCAGGAATGGATCAAACGCATCCCATTTTTTGTGAGAAAACACGCAACAACTCGGACAATAAAGCGAATTTCCATCGAACATCCACTTCTCTATGCAGTTGCCAAGAGAAGTGGTGAGATTCCTGAGAAGGAAAGAGAAGAATTACGCCAAATCATTACAGATATTTTCCAAGAAAAAATGAATAAGCATAAAATCAAATAATGTTCTTTTATAAAAATCAGTTGCTAAAAGCCTGTCTTACAAAAATGTAAGATAGGCTTTTTAAATGTAAGATGGGTGTACGATTATGCGTAGAAATGTATGCTATACTCTATGTAGATCAAAAAGAAAGAGGTTTATTATGAAAAAATGGAATGCGACGCAGTTGAAGTATCTGATGGCGGCAGTAATGGTTCTAGACCATATCCCTCATATCACAGGGATCGTTTCTCCTCTGTGGGAAGGTATTTTCCACGCCTTGACCCGTTGTGTGGGAGTTTGGTTTGCGTATATGGCTATGGAAGGATTCATCCATACTCGAAATCTTAAAGACTATCTTATCCGTCTCTGGAGTGGGGCGCTTATCATGTTTGCTGGAAATAGCCTACTCAATGCCCTATTTGCAGCTAAAGGAGTAATGATCAATAACAACATTTTCCTGACTCTAGCCATCGGTGTCACCATGCTTTGGGTTGGTTTTCCCAGAAAAGAATTGGATAAAAAAGAGAGGTTGTGGCGACGAATTGGAGTTGCTGGGCTTTTGATTTTCGGTTGTCTTTTTACTGAGGGCGGTATCACCGTGCTACCATTTCTCTTGATTAGTTACTCTTGTCGGAATCGCAAGGGATTGCGAAATCTCCTCTATACTCTCCTTTGGGCCTTCCTATTAGTGACTTCTATCCATACCTATGATACTTGGTACCAAACCTTGGAAATGATGCTTTTCAATTCTGACTGGCTCTTTATCACCGTCTTTCCTTTTATGGCCTTGTATAATGGACAGCGAGGAAAAGAAACCAGTTGGAGTAAATATTTCTTTTATATTTTCTACCCAGCTCATTTATGGATTATTACCCTGATTGCTTATTTGCTTAAGTAGATTCAATATTCATTAGCTCCTTCTTGCTTAAAATGTGAGAGGAGCTTTTCTGTATCTGGAATTCCTAACAAAACATGTTATAATAGTTTTAGAAAGGACGAGGTTTATGGCGAGCATACTTGTAATTGAAGATAATAATGAAATCCAGGAAATCTTAAAAATCCTTCTTGCAGAGGAACACGAAGTGATCCAAGCATTTTCTGGTACAGAAGGTATAATGCAATTTGACAAAGGTGGCATTGATCTCGTTTTGCTAGATATCATGCTCCCTGGGAAAAATGGCGACCAAGTCTTGCAAGCCATTCGACAAACTAGTCAGACTCCGGTCATCATGCTCACTGCTTTGGGTGATAAAAAGCTTATCAGCCAATATCTCCTAGATGGTGCCAATGATTATGTAGTAAAACCTTTTGATTTGGACGAAGTCTTTGCCAGAGTCACCGTGCAATTACGCCAAAGTGGTGAACATCAGTCAGGAGATCGAAGAGAAATTGATAACCTCGTACAAAGCTTTAAAAATATCCAGTTCGATGCGGATAGTTTTGAAATAAGCAATTCTACTGAAATCATTCGCCTTGCAAAGAAAGAGTGCCAGATTCTCCAAATGTTGCTCCAGCATCCTAAAAAGATCTTCACCAAGGAAGAACTCTATGAATTGATTTGGGAAGAAAGTTACCTGCCTGGAGACAATACGCTCAACACCCATCTAAGCAATCTCCGTAAAAAACTGCATCAACTGGATCCAAATCATGAGTACATTGAAACCATTTGGGGAGTTGGTGTTCGATTAAAAGGAGACAAGTAATGATTTACATTTGGATATCTATATTGCTCCTCATTAACATCATTTTGGCGATTTCTTTGATTCGCTATCATATAGCAATTAGAGATTTAAGCAGACAAATTGAAGAAAAGATTCGCTCTGGTAGCATGAAGAGAATCGGGGTAAATTTCTTTTCAAAAACCATTTTGAGTTTACATAACCAAATTGAGAATCTATTTCAAGAAGTGGAGCAAAATCAGCTAATCATGAAGCGTGAAAAACGCACCCTAGATATGGCAATCAGTAACATTGCTCATGATATTCGGACACCTTTGACAATCGCTTCAGGATATACCCAGCAACTAATAAAACACCCCGATAATAGTCAGGAAACTTTAAGCAAAATAGCCCATCATCAGGATTTGGTTTCCAAACGTTTGGAGGCTCTCCTCGAATACCGTCATTTGATGGAAGGAGCAGTCAAACCGAAACTGGAAGAACTTGATTTATCAACTTTTATAACAAAAAAGACTTTAGCTTATTACGACGTTTTTCAATCTTCACAGATTGTTCTTGATTTTAATGTTGAACCAGGATTGAAAACGATGACTGATGAGGACTTGCTTGATCGAATTATACAAAACCTCCTTGGAAATGTTCTCAAGCACGGCAAGGAGAAGGCTCGACTTTCCTTGAAAAAGGAAGAAAATAGGCTTGTTTTGGAAATTGATAATCTAGTCAAAAAATCTATCAAGAATATAGACAATCTCAGCAATCGTTTTTATTCTGAAAATATGTCGGATACAGAAGAATCCTCTGGTTTAGGTCTCTATATTACTGAGGAATTAGTTCATCTTCTTGGAGCGGATTTGAAGCTAGCCACTGATGGAGAATGGTTTTCAGTCTTTATTTATCTTTAACAGAAGAAACCTCCTCTATATCCTAGAGGAGGTCCTTTTTATAAGCTCTTCTTCTTGAAAACGCTTAGTCCACTGAGAGAGAAGAAAAGTATGATAGCGATGCAAACCGTAATGGTATAGAGAACGGATTGACTATCAGCAGTCATGGCATAGGCAAAATTTAAGCTCAGATATCGTAGAATTTCAATGTCTGGGAAAACAAGCATTGGCGTAGAAAGGATGATAGAGGTAACTAGATAGCCAATAAATGCGGCAAGATAAGAATGAGTCACATAGAGAATGAAGGAAACAATCGAAAGCCAAGCAAGGAGGCAGAGAAATTGAAGGAAAATCGTTAAGAGGAGGTTTGTAATAAAACCATCAGGCATCGTACCAAGTCCGTTTAGTAGAGTTGAGGGAACAAAAGCAATCACAAGGCTGGCGATGAGCTGTAAGAGAGCGATACTTGCTAGTACAAAGGATTTAGCAAGGAAAAACTCTGTACGAGAAACGCCAACAGTCAAACTATTTTTATAGAGCTTGCCGATTAGATCAACTCCGAGAACGAGACATGCTAGAACAATGCAGAGAAAAACGAGGTTTGAACCATTGCTAGACGCGTTGATTAGAGCTTCTATCCCATTCCAACCATGGGTAGGAGTCTCTGGTGGTGTTGTATTTACTGCCATTAGATGTCCTGTAGCACCGATAGTAGCACCCAGTAACATAAGTACAAAGAGAATGAATTCTGTAATCCAGAATCCTTTGGAGCGGAAAAGACGGTAAAAATCTGCTTGAATGGTATGTATCATGATTTTTCTCCTATTCTACCAATTGGGTGAAGTATTCTTCTAGGTTTTGACGGGCAAAGTAAATCTCATCAATAGCAACATCGGACAAAGTTAGTTGCTTAAGAATCTGTTTGACATCTTGTTCATTACCAAAGATATGGATTTCATTGTCAGGATTGACAACCTTAAACTGGAGCTTGATTTGTTCTTTCAATACCTGACAAGCTCTTTCTTTGTCGCTTGTTTTAAGCACAATATAATCCTCACTCAGTGTTTCAAACTCAGCTTTACTGATTTCACGGATAATCTTACCTTGATCCAGAATACCAAAGCGATTAGCTAAAAGATAGAGTTCTGACAAGATATGACTAGAGATGAGGATAGTTATGCCTTTTTCTTGATTGAGTCGCTGGATCATGAGACGAAATTCTTTGATTCCAATCGGATCGAGACCATTAATAGGTTCATCAAGAATCAGGAAGTCGGGTTTTGATAGGAGGGCAATGGCGATGCCAAGCCTTTGTTTCATTCCTAGTGAGAAATCACGAAAGACTTTTTTCCCTGTATCTGACAAGCCAACATAGTCCAAGGTCTCCTGAATCACCTTATCAGCATTTGGAATATGACGTATCATACAATAATATTTCA
The DNA here is from genome assembly GCA_905221335.1 of bacterium. Lineage (GTDB taxonomy): Bacteria > Bacillota > Bacilli > Lactobacillales > Streptococcaceae > Streptococcus. The sequence continues at coordinate 578,503 of CAJNCT010000001.1, forward strand.
GATTCTGGTATGCTGTCAAGTGATTGTGAGCTACAGGTGATTCGATAACAGAACCCACTTGAGATAAGGCCTTGGTCCACTCATTTTGTCCTTGACTAGAAAAGAGGGAAACTGTACCTTTGTCCGCAAACAATAATTGTGTAATGATTTTGATAAGAGTAGTTTTACCAGCTCCGTTTTTTCCGATTAGTCCATAAATATCTCCCTCTTTTATGGTTAGACTAAGATCTTGAAGAATAGCTTGTTGTCCAAATTGTTTGGTCAGTCCATGAATTTCGAGTACTGTTTTCATGATTTTCTCCTTTTGATTTGTTTTACTAACTTTAGTATAAGGTATAGAAATCAAAGAAATATCAAGTAATTCTAAAGAGTTTCTAAAGTTTTGTGATTCTAAAAAAAAAATAAAACCCAGTTGACATGAACTGGGCTTCTCAATTATAAAATATACTTCTCAATGGCACGCGCAACACCATCTTCTTCATTGCTGGCTGTGACGTCGTTAGCAAGGGATTTGACATGGTCACTGGCATTTCCCATAGCAATGCCAAGTCCTGCAAACTGAAGCATTTCGATATCGTTATTGGCATCACCCATGGCCATAATTTCTGACGGCTCGATCTTCAAAATCGCTGCTAGTCGAGAAAGAGCAGTAGCCTTTGTTGTTCCAAGTGGCATGGCTTCATAAATGACAGGTTGCGAACGAACTCCACTAAATCGTTGGCAGAGCTCCTCAGCAAACCGTTGCTCAAAATCGTCTGTTTGTTCTTTTGTTCCTAAAAACATACCTTGGAACATTCGATATTTGCCACTGGTCGCTTCCTCAAGGGAAATTTCAGTTAGGCCTGAAAAGACTAGCTTGGCATCATTTTGAACGATTTGATTAGGCTTGCCACCGAGGACAAAATAATGTTTCTCATCAAAAAGAGTCAACTGAACATCACTTTTTTCAGCTAGGTCATAGAGGTATTCAATGTCAGCTGGACTAAGTTCTTGCCAGTCAACTAGACCCCAGTCACTGGTCTGGTGAGTTGAACAACCATTATTGACAATGACGTACTCATTCTGGAGGTCCAGTCCTAGTTTTTTATAGTAGGGAAGGACACCGAAAAGTGGGCGCCCCGTACAGAGAACCAGTTTGACACCTTTTTCAATGGCTTGGTGAATGGCAGTGATGTGGGCTTGCGGGATTTCCTTGGCTTCATTGAGGAGAGTTCCGTCCATATCCAAGGCTAGTAGTTTAATCATAAGACTTCCTTTTCTAGGTGTTTTGCTTTTATTATAGCATATAGACTATAAAATGTCTGACAGAATAGTAACATTTGACTTTCCTTTTCTTGAAAAACAAAATAAATTTTTATATAATATGTATACTTAATATTTGAGGAGAAAAAATGTCAAAGTATCACTTTAATTCAATTTACAAAAATGATGAAACAGAGTCTACAGGCCTTCTTTTCATCAAAGTCTACAACAAGTGGGAAAGCAACTTAAAAAGAGTTTTGAAATCGGTTGGCCTCACTTTGCCTCAGTTTATCGTTTTGACTTCGCTCTTGTTTTTGAGCAATAGAGAGGATTATGTAACGCAAGTTGATATCGCTCGGTTCACCGGTATGGATGTCATGACGGTTTCCCAGATTGTTAGACTACTGGAGAAGAAGGACTACATTAAACGCGATCAACATCCAAAGGATAGTCGGGCAAAACTAGTCTCAGTGACGAAATCTGGCGCGGAGAAGGTCAATCAAGCTTTACCCTTAGTAGAAGGGGTTGATGAAGAATTTTTTGAAAAACTATCTAATGATAGAGAAGTTTTTAATCGCATGTTAGTAGAGTTGGAGGATAAAAATGCCTAGATATTGGGTCGGAGTTGTTTCGAAGAACCATGTTTTAAGAGGAGTTGAAGGGAATTTTTGTCAGGTCTGTCATGGAAAGAGCGGACCCTTAAATCGTATGAAAAAAGGTGACTATCTTTTATACTATAGTCCAAAATACGATATGAATGGTCAAGATAAGTTACAGGCTTTTGTGGCCGTAGGTAAAATTATAGATGACAAGGCTTATCAAGTAGAGCAATTTGAAGGATTCTTTCCCTTTAGACGAAATGTCGAGTATTATCAACCAGTCAAAGATTGCTTCATAGAAATAGCCAGACAACATCCTGAATGGAAAGACTATACTTCTCGACTTCGTTATGGGCATTTTGAAGTTTCCAAAGACTTTTTTCTCTATATCTTTCAGCATATGAAAGTGGATGATGAAGCATGATTGATTTCCTAGTTAAATGATTGTCAACTAGAATTTTGGATTTGGACTGTGAAGCGAACTTTGCTATAATAGAGTAAGAAACTTTGATAAACCAAACGAGGCTGAGATGAAATTACTGTATACTGATATTCGGACTTCTTTGACAGAAATCTTGACCAGAGAGGCAGAAGAGCTAGTTGCTGCAGGCAAGCGAGTCTTCTACATTGCTCCCAACTCTCTTTCATTTGAAAAGGAACGTGCCGTGCTGGAATACTTGTCCCAGCAGGCTTCTTTTGCGATTACCGTTACACGTTTTGCTCAGATGGCTCGTTACCTAATCTTGAATGATTTGCCAACTAAAACTAGTCTAGATGACATCGGGCTTGGGATGGCTTTTTATAAATGCCTTGCCGAACTCGATCCCAAGAACTTACGTGTTTATGGTGCTATTAAGCAGGATCCTCAATTTATCCAGCAGTTGATTGAACTTTATCATGAGATGACGACTGCTCAGATGAACTTTTTAGACTTGGAAAGTTTGACTGATGAGGATAAACGAGCAGATTTACTATTGATTTTTGAGAAAGTGACTGCCTATCTCAATCATAGCCAGTTGGCTCAGGGAAGTCAGTTGTCCCATTTGATTGAGGCTATTGAGAATGACAAGGTAAGTAGTGATTTTAGTCAGATTGCCTTGGTCATTGACGGATTTACCCGTTTTTCTGCTGAGGAAGAGCGTGTAGTGGATCTACTCCATCGCAAAGGTGCCGAGATTGTTATTGGGGCTTATGCAAGCAAGAAGGCCTATACCAGTCCGTTCACTGAAGGGAATCTCTACCAAGCCAGTGTGGAATTTCTTCATCATTTGGGGGCAAAATACCAAACAACTGCTCAGGATCGTTCTCAGACACATGAGAAAATGGATAGTTTTGACAAGGCCTCTCGTTTGCTGGAGTCTTCTTATGATTTTTCAGAACTCGCTTTAGATGTAGATGAGAAGGACTGTGAAAATCTGCAAATCTGGTCTTGCTTGACGCAAAAAGAAGAGTTGGAGTTGGTAGCCCGTACCATCCGTCAGAAATTATATGACAATCCAGACTTGAGTTACAAGCATTTTCGTATTCTCTTGGGAGATGTAGCTTCTTATCAGTTATCCTTAAAGACCATTTTTGACCAGTACCAGATTCCATTCTATCTTGGTAGAAGCGAATCCATGGCCCACCATCCCTTGGCCCAGTATGTGGAGTCTATTTTACGTTTGAAACGCTACCGTTTCCGTCAGGAGGACTTGATTAATCTCCTCAGAACTGGCTTGTATACCGATCTTAGTCAAGCTGATATTGATGCTTTTGAACAATACCTCCGCTATCTTGGTATCAATGGCTTGCCAGCCTTTCAGCAAACCTTCACCAAATCCCACCATGGAAAGTTTGATTTGGAACGCTTGAATGCCATTCGTTTGCGAGTCTTGGCTCCTCTTGAAACCTTGTTTGCCAGTCGGAAACAGAAGGCTGAAAATCTCTTGCAAAAGTGGAGTATTTTTCTAAAAAATGCTGCTTTAAGCAAGCAGATGCAAGGTTTGACCGCTACTATGGAAGCTATAGAACAGGAAAGACAAGCCGAAGTTTGGAAAGCTTTCTGTCATGTTTTAGAACAATTTGCGACCGTTTTTGATGGTTCACAAGTTAATCTCGAAGACTTTCTAGCCTTGCTCCATTCTGGGATGAGTTTGTCCCAGTATCGCACCATTCCAGCGACAGTGGACACCGTTCTGGTGCAGAGTTACGATCTGATTGCCCCTCTGACAGCTGACTTTGTCTACGCAATTGGGCTGACTCAGGATCATTTACCAAAAATCGCGCAAAACACCAGTCTTTTGACAGATGAAGAACGAATAAGGCTAAATAAAGCGACTGAAGAGGGAGCGCAATTACTGATTGCAAGTAGTGAAAACCTCAAGAAAAATCGCTATACCATGCTTTCTTTAGTCAATGCTGCCCGTAAGCAGTTGGTGTTATCCGCTCCAAGTCTCCTCAATGAAAATGAGAGCAAGGAATCGGCTTATCTTCAGGAACTGGTGAGTTTTGGATTTAGCCGGATAGAGAAGAAGATTCATCACAAAGGTCTGTCTAAGGATGATATGGGGTCATATCACAGTCTCTTGTCTAGTTTGGTTGCCTACCATCAGCAGGGTGAGATGAGTGATAGGGAGCAAGATTTGACCTTTGTCAAGGTTCTGGCGCGTGTCATGGGGAAAAAACTTGATCAAAAAGGTCTTACAAATCCAGCTATCCCAACCAGTCCAAGCAGCAAGCCTTTAGCTAGGGAAACCTTGCAGGCTCTTTATCCAGCTGAAAAAGAGTTTTACCTGTCTACCTCTGGTTTGACGGAGTTTTACCGCAATGAATACAGTTATTTCCTCCGTTATGTCTTAGGTTTGCAGGAAGAATTGCGCCTTCGTCCAAATGCTCGCAGTCATGGGAATTTCTTGCACCGTATTTTTGAACGTGCCTTGAAACTACCTGCTGAAAATCCGTTTGACCAGCGTTTGGAGCAAGCTATCAAGGAAACCAGCCAAGAACGCGAATTTGAAGCTATTTATCAGGAAAGTTTGGAAGCGCAGTTTACCAAGGAAGTTCTGCTTGATGTCGCGCGAACTACGGGCCACATCCTTCGTCATAATCCAGCCATCGAAACCATTCAAGAGGAGGCAACATTTGGTGGCAGGGATCAGGCATTTATTCAATTGGATAATGGTCGCAGTGTTCATGTGCGAGGCAAGGTTGACCGCATTGACCGCCTGAAAGCAGATGGTGCGATAGGTGTGGTGGACTATAAGTCTAGTTTGACCCAGTTCCAGTTTCCTCATTTCTTTAATGGGCTCAATTCCCAACTGCCTACCTATCTTGCTGCCCTTAAAAAGGAAGGGGAACAGAACTTTTTCGGTGCTATGTACTTGGAAATGGCTGAACCTGTCCAATCTCTGATGGCCGTTAGGAGTTTGGCTGGAGCAGTAGCTGAAGCCAGCAAGTCAATGAAATACCAGGGACTCTTTTTAGAAAAAGAAAGCAGTCATTTGGGCGAATTTTACAACAAAAACAAGGCCAATCGGCTGACAGACGAGGAATTCCAGCTCTTACTAGACTACAATGCCCATCTGTACAAGAAGGCTGCTGAGAAGATTTTACAAGGCCAGTTTGCCATCAATCCCTATACCGAAAATGGCAGAAGTATTGCCCCGTACGTTCAGCAACATCAAGCCATTACAGGTTTTGAAGCCAATTACCACTTGGGACAAGCCCGTTTCCTTGAGAAATTAGACTTAGCTGATGGCAAGCGCCTTGTCGGAGAAAAACTCAAGCAAGCTTGGTTTGAGAAAATGAGAGAGGAGTTGAATAGATGAAGCCCATTTCCTTTTTAACTGAGGAAGAAATTCAAGAACTGCAAGAAGCAGAAGCGAGTTCGAGCAAGGAACAGAAGAAAACTGCCGAGCAAATCCAAGCTATTTATACGGCAGGGCAAAATATCCTAGTCTCAGCGTCTGCTGGTTCAGGGAAAACCTTTGTTATGGCCGAGCGCATTCTGGACCAATTAGCACGTGGCGTGGAAATCAGCCAACTCTTTATCTCAACCTTTACCGTTAAGGCTGCGACCGAACTCAAAGAACGTTTGGAGAAAAAAATCAGCCAACAAATCCAAGAAACCGATGATGTCGATCTCAAACAACACTTTGGACGCCAGTTGGCTGATCTTCCAAACGCTGCTATCGGAACCATGGACTCCTTCACACAAAAATTTCTTGGCAAGCATGGCTATCTGATTGATATCGCACCGAACTTCCGTATTCTACAAAATGAAAGTGAACAGTTACTCTTAAAAAACGAAGTTTTTCATCAGGTTTTTGAAGACCATTACCAAGGTGAGAATAAAGAGAAATTTTGTAGCTTGGTGAAGAACTTTGCTGGACGAGGTAAGGATGAACGAGGTCTACGCCAGCAAGTCTACAAAATCTATGATTTTCTTCAATCCACCAGCAGTCCCCAAAAATGGCTTAGTGAGTCTTTTCTCAAAGGGTTTGAAGAAGCCGACTTTGTAAATGAGAAAGACAAACAAACCGAGCAAATCAAGCAGGCGCTTTGGGACTTGGAAAGTTTCTTCCGTTATCATCTGGATAATGATGCCAAGGAGTTTCCAAAAGCTGCCTATTTAGAAAATGTGCAGCTGATTCTGGATGAAATTGGCTCCTTAAATCAAGAGTCCGATAGCCAGGCTTATCGAGCAGTGATTGCGCGTATTATCGCCATCTCTAAGGAGAAAAATGGTCGATCTCTAGCTAACTCCAGTCGTAAGGCCGATTTGAAGCCACTGGCTGATGCCTATAACGATGAGAGAAAGGCACAGTTTGCTAAACTAGGACAACTAGCGGACCAGATAACCATTCTCGACTACCAAGAACGTTATCATGAAGACACATGGGAGCTAGCTAAAACTTTCCAAACCTTTCTGAGTGATTTTGTGGAAGCTTATCGTGAACGTAAACGCCAAGAAAATGCCTTTGAATTTGCTGATATCAGCCATTTCACCATTGAGATTTTAGAGAATTTTCCGCAAGTCCGCGAGGCTTATCAGGAACGATTCCACGAAGTCATGGTCGATGAGTATCAGGATACCAACCACATTCAAGAACGAATGCTGGAATTGCTGTCGAATGGCCACAATCGCTTTATGGTTGGAGATATCAAGCAGTCCATCTACCGTTTCCGTCAGGCAGATCCCCAGATTTTCAATGAGAAATTCCAACGCTATGCGCAAAATCCTCAAGAAGGCAAGTTGATTCTCCTCAAGGAAAATTTCCGTAGCAGTTCAGAAGTGCTGTCAGCAACCAATGATGTTTTTGCACGCCTTATGGACCAAGAGGTCGGCGAAATCAACTATGATAGCATGCACCAGCTTGTTTTTGCCAATACCAAACTGACTCCTAATCCAGACAACAAGGCAGAATTCCTCCTCTATGACAAGGACGATAGTGGGCAAGAGGAAGGAGAGAGCCAATCAGAAACGAAACTCACTGGGGAAATGCGTCTAGTCATCAAGGAAATCTTGAAGCTTCATCAGGAAAAAGGTGTAGCCTTTAAGGAAATTGCCCTTTTGACTTCCAGTCGCAGTCGAAATGACCAGATTCTACTTGCCCTGTCAGAGTACGGAATTCCTGTCAAAACCGACGGTGAGCAAAACAATTATCTCCAATCCCTAGAAGTACAAGTTATGTTGGATACGCTTCGTGTCATCCACAATCCCCTGCAAGACTACGCCTTAGTTGCCCTTATGAAGTCTCCAATGTTTGGTTTTGATGAGGACGAGTTGGCACGCATGTCCCTTCAGAAAGTAGAAGATAAGGTCCAAGAAAATCTCTATGAGAAACTAGTCAATGCTCAAAAACAGGCAACAAGCCAGAAAGAGTTAATTCATACAGCTCTAGCGGAAAAATTAAGTCAGTTCATGGATATCTTGTCTTCTTGGCGCTTGTATGCCAAAACCCACTCTCTCTATGACTTGATTTGGAAGATTTACAACGACCGTTTTTATTATGACTATGTTGGAGCCTTGCCCAATGGTCCAGCCAGACAGGCCAATCTCTATGCCCTAGCTCTACGAGCTGACCAGTTTGAAAAGAGCAATTTCAAGGGTTTGTCGCGTTTTATACGTATGATTGACCAAGTCCTAGAAGCCCAGCACGACCTTGCAAGCGTGGCTGTCGCACCACCCAAGGATGCTGTTGAACTCATGACCATTCACAAGAGCAAAGGATTGGAGTTTCCTTATGTCTTTATCCTCAATATGGATCAGGACTTCAACAAACAAGACTCGATGTCAGACGTCATTCTCAGCCGTCAGAATGGGCTTGGTGTCAAATATATCGCCAAGGTGGAAACAGGAGCAGTGGAAGCACACTATCCTAAAACCCTCAAACTCTCTATTCCTAGCCTAACTTATACGCAGAATGAGAAAGAACTGCAACTGGCTAGCTATTCAGAGCAGATGCGTCTGCTGTATGTTGCCATGACGAGGGCTGAGAAAAAGCTCTATCTTGTCGGTAGGGGTTTTCGTGAAAAGCTGGAAGCAAAGGAATACCCAGCAGCAAATAACGGAAAATTAGATAGCAATACCAGACTGCAAGCCAAGAATTTTCAAGATTGGATTTGGGCTATCATCAAAGTGTTTGCCAAGGACAATCTCAACTTTAGCTATCGTTTTGTTGGTGAAGACCAGTTGACTAGAGAAGCTATCGGAGAGTTGGAAAACAAGAGCCCTCTCCAAGATAGCTCTCAAGCAGACAACCGCCAGTCAGAAACCATCAAAGAAGCTCTGGAAATGCTGAAAGAGGTGGAAGTTTATAATACTCTTCACCGTGCAGCCATTGAACTACCAAGTGTTCAAACCCCAAGCCAAATCAAGAAATTCTACGAACCGGTTATGGATATGGAAGGGGTAGAAATTACTAACCAAACTCAATCAACTGAGAAGAAAATCAGCTTTGACTTACCAGATTTTTCAACTAAAGAAAAGGTAACTGGAGCAGAAATTGGTAGTGCCACTCACGAACTCATGCAGAGAATTGACCTTAGTCAGCAACCAACACTTGCTAGCCTGACAGAAACTCTCAAACAAGTTCAGACTAGTCCAGCTGTGAGAGACAAGATCAATCTTTCTAAAATCCTTGCTTTCTTTGACACAGCACTTGGTCAGGAAATTTTCGCTAATACCGACCATCTCTACCGCGAGCAACCTTTCTCCATGCTCAAGCGAGACCAAAAGAGTCAGGAAGACTTTGTTGTTCGTGGGATTTTGGACGGCTATCTGCTTTATGAGGATCGTATCGTTCTTTTCGACTATAAGACAGACCGTTACGATCAACCAAGTCAACTTATAGACCGCTATCGTGGTCAGTTAGCCTTATACGGAGAAGCCTTATCACGAGCCTATTCGATTGAAAATATTGAAAAATACTTGATTATGCTCGGCAAAGACGAGGTTCAAGTTGTAAAAGTATAACCTAGAAAGGAGACCTCATGCCACTTCCAGTTAGAAAATCCCTGCATGATGCAGTTTTACAAGCTTCAAAAGCTGATACTTGGGATCATGCTACCAAGGAATGGAATGAAGTTTCCTTGATTTTTAACGGTATCGGCCGTAGTAATTGCGTCTGTGGGAATGCCATAAAATACGCCTACGAACTCTTTAACGGAGTTACAGGCCAACGCCTCTTTCCTATCGGAAGCGACTGTGTTCGCCATTTTCATCGTATTAGCCTCGACCAGCAACTCGAAGAGGAAGACAAGCTTCTCAGAAAAGTTGAAAATTTAACCAAAAAGGCTCAAAATAAAGGAAAAATCAAGGTCAATAAAAACGACTTTGACGAACGACTTCTAAAATGGTTTTGGGAAAAAGGTGTTTTCAAAGCCAATCGCGGCAATCAATTCTCACCTGAGAAAGATTACCAGCTCTTCCTAGAAGTATTTCAAGGTGGAAGTTGGTCCAAGGCAGAGCCAAAGAAGAAGGCTCGTATGGAAGAAGTGCTGGAAAAGTGTATCACTTGGTAAGTCTGATGATCAACTCTACCTTGTCAAACTAGGCAAGGATAAGATTGACTACGAGCAGCATTTACGGATTCAAGCAGAGAAAGAACGCAAGAAAAGAGATAAAATCGCTAAGCAATACGCTGACAACCTCATCCTTGCCATGGGGCCTGCAGAACGAGCCTATCAAGATTACTTTGGCTTTACAGAAACCCTAACCCAAGAAGAACGAAATTGGGAAAAAATCCTCTTTGGTAAGAATAGAGACGAACGGGCTATCAAGGTTAAGCAAAACCAGAAGGAGCTGGAAAAGGATCAGCGAATTGCAAATCAAGATCCTATTGAACGAAAGCAGAAGCAGACTTGGCTTCTTAATTCTTATTTTCGGGATTTACCTGATGAAAAAGCTAGATTTTCTCGACTCTTATTAGAATTTCGAAAAAGTGGAGAAGTACCCTTTTCAGATGATTACTTATCTGAGCATCTCATCGATTTTTTCTACAAGATGAAAGCCTTTGAGTTTGAAATTGCACCCGAACAAGTCCGCGATTTTCTAAAAGAATGCCTTCAGGCAGAACATCTATCATCTGCACAAGAAAGCTGGACTAGAGGGATTCTCCTCAATTGTCTTCATCCGTTTTTAGATAGGTTACTCATATAGAAAAAATCCTACCTTGTCTATGCATGGTAGGATTTAAGTATCTCCAAAGATGTACTGGTAAAGTTGGACGACTTTCTGAAAACACTGCGTGTCCATCCTTGTTATTTTTTGAGCATTGCGCATCCGAAAATCAAAGGTATACAGTTGAAATGGATTGACAGCGCCATCTACCTTGTCCGACGAGACAGGAACGAGTAAGCCTTTTTCTGCCAAACGTTGTTGGCCATGAGTGATGGGACAGACAGCCACAAAACCAGTTTGCAAGGCATATTCTCTCCTAGACACAACCAAGGCAGGGCGCCGTTTCTGAATCTCCCGACCAATTGATGGATCAAAGTCCAGCCAAATGATATCCTGCTTTTCAGGAATATACTCAGATTTCGCTATCAAGTGACCTTACCCCTTCAAAATCGTTTGTCATTCTCAAATCAGTAATCCCATCAAAAGGATCTTTCAGTTTTGGAGCTAAGACAATGACTCCGTCAATCCCTTTGTAGACAACCATTTCTTGACCTTCTGTCATACCTAAATTTTTAGGAATGGTCACAGTGAGAGAATTTCCCACCTTCCGAGTCTTTACTGTATTCATCACTCTACCTCCACGAAATCGTATATACAAAGTATATACCAAACGGAAAATAAAGTCAAGCAAACGTTTAATTACATAAATTAAGTTATGTGCTATAGTATGATTTTATTTTAGTCAAAGCCTGTGCAAAAGCACCTAATTTATGATAGAATAGATGGTGAGAAAGAAAACGTTTTATTACGTTTTTTTAGTCGGAAGGGGAAAATATTATGGCTACTATTCAATGGTTTCCGGGCCACATGTCTAAGGCTCGGCGACAGGTTCAGGAGAATTTAAAATTTGTTGATTTTGTGACGATTTTGGTGGATGCTCGCCTACCTTTATCTAGTCAAAATCCTATGTTAAACAAGATTGTGGGTGATAAACCAAAGCTTTTGATTTTGAACAAGGCAGACCTTGCTGATCCAGTAATGACAAAAGAATGGCGTCAGTATTTTGAATCACAGGGAATCCAAACTCTGGCTATCAACTCCAAAGAGCAAGTAACTGTAAAAGTTGTGACGGATGCTGCTAAAAAGCTCATGGTTGATAAGATTGCACGCCAGAAAGAACGCGGTATCAAGATTGAAACCTTGCGGACCATGATTATCGGAATTCCAAATGCCGGCAAGTCAACTCTCATGAACCGTTTGGCTGGGAAAAAGATTGCGGTGGTCGGCAATAAACCAGGTGTTACCAAGGGACAACAATGGCTCAAAACCAACAAAGATCTTGAAATACTAGACACACCAGGGATTCTCTGGCCTAAGTTCGAAGATGATACTGTCGCACTCAAACTAGCCCTAACTGGAGCGATTAAAGACCAGTTGCTTCCTATGGATGAAGTGACTATTTTTGGTCTCAATTATTTCAAAGAACATTATCCTGATAAGCTAGCTGAACGTTTCAAACAAATGAAAATTGAAGAAGAAGCTCCTGTTATCATCATGGATATGACGCGCGCCCTCGGTTTCCGTGACGACTACGACCGTTTTTACAGTCTTTTCGTGAAGGAAGTTCGTGATGGAAAACTCGGTAACTACACCTTAGATACATTGGACGACATCGATGACGACGATTAAAGAAATCAAGGAACTTCTTGCTACTGTTAAAGAATTAGACAATCCTCTTTTTCTAGAATTCGAAAAAGATACCCGTTCTGGAGTTCAAAAGGAAATCAGCAAGCGTAAAAAAGTCATCCAGGCTGAACTGGATGAAGACCTTCGTTTGGAATCCATGCTTTCCTATGAAAAAGAGCTTTATAAACAAGGAGTGACCTTAATAGCAGGCGTTGACGAGGTCGGCCGTGGTCCACTGGCTGGACCTGTAGTCGCTGCAGCCGTTATTTTACCAAAAAATTGTAAGATTAGAGGCCTCAACGATAGCAAGAAGATCCCTAAAAAGAAACATTTGGAAATTTATCAAGCCGTTCAAGACCAAGCCTTGGCAATCGGTGTCGGTATTATGGATAATCAAATCATTGACCAAGTCAATATCTATGAAGCGACCAAACTGGCCATGAAAGAAGCAATCTCTCAACTCAGCCCCCAACCTGAGCACCTTTTGGTAGATGCCATGCAGCTTGATTTACCAATTTCACAAACAGCAATTATCAAAGGAGATGCTAACTCCCTCTCAATCGCAGCCGCATCTATAGTGGCCAAGGTGACACGGGATAATATTATGAAGGAATACGATCAGCAATATCCTGGCTATGATTTCACGACTAATGCAGGCTATGGAACAGCTAAACATCTAGAAGGGCTTGAAAAACTAGGTGTCACCCCAATTCACCGAATCAGTTTTGAACCTGTCAAATCACTGGTTTCAACTAAGAAAGATAAGTAAGAGGAAATGATTATGGAGGAACAATCAGAAACACTCAGTTCCAAGAAAGAATTTGCCTTTGCCTCAAGCACCATATTATCCCAAGTTGGACGAGGAATCATTGTTGGTCTCGTCGTCGGGCTCATTGTCGGATCCTTTCGTTTCTTAATCGAAAAGGGCTTCCATCTGATACAAGGACTCTATCAAGAACCAGCGCACCTAGTGCGCAACCTTTTTATCATTGGTCTATTTTATGTATTCGTTTGCTGGCTCAGTGAGAAACTAACTCGGTCAGAAAAAGATATCAAGGGTTCAGGAATTCCTCAAGTCGAAGCAGAACTAAAGGGACTCATGACTCTCAACTGGTGGAGTGTCCTTTGGAAAAAATATATTCTAGGCATTCTTGCTATTGCCAGTGGCCTTATGCTAGGTCGAGAAGGGCCAAGTATTCAACTTGGAGCTGTTGGTGGTAAAGGTATTGCCAAGTGGCTCAAATCTAGCCCAGTAGAGGAACGCTCCCTGATTGCCAGTGGTGCTGCAGCTGGCTTAGCCGCTGCCTTTAATGCACCGATTGCAGGTCTCCTCTTTGTTGTAGAAGAAGTCTATCACCATTTTTCACGCTTTTTCTGGGTCTCGACTCTAGCAGCTAGTCTCGTAGCAAACTTTGTCTCACTGCTCATATTTGGTCTAACACCTGTGCTGGACATGCCAGACAATATTCCTCTCATGACCCTAGACCAGTATTGGATATACCTCCTTATGGGAGTTTTTCTCGGGCTTTCTGGTTTTCTCTATGAGAAAGCCGTACTCAATGTTGGTCGAGTTTATGATTGGCTTGGTCAAAAAATCCATTTGGATAGAGCTTATTATCCAATCTTGGCTTTTATTCTTATCATACCAGTCGGGATATTCTTACCACAGATTCTCGGTGGTGGAAATCAGGTCGTTCTTTCCTTAACTGAGCAAGATTTTAGTTTTCAAATTCTATTAGCTTACTTTTTGATCCGCTTTATTTGGAGCATGATTAGTTATGGAAGCGGCCTTCCAGGAGGAATTTTCCTACCCATTTTGGCGCTTGGTTCCTTGCTTGGTGCCCTAGTTGGCGTCATTTGTGTTAATCTTGGCCTTGTCAGTCAGGAACAATTTCCAATATTTGTCATTTTAGGAATGAGTGGCTACTTTGGGGCAATTTCCAAGGCTCCCTTAACCGCTATGATACTCGTAACCGAGATGGTTGGAGATATTCGCAACCTCATGCCACTTGGCTTAGTGACCTTGGTCGCCTACATCGTCATGGATCTGCTCAAGGGTGCTCCAGTCTATGAAGCTATGCTAGAAAAAATGCTACCAGAAGAAGCAACAGACGAAGGAGAAGTCACCCTCATAGAAATCCCTGTGTCTGACAAAATTGCTGGAAAACAGGTTCACGAGCTCAACTTGCCACATAACGTACTCATCACCACCCAAGTCCATAATGGCAAAAGCCAAACAGTTAACGGCTCAACTAGAATGTATCTTGGTGATATGATTCACCTAGTGATTCCAAAAAGTGAAATTGGAAAAGTCAAAGATTTGTTGTTATAAGTTATGTTTACATAATTTATTTTACGTAAAATATTATTGAAAGGATTCTCTATGAAAAGAAATAAGGCAATTGCGGTATATTTGCTAGGCACATTTAGCCAGTTAGTATCAGTTTGTCTCCTTTTCTTTCTCTTGAATCATTTTTCTGTTCAGTCCAATTCCAATCTATTATCTATTTTAGGAATCTTTCTAGGTGGCATTTCTTCAGCTCTTTGGGGAATAATTGTTGCAAATCACTATTTTCATATTCATTTTAAGAAGATTGTAAACGATTTTTTTAACATTCATACCAGTTATAAACACTATTTATTATCTTTTTCCCTAATTATCCTTGATTTTTCTTTTCTAATGTTTGGTGGGAAAATAGTAGAATTTAGCTGGTATCTCCCATTTTTGATGTTCTTCAAATTTATTGTCTTTGGCGGTATAGAAGAGATTGGATGGCGATATGTCTTTCAACCAATTTTACAAGAAAAGTTGCCATATTTTTACTCAACAATCCTAACCTTTTTCAGCTGGGCAATTTGGCATCTGTTGTTCTTTTACATAGATGGTTCCCTAGCAACTCTGCAAACTCTACCGTTTTTATTTGGATTGCTGACGAATTCTTTCATACTCTCAGCTCTTTATAACATAACAAAGAATCTCTGGATTTGCGTTATAACACATTCGATCATTAACGTCTTGTCTCAGCTAACCATAGATACTAATCGATACGAAACCTACCTAATCAAAATTTTCGTCATCTTAGTATCCTGCTATATGGTAGCACAAAAAAAAATGAGCATAGTCGGTAGCTGATTTTGTTGGAAACAGTATTATTCTTTGGAAAAGTTATTTGCTAAGGAGGACCATACATCATAATGAAAATACTCGATGTTCTATATAATTTTTATGGTGATTTTGATTTCATTGAAGAAAAATACAATGAAAAATACGAAGGTATTCTTATCAAGATAAAGGAAGAGCAAGGATATAAAAGATGCCGCTTGGCAAAAAGAACACCAAAAAAAGAAGGATATTTTACAGTTTTTTGGAAAAAAGACCAAAACAACAAGAACATTCCTTATACCAATGAGGATTTAGGGAATGAACTTATAATCGTTATCATTGATAATGATAAGAGGGGACTATTCATTATTCCAAACGAGGTGGCTATTCGTAAAAACATTCTGTCGACAAAAGATAGCAATGGAAAAATGTCTATGCGATTTTATCCTCCTTGGTGCTCAAATTTAAATACAACAGCTCGAGCAACACAAAAATGGCAATTGCAATATTTTAGAGAAATTGAAATATAAACATATTGCCGGATTACATACACACAAAAGACCTGTTTCTGTTTCTTATGATTGTGGAACCAGGTCTTTGTTTTTTCTAGAATCCATCAAACACTTATAACATCTTTCCGAAAAACTATAATTTTCTTGAAAAATATATGAGTCTATGCTATACTACTAGTAGACTTAATTATGGAGAAAATACATGAAACGTGAGATTTTACTGGAACGAATTGACAAACTAAAACAAATCATGCCTTGGTATGTTCTGGAATACTACCAATCTAAGCTTGCTGTTCCCTATAGTTTTACAACTTTGTACGAATATCTCAAGGAATACGATCGATTTTTTAGCTGGGTTTTGGAGTCTGGCATTTCAAACGTTGATACAATGGCCGATATCCCCTTATCTGTCTTAGAACATATGACAAAAAAAGACATGGAATCCTTTATCCTATATCTACGAGAACGACCTTTACTGAATGCCAATACAAGCAAACAAGGCGTTTCGCAGACAACCATCAATCGGACCTTATCAGCCCTTTCTAGTCTTTACAAGTATCTGACCGAGGAAGTTGAAAACGACCAAGGGGAGCCTTATTTCTATCGTAATGTAATGAAGAAAGTTTCAACTAAGAAAAAGAAAGAAACCCTTGCTGCCAGAGCTGAAAACATCAAGCAAAAACTCTTTCTAGGGAATGAAACAGAGGATTTTCTAACTTATATCGATCAGGAGTACCCACAACAACTCTCAAATCGCGCTCTATCGTCATTCAATAAAAATAAAGAACGTGATTTAGCCATTATCGCCCTTCTCCTAGCATCCGGTGTCCGCTTATCTGAAGCTGTTAATCTGGATCTAAGAGACCTTAATCTCAAAATGATGGTTATAGATGTCATCAGAAAAGGTGGCAAACGTGACTCGGTCAATGTCGCTGCCTTTGCAAAACCTTATCTAGAGAATTACCTCGCTATTCGAAATCAACGCTATAAGACGGAAAAGACGGATACAGCACTCTTTCTGACACTTTACAGAGGTGTTCCCAATCGTATCGATGCTTCTAGTGTTGAAAAGATGGTTGCTAAGTACTCTGAGGACTTCAAAGTCCGAGTAACTCCCCACAAACTACGCCATACGCTAGCAACTAGACTCTATGATGCGACTAAATCTCAAGTTTTGGTTAGTCACCAGCTAGGACACGCTAGTACACAAGTCACTGACCTCTATACCCATATCGTCAATGATGAACAAAAGAATGCCTTGGATAGTTTATAAGTATTACATATTATAAATTATGTAAACTAACTATCGCTAAAAAACGAAAGATAAAAGGAATTGATCTTTCGTTTTTTAGTTATTTAAACTCAATCCAGTAGTTACGGTGTGGCTCTATAATTACTGGTTTACCCCAAAAGGCTTGCAGATAGGCTAGGTTGGCTGGACTTACAGGTTTTTCTGAATCATTGTACTGCTCAGCACTCTCTTTAGTTAGAAAACATTTTACTGCTTCATAGGAAGTTCCATCAGCTGATTTTCTTTCGATTCCCATATACGAAATTTCGCCACCATTTTTAAGTTCGTCAGTTAACAGTTTACCAATAAAGAACACTGTCTTGTCTTTCATAAGTTCATAAGCCTTACTATTTTCAAGTCGATTATTTGCTGCAGCATACATAATACAAAAACTATCAACAATGTCTTTTAAAGGCATTAAGTCCTCTTTGTTTACTTTGATTTCATCAGGAAGAAGACCGCCAATTATAAGATTTTGAAAATGAGCTTGCTGGATTACATTATCTAAAGCCATTCCTAAAGGTATTTGAGCAGCTTGGTATCCTAAAGGCTGAAGATCTTTGTATTTTTTGTCATAATGTTCTTGTGTGATGCTTATATTTAAACTTTCAGTTTGAGAAATTTCTTCGTTTCTATAAAAAGCAACAACATTGCGGTCTAACTGTTCAAATAGATTAAGACTTTCTACTGGAATTTCTAACATTAATGAATAACTCCTTTTCATTTTTCATCACTATTATGGTCTAATCAGCTTGATTATTAAGTTTAAAGCTAATAAAAGAATCCATCATAAATGGATTCTTTTTCCTTACCCTACTACCGCTTCAGCGATTTCTTCTCGGCTGATACCCGCGAAGTAACGTGTAATATCAATAGTTTCTAAGGCCTTAAGAACATCTTCGCGTTCGTATTTCACTCCACGGAGGACATCTTCTACTGCAGCAACGTCCTCGATACCAAAGAAGTCACCATAAATCTTGATGTCTTGGATTTTTGATTCAAGAACATTGGCAAAGACTTCTACCTTACCACTAGTGAATTTTGTTCCACGACGGACGTTAAATTCAGGTGATTTACCGTAGTTCCAGTCCCAAGTTCCAAACTTAGTATCTTTGATGCGATTGATTTCAGCCAATTCTTCCTCAGAAAAAACGTATTCAGTCATCTCTGGGTACTCTTTTTTCATGTATTCCAATAGCAAATCACGGAATTCTTCAACTGTGATTTTTTCAGGTAATTCATTGATAATATTGGTAACACGGGCACGGACGGATTTCACACCTTTTGATTCAAATTTATCTTTTGAAACCTTGAGGGCGTTAGCAAGGACTGACAAATCAACGTCAAAGAGCAGGCAACCGTGGTGCATGATACGGCCATTGATATAGGCCTGGGCATTACCACAGAATTTTTTGCCATCAATCTCAAGGTCATTACGGCCTGTGAACTCAGCTTTAACACCGAGTTGAGCTAAGGTATTGATAACTGGAGTTGAGAAGCTCTTGAAGTCAAAGGCCTTGTTTTCATCTTCTTTAGAAATGATGGTGTAGTTGAGGTTGTTTAAATCGTGATAAACGGCTCCCCCACCACTGATACGACGGACTACCTCAATACCATTTTCTCGAACATAATCACGGTTAATTTCTTCAATAGTATTCTGGTGACGACCTACAATGATAGAAGGTTTGTTAATCCAAAGAAGGAAGATTTGGTCCTCATCCAAAAGGTGTTTAAAGGCGTATTCTTCCAAGGCGATATTAAAGGCAGTGTCGTTTGAATGATTGATAATATATTTCATGATATCCCTTTATACGATAGAGACTGGAAAATACCTTTCCAGTCTAAACTATCTTAGATTTATTTTTTCTTAGGGGAATGGATAGCCATTCCTAAAACATCCGCAAATGCTTCGTACATTACTTCAGAGTAGGTTGGGTGTCCGTGGATGGTCTTCAGCATTTCTTCAACAGTGATTTCCATTTCAATGATGCTTGACGCTTCGTTGATCAATTCTGCGGCTGCAGGACCGATGATGTGAACACCAAGGATTTCCCCGTATTTCTTATCAGCGATAACTTTTACGAAACCTTGAGCAGCATCCGATGCAATGGCACGACCGTTCGCAGCAAAGTTGAATTTTCCGATGGCAACATCGTATTTCTCACGTGCTTGTTCTTCAGTAAGACCTACTGCTGCTACTTCAGGAAGAGTGTAGATAGCTGCAGGAGTCAAGTTCAATTTGGCAACAGCATGATTTCCTTTGAGGGCATTTTCAGCGGCAACTTCACCCATGCGGAAAGCTGCGTGCGCCAACATCTTAGTACCGTTGATGTCACCTGGTGCGTAGATTCCTGGAACAGAAGTTTCCATGTATTCATTGACCTTGATGCGACCACGATCCAATTCAAACTCAACATCTCCAATACCTTCAAGATCTGGAACACGACCGATTGAAAGAAGAGCTTTGCTTGCGATGATGTCGTCTTTTCCTTCAACCTTGATACGAAGTTGACCATTTTCCTCGATGATTTCTTGGAGTTTTGTACCTGTCAAGATAGTCATGCCTTTGCGTTCCAAAATCAAGCGAAGATTCTTAGAAACTTCCGCATCCATAGCTGGAACGATACGGTCCATCATTTCGATAACAGTCACTTTTGAACCAAATGTCATAAAGGCTTGACCGAGTTCGATACCGACAACGCCACCACCAATGATTACGAGGCTTTCTGGAACTTCGTTCATTTCAAGAATGTCATCACTTGTCATCACGAGTGATGATTCCATACCAGGGACGTTGATCTTGCTGACTTTTGAACCACCAGCAAGGATAATTTTCTTAGTTTCAAGCAACTCTGAACCATTAACCAAGACATTCTTATCTTTAGTAATGGTACCAACACCCTTATGAACAGTAACTCCGTAACTACGAAGAAGACCCGCAACACCACCTACCAAGGTATTGACAACTTTAGATTTAGTTTCTAAAAGTTTGTCCATATCAACAGTGAAGTTTGGATTTTCGATGACGATACCACGGTTTGCTGCATGACCGATGTTTTCGATGATTTCAGCGTTGTGAAGGTAGGTCTTGGTTGGGATACAGCCACGGTTCAAGCACGTTCCACCAAGTTCAGATTTCTCAACAAGGGCAACCTTACCACCGAGTTGGGCTGCTTTAATGGCTGCCACATATCCAGCAGGACCACCACCAATCACAACGATATCAAAGGCATCATCGCTCTTACCATCGTCGTTTGAAGCACTAGCTGCAGGTACAGGTTTTGATTCTGGCGCAGCAGCTCCAGCTGTTGGGATATTTTCCCCTTCTTCACCAAGGTAACCGATAACTTCCGTTACAGGGACAGTTTCACCATCTCCTTTGAGGATGGCAATCAAGTATCCATCTTCTTCGGCTTCCAATTCCATGCTGACTTTGTCAGTCATGATTTCCAAAAGGATTTCTCCTTCTTTTACAAATTCTCCGACTTTCTTATTCCATTGGACGATTTGTCCTTCTGTCATATCCACGCCGGCTTTTGGCATAATTACTTCTAAGGCCATGTCTTACTTCCTTTATCTATATCTCTAAAAATAAATACTGTATTTTTAAACCAACATTGAGATCGGATTCTCAATCAGGGCTTTCAAATCTTTCATAAACTTAGCACCAGCCATACCATCTACGACACGGTGGTCAATGGTTAATCCTAGACTCATGATTGGTCGGATAACAATCTCACCATTGACAACAACTGGTTTCTCGATTGTCGAACTTACACCCAGAATAGCTGAGTTTGGTTGGTTAATAATAGGACCAAAGGACTGAACGCCAAACATTCCCAAGTTACTGATTGTGAAGGTTGAATTTTGCAGTTCGCTTGGAGCCAATTTACCATCCAAGGTACGTCCAATCACATCTTTAAATGCAACTACCAACTCAGACAAGCTTAATTTTTCAGCATTATAGACAACAGGTGTCATCAATCCATTATCCATCCCAACTGCCATCGCAAGGTTGACATAGTTGTGAGTGATAATAGTTTTGCCATCTTCGGTCAACGAAGCGTTGATGTATGGGTGTTTCATTAAGGTCTTCACAACAGCGAGAGAAAGAAGGTCTGTAACCGTAATTTTCTTGCCAGTTGCTTCCATGATTGGCTCAAGAACCTTCTTACGAAGAGCCAACATTTCTGACATATCGACATCATAGTTGAGCGTGAAGGTTGGCGCAGTTAGGTAGGATTCAACCATACGTTGGGCAATAACCTTACGCATTGGCGTCATCGGGATACGCTCAATCTCACCATAAGGAGTGATATTGTCTGGAACTTCTTCCACTTTTTCGATTTGAGCAGGAGACTTGATGGTGTCATTTTCGATATTTTCAGGAAGGAAGGCCAAAACATCCTTCTTCATGATCTTACCATGGTGACCCGTTCCTTGGATTTCCTGCCAAGCAATGT